>NZ_BAABWV010000001.1:0-577071 GCF_040365005.1 Aquicoccus sp. SU-CL01552 | reverse complement strand
GGAATGGTGGCGGAACGCTCCCACAGTCGTGCCAAAGGCACGCCTACAGCGTGACGACGGCGGATCGGGCGCGTGCGCGATTCCTTACATCGCGCATTTGGAAGAAAACGGGCACCGCCCGTTGCGTGTAACTTCCTGTTAAATTGGGGAGTTTCGCGGCCGTTTTGTACGAAGTGTATGAACGGGCCGGTAAGGAAGCCCCTCTACACGCTATCCACCCCCTGTTGTCATCCCCGCGCAGGTGGGGATCTGGTGGCGTTGGGGGCGGGGATTCCGGGTCTTCGCTTTGCTCCGCCCGGAATGACAGGGGGCCGCGCGCTGTCATCCCCGCGTAGGCGGGGATCTGGTGGCGTGGGTCGGAGATTCCGGGTCTTCGCTTTGCTTCGCCCGGAATGACAGGAGGGGCGTGATCATCCCTGCGAGGGTAGGGGGTGCCCCCGCCCGTGCAAGCGGAGGCGGGGGGTTACTTGGCGCGGACGCGGAACAGGCGGGTGACGATGACGAAGAACAGCGGCACGAAGAGCACGCCCAGCACCGTCGCCGAGATCGTCCCGCCCAGCACGCCGGAGCCGATGGCGTTACGTCCGCCCGAGCCGGCACCGGTGCTGAGCACCAGCGGCAGAACCCCCAGCGAGAAGGCCATCGAGGTCATGATGATCGGGCGGAACCTCTGGGTGGCCGCCTCGACCACCGCGTCGAGCAGCGGTTCGCCCTGGGCGTAGCGGTCGCGGGCAAACTCGACGATCAGGATCGCGTTCTTGCCGGTCAGCCCGATCACCGTCAGCAGCCCGACCTGGAAGAACACCCCGTTTTCGTAGCTGCCCAGCCAGGCGCCGGTCAGCGCGCCGAGCACGCCGATAGGCATCGCCAGCATCACCGCGAAGGGGATCGACCAGCTTTCGTAGAGGGCGGCCAGAGACAGGAACACCGCCGCCAGCGACAGCGCGTAGAGCAGCGGGGCCTGGTTGCCGGACTCGCGTTCCTCGAGCGACAGCCCGGTCCAGGCCACGTCGTAGCCGCCGCCAAGCTGGGCTGCCAGGCGCTCGATCTCGGCCATTGCCTCGCCGGTGGAGACGCCGGGTGCGGGCGAGCCCTGGATCTGCAGCGCCGGCACGCCGTTGTAACGGTAGAGGCCCTGCGGCCCGTACTGCCAGCTGCCCTCGGCGAAGTTCGAGAACGGGACCAGCCCGCCGGTGGCATTGCGCACGCGCCATTTCTCGATGTCGCTGGGCGTTGCGCGGTCTGCGGCTTCGCCCTGGACATAGACCCGCTTGATCCGGCCCTGGTCGATGAAGTCGTTGACGTAGGAGCCGGCCCAGGCCACCTGCAGCAGCGCGCCGACGGCGGTGGGGGTCAGGCCCATCGCGCCGGCCTTGCGCCAGTCGATGTCGAGGTTGAACTGCGCCGCGTCGGTCAGCCCGTTGGGCCGGGCCGAGGCGATCAGCGGGCTTTGCGCCGCCATGCCGAGAAGCTGGTTGCGCGCCGCCACGTGGTCTTCGTGCGATTGCCCGCCGCGCGCCTGCAGGTAGAAGTCGAAGCCCGAGACGTTGCCAAGCTCGATCACCGAGGGCGGCACGATGGGGAACACCATGGCGTCGCGGATCTGGCTGAAGGCGCCAAAGGCGCGGCCGGCCAGTGCCTGCACGCTTTGCGTGGGCGATGGGCGTTCGCTCCAGTCCTTGAGCTGGACAAAGGCCAGCCCCATGTTCTGACCCGCGCCGGCGAAGGAGAAGCCGACCACGCCGAACATGGACTTCACCGTGTCGGTCTCCTGCGTCAGGTAGTAGTCCTCGATCTGTTTCATCACCTCGCGGGTGCGCTCGGCGGTGGCGCCGGTCGGGGCCTGCACGAGGGTGAAGAGAATGCCCTGGTCCTCGTCCGGAAGGAAACCGGTGGGGGTGCGCATGAACAGGCTGACCATCGCCCCGGCCATCAGCAGGTAGAGCAGCCCGACCCGGAACGGGCGGCGAAGCCCCCAGCGGACGGTGCCGGCATAGCCGCGCGAGACCCCGCTGAAGCCCAGGTTGAACCAGCGGAACGGACCGCGCCGTGCGGCGTGGTCGCTGGAGCGCAGCAGCGAGGCGCAGAGGGCGGGGGTCAGGGTGAGGGCGACCACCACCGAGAGCGCCATCGCCGAGACGATGGTGATCGCGAACTGCTGGTAGATCACGCCGGTGGAGCCGGGAAAGAAGGCCATCGGCACGAACACTGCCGAGAGCACCATGGCGATGCCGATCAGCGCGCCGGAGATCTGGCCCATCGACCTGTGCGTCGCCTCGCGCGGACCCAGCCCCTCTTCCTCCATGATCCGCTCGACGTTCTCGACCACCACGATGGCGTCGTCCACAAGCAGGCCGATGGCCAGCACCATTGCCAGCATGGTCAGGGTGTTGATGGTGAATCCGGCCGCCGCCAGGATGCCGAAGGTGCCGAGCAGCACCACCGGCACCGCCAGTGTCGGGATCAGCGTGGCGCGCAGGTTCTGCAGGAACAGCAGCATGACCAGGAACACCAGCACGATCGCCTCGAACAGGGTCTTGATCACCTCTTCGATCGAGATCTCGACAAAGGGGGTGGTGTCATAGGGGACGACGTATTCCATCCCCTCGGGGAAGAAGCGGGCAAACTCCTCCATCCGGGCCTTGACCACATTGGCGGTGTCCAGCGCGTTGGCGCCCGAGGCGAGGCTGATCGCCATGCCGGCGGAGGGGGCGCCGTTGAACCGGGCGATGGAGGCATAGCTTTCCGCCCCGATCTCGACCCGGGCCACGTCGCCCAACAGCACCAGCCCGCCATCGGTCTCGGCGCGCAGAACGATCTGGCGGAAATCCTCGGGGGTGCTCAGCAGCGATTGCGCGGTGATGGTGGCGTTGAGCTGTTGGCCCGCGACCGTCGGGCGGCCACCGAAGGAACCGGCCGAGATCTGGGCGTTCTGGGCCGAGACGGCGGCGATCACGTCGGAGGGCGCCAGTTCGAAGGCGGCGAGTTTCGACGGGTCGAGCCAGATCCGCATGGCGTATTTCCCGCCGAACACGCGCACGTCGCCGACGCCTTCGATCCGGCTGACCTCGTCGACCACGTTGGTGACCAGGTAGTCGGAGAGGTCGACCTGGTCAAAGCTGCCGTCGGGCGAGATCAAGCTGACCACCATCAGGAACCCGGCCGAGGACTTGCGCACGGTGATGCCTTGGCGCTGGACGATCTCGGGCAGAAGCGCGCTGGCCTGCGACAGCTTGTTCTGGACCTGCACCTGGGCGATGTCGGCGTCGGTGCCGGTCTCGAAGGTCAGGGTGATCTCGGCGCTGCCGGCCGAGGTGGAGCTGGACGAGAAATAGCGCAGCCCGTCCAGCCCGGTCATCTGCTGTTCGATCACCTGGGTGACCGTGTTGGCCACGGTATCCGCCGAGGCGCCGGGATAGCTGGCGCGGATCGAGACCGAGGGCGGCGCGATCTGCGGGTATTGTGCCACCGGGAGGGTGCGGATCGCCAGGATCCCCACCCCCATGATCAGGATCGAGATGACCCAGGCAAAGACCGGGCGGTCGATAAAGAAACGGGCCATGCGCGGGCGTCCTTCAATCTGTCGTTCAGTTCGAGCCGTCGGTCGCGGCGTCGGTGGGGGCGGTGCGCTCTTGCGGGGTGACGGTGGCGCCCGGCGCGGCCTTCTGGAAGCCGGCGATCACGACGCGGTCGCCGTCGACAAGCCCGTCGTCGACCACCCAGTGATCGTCCTGGTCCTGCAGGATCGACAGCGGGCGTTCCTCGATCACGTTGTCGGCGTTCACCACCCAGGCGATGGGCCGGCCGCGGCGGTCGCGCTGGACGCCCTGTTGCGGCACCAGGAAGACTCCCTCGGCGGCCTCGACCGGCATGTCGACCTGCACGTACATCCCCGGCAGCAGCAGCCGGTCGGGGTTGGCGAATTCCATCCGCAGGGTGACCACGCCGGTTTGCGGATCGACCATGGGCTCGGCGGCGGTCAGCTTGCCGGTTTCGGCATACTCGGAACCGTCCGCCAGAGTCAGCCGCACGGTGCGGTCGGCACTGCCCAGTTGCGCCTCGGTCTCGCCGCGGCGCCAGCGCAGCAGGTCGGCGGCCGATTGGGTCACGTCGACGTGCACCGGGTCGATGTCGCGGATCACCGCCAGCGGTTGTGCCTGGCTGGCGGTGACCAGCGCGCCGGGGCTGGTCTGCGACAGGCCGATCTCGCCCGAGAGGCGGGCGCGGATGGTGGTGTGCGACAGTTCGATCTCGGCCGAGTTCAACCCGGCGCGGGCGACCTCGACGGCGGCGGCGGCGCTGTCGCGCGCGGCGAGGGCATCGTCCAGCGCCTGGTCGCTGGCGACCTTGCGCTGATGCAATTCGTTGATGCGGTCGGCCTCGCGCTGGGCGGTGCGCAACTGGGTCTCGGCCTGGGTCACGCTGGCGCGCGATTGCTGCACCACCGCCTCGTAGCTGGCCGGGTCGATCTTGAACAGCGGATCACCGGCCTCGACATGGGCGCCTTCCTGAAACAGGCGTTCGGTGATGATGCCGTTGACCTGCGGGCGCACTTCGGCCTCGGAGGAGGCGGCGACGCGGCCGGGCAGGGTCGAGGTCAGGGTGATCATCTGCGGCGCGACCGTCACCACGGTGACGGCGGCGGGGGGGCGGCCCTGCTGCTGGGCGGTGGCCGGCGCGGCCAGAAGGCCGGCGCAAGCGAGGCAGGACAGCGTCAGGCGAAAGAACGCGGACATGACGGGCCTTTCGGAAAAGAGGATTGGCATGGTGGCGGGATTGGCTTAGGAAACTAAAGCGTTTCTATAATCAGCGACAATGTCGGATGACAAGGGGTCTTTAACCGGATCCGTTCACGCCGGCGTGAACGACGGAACCGGCATGGGCAAGGCGAAGAGAAAACCAGTTGCACCCCGGCGTGGGCGGCCTGCGGTTCTGACGCCGGAGAAGCGGCAGGCGCAGATATTCGCCGCGCTCGAGGCAGTCTATCGCGAAAACGGGCTGGAGGGCGCCAGCATGGATGCGCTGGCCTGTCGCGCGGGCATGTCCAAGCGCACCATCTACACCCTGTTTCCCAGCCGCGCGGCGCTGTTGCAGGCCTATGTGGAGCAATACGGCGGCGGGTTCATCCGCCCGGTTCCAGCGTCGGCGCGGTCGCGACCCTTGGCCGAGCGGTTGCGGCTGATGCTGCCGCCGGATCTGGGCAAGGGCGGATTCGACCTGCCGCTGGAGATCCTGCGCGGCTTCGTGTCGGAATGCCCGGCCACCTCCGGTGTCGCCTGCTCGATGCTGGAGCGGACCAGCGACGTCTATCGCTGCCTTCTGGCCGAGGAGTTGGAACGCGGCTGCGCGCGGGGCGAGGTGGAGATCGACGATCTGCCCGCCGCCGCCGCACTGCTGTTCGACATGTTGCGCCCCTGGCCGATGGAATCGCTGCTCGATCCCAGGCGGTTGCCGGACGAGGCCACGATGACCGCGCGGGTGGACCTGGCGATCGAGGTTTTCCTGCGGGGGGTGACCCGCGTGCCGCTCAGCGCAGCCGCGCCGGCAGGTACTTGACCCGGCGAATCGGGATCGAGGATTCCAGCGAGGCGACACCGGGCAGTTTCGTCAGGCGCTGGGTGAGAAAACGCTCGAATTCTTCCAGGTCGCTGACGGCGACGCGCAGGAGGTAGTCGAAGCTGCCGGTCATCAGCCAGCAATCGACGATCTCGGGGCAGAGCCGCACCTCTTTCTCAAAGGCGCCGAGGCGGTCGTCGACCTGCTGGTCGAGGCGGACCGAGATGAAGACGTTGAAGCCGAACCCCAGCTTGGCCTCGTCGATCCGGGCGCTGTAGCCGGTGATATAGCCCCCGGTTTCCAACTTGCGGATGCGCCGGGCGCAGGGCGAGGGGGAGAGGCCGATCCGGTCGCTGAGCTCCTGATGGGTCAGGCGGGCGTCGGCCTGAAGCTCTTGCAGGATCTTGCAGTCGATGTCGTCCAACTGGTCGGGCATGGGGGCCGGTTTCCTTCGCCGTTCACGGGTTTGGCGCCTGAATCCGTCGCGGCTGCGGGGAACAGGCGGCAAGAAGGACGATAATACCCGCAAGCTCGGGTGTATACCGGCGCAAAGGAGAAGAAAATGCCCAGCACCCCCGAGCATCGCAAGTCCGAACATCTCAAGACCGTCGAGCAGCGCCTGTTGTGGCTGTCGCACTGGATGATCCACCATGCCAACCACATCCGCCCCAAGGTGGACGGCATCAAGGTGGGCGGTCACCAGGCGTCGTCGGCCTCGATGGTGTCGATCATGACGGCGCTGTATTTCTCGGCACTGCGCCCCGAGGACCGGGTTGCGGTCAAGCCGCATGCCTCGCCGATCTTTCACGCGATGCAATACCTGATGGGGAACCTTGACCGCGAGCGCATGGAAAACTTTCGCGGCTATGGCGGGGTGCAAAGCTATCCCAGCCGAACCAAGGACATCGACGATGTCGATTTCTCGACAGGGTCGGTGGGGCTGGGGGTGGCGATCACCTCTTTCGCCTCTCTGGTGCAGGATTACATCGCGGCGAAAAGCTGGGGCGCGGGGGCGCCGATGGGGCGCATGGTGGCGCTGGTCGGCGATGCGGAGCTGGACGAGGGCAACATTTACGAGGCGTTGCAGGAGGGGTGGAAGAACGACCTGCGCAACACCTGGTGGATCATCGACTATAACCGTCAATCGCTGGACGGGATCGTGCGCGAGGGGCTGTTCGGGCGGATCGAGAAGATCTTTGACGCCTTTGGCTGGGACGTGGTCAAGGTCAAGCACGGTGTGTTGCAGCGCGCCGCCTTTCAGGAGCCGGGCGGTGACAGGTTGCGCGACTGGATCGATGCCTGTCCGAACCAGGAATATTCGGCGCTGACGTTTCGCGGCGGCGCGGTCTGGCGCAAGCGGCTGCTTGACGACCTGGGCGACCAGGGCGAGGTGACCGCGCTGATCGAGCGGCGCAGCGATGCGGAACTGGCGGCGCTGATGGAGAACCTGGGCGGCAACTGCGTCGAGACCATGGCCGAGAGTTTCGCCGCCATCGACCATGACCGCCCGACCTGTTTCCTGGCCTATACGGTCAAGGGCTGGGGCACGCCGATCGCGGGGCACAAGGACAACCACGGCGGGCTGATGAACTCCACCCAGTTCGCCCAGTGGCAAGCGCACATGGGCGTGCCAAAGGGCGAGGAGTGGGCGCCGCTGGCCACCGTCGATGATCCCGAGGGGTTCAAGGGTTTTCTCGCCGGTGTTCCCTTTTTCGCCAAGGGGCGCCGGCGCTATCGTGATGACCGGCTGACAGTGCCGGCGGTCGCGGTGGACACCTCGCGCGAGATCTCGACGCAGATGGCCTTTGGCAAGATCCTCGATGATCTGAGCAAGGGCGACAGCGACCTGGCGGCGCGGATCCTGACCATGTCGCCGGATGTGACCGGAACGACCAACCTCGGCCCCTGGGTGAACCGGCGCAAGCTGTTTGCCCGCACCGGTCAGGCCGATGCCTTTATCGAGCATCGCATCCCCTCGACCGCGAAATGGGAGTTCACGCCGCTGGGCCAGCATATCGAGCTGGGCATCGCCGAGATGAACCTGTTCCTGCTGCTGGGGGCTGCGGGGCTGTCGCATTCGCTGTTCGGCAAGCGGCTGTTCCCGATCGGCACGGTCTATGACCCCTTTGTCGCGCGCGGGCTCGATGCGCTGAACTACGCCTGTTACCAGGACGCGCGGTTCATGATCGTGGGCACCCCCTCTGGGGTGACGCTGGCGCCGGAGGGCGGGGCGCACCAATCCATCGGCACGCCGCTGATCGGGATGGCGCAGGACGGGCTTGCCGCCTTTGAGCCGGGGTTCGCCGACGAGTTGGCGGTGATCATGGAGTGGGGCTTCGACTACATGCAGCGCGAGGGCGCAGGCGATCTGGACGAGCGGACATGGCTGCGCGACGAGACCGGCGGGGCGGTGTACCTGCGGCTTTCGACCAAGCCGCTGGAGCAGCCGGGCAAGCGTGTCGATGACGCGTTTCGGCAGGGGGCCATCGACGGGGCCTATTGGCTGCGCAAGCCGGGGCCGAATTGCAGCGTCGTCATCGCCTATCAGGGGGCGGTCGCGGACGAGGCCATCGCGGCGGCGGGTCTCGCCGGGGAACACCGGCGGGATATCGGCGTTCTGGCGGTGACCTCGGCGGATCGGCTCAATGCCGGGTGGACCGCCGCACAGCGGGAACGCGCGCGGGGCAACAGTGGCGCGGTCAGCCATGTGGAGCGCTTGTTCGCTGAATTGCCGGCGACATGCAGCCTTGTCACCGTGCTGGACGGTCATCCCGCCACCCTGTCCTGGCTCGGCTCGGTCGCCGGGCATCGCACCATCGCGCACGGGGTCGAGCATTTCGGGCAGACCGGGTCGATCGGGGATCTTTACCGTCACTTCCGCATCGACCGGACCGCCCTTCTGGACTCGATCAGCCGTCTGACGCATGGTCCGGCCATCAGGTAAGACGCCCGCCGGGCGAGAGGAGACCCCCGCATGAAGCTTTCGCGATATGGCGACCGGAACGGTCGCAAGATTCCCTGTCTGATGGATGCCGATGGCGTGGCGCGGGATGTCTCTGCCGTGGTCGGGGATTTCGGACCGGAGACGCTGTCGCCCGAGCTTTTGGGCCGTCTCGCGGCGGTGGACCCGGCGACGCTGCCGGTGGTCGATGTCGCGGGCAAACGGCGGGCCGCGCCGGTGGCGCAGCCGCGCAACATCTGGTGCATCGGGCTGAACTATTCCGACCACGCGGCGGAGGCGGGCATGCCGGTGCCGAAAGAGCCGATCCTGTTTGCCAAGTCGGGCGTCACCTATTGCGGGCCCGATGACGACATCCTGAAATCGCCCAAGATGACGAAGCTGGATTGGGAGGTCGAACTGGGCATCGTGATCGGCAAGCCGGCGCTGAATATCACCAGGGACGCGGCGATGGAGCATGTCGCCGGTTTCGTCGTGGTCAACGACGTCTCGGAACGGGCCTGGCAGATCGACCGGGGCGGCCAGTGGGTCAAGGGCAAGAGCTTTCCCAACTTCTGCCCGACCGGTCCCTTTCTGGTCACGCCGGACGAGATCGCCGACGTGCAGGCGCTGGACATGTGGCTGGAGGTCAACGGCACCCGGATGCAGACCGGCAATACCGGCACGATGATCTTCGACGTGGCGACCATCGTCAGCTACCTGTCCGAGTTCACCCGGCTGGAACCGGGCGACCTGATCTGTACCGGCACGCCGCCGGGGGTGGGCATGGGCAAGGTGCCGCCGGTCTGGCTGAACGAGGGCGACGTGGTGACGCTGGGGGTCGAGGGGCTGGGCGCGCAGCGGCAGAGGGTGCGCGCGCTGGGCGCCTAGGCGTTCGGGCCGCCGCGCTGACCTGTTTACGACAGGCTGACCCCGTTAGGAGGCCAGTCTGCGGGCCGGTTCCTGGTCGCAGCCGGCCAGCGGCAGCAGCGGGATGTCGACGAAAAAGGTGGTGCCCTCGCCAAGGCGGCTTTCATAGGAGATGGAGCCGCCCATGCGTTCGACCAGCAGCTTGGCGATGTGCATCCCCAGGCCGGAGCCGCCCGAGGCCCGGGTCGAGGAGCCGTCGACCTGGTTGAAGCGGCCAAAGACCTTGTCCTCGGAGCCCTCGGGGATGCCGAGGCCGTGATCCCGGATCGTCATGCGGACGCTGGTGCCGCGTTCGACGATCGCGCATTCGACAACCCCGTCCTTGGGGGAGAATTTCACCGCGTTCGACAGCACGTTTCCGACCACCTGCTTCATTCTGAAGGGATCGATATTCACCCGCCGGGGTTCGTCGTCGGAGTCGACGGTGAGCCGGACATCGGCCTCATTGGCGTGGGCCTCAAGCTCCTGCACGGTCTCGCGCAGGAAGTCGGTGGGGTCGACATCCTGGAAATCGAGGGCCATCTCGTTCAGGTCCAGCTTTTGCAGATCGAGAATGTCGTCGATGAGACGCGACAACCGGACGCTGTTCTTTCCGGCGATGGTCAGGAGTTTCCGGATCGGATCGCTGATCTCGCCCGCGACGCCGGAAAGGGCCAGGTCGAGCCCGCCCTTGACCGAGGTGAGGGGGGTGCGCAACTCGTGGCTGATGACGGCGAGAAATTCGCTCTTGGCGTGGTTGGCCGCCTCGGCGCGCACCAGGGCATCGCGCAGCGCCTCGGCCGAGTGTTCCCGTTCGGTGATGTCGACCAGCGACACCGACCAGCCCATCAGGTTGCTTTTGGTCTGGATCGGGCTGGCGATCGGAAGGGCACGCACATCATAGATCCGCTCTCCGAAGGACACCGGGTCGGGGCTCTCGAGGTCGCCGGTCTCCGCCAGGTGGGCCAGGATCGGGCCGATCTTGTCGAGGCGATCGAGGTCCTCGCCATGGGTCGGCATCTGGTCCGCGAACAGCGCTTGCGCGGCAGGGTTCGCGCCGGCGAAGTGGCCGCAGGCGTCCATGACGATCACCGGGTCATGGGTGGCGTAGAACAGCAGGTCGCGCCCCAGGGCCTCGGTGTCCATCAGCCGGTTGTTCGCCAGCAGCCAGCTGAAGGCGATCAGAACGCCGGTGAACATGAAGGAGGTCGGGTCGAACCCGAAAATGGTGAACCCCCAGTAGATATAGGCCACGTTGGCGGCCAGCGGGGCGAGGGTGATGAGGATCAGGATCGCCAGGAATGGCCTGATGTTCTTCTCGGCCTTCACGAAGGCATAGGCGAGAAAGCCCACGGCGCTTGCCGCGAAGATGTAGAGCCAGGAGGCGATCGCGTAAAACAGCGGGCCGTGATGGAAAACGACGAAGGTCTGGGTGCCTTCGGTCACCAGCCTTGTGCCGGTGCCGTAGAGCAGGTGGTGCCAGGGATTGGTCAGCGCAATGAGGCCCGCTGCGGTCGGAAGGCTCACAAAGCCCAGGCGGCGGAGCGGCTTGGATCCCGGCCGGATGTTCATCGTGTAATCGAAAACGAAGAACGCCCATGCCATCGGCATCAGCATGATCGCGGGCCAGGCCGCCAGCGCCCAGGTGACCTTGCACGCCAGCCCCTGCGAAGCCAGTTCGAGCGTGACCGCGGCCAGCCACCAGAGCATGGCGGTGAAGGCCACGATGAAAGAGCGCTTGCCGGCAAAGCGATGGTTCCGGACGACCCAGACAAGAACGAGCGCGCCGAGCAGCCACAGGGCCGCGACCGTGGCGGGCACCACGGTCAGTTCCAAACGCGCAAGGCAGGTCATGTCGCAGCCCTCATCGCAGTATCCCGTTTGTCCCTCGTGGCTTTGCCGGTGCGGTGTGCAGGTTGGTTCATATCAGCATCGTCATCATTTCCAATCGATAGAAACCAAAGGTGGTTTAAACTCTTTAACCAGTATTTCGGCTTGTGACGGTCGAAGGTGGTCAAAAAAAGGCAATACTGGGGAACCTTCGGGTGGTCGCCGCAGCCGCCCGGAAAAACGTGACCGGGCCGATCCCGTGTCAAACGTCTATGCAGGGTGCATTTTTGCCGCTAGCCTGACGTAGGGTCATGTAGTTTGAGATTTCCGAATGTCCGAGTTTGCTCTTGAAGGCCCGGAGTTGAAGAAGATGGTCAAGCTGTCGCGCAAGCAGCCGCTGCCGTTCGCCTTCAACCCCGGAAAATCCGACGACGATCATTACTTTGCCCTGCATCGGCGGCGTCCTGCGGCGGTGCTGGGCAAGGTCGCCAAGAGCGAAGGGGCAGGGACCAAGGCGGCGTTCGGCAGTTGCAAGGTTGAAGGCCGGGTGATGCAGCTGACCTGCGAGGTCGTGGTGCCGACCATGGCCAAGCGGCTGAAGAAATTCCTCAAGGCGAACAAGATCACGCTGAACGTCGAGATCCTCGATGCCGACGGCAATGTGCTGGAGGCCGATATCGAGGATCTGCCGGACGATGCCGAGCTGTTCGAGGACGACGGGGAGGCCGGCGATGCGCCGCAGGAGCAGGCCGACGCCGGGGCCGCAGATCTGGACGCGCAACCGGCCCCGCAACCGGATGTCCCTGATGCCGCCGCGCTGTTGGCGCGGATCAAGGCGGCGCAGCCCCGGATCGCCGCCGCGCCCAAACCGGTCGCGGACACGCTGACACAGGCGCTGAAAAAGGTGGTTGTCGACATCAAGGCGCAGAACCTTGCCGGGGCGGCGGCGGTGATGGACCAGATCGACGGGGTCCTGGCCCGGGTGGCCGCCCAACCCGCAGCCGCAGAACCGCCGCAGGATCGCGGCGAGGCGCCGGACGCGGGGGCTGTGACCGCCGATATCCGCGCGCTGGCGCAGGATGCGCAGAAGCTGCCCGATCCGTTCAAGGCCAAGGTGGTCAAGCCGATCCAGCAGCTTGGCGCGCTGGTCAAGGCCGGCGAGCTGGCCCGCGCCGCGCAGGGGGTGGCCAAGGTCCGCCAGGCGATTGACACGCTGAGTGCGCAGGCCGCCCCGCCGTCCCCAGAGGCAGTGCCGGAGCCGCCGCAGGGCGAGGCCCTAGACGTGCAGGCCGAGTGGGAGGCCGCCCATGCCGCGCTGAAGCCCCGGGCGGAGGCGGCGATCGCGGAGCAGCGCTTCGCCTCGCAGGCGGTTCAGGACACCTTCGAGATGCGTCTGAACTACGCCGAGGGCAGCGCCAGCGAGGCCACGCCAGAGGGGTATGCGGCAGCGCTCAAGACTCTGCCGGGGTTGCAGAAAATGCTCGACGAGGCGGCGGGAAACGCCGCCGGAACCTCCGGCCCCGAGGTTGGCGAGGACGTGCAGCCCTTTGCCGTCAGCCGGTTGAAATGGGAAAAGACGCGGGAAACGATGCACGCCGAGTTGGACAAGCTCAAGACCGCGATCGCGACGGCCTGCAAATCGGAACCGGGGCTGGCCGACCTGGCCGACATGGTCGGGGATCTGGACGATTACCTCAAGGCATTGGACACCCGTCTGATCGACCGGTTGGACGAGGTGGTGAACGCCCCGCAGGGGCCAGAACGCGAGGCCCGCAAAGAGGCCGCGCGCAGCGTTCTGGCCGAGTATCAGAGCGAACTGCAGACCGATTTTTTCGCGGATGTGGATGGCAACAACGGGTTCGTGAACGTCTCTGTCGCCGCATCGGCCTCCTCCGCGCTGGCAGAGATCGCCGAGGTGCTGGCCCCGCGCGGCTGAGCGCCGTGAGATCGAAAAAGGAAGAGATCCGTGCCCTTTGACTTTTCAGATGCGCAAATGCGGTTCCTGGGGCGGTACCTTGGCCCGCTGGAGGCGCTGATCCAGAAACGTAGCCTGTTTCGCCGGAAGAAGACCCGCCAGAACAACAACCGGGAGATTGCCGCGGCAATCGAAACGCTCAAGAGCGATTTCTCCGAGTGGTTGGTGGCGCGCGATGCGGCGATGGAGAAGATCGAGGAGATCGAGATCCGCCACGACCTGTCGCAGGTGCCTGCGCAAGCTGAGAAGGTCGCCGCGCTCAGGCGGCGTCATCTGGACATCGTGACCCAGGTCCGTGCCGCGCCCGAAGACGCGCCAATCTTCACCCAGGGTGTCGCGGACATGCGCACCCTTGGGCGCCTGGTCGATGCGCTGGCCGGTGAGATCGACGCGGCCATCGCGGCGCTGGTGCCACCGGCGCCGACCGAATTGTTCGACAGGTCGCTGGCGCAGGTCGAGGGGATCGCGTCGTTTCGGGACAATCCGACCCTCAGCCCCTCGATCACGTCGAAACGGCTGGAAGATGACGACGCCGAGATGCAGCGCGCCACCGCCCTGGGCGAGCATAGCCGGCTGTGCGACGCCGCCCGCATCGCGATCACGCGGTTGCGCGACCGGTTCGTCGCGGCAGGAGAGGGGGCCGACCTGGAAAAGCAGGCCCGCATCGCCGTCATGGACCTGGAATTGGCGCTGAAACCGGTTCATGCCAGCCTGTCCGGGGCGGTGGCCTCGGGGGCGACCGCGACGCTTGAGGACATGAGCCAGGGTGGCGACGAGGTGGCGGCGCGCGAATTGGCCCGCACCGACCGGCTGAAGGCGGATGCCGAACGGCTGGACAGTGCGCTGGACAAGATCGACGACAAGATCGACGGGCTGCGACAAGAGGCCGAGGCCGCCGAGGGGTTCCAGGAAAAGCGGGCGCTGCTGGCGCAGATCGCCGAGGAAACCGACCGCCGCGACGCGCTGGATGACCGGGCGCGCCAGATGGATGCCTATCGTGCCAGTGCCGCGCAGCGGGTGGAAAGGATGCTCGGGGCGGTGTCGTTGCAGGCGGCGGCCGAGGATCGGCTGGCCGAGATCGACCCGGATGCAGACGATCTTGACGCCACGCTGACCGAATGGGCCTCGCAACGCCCCGAGGGGGCCAGGCCGATCGCGCCGCTTGATCCCGACAACGCGATGAGCCGCAAGGAGATCCGCACCGAACAGGAGGTGATCCTTGCCAATATCGTCTATCTGAAGACGGCGGTAACACGCAGCGCCTCCAAGATCGTGGTGGATGCCAAGCTGTATCCCGACGAGACCGACGTGACCGAGATCTCCATCGCGCAAAGGGACTCCCTGCTGCGGATGCTCACCCTTGCAGAGGGCCTGTGCGACAAGGACAAGCACGCCGAGGCCCGCGCGCTGCACCGGGACGTGCAATCGCTGTGGCAGGATTTCATCGCGGCGCGCAGTTTCGCCTTGCCCGACCCGACGGAGAATGGCCCGGACCTGTCCATGCGGGTGACGCGCGCGGTCAAGCAGTTGGCGGCCTCGATCGAACGGCTGTGGGGCATGGGCGGGGATGACGCCCCGTTCCGTGACTGGCTGAAGGATCTGAAGGACGACGCGGGGGCGGCCAAGGCCGAGGCGGCTCCGGATTACCGGGCGATTCTGGCAGAGATCGACGCGATGGAGCGTGATCTTGCGCTGGCGCTGCGCGAAACGGCGCAGCTCACGCCCGAGGATGAGGACGCAAAGCAAGAGGCGGCGCAAACCGCGTCGAAACTCGCCGGGTCGCTGTTGTCGCTTTATCGTACCGAGCCGATTGCAGAGGGCGATATCGCCGGTGTGCACCCCAACGATCTGTTGGTGGTGGTGCAGGACGACGGCAGCAAGGAATACCATCGCATCAAGCTGCGCGACGACGACACCGTGCAACGCCGCGAGGACAAGCACATCCCGCGCGAGGCAATCGACGCGCTGCGCCAGCAGATGCAGATGCTGGACCAGATGGCCGGGTCGGAGGTTGCGGGCAGCGCCGAGGCCATCGCCGCTGCCGCGCAGAAGGCGGAAGAGATGCGTGCGGCCATTGCCGGGGGCGGCGCGGATTACAAGCGAGTCACCGATGCGCTGTTGGCCTTTGACAGGAAGATGGCTGACAAGAAGCTCAAGGAATGGCGGATGAACGGGGCCGAGCCGCTGACCGCGCGCAAGGACAAGTTCGCGTCAAGCTATGCCGGTGCGATGCTGCCCGGCGATGCCGCGACCGAGGCCGAGCAGTTGCTGTCGGAGGCCGAGGCGCTGGTCACGGCGACGGGGCCACTCAAGGAAAAGTACAAAGACGTCAAGGGCACGCTGGACGGCATCGAGAACAAGCTCTCGGCCAAGCCCAAGGGCGATGATGCGACCCTTGGAAAGGTGCTGGCCGATCTGATCAGGAACGGCCCGGCGGCGGTCAGCACCGGGCCGCTGAGCATCGCGGAAATGACCGAGGTGCAGCGGTTGCAGGAGGAGATCACCGCCGCGCTGGACAAGATCAAGGAGTTGGGCCAGCACGGCACCGGGGTTCAGGGTGTCTTGCGCAAGTCTCTGGGCGAGGTGCGCAAGACGCTTGAGACCAAGTCCGAACAGGGCGTGCTGAAGGCCGAGCAGGATACCGCCACGCTGGACGGCCTGGTCGATGCCGAGCTGGCCCGGGTCCAGGTCAGGCCCTCGGACGATCCGATGGCCTATCTTCGCCAGATCGCGGCCCTGACCAAGGGGGCGGCCAAGGCCTGCGAGGACAAGGAGGCGGCGAAGACCAGGGCCGGGGAGCTGCGCGAGAGCGCCAAGACCGAGCTGGCGGCGGCGAAAACCGCGCTGGACGAGGCGACGCGGCTGGCCAGCAAGGTGGAGTACAAGGCGGTCTTTGACAGCCTGGAGGCGCAGTACAAGAGCGCGGACAAGGCCTGGAACAAGGGCAAGGGTGACGCCGAGGCGGCGATTTCCGCTTTTGAACCGGTCATCTCCAACGCGAAGGAGCTTGCCTCGGACCTCGGTAATCTGACCCCGGTTCGGACCGGGGGCGAAATCGTCGATCTCGACGGGTTCGAAGCCGCGCTGAAGACGAACATGGGCAAGGTCGGAGAGGCCGCGGTGGCGGCGGGCAGGGTCATGAGCACCCTCGCGGCGCAAAGCGAGGACCAATCCGGCGACGCCGATCTTGACGCGGCGATGACCAAGGTCCGGAACATCCTGGGCGAGGTGGCGGGGCTGTCCAACGTCATCGCCTTTCCGCCCGGCCTGCAGGGGGAGATCGACACGACCCTCGCCGAGCGGGACCCGGTCAAGAAAAAAGCGGACATGGCAACCTTGCGCGAAACGGTGCTGTCCGAGATCCGCAGGATCGCGAACCGGATCGAGGACGATCCCGCGCTGGAGGTCTACCGCGACAACCCGTTCGATCACGGGGGCAGTTGGCCGCAATTCCGCGCCACGCTTCTGGCGCTTGAGACGCAGGTGCTCAAATCCCTGAATCCGGGTCGGTAGGAGAGTGAACAGATGCCCCTGAGTGACGCAGAAATCACCTGGATCGGTTTTGTCGCCAAGCGTGACCTGGCCGTGGAAATGGCCGCCGCCGAACAGCGCGCCGCGCAGAAAAAGGCGTTCCTCGAGGACCAACTCGGCGCCAGCCTGGCCGCCACCCATGACGAGATCGACCGTGCCATGGGCCTTGTCATCGAGAACAGGGAGGACCCCGGCGCGGTGAAATCGCTATGGCTGTCGCTGACCGGACAGGAGGTGGGCACCGACAATATCCCGTGGCGGGCCACCGACGATGAACTGGCCGAGTCCGGGCTGGGCAAATGGGCCATGCGGATGGACCTGGAGGTCGATACCCGTGAGGATATTGGCCAGAGCACGATGGAGATCCCGCCCGAGAAGGCCGCCGCGATCCTGCAGGCGCACCAGCGGATCCTCGCGTTGCAGGCGCACATGGAAAACCAGCTGGACGACAACGGCGAGCGGCTGTTCTCGGACGAGGATATCCGAAAGGAGCTTTGGACGCCTCTGATGCGCGAGGGGCTGATCCCCGAGAACATGATCCCCGACAAATGCTCGGAACAGGCGATCGCCTTTCAGGGCGCGATGGATTTTTACGGCGACAAGCTGGCGGCCTATTCCGAGACCCATTCCAAGGGAATGGACAAGTTCAAGACCGGGATGCGCATCGCCAAGGAGGTGGTGACGGTGACCGGCGCCATCGTTTCGAATTCGATCACCATCTCGAACGCCACCACGGTCGCGGACAAGAACAGCGACATCAAGTCCCTCAAGAAGGAAGACGCCGACCTCAAGACCGAGCTGGACGGCACGCCGCCGCCGTCGCAGGACCGGATTACCGAGATCAACGAGCGGCGCGACGCGATCAAGACCCAGAGCAAGACGCTGACCGACCAGGTCACGCAGATGCAGAACGAAACAAAATACGCCCAGAACGCCACCGCGATCCTGCTGGGCGGGTTGAGCGGCACCGAGCTGGTGGTGGATCACGTGGCATCGAAAGAGCCCGATCCGCTGGTCAAATGGTGCAACACCATCGAGGGGGCGCTGTCGATCACCCAGACCCTTGCCGGCAAGACGGTGGATACCGCGATGCGCGGCAACGGCGCCTCGAGCGGCATGATCACCTGCGTGTCAGCGGCGATCACCGCCTCCTTCGCGGGGGTCAAGATGGTGCCGACGCTGATCCTCGCGGTCAAGGAACCCGACGACATCAAGCGCGCTAAGCTGATCGACAAGCTGATCGGCAACCTGGCCGAGACGGTGGCCTCCTCGATCACCTCGGTGGCGGGAAGGGTCACCGACGAGGCCGGCAGCACGGAGGACAGCACCGAGAAGCAGAAGCTCAAGGACCAGGCCGCCGCGCTGTCGCAGGTCGCAAGCGCGCTGAAGCTGGCGATCACTCAGGTCGGCAAGGGGCCGGCGGTGCTGCAGGCGATCAAGACCGGCAACAAGGCCGAGCTTGCCATGTTGCTGGGCGGCGCCGCGATCGCGGCGGCCTTCGGGGCCAGCTCCGAGGCGATCTATGACGGGGTGCGCGAGGATGCCGCGTCGCGCGAGATCATGGATATGGACAGCGGCGAGGCCTTGTTCCACGAGGGCACCGGCGCCGGGCAGGAGGCGGGGCAGGATGCCGGCTCGGCCGTCTCGATGGCGGCGATCACCAGCGCGCTGGACCAGATGGACAAGCCGGCGCTGGCCGGGTTGAAGGCCAGCGCAAGCGATCCGCTGGCGGGCACCTCGGCCGAGGAACTGGCGCAGCAGATCGAGCAGCAGGCCGAGGACAACGCGCGCCAGCAGGCCGAGCGCGAGCTGGCCGAGGCCTTCACCCCCGAGGCGATCGAAGAGATGATGAAGGAGGCGGACCAGGAGTTGGTCGGTTTCGAGGAGCTGTATTCCCAGGCCCATCCCGATGGCGACATCACCCAGCGCACCGCCGAGGAGATCGTGCAGGCGCAGCAGGCCATCGACCGTGCCATGGCCAATACCGCCGCACTTCGGCAAAAGGTCGCCCTGATCAACGGGTTGACCGCGACCGGGGCGGGGGTGCTGGCGGCGCTGGTGCCCGGCACCGGGGCGGTGGTGGCGGCGCAGAAGGTCGCCAAGGACATCTATGTCCTCAAGAAATGCGTCGATACCCACAACGCCTGGGTGGACTCGATGGAGGTGGCCTTTGCGGCGCAGAGCGGGGTCGCGGCGGCGGTTCAGAACACCCTGAAGAACTCCAGGATCCACCTTGATCACGCCAAGGTGTCGCTGGTGCTGCACACGGCGCAGGCGGGCGCGGCGGTGGCGCAGGTGATGGACCCGACCGGCGCGTCGTCGATCGTGTCGGCCTCGCTCTCGATGGCCGACGCTGTGGTCGAATTCGGCTACAAGATGCACGGCGAGCGGGCGATCTCGGTGGGCTGGAGCGCCTACAAGGACGCCCGCGACAATCCCGGCAACCGCAAGCGGGCGCGCAAGGCGTTGCGGCTGAACTCGACACTGGCCAAATGCTGTATCGCCTATGGCGCCTCGATCATGGGCGACCCCTCGGCGCAGCAGGCGATGCGCGCGAGCGGGCTGACGGTGGCGGCGCTGCAGAACGACAAGGACATCTGCGTCAAGCTGATCACCTATCTCGAGACCGAGTTGACCGACGATCCCACCGTGCTCCGGGTCGTCAACACCAAGGACAGCAAATGGCACCCGGGACGGCCCGAACTGACCCTCACGTCATGGATGACGTTCAAGGGGGCCGCCGCGCGCAGCGCCGAGCCGCTGCTGGCGCCGGAAAGCACCAAGACCCCGGGGCTCGACCGGTTGCTGACGGAACTGGGCAAGCTGGACAGCTGGCAGGACAAGTCGGCCATCGAGCTGGCCCGGTCCAACTATGAGAAGCTGACCGTGGCGGCGCCGGACACCCCGTTCCCGGCGCTGTTCGCGGACCTGCTCAGCGCCAACCGCGAGGCCTATGAGCTGCTGCAGCGGGCCGACACGGCGTTCTCCGCCTATGCCCCGCTCAGCGCCGCATCCTCGGTCGCTCCGCATGAAGGCATGGCGCAGATCGGGGCCAGTTTCGCCACCCTGGCCCGGCTGAACAGCGCGACGGTGGCGGCCAATATCGACGCGCTCGAAGGCTATATCGCGCTGCACGCCGCGGGGTGAGGCGGCGCAGGCCGGGCGATCACCCGGCGCTGGCGGGGCGCAGGATCCCGGCGAAGAAGGTCGACAGCGCCTCGACCCCGTCCAGCGGCAGGACATGGGCGATGTACTGGTCGGGGCGGACCACCACCATGCAGCCCCGGTCGCGGTCGATCCCGCGCATGTCAAAGATGTCGCCGGCGCCCTTGTGATCGGTGCAAAAGGCCTTCTCGTGGTCTTGCAGGCCCAGCTTGCCCTTGGTCGGTTTCAGCAGCGACGGCAAATCCTCATAGGCGAGCGCCTCGAAGGTCTGCTGGAACACCGCCCGCAGGTCGATCACCGCGTCGATATCCTCGCCCGCGCGGGTGTGCTTGACCACCGGTGAGGCCGGATCGCGTTCCAGCCAATCGGCCAGCCGGTGGATCGCCGAGCCGGGGGCCGATGTGTCCTGCTTGCCGGCAAAGGCATAGATTCGCCAGCGCCCGTCGGCCTCGGCCACATGCCCGAGCTGCATCCGCATCGCGTCCGCCACCCGCACCACCGGGGCCGAATGAAACCGGCGCCCGATTTCCAGCCCGGTGGCAAGCGCCTGGTGGGTGTCTGGCCCGATCAGGGCAGAGGGCGCGTATTGCACCGCCAGTCCGCCGGTGAACTCCAGGTTCTCGATGAACTGTTTTTGAAACCGCGGCATGTCGGTGCCGTCCAGTTCGGACTCTCCCGGCGGGGCGGACATGATCCGCGCCCATTGGTGATCGGTATCGACCAGCCGCTTGGCCTCGGCCCAGCGTTCGGCGGAATAGCTGTGCAACAGGGCCGGATCGGCGCGATGCTGAAGAACATGGGCCAGTTTCCAGCCCAGGTTGAAGGTATCCTGCATCGACACGTTCATGCCTTGCCCGGCCTTGGGGCTGTGGGTGTGGCAGGCGTCGCCGGCGGTAAAGACGCGCGGATTGCGCCGGTCCGCCGCGCCCTCGGGCACATCGTCGAAGCGGTCGGTCATCCGGTGGCCGATTTCATAGATCGACCACCAGACCACCTCTTTAACGTCGATGGTATAGGGGGCCAGGATCCGGTTGGCCGAGGCGATCATGTCGGCGGCGGTGAAATTGCGGCTGCTGACCCGCTCGTCGGGGTTCAGCTTGTCCAGTTCCACGTAGAGGCGGAACAGGTAGCCGCCCTCGCGCGGCAACAGCAGGATGTTGCCCTCGGTCGCCGAGGCGATCAGGCATTTCTGGCGCACGTCGGGGAAATCGGTGTTGGCGAGGATGTCCATCACGCCCCAAGCCTGGTGCGCCGCGTCGCCGTGAAGCTCGCCGCCGATGGATTTGCGCACCTTGGAGCGCGCGCCGTCGCAGCCCACCACGTAATTGGCCCGCACGGTGGCGGTCTCGCCCGCGTTCACGCCGGTGTTTTCCAGCGTCACGGTCACCGGGTGGTCCTCGGTGCCGGTGTCTATGGTGACGTCCCTGACCGCCCAGGAATAATCCGGTTCCAGTCGCGTGGGCGAATTCCGCATCACGTCGAGGAACAGCTCATGCACCCGCGCCTGGTTGAGCAGCGTGTGCGGCATTTCGGAGGAATCGTCGGCGACGTCCTGCACCCGGCCGATCCTGCGGATCTGCGCGGGGTTCTCGGGGTCGGCGGCCCAGAAGGCAGCCTGGTTGACCCAATAGGCCTCGCGCTTGACCGTCTCGGCAAAACCGAAGGCCTGGAACATCTCCATCGTGCGGGTGTTGACGCCGTCGGCCTGGCCCTTCTCGATCGGGCCGGGCTTGGGGTCGACGATCATGGTGTCGATGTCGGGGAACCGGGACAGTTGCGCGCCAAGGCAGAGGCCGGCAGGGCCGCAGCCGGCGATCAGCACGTCGACCTGTTCCGGCAGCGGCGCATGCGGTCCGCGGTCCCGCCGACCCGGTGCGGCGGTCTTGATATCGGGATCGCCGCCGCGAAATCCGTCCAGATAAAATTGCATGCCCGTTCCTCCCTCGTCCCATCATGGGTGTCTTGATCGACAGTGCAAGCAATATCTGTACTTACTATATAACGTCAAGAATAAATATGTAGGCATATTAAATTCAATCAATATCTTGATTTATATAAGAAAATATGAAAACTATGACGATATCTGGGAATGCATTGGCGGACTCCGGCCGTGTTTCGGGGCAGAAAATGGGGCAGGGGCCAGGCTCAACCCCGTGCCGGATGTGGCGAACCGCCCCGGATGGGCGCGCGGTGCGACAGGGGGCCACCGGAGGGCCGCCCCGCGGAAATCCACGTGGGCGTCGTTTCGTGGATCACGGCCATGCGGACGAGGCGGCAGGTGGGTTCCGCAAGCAAACCAAGCGCGTATCAAGCCCCTTCGTTTTATGTTAAGATACAGATTATCCTGAATTTTTAGGTGGGCTCATGCCGACGGAAAAACCTGACTTTATTGAAGCAGGCCACGGGGAAACAGTTGTTCTGATCCATTCCAGCGCCGCCGGTGCCAAGCAATGGCGAAGCTTGATGACCATGTTGGCCCCCGACTTCCATGTGGTGGCTGTCAATCTGTTTGGGTACGGAAAAACACGCGCATGGACAGACGGCAGGCCGCAGACTTTGGAGGATCAGGCGAAACTTGTAGAACCGTTCCTGCCGTCCGATGGCAGCAAGATTTCACTGGTCGGGCATTCATTCGGTGGCAGCGTCGCGATGAAGGTCGCCCTGATGCACAAGGACCGGGTGCGGCGCTTGGTGCTGATCGAGCCAAACCCGTTCTACCTCCTTCAACAGCAAGGACTTGGAGATGGCTACCGAGAGGCGGTCAGACTGCGGGACACGATCAGGGAAAACGGACAATCGGGATCGTGGGAAACCGCTGCCGAGGTATTCGCGGACTATTGGACGGGGGCCGGAAGCTGGGAGGCAATGCCGGATGACCGCCGATCGAGGTTTGCGGAGGCAATGAAGCCGAATTTCCACGAATGGGATGCGGTGATGAACGAGGGAACGCCCCTGTCCGAATGGGGCAAGGGCTTGCCGAAGGATACAACGGTGATTTCAGCTGCGGATACCGTTCGATCAATCGACCAGATCATTCAGTTGATGAGAGGTCACTGCTCGGACTGGCACTTTGAAAAGGTCGTTCGGGGGGGACATATGGCGATAATGTCCGAGCCCGAAAAGCTGAATCCCATCGTGGCGCGTGGGCTGAGCTGACACGTCAAATCGGGCGCATGGCGGTGAACCGACGTGTTGAGGACAGCGCCCGATTTGCGGTTTTCAGACCGATACGCTCTGCATGAGGGTGTCGCAGGAGAGCGCCTCCTTGCGCCCGCTCAGCTTGACCGCGCCGCGTTCGATTACGAAAAAGCTGTCGCCGAGGTCATGGGCAAAGCTGAAGTACTGCTCGACCAAGACGATGGCCATCTCGCCCTTGTCGCGCAGCCGTTCGATGACCCGGCCGATCTGCTGGATGATGTTGGGCTGGATGCCCTCGGTCGGTTCATCCAGCAACAGCAGCTTAGGCTTGGCGATCAGCGCCCGCGCGATGGCAAGCTGTTGCTGCTGCCCGCCGGAGAGGTCGCCGCCGCGCCGGTGCAGGAAATCCCTGAGGATCGGGAACAGCTCGAAGATCTCGTCGGGCACGAAATGCTCGCTGCGGGGCAGGCAGGCAAAGCCGGTCTCGAGGTTCTCGCGTACCGTCAGCAGCGGAAAGACGTCGCGCCCCTGCGGGACATAGCCGACCCCCTTGCGCGCGAGGACATGGGCCGGCGCCCGCCCCACGGTCTCGCCGTCGAGCATGTAGCTCCCGTCCGAGCGGGGGTGGGTGCCCGAGATCGCCTTCATCAGGCTGGTCTTGCCGACACCATTGGTGCCCATGACGCAGGTGACCTCGCCCACCTTTGCGGTCAGGTCGATTCCGTTCAGGATCTGACTGCCGCCGTAATGCAGCGTCAGCCCCTCGATATGCAGCATGTCAGCGCCCAAGATAGACCTCGATCACGTCTTCGTTTCCCGTCACATGGTCCAGCGACCCCTCGGCCAGCACCGACCCCTCGTGCAGCACCGTGACCTTGCAGTCGAGGCGGCGCACGAATTCCATGTCATGCTCCACCACCACCACGGCGCGGGTTTTGGCTGCCTCTTTCAGCAGGTCGGTGGTGTGTTCGCGCTCGGTCAGTGTCATGCCCGCCGCCGGTTCGTCGACCAGCAGCAGGCGCGGCTCCTGCGCCAGCAGCATACCGATCTCCAGCCATTGTTTCTGGCCGTGGCTCAACTCGCCCGACTTTCGATGCAGGGCGTCGGAGAGGCCGATTTCACCGGCCAGTTCCTCCACCCTTGCCAGGTCTGAGGCTTTCGGCCGGAACAGCAGCACGGCAAAGGGGTTGCGGTCCTTTTTCAGCGCCATCATCAGGTTGTCGGCGACGGTTTGATCCTCGAACACGGTGGGGCGCTGGAACTTGCGCCCGACGCCCATCTGCGCGATCCGGCTTTCCGACAGCGACAGCAGCGACACGCCCTTTTCGCCAAAGGTGACGCTGCCCTCGTCCGGGCGGGTCTTGCCGGTGACGATATCCATGAAGGTGGTCTTGCCCGCGCCGTTCGGTCCGATCACCGCGCGCAACTCGCCCTCGCCGATCCGGAACGACAGGTTGTTGATCGCCTTGAACCCGTCGAAGGAGACGGAGACGCCGGAGACCTCGAGCAGGCTGGTCATTCGTCGGCCTCCTTTTCGCGCAGGGCCCCGGCATCGGGGCCGAGGGCGGCGCCGTGGCGGTCGGGGCTCTTGATATGGCCGATCAGGTCGACCAACCCGCCGATGCCCTTGGGCGCGAACAGGGTGACCGCGACAAAGGACAGCCCCAGCAGCACGGTCCACCAGTCGACCCACTGGATGCGCAGCGGCCCGAGCACGAGGTCGGGCGCCTGTCCGCCGGTGAACCAAGTCGAGAGCAGCGAGACGAAACCCGCGCCGATCACCGCGCCGTAAAGTCGCCCGCGCCCGCCGATGGCGACCCAGACCGCAAGGTAGATCGAGGCGATCGGGGCTACCTCGGCCGGGTTGATGATGCCCGCCTGCGGGTAATACAGCGCCCCGGCGATCCCGGCGATCACGGCGGTCAGGGTAAAGACCACCAGTTTGAACGCCTCGACCGGATAGCCCAGGAACCGCACCCGTGCCTCGTCATCGCGGATGGCGCGCACGACCGAGCTGAACTTGCCCGACACCAGCCAGGCGCAGAACAGGTAACCCGCCCCCAGCGCAAGCGCCGAGGCCCAGAAGAACCACAGCGACACCGTTGCCTGCGGGACGTGATCGAGGCCGGGCAGGTTCTGCAGCCCCGACAAGCCGTTGTTGCCGCGCAAGCCGCTGTCGTTCTGGAACAGGTAAAGCGACAGCGCCAGCGTCATCGCCTGGGTCAGGATCGACAGGTACACCCCGGTCACCCGGCTGCGGAACGCCAGCCAGCCGAACACCAGCGCCAGCAGTCCCGGCACCACCACGACGGCGGCCAGTTGCAGCGGAAGGAATTGGGCAAAGGACCAGATCGGCGGAAACTCCGAGGCGCCGACAACGCCGAAGATCTGGCTGGCGATGCCGTCCGAGATTTCCTGCGCGGTGGGGGGCAGCTCGGCGGCGGTGAGGCTTTCGGCGACGATCTGTCGGGTGCGCTCGTACATCAGCCACATGCCGATGGCATAGCCGCCAAGGCCGAAAAACGCCATGTGCCCCAGCGACAGGATCCCGCAATAGCCCCAGACCAGGTCCATCGCCAGCGCGACAAGGCAGAAACACAGGGTCTTGCCCAGCGTCTTGACGAAACTGGTCGAGATCACGCCCACACCCATGCCCTCGGACAGGAGTGTCACGCCCAGCGTGAACAGCGCCAGCACGACAAGGAACACCAGCACCGAGGGGTGGCGCAGCACCAGCGCGCGGCGGGCGGGGGCGGAGAGGGTCATATCGCTCATCTCATGCCTCCGCCGCACGGCCCTTGAGGGCGATGATGCCCCGGGGACGGAACTGGATGAACAGGATGATGAACAGGATCATGTAGGTCTGCGCCGCCAGCGTGTTCGACGGGTTGAACCATTCGATCCCCTTTTGCATCGTGCCGACCAGCGTGGCGCCGACCAGCGTGCCCCAGATGTTGCCGACGCCGCCGACCACCACGGTCATGAAGCTTTGCACGATGTAATCCTGTCCCATCTCCGAGGTGACCTTGGCGTAAAGCCCGATCGCGACGCCGGCGATCCCGGCGATGCCCGAGCCGAGGCCGAAGGTCAGCATGTTGATCCGGTCCGGGTTGATCCCCATCGAGCCGGCCATGCGCGGGTTCTGGGTGACCGAGCGCACCTCGAGCCCGATCCGCGTGCGGTTCATCACGAAGAGGAACAGCCCGAGGAACAGCAGCGCCAGAACGAAGATCGCGATGCGGATATAGCTGATCGAGACGATGTCGTTGAGTACCAGCGACCCGTCCAGCCATGCGGGCGAGGTCAGCGGACGGGCCTGGGTGCCAAAGATGTTCTTGGCGATCTGTTGCAGGGCGATGGAGATGCCGAAGGTCGCCAGCAGGGTTTCCAGCGGACGGTGACGCAGCCAGCGGATCACCAGACGCTCCATCGCCACCCCGGCGCCGAAGGTCACCGCAAAGGCCACCGGCAGCGCCACGAGGATCGAGATCGTGTAGTCGGGGATGATTTGCTGCACGACATAGCCGGTATAGGCGCCCATCATGATGAATTCGCCATGCGCCATGTTGATCACGCCCATCACGCCAAAGGTGATGGCCAGTCCGATGGCGGCAAGGAAATAGATCGAGGCCAGCGACAGCGCGTCCAGCACCAGATCGGCGGTGCGGTTCAGGTTGACCTTGGTCTCGATGTCCCCGAGCGCGGCCAGCGCCGCGCGGGCCACTGCCGGGGGCGCGCCGGTGAAGCGTTCGAAAAACACGTAAGCGGCCAGCGTGGCGTTGATCTCGTCTTCGCTGGCGGCGGCGGGAGCGTCGCCGGTGGCGACCAGCCTGGCATAGGCGGCGTCGCGATTGGCCTCGGTATCGAGCTGGGCCACCCGGTAGCCGCCGACGGCGCCGTCGCGGATGTTGGCGACAAGGGCCGCGCGCTTGTCCGCGCGGGTCAGGATGGGGGGGGCGATGCCCGCCTCGACCAAAAGCGCATAGGCCTCGGTCCGGGGCAGGGCGGGATCGCCCGGTTTCAGAACGCGGGCGACGTCGTCACCCTGCGGCGCGGTCTCGGCGAGTTCGATCCGGGTCGCAACCAGCGGGTTCAGCGTGGCGCGCACGTCCACCGCCGGATCGCCGGCAAAGCTCTCGATGGCCTTGATGCGGGCGGCGTCATCCTCGTCGAAGCGGATGGTCAGCAGCCGTTCCAGTCGGGCCTTGCGGGCCTTGAGCGCCGGGTCGCCCTCGTTGCCGACAACCTTGCGCAGCGCGGCAAGATGCGAGGCCTCGGGATCGCGTTCGATGGCATCCAGCGCGGTGGCGCGGGTGATCGGGTCGGGATCGCCAAGTTGGAATTGCACCAGCGCCGCGCCGATCATGCCGCGAATGCCGGAGTTGGGCTTGAGCTGTTTGAAGCCCTTGTCGGGGACCGCGCCGATCTCGGTGCCGTCGGCGGGATCGAAGATGCGGATCGTGTCGCGGTCGATCTCTTCGGCCAGCACGAACAGGCCGCTTTTCTTGTCGCGCCACATCTGCTTGGCCTGCCAGCGTTCCAGCACCCGCTGCGCGGCGGGCAGCCCGCTGGCGGCCAGCGCGTCGATGGCCGGGCCGATGGTCTTGCGCGAGCTTTTGGCGATCACCTCGCCATGGGCCTGCAACAATTGCTGGATCGGGGCCTGCGCGTCCTGCGCCAGCGCGGGCGCGGCCAGCAGGAAGGACAGGCAGAAAATCAGCTTCTGAAAGGTCTTGGTCATGCGTCACCCCGGAAAAGGCCGGGGGCACGGCTGCGCCCCCGGTAGGTTTCAGGTGTCACATCAGTAGTTCGACTTGATCTGCACGCAGGACTTGGTCTCGGTGTTGTACATCCCGCAGCCGAGATCCTTCCAATCCGAGATCAGGACCGCCGATTCCGGCAGATAGTCGGTCCAGGCGTCGCCCGGCACTTCGGTGGTCTGGCTGATGATGTCGAACTGTCCGTCGTCCTGGATCTCGCCGATCAGCACCGGCTTGGCGAGGTGGTGGTTCACGCCCATCACGGCGGTGCCGCCGGTCAGGTTGGGGAATTCCTGCCCCCACATCTTTTCGCGCACCGCGTCCACCTCGGTGGTGCCGGCCTCTGTCGCGGCGTTCACCCACATGTTGAAGCCGATGAAATGGGCCTCCATCGGGTCGTTGGTGACGCGCTCCTCGCCCATCTTCGCCTTCCACGCGGCGATGAAGGCGTCGTTGGCCTCGGACTCCGCCGACTGGAAGTAGTTCCACGCCGCCAGGTGGCCGACCAGGTTGGCGGTGTCGAGGCCCGAAAGCTCCTCTTCGCCGACCGAGAAGGCGACCACGGGGATGTCATCGGCCGAGATGCCGGCCGCCGCCAACTCCTTGTAAAAGCCGACGTTGGCGTCACCGTTGATGGTGCTGATCACGCCGACCTTCTTGCCGTCGGCCCCCAGTGCCACCACGTCGGCGACGATCTTGGACCAGTCGGAATGACCGAAGGGGGTGTAGTTGACGAAGATATCCTCTTCGGCGATGCCCTTGGACTTGAGATAGCTTTCGAGGATGTTGTTGGTGGTCCGCGGATAGACGTAATCAGTGCCCAGCAGCGCGAATTTCTCGACCCCGAGCTCGTCGAGGAAATAATCGGTCGCCGGGATCGCCTGCTGGTTCGGCGCGGCGCCGGTGTAGAACACGTTCTTCGAGCTTTCCTCGCCCTCGTATTGCACCGGGTAGAACAGCAGCCCGTTCAACTCCTCGATCACCGGCAGCACCGATTTGCGGCTGACGCTGGTCCAGTTGCCGAACATCACGTCGACCTCGTGCACGGTCAGCAGTTCGCGCGCCTTTTCCGCGAACAGCGGCCAGTCCGAGGCAGGGTCGACCACCACCGCCTCCAACTCGCAGCCCAGCAGACCGCCCTTGGCGTTCTGCTCGTCGATCAGCATCAACATGGTGTCCTTGAGCGTGGTTTCCGAGATCGCCATGGTGCCGGAAAGCGAGTGCAGAACCCCCACCTTGATCGGGCAGTCCTGCGCAAAGGCCGGAAGGCCGGCGGCGGCGATGGCAGCGGCCGCGGTGGTGAGAAGTAGTTTACGTGTCATTAAAAAATGTCCCCTTGTTGAACCCGTTTATGTGGGGCGACCGTGGTCATGACGCCGGATCGGCGGCATGCGTCCCCCCTTGGTATTCTTGTGCACCGATGCGGTGACGCGGCGGCCTGAAGGAGGGGCGCCGGGCACCGCATTGGCACAGTCTTCTGCGTTGCAGCGCCCTTTTGGTGGCATGGGGGTCCGCAAATCCGGGAACGGTTCTTGCAGATTTTCCGGGTACAGTGCGTCGGGGTGGCTAATTTTCAGTCACACAGCGTCGGTCCGCCTGTTTTGTGGGCACATGACGCGCAGTCAATGCGGCGTGAAGAGAGGGCCGCCGCCCGGTATTGCGCGCGGTTTCCCAAGGTTTCGGCCTGTCTTGTGCCGGGGGCGGGCCAGAGATCCCGCGATCAGGCGCCCGCGCGGACCGCCGGGCCGGGCCGTCCGCCCCCTTGACGATGCGGCATCTTCGCGGACCTACTGGGGCGGGTCGGACGACCGGTGCAAAGCGCGCACCGGGACCGCGCCGACCGAACCGACGCGCAACAACGCAGGAGCCGCCCAAAGGTGTCCCAAACGATCAATGCCTTCAACGCGCGGCTCACCGACAGGGTGCGACGGATCTATCCCGACTATGACGCCGATATCGTGGTCAGCCAGATCGTCGAGGCGTTCTGGCCCGAGGGCACCCACCGCCGACAACGCGCCCGCACCCCCAGCAACCGGCTCTGGTCGCAGCAGGACGCGCTGCTGATCACCTATGGAAACTCGATCACCGACGGCAGCCACAAGCCACTGGACCTGCTGCACGACTTTCTCCGCCGTCACCTGTCCGACGTGGTCAGCGGCGTGCATATCCTGCCGTTCTTTCCGCACACCTCGGACGACGGGTTCGCGGTGACCGATTACCGGGCGGTCAATCCGCAACTGGGCGATTGGGCCGACATCGGGCGGATCGCGTCGGAATTCCACCTGATGTCGGACCTGGTGCTCAACCACGTGTCCAGCCAGGGGCCGTGGTTCAACGCCTATCGCCAGCGGCAGGCGCCCTATGACCGGTTCTTTTTCGAGGCCGACCCGAAAGAGGATCTCTCGGCGGTGGTCCGCCCCCGCACCACGCCGCTGTTGCAGGAGGTGGAAACCAAGGACGGGCCGCGCCATGTCTGGTGCACCTTCAGCCACGATCAGGTGGACCTCGATTTCCGCAACCCCGAGGTGCTGCTGGAAATGCTGCGGATCATCCGCCTGCATATCGACGCGGGCGTGCGCATCCTGCGGCTCGATGCGGTGGCCTTCCTGTGGAAGGAGGCGGGCACCTCCTGCATCCACCTGCCGCAGACCCACGCGATCGTGCAACTGATGCGGCTGCTGTGCGATTACGCGGTGGAAACCGTCGTGCTGCTGACCGAGACCAACGTTCCGCGGACCGAGAACCTCAGTTACTTCGGCAACCGGAACGAGGCGCATGCGGTCTACAATTTCCCGCTGCCGCCGCTGATCCTGCACGCAATGCAATCGGGCACCGCGCGCTATCTGCACAAGTGGCAATCGGCGATGCCCCCGGCGCAACTGGGCTGTGCCTATCTCAACTTCACCGCCAGCCATGACGGCATCGGCATGCGCCCGGCCGAGGGGGTGCTGCCGCCCGAGGAAAAGGCGCGGATGATCGACACCGTGCAGCAGGCTGGCGGGCTGGTCTCGATGCGGGCGCTGCCGCAGGGCGGCGAGGAGCCCTATGAGCTGAACTGTTCGCTGTTCGATGCGATGCGTCGAACCTTCGACGGCGAGGACGCGCATCACATCGCGCGGTTTCTGTGTTCGCAGACCATCGTCATGTCGCTCGAGGGGATACCGGCCTTCTACATCCACTCGCTGCTGGCCACGCCCAACGATCACGAGGGCGTCGAGCGGCGCGGCATGAACCGTGCCATCAACCGGCACCGCTGGCATTACCCGGATTTGCTGGCGTTGCTGGACGATCCCACCTCGGAGCAGTCGCACGTGCTGCACGGGATGTCCGAGCGGCTGCGCATCCGCGCCAAACAGCCCGCGTTCCACCCCAACGCCACCCAGTTCACCCTGAGCCTCGATGACAGGTTGTTCGGGGTCTGGCGCCAGAGCCTCGATCGCAGCCAGTCGATCTTTGCCATCCACAACGTCAGCAGCGAGACGGTGCTGTTGAGCCCGCCCCGCATCAACCTGATCGAGGACGACAGCTGGGTCGACCTTCTGACCGGCAAGGAGATCGTCGCGACCGGGCCGGACATCCCCTTTGCGCCCTACCAGTGCCGCTGGATCTCGAACCGCTGAACGGGCAGGGCGCGTGGACGGGCTTCAACCCGCGCCGAACTCCTCGAGATCCGCCGCCGCCGCTCGCCGCATGTCCGGCAGGAACTCCGGGTCGGCCGCGTGGACCCGGTTCCAGGTCGGGATGAACGGGCTTTCGTGCGGGTAGTCGAGAAATATCTGCCCGGCGCGGATGATGTTCTCGGCGAAAAGCTCGATGGACTTCTCTTCCTTGTGGCGGTCCACCGCCAGCCCGTTCATCCGCGCATCGGCATAATAGCCGTCCAGCAGATCCAGCGCGCAGCGGTAATAGGTGGCCTTGAGCGTGCGGAACACGTTCGGGGTGAACACCGTGCCATCGGCGGCCAGCTTGCGGAAGATCGCCTTGCAGATGTCTGTGGACATCCGGCTCAGCCCCCGGTCGGCGTCCTCGGGCGATAGTTCCTGGTGCTTGTGGTCATAGGCATCCGAGATTTCCACCTGGCAGACCGATTGCGGCGCCAGGTTGCGCCAGGCCTCGGACAGCACGCCGATCTCAAGGCCCCAGTCCGAGGGAATGCGCAGGTCGGGCAGGGTGGGGGTGCGCATGGCGAATTCGCCCGACAGCGGGTAGCGGAAGCTGCGGAGGTAATCGAGGTAGTCGCGATCCCCCACCACCCGCTTGAGCGCGATCAGCAGCGGGCTGACCAGCAGCCGCGTCACCCGGCCGTTGAGCTTGCCGTCACCGATGCGCGGGTAATAGCCCTTGGCCATCTGATAGGGGAACGCCGGGTTGGCCACCGGGTAGATCAGCCGCGCCAGCATCTCGCGATCATAGGTGAGGATATCGCAATCGTGCAGCGCCATCACTGAACTGTCGGCGCAGGCGATGAGATAGCCCATGCAGGTCCAGACGTTGCGCCCCTTTCCCGGCTCCTTCGGGGCAAGGCCAAGCGCGTCGAGCCGTTGCAGCAACGCCTGCATGCGCGGGCTGTCGTTCCAGATCACCGTGTGGGTCTGCGGCAGGCGGGCAAAGAACCGCTGCGCGTTGCGGAACTGGTCCTCGTCGGCCTGGTCCAGCCCGATCACGATCCGGTGCAGGTAGGGCACCTGGGTCAGCTCGTCGACGATATGCGCCAGCGCCGGCCCCTCCAACTCGGAATAGAGGCTGGGCAGGATCAGGGTGATCTTGCGGGTCTCGGCATAGGTCGACAGCTCGTATGTCAGATCATCGAGCGAGCGCGTGCGCAGGTTGTGCAGTGTCGTGATGTTTCCGTTCTGGTGGAAATCAGCCATGCCCGATCGGCTCCTTGGTCAGTTTCAAGTCTTGCAGCAGCGCCGAGATCGCCTCGGCCCAGCCCTGTGGTCCCTCGTGCGCGGTGCGGCGGATCCGCCCGCTGTCCTCGCCGGCCAGTGGCGGCAGCGGTGACGAATGGTCATTGCGCACGATCACGCCGTACTCCGCGCGCTCCAGCATCTCGACGTCATTTGGCGCATCCCCCAGCGCGATGGAATGGCGCGGGGCATAGCGGCGCAACAGCGCGTCCATCCGGTCGGCCTTGGTCCCGCCCAGCGACAGGCTGAGGAACCGCCCACCGCGCCGCGCGGTGAGCCCGGCGGCGCTGGCGGCCTCGAGAAACCGGGCCAACCCTTCCTCCGACCCGTTCCAGAGCCCCGGTTCGCTGTACTGCCGCACCTTGGCATCGGCGGCGGCCCCGGTCGCAAGGCCGGTTTCGGCGGCGATCTCTGTCGCGGTCATGTCCCCGAAGCCGCGAAAGCCGCGCGGCAGGGTGGCGAGACGCGCGCGGACCTGCGCGTAGGTGCCCGCGTCGGCATCGCCGGTTTGGCCCGGCTCCAGCAGGCCACCGCCATTCTCGACGATGGCGGGCCAGTCGGCAAACCCGATCGCGGCCCGCAACGGTGCGACCTCGGCGGCGGTCTTGCTGGTGGCCAGGATCACCCCGGCGCCGAGCCGTCGCAATGCGCGCAAACCGGCCTCGGCGGCGGTCCATTTGTAATCGTGGTGGGACAGGAGGGTTCCGTCGAGGTCGGAGAACACCAGCAGGTCAAGTTTCGCGGTCATCGTGTTCCGTACAATTCCAGGGCCGTTTTGTACGCCCGGCCAACGGATGGAAGTTCCGCCGGTTCACCTCCAGAAGACGGTGCCGGTCCGGGATCTGCAATGGCAAAACGCCAATCGGTCGCGGCGGCACCCCGGGGCGCCGGGTGACTGTGCCAGAAAAACCGCGCAGTGGCGAGACGAGCTTTGTCGCAGCCCGCGCGCGGGCCGATCGGGCGTCCTTGTCGGCCTGCCATATTGGGAACGCGGCAGCTGTCCGTTGACATATTTCGAAATTCGGATCTGTTTGAGTAAAAAACAGGCGCCGGGGGTCGGGCGACCATCCGTCCCCTGCGACGGAATTCGCTGTTGGCGCCGCGCCGCGTCGATGGCACACCTGTGCGAGGGTTGGGGCAGGGACACGAAAAGCGCGACATGACGGAAAACAAGACCGCCCTTGCCGGCGCCGAGGTCCCGGTCGGGGACAAGGTCCGGTTCCTGTCCGATCCCGGCATCTACAGCCACGGCCCGGCCGAGGTGGAGATCGTGGAAACCCACATGTCCTGGGTGTTCCTGGCTGGTCCCAAGGTGTTCAAGCTGAAAAAGCCGGTTCACTATGATTTCCTCGATTTCTCGACGCTGGAGAAACGCGCCGTCGCGGTGCGTGACGAGGTGGATCTGAACCGCCGCCTCGCAGCCGAAGTCTACGCCGTGCCGCGCCCGCTGGTGATGGGGCCGGAGGGGCGGCTGTCGCTCGATGCACCGGGCGGGCAGGTGGTGGAGTGGCTGGTGGAAATGCGCCGGCTGCCCGAGGCGCGCAACCTCGAGCGCATGATCGGGGCCGGGGAGCTGACGCCGGCGCATATCGGGCAGGTTGCCGGGGTGTTGCAGGGGTTCTATCGCGCGCTGCCCCCGGCCGAGATCGTGCCGGAGGATTATGCCGCGCAATTCGCCGCCGAGTTCGCAAAGACGCACGCGGTGCTGACCGATCCGGCGCTGGCGCTGGGCGCGCCTGAGCTTGACGCCGCCCTCGACGCCTATGACCGGGCCTACGCCCAGGCGCGTCCGCTTCTGCTGCGACGGGCGGAGGAGGGGCAGGTGGTCGAGGGGCATGGCGATCTGCGGCCCGAGCACGTGTTCCTGACCGACCCGCCGGTGATCATCGACTGCCTCGAGTTCAACCGTGCCCTGCGGCTGGTCGATCCGCTGGACGAGATCGCCTTTCTGGGGATGGAATGCGCCAAGCTGGGGCCGGAGTGGGTGGCCGGCGCGCTCTGTCGTGGTCTTGGCGCCGCGCTGGGCGATCCGCCGCCGGTTCTGGCCGAGTTCTACTGGCGCTACCGGGCGCTGTTGCGGGCGCGGCTGGCGCTGCTGCATCTGGTGGTGCAGCCGGAACGCACCCCGTGGAAGTGGCGCCCGCAGGCGCGGGGCTATGTCGCGCTGTCGTGCCGGCCCGAGTTCATGCGCCCGCCGCCGGAAGGTCGGTGACCGGGCGGTTGCGCTGTAGCCGGTCGATGGCCCGCGCCAGCAGCGGCGCCGCGCTGACGATCTCGACCCTTTGCGCCATCGCTTCGGTCAGCCGGAACGGCGGCACCGTGTCGGTGACGATCCAGCCGGTGATCGCCGGGTCGGCCAGCGCCGCCTCCGCGCCGCCGGTGAACAGCCCGTGCGCGGCCAGCGCCCAGACATCGCGCGCGCCCAGGTCCAGGATCGCCCGCGCCGCGCGGGTCATCGTCCCGCCCGAGGCGATCATGTCGTCGATGATGAGAACCCGCGCGCCGGCCACGTCGCCGGCGATCAGGCTGCCGGTGACGGTGCCGCCGCTGCGCCGTTTTTCCATCAGCGCGAAGCCCACCGGGCGTTGCAGCCGCGCCTCCAGCGCCTCGCGGAACAGCTGCGCCCGCTTGACCCCGCCGGGATCGGGCGAGGCGACGCTGATCGCGCCATCCCCGGCCAGCTCTGCCGCCCGCTCTAGCAGGGCGCCGCGGGTGTCGAGCGCGAGAGTCTCGCAGCGGAACGCGTTCTGGAAGGCCGCGAGGTTATGGCATTCCAGCGTGATCACCCGGTCGGCGCCGACCGCCTCGAAAAGCTGCGCCACGTAGCGCGCGGTCAACGGATCGCGCGGCTTGGTCTGGCGGTCCTTGCGGGCATAGGCGAGGTAGGGAACCACCGCCGTGACCCGGGCGGCACCGTTGGTGCGCAGGGTGGCGATGAAGAACAGCAGCTTGCACAGCCTGTCGTTGGGGCTGTCGTCGGGTCCCCCGTGCAGCCCCTGGATCACGTAGGTATCGGCGCCGCGTACCTCGTCGAGCGGGCGGATCTTGTGTTCGCCGTCCTCGAAACCGCGTTCCTCGAGCGCGGCCAGCGGCTGGCCCAGCTCCGCCGCCACCGCCGCGCCCAGGGACTGTGCCCCCTCCAGCGCGAAAATCCTGCTGTCCATCCTGCCGCTCCTCTTCGGTTGTTGACGAGTCCTGCGCGAACTGCCGCCTTGAGTGTGGCTGATAGCAGCGGGACCGCGCATTGACCTGTGTCAGCCGGGTGGGCGGCGGCTCAACGCCCGGTCCAGACCGGATCGCGTTTCTCGGCAAAGGCGCGGGCGCCTTCGAGCTGGTCGTCGGAGCGGTAGAGGGTCTCGACCGTGGCGAACTGGCTCTTGGTGATGCGGTTCATGGCGTCCTGGAACTTCATGTCCTCGGCCTCGCGCACGATCTCCTTGATCGCGGCGTAGACCAGCGGCGGGCCGGAGGCCAGCAGCGCAGCCAGCTTGCGCGCCTCGGCCATCAGGTCGGCGGCGGGGTAGACATGGTTGATCATGCCCCAGCGCGCGGCCTCTTCGGTGTCGATCCAGCGGCCGGTGAACAGCATCTCCATCGCGATGTGATAGGGGATCCGCTTGGGCAGCTTGACCGTCGCCGCATCCGCCACCGTGCCGGAGCGGATCTCGGGCAGGGCAAAGCTGGCGTGATCGGCGGCCAGGATGATATCGGCCGACAGCGCCAGTTCCAGCCCGCCGCCACAGCAGATCCCGTTGACCGCCGCAATCACCGGCTTGTTCAGCCCGCGCAATTCCTGCAATCCGCCGAAGCCGCCCTTGCCATAGTCGCCGTCGACCGCGTCACCGTCTGCGGCGGCCTTGAGATCCCAGCCGGGGCAAAAGAACTTCTCCCCCGCGCCGGTGACGATGGCGACCCGCAACTCGGGGTCGTCGCGGAAATCGGTGAACACCTCGCCCATGATCTTGCTGGTGGCCAGGTCGATGGCGTTCGCCTTGGGCCGGTCCAGCGTGACCTCGAGCACATGGCCGTCGCGGTGGGTCTTGATGGGGCTGTCAGTCATGGGAGTCTCCGATCCTGATCAGGGCATCCGCCGCGACCGCACCATGCGGGCCACAGAGGAGGGGGTTGATTTCAATCTCATGCGGGTGCGCCGCCTGGACATAGGATTGCACGGCCATGACAGCCGATACGATCGCCTCGATATCCGCTGCCGGCGCGCCGCGATAGCCGCAAAGCAGCCGGAACAGCTTGAGCCGGCCCAGAGCCTCGCGCACCGCCTCGGGCGGGCTGGGCACCAAAAGGCTGACGCTGTCCTCGACCAGCTCGGTCAGGGTGCCGCCGGAGGCAAGGGTCAGAACGTAGCCATGGGCGGGGTCGCGCAGCACCCCGATCAGCAGTTCGGCCACCGTGCCGGTCACCATCTGTTCGACCAGGAACTGTTCGCTCGGCATGGCGCGGGCTGCCTCGGCCACGGCCCCGGCCGAGCGGAGGTTCAGCGCCACCGCGCCGGCCTCGGTCTTGTGCGCGATGCCCTCGCCCTTGAGCACGACGGGAAAGCCGATGCGGGCGGCCGCCGTGGCGGCGGCCTCGGCCCCGGTCGCGCGTTCGGCGGCGGGGATGCGCACCCCGTGGGCGGCCAGCGAGGACTTGGCCTCGGCCTCGCTCAGGGTGGTGCCGGCCTCGCCGGGCCGTGGCAGCAGAAGCGGCATCGGCGCAGGCCGGGCGCGGCCCAGTTCGGCGGCGACGTCCATCGCCTCGACCGCCTCGGACAGGCCCGAGAACGGCACGATGCCCAGTTCGATGATCTGTTGCGCGACCTCCTCGGGCATCAATTCGGCCAGCGAGGCGAGGATCGCCATCGGCCGCCCGCTGATCTTGCCGGCGCGGGCGACGGCGCGGATCACCCGGGTCCAATCCGCGGCCGAGCAGCGGTCGGCGCGGGGAAAGTCCAGCACCACCACCCCGAGCGCGAGGTCGGCGTCCATCATCGCGGCAAAGGTTCGGCCCAGCCCATCCTCGTCGTTCCAGATATAGGTGTGGTAATCCAATGGGTTGGCCAGTGCCACCTTGGGCCCCAGCACGGTGCGCAACGCCTGTCGCTGCCGCTCGCCCAGCGGCGGAAAGACCAGGCCGCTGCCATGCGCGGTGTCGGCGATCAGGCTGGCCTCGCCGCCCGAACAGGACATCGAGGCGATGCGCGGCGAGCTGAGCGGTCCGGTGACGTGCAACAGCTTCAGCGTCTCCAGCAGGCCGGACAGCGAACGCACCCGCCCGATCCCCAGCCGCGCCAGGAGCGCGTCGGCACCGGCGTCGCTGCCGGCGAGCGAGGCAGTGTGCGAGACCGTTGCCGCCCGGGCCTGGTCCGACCGCCCGATCTTGAGCGCAACGATCGGCTTGCCCAGGGTGCGGGCGGCCTCGGCCATCGCTTCGAACCCGCGCAGGTCGTCGATCCCCTCGATATGCAGTCCCAGCGCGGTCACGCGCGGGTCGCGCAGCAGGGCGGCGGCGATCTCCGACAGCCCGGTCTGGGCCTGGTTTCCGGCGGTCACCACATAGGCCAGCGGCAGGCCCCGGTTCTGCATCGTCAGGTTGATCGCGATGTTGGAAGATTGGGTGATCAGCGCCACGCCGCGCTCGACCGGCACCCCGCCATGCTGGTCGGGCCAGAGCGCGGCGCCGTCGAGATAGTTCAGCATCCCGTAGCAATTGGGCCCGAGGATCGTCATGTCGCCGGCCGCCGCCAGCAGCGCCTCCTGCTTGGCATGGCCGTCGCCGGTCTCCTGCTGGGCCTCGCGAAAGCCCGAGGCGAAACAGACCGCGCCGCCCGCGCCGCGCGCCGACAGTTGCCCGACAACCTCGATCGTTGCATCGCGGTTGACGCCGACAAAGGCGGCGTCGGGGGCGTTCGGCAGGCTGTCGATGTCGGCATAGGCGGTCAGCCCGGCCACCGTGTCGCGGCGGGGGTGCACCGGCCAGATCTCGCCGGAAAAGCCGATCTTGCGGCATTGCTCGATGACGTTGGCGCACCAGCCCCCGCCGCCGACAACGGCGATACTGTGGGGCCGCAGCAGTCGGTCCAGCCCGCGCATCACGCCCCCAGCGGGCGCAGGAGGTCGCGGCTGATGATGTGGCGCTGGATCTCGCTGGTGCCGTCCCAGATCCGCTCCACCCGCGCGTCGCGCCAGAACCGTTCGATCGGAAAATCGTCCATCAGGCCCATGCCGCCGTGGATCTGCAGGGTGGCGTCAGTGACCCGCGCCAGCATTTCCGAGGCATAGACCTTGGCACTGGCAATCTCGCGGTTGGCGGGCAGCCCCTGGTCCAGCCGCCAGGCCGACGCCAGCGTCAGCCAGTCGGCGGCGTCGATCTCGGTGATCATGTCGGCGATCTGGAAGCCGACGCCCTGGAACTTGCCGATCGGCTGGCCGAACTGCTTGCGCTCGGCGGCATAGCTCAGCGCATGGTCGAAGCAGCGCCGTGCGCGCCCCACGCAAAAGGCCGCGACCGTCACCCGCGTGGCGTAAAGCCATTCGTTCATCACGTCGAAACCGCCGTCGACCTCGCCCAGCACCTGCGCGTCAGGCAGGCGGCAGTTGTCGAAGTAGAGAATGCAGTTCTTGTAGCCGCGATGGCTGACCGAGCGATAGCCGTCGCGCACCTCGAACCCCGGGGTGCCGCGATCGACAAGGAAGGTGGTGATGCGTTTCTTGGGGCCCTTGGGCGTCTCGTCGACGCCGGTGGCGACGAAGACGATGAAGAAATCCGCGTGATCGGCCCCCGAGATGAAATGCTTGGAGCCGTTCAGCACCCAGTCGCCGCCATCCCGCACCGCCTGGCATTTCATGCCACGCACGTCCGAGCCCGCGTCCGGTTCGGTCATCGCAAGCGCGTCCATCCGCTCGCCCCGCACCGCCGGCAGCAGGTAACGCTCGCGCTGGTCGCCCTTGCAGGCCATCAGGATGTTCTGCGGCCGCCCGAAGAAATGCGTCAGCGCCATCGACCCGCGGCCAAGCTCGCGTTCGACCAGGGTGAAATCCAGGTGCGACAGGCCGGCGCCGCCGACCTCTTCGGGGAAATTGCAGGCATAGAAGCCTAGGTCGATGACCTTCTGCTTGATCGCTTGCCCCAGCTCCTCGGGGACCTGACCGGTACGCTCGACCTCGGCCTCGTGCGGGTAGATCTCGTTCTCGACAAAGCTGCGGACGGTGGAGACGATCATCTCCTGCTCGTCGCTCAAACCGAAATGCATCGCGGGGTCCTCCTGTCGCGTTTCGCGCTCAAGTTAGGGCGCTTGCAGGGCAGGGTTATGCGGAATTAGACTGAAATCATGCGAAAATGGCACATCCAATCGTCAAAACCAGAGGAGATCGCGGTGCTCTTGTTCCCGCGGTTCTCCAACCATTGCCTTGCCAACGCGGTCGAGCCGCTGCGCGCTGCCAACGAGCTGGGCCGCCGGGAGCTGTACCGCTGGAGATTCGTCACTGTCGACGGGGCGCCGGTGGCCTCGTCCAGCGGTTTGCCGGTGCTGCCGGATTGCCGCCTGTCCGACCATGCGGGCGGCGATTATCTGTTCGTGCTGCCCAGTTACGACGTGCAGCGTCACGCCACCCCGCCGGTGCTGCGCGCGCTCAAGGCCGCCGCGCGGCGCTTCGGGGCGGTGGCGGGCATGGACACCGGCAGTTGGCTGATGGCGGCGGCGGGGCTGCTGGACGGGCACCGCGCCACCATCCACCCGAACGAGCTGACCGGGTTCTTCGAGACCTTCGACGCGGTCGAGGCCGAGGAGAGCCGGTTCGTCATGGATCGGCGGATGCTGACCTGCGGCGGGGCGATGACCGCCTTTGACCTGGTGCTGGAGCTGATCGCCCGCGCCCATGGCGAGGCGATGCGCCTCGAGGTGGCCTCGTTCTTCATGTTCGCGCGCGGCGATCCGCCACCGGGGCGGATGGTGCGCAGCACCGGGTCGAAACTGGTCGATGGCTGCATCGCGCTGATGTCGTCCCACCTGGAAGAGCCGCTGTCGATTCCGCAGCTGGCGGCGCGGATGGGGGCGCACCCCAAGACGCTGGCGCGCGCCTTTCACGCCCATCTCGGCGCCGGGCCGCAGGTGGTGTACAAGCGTCTGCGGCTGACGACGGCGCGGCGCTATGCCGAGCAGTCGGGCTATTCAATTGCCGAGATCGCGCTGCGTTGCGGCTACCAGACCCCGGCGGCGATGACCCGCGCCTTTGCGCAGGAGTTCGGCAAGCCGCCCTCGGCGTTTCGGCAGGGCGGATGACGGTGTCGCCGGGGCCGCCGCCCTGCGTGACGGTTAGCGCGGCACTGCGCCGGGCCGGGGGTTACTGCTCGAAATAGGCCTGGGTGCCGCGCGCCTCGACCGCCTCGGCGATGCGGCGCAGCCCGTGGACATAGGCCGCCTCGCGCATCGACAGGTCCATCTCGTTGTGCAGCGCCCAGACCGCCTGGGTTTCGGTCGTCATGGTGGTTTTCAGGTGATCGCGCACCCGCGAGCCGTCCCAGTAGAATCCGGAGCGGTTCTGCACCCATTCCAGGTGCGACACCGTCACGCCGCCGGAATTGGCCAGGATGTCGGGGATGATCACGCAGCCGGCCTCGGTCAGGATGGCGTCGGCCTCGGGGGTGATCGGGCCGTTGGCCATCTCCAGGATGATCGGCGCCCGGATCCGGCCTGCGTTCTCCTCGGTGATCTGGCGCTCCAGCGCGGCGGGCACCAGCACGTCGCAGTCCAGCTCCAGCAGCTCTTCGTTCGAGATCTTGCGGGTCTTGCCGTGGCCCTTGGCGCCGGTGACGCCATGGTTGGAATGCTTGTGCTCCATCACCGCCAGCGGATCGAGCCCGTCGGGATCGTGGATCGCGCCGCTGGAATCGCTGATCGCCACGATCTTGTAGCCGTCCGCGTGCAGCAGCTTGGCACAGTGATAGCCGACGTTGCCGAAGCCCTGGATCGCCACGGTCGCCTTGTCCGGCTCCAGCCCCAGCGAGGATTCCAGGTGCCGCAGTGCCAGGTAGCCGCCGCGCGCGGTGGCGTCGGTGCGCCCGGTTGTGCCGCCGAAGGCGATCGGCTTTCCGGTGATCGCCATCGGCAGCGGCGCGCCGGTGATTGAGGCGTATTCATCCGACATCCAGGCCATGACGATGCCGTTGGTGTACATGTCCGGCGCCATGATGTCGCGGTCCGGCCCGATGAACGAGGCGAAGGCCTCGATATAGGCGCGGCTCAGCCGCTCCAGCTCGGTCGGTGACAGGGTCTTGGTATCGACGCAGACGCCCCCCTTGCCACCGCCAAAGGGCAGGTTGGCCACCGCGCATTTGAACGTCATCCAGAACGACAGCGTCTCCACCTCGTCGAGCGAGACATTGGGGTGAAACCGCACGCCGCCCTTGGTCGGGCCGCGCCGGTCGTTGTAGCGGCAGCGCCAGGCCTTGAACGCCCGGCGGCGGCCATCGTCCATCCGGATCAGCAGGGTGACGGCCAGGGTCTCGCGCGGGAACTGGAGTTCTTCGTAGACATCGGGGTGGATGTTGAGTTTTTCGCAGGCGATGCGCAGGTTCTCGCGCGCGGTCTCGAACATCCCGGCGGGCTGTGCCACCTGTTCGGGTGTCTCTTCGGTTTTCTTGGTCGCCATCGTCCTGCTGCCCCCTCACGAAATACCTGGATGATCCGATGATGTGTTAGGCCAAACGCGCCGCAGGGTCCATTGTGCCGTGCCGATCTGTCGCGGATCGGTTGTGGCCCGGGCCTTGCTGCGCTGCGGCAAATGGGCTCTGGATTCCCGGCCCGAACCCTGATTGACTGCTCTGGTAGCGGATGGCGCCGGACTGGCCCGCGCGCGTTCCGCGACAGGCGGAGCGTGCATGACCACCGATCTGCGGCAATCCGATCCCCCTGCGACCGCCGGCGCCCCCGAGGGCGCCGGCGCGCCCACTGATACGGTCGCGCGGATCGTGCGGATTTCGGGCCAGATGATCGAGTTGAGGCTCGAGGGGCCGGCCCCGCGCGCGCAAGAGCTTTTCGTCGGCCTCGACGATCCCGAGTTGCGGATCGAGATCGCCTCTTTCCCGGCCGAGGATCTGGCCCGGGGTCTCGTGCTGTCGGCCGGGGCGCCGGTGCGGCTCGGCGCGCGCCTGCGAGGGACCGGGCAGGGGCTTCAGGTTCCGGTGGGGCGCGACACGCTGGGGCGGATGCTCGACCTGTTCGGCACGGCGATCGACGGTGGTGCGCCGTTGGACGCCGCGCCGCGCCGCTCGATCTTCAACGCTCCGCCGGCGCTGAAACACCGCCGCACCCAGTCCGAGATCTTCGAGACCGGGATCAAAGCCATCGACCTGCTCTGCCCGATCGAGCGGGGCGGCAAGGCCGGCCTGTTCGGCGGCGCCGGCGTGGGCAAGACGGTGCTGATCGCCGAGATGATCTACAACATGTCGGGGGCCTACGACGGGGTCAGCCTGTTCTGCGGCATTGGCGAACGCTCGCGCGAGGCCGAGGAATTTCACCGCGAGATGGCCGAGGCCGGGGTGCTCGACAACACGGTGATGGTGTTTGGCCAGATGAACGAACGCCCCGCCGTGCGGTTTCGCGTCGGCCATGCGGCGATGTCGATTGCCGAGCATTTCCGGGACGAGCTGAACACCGACGTGCTGGTGCTGATCGACAACATCTATCGCTTTGTCCAGGCCGGGGCCGAGGTTTCGGGGTTGCTGGGGCAACTGCCGTCGCGGGTGGGCTACCAGCCCTCGCTTGGCACCGAGATCGCCGAACTGGAGGAACGGATCTGCTCCACCGCCTCGGGGGCGCTGACCTCGATCCAGGCGGTCTATGTGCCGGCCGACGATTTTACCGACCCGGCGGCGACCCATGTGTTCGGGCATCTGTCCTCGTCCATCGTGCTGTCGCGCAAGCGGGCGGCGCAGGGGCTTTATCCCGCCGTCGATCCGCTGGAATCGGCCTCGAAGATGCTGACCCCCACGACCGCCTCCGCCCGTCACGTCAAGGTGGCGCGGGCGGTACGCCGGACGCTGGCGGAATACGAAAGCCTCAAGGACGTGATCGCCATGCTGGGGCTGGAGCAGCTTTCGGTCGAGGATCGCCGCACCGTCGCCATCGCCCGGCGGCTGGAACGGTTCCTCACCCAGCCGTTCCGCGCGACCGAGCGGTTCACCACCGCCAAGGGCCGGCGCGTCCCGCTGAACCAGACGCTGGAGGGTTGTGAACAGATCCTGTCCGGGGCCTTCAACGACCGGCCCGAGCGGGCGCTGTTCATGATCGGCTCCATCACCGACGCGGAGGCCGCCACATGAGCGCGCCGTCGGACAGGATGGAGCTGGAACTGTACGTTCCGGCGGCCGGGTTGGTCAAAACCGCCATTCGCAAGCTCTCGGCCGAGGGGGCGCAGGGGGCCTTCACCCTGCTGCCGCGCCACATCGACATGGTGACCACGCTGGCGCCCGGGCTGCTGTTCTATATCGACGACGCGGGACAGGAGCGGGTGCTGGGCATCGACGAGGGGACGCTGGTCAAATGCGGCGCCACGGTCCGGGTCGCAGTGCTCGACGCCATCGAGGGCGATGACCTGGCCACCCTGCGCGATGCGGTGGCGCGCCGGTTCCTGGCCCTTGACGACAGCGAACGCGCGGCGCGCACCGCGCTGGCCCGGCTCGAGGCCGGGGCCATTCGCGGCATGATGGAGTTCGAGCGATGACGCGTCGGGAGGGCGAGACCGAACCGCTGGACCGCACCATCGGCCGCAAGGCCGAGCAGCGCGTCCGCGCCCGGCGCGAGGGGCACCACACAGTCTGGTTCGGGGTCGGCATGTTCGGGCTGGTGGGCTGGGCCGTCGCGGTGCCGACGCTGGCCGGGGTGGCACTGGGTCGCTGGCTCGACGCGCGATTTGCCGATGGCCCGTCCTGGACCATCATGGGGTTGCTGGCCGGGGTGGCGCTGGGATCGCTCAACGCCTGGTGGTGGGTGCGCCGCACCGGGATGCGACCGGGCAACGGGGCGCAGGAAACAAGGGAGACCGGGGATGACCGTTGAAATGATGCTCGATCTGGCCCTCGGGGTGCTCACCGGCGCGGCACTGGGGGCGCTGCATTTGGCGTGGCTCTGGCGGGCCGCGGCGCGACTGCGCCCGGATGGCTCCGGGGCGCTGGCGCTGGTCGGCGGGGCGGTGCTGCGCCTGGCGGTGGTGCTGGCGGGGTTTGCCGGGCTGCTGTCAATTGCAACGCAGCCGGCTTTGGCGCTGGTCGGTGCGCTGGCGGGGTTCGCGCTGATCCGTGCGGTCGCGGTGCGCCGGGCGCGGCGGGGCTAGGGCGATGCAGATCTCACCGGACAGCCAGATCGTCTTTACCCTGCCACTGGGGCCGTTGGGCGACTGGGGCGTCTCGGCCACCATCGTCAACACCTGGGTGGTGATGGCAGTGCTGGTGATCGGCGGTCGCATTGCCACCTGGGGCCTCCTGGCCGCGGCGGCGACACCGGAGCCGACATCGCGCTGGCGCCTCGGGGTCGAGACGGTGATCGGGATGATCCGTGACCAGATCCGCGAGATCGGCGGCGGCGATCCGGGCCGTTACCTGCCGTTCATCGGCACGCTGTTCCTGTTCACGCTGCTGTCCAACCTGATGGGGGTGATCCCCGGCTTCATGTCGCCAACCGGGTCGCTCTCCACCACCGTGGCACTGGCGCTTTGCGTACTGTTGGCGGTGCCGATCTATGGCATCGCCGAGGACGGGCTGCTGGGATACCTGCGCCATTACTTCGAACCGACGCCGCTGATGGCCCCCTTCAACGTGATCGGAGAGCTGTCGCGCACCATCGCGCTTGCCGTGCGGCTCTATGGCAACGTGATGAGCGGCACCGTTGTCGTCGCCGTGCTGCTGGCGGTGGTGCCGTTCTTTTTCCCGGTGTTGTTGCAGCTCCTGGGGCTGCTGACCGGGGTGGTGCAGGCCTATATCATCGCGGTTCTGGCGATGGTCTATATCGCCTCGGCCAGCGGCGATGAGCCGGGCGCCGCCGAGAACCAGATAAAAAACAAGGAAACCGGCGCATGACGCGCCTGAACGCGAAAGGACGGATCGTATGGATGCGCTGACCCTGATTGCCACCGTTTCGATCATCACCGCCGGGCTGACCATTGCCATCGGCTCGATTGGCCCCGCCCTGGGCGAGGCCCGCGCCGCCGCCCAGGCATTGCAGGCCATCGCCCAGCAACCGGACGAGGCCAATACCATCACCCGAACCCTGTTCGTCAGCCTCGCCATGATCGAATCCACCGCCATCTATTGTTTCGTGGTGGCGATGATCCTGCTGTTCGCCAACCCGTTCTGGAACTGGGCGATCGAGGCCGCCGCACAGGGCGCGGGGGGCTGACCGGTGCAGATCGACTGGCTCACGGTCAGCGCCCAGATCGTGAACTTCCTGGTCCTGGTGCTGCTGTTGCGCTGGGCGCTCTACCGTCCGCTGGCCCGCGCCCTGCAGGCCCGGCAGGAGGCCGTGGCGCAGCGCCTGACCGAGGCCGAACAGGCCCGCGCCAAGGCCGAGGCAGCCGCCGAGGAGCACCGCGCCGCCATTCATGCGCTGGAGCAGGCGCGCCACGACCGGTTGCTGGCTGCCGAGGCCGAGGCCGAGGTCCGGCGCAGCGCGCTGGTCGACGCCGCCAAGGCCGAGGTCACCGCCCAGCGGACGGCGTGGCAGGCGCAGATCGCGGAGGAGAAATCCGCCTTTCTCGACCGTCTGCGGCATCGCGCCGGCGACAGCTTCGTGATCATGGCGCGCAACATCCTGTCCGAGATGGCCGACCAGGACCTTGTCGACCGCATGGCACGGACCTTTGCCGCGCGGCTCGGCGGGCTGGCGCAGGCGGATCGCGACCGGCTGCGCCAGGCCTTTGACGCCGGCAAGCCGCCGGAAATCCATGCCTCGCTGCCGCTGTCCGAGGCGGCGCGGGGGACGGTGGCGGCGGCGCTGGGCGATCTGTTGGGCAAGCCGGTGACGCCGGTCTTTGCCGAGGATCCCGATCTGCCCTGCGGATTGGTGCTGCGGCTGGGCGCGCAACACGTGGGTTGGACCATCTCCGACCACCTGGATCGCTTCGCGCAGGAGGTTTCGACCCTGCTTGATGGCACGCAGGCGCAAACAGAAACGCAGGAGGACGCATGACGCTCAAGGGGCTGGCAGATTCCCTGTTCGACCGGCTCGACCGCGAGGCCGCGCGCCCGGTCCCGCTGTCACGGCAGGAACGCGGCGAGGTCTCGCGCGTGTTGCATGGCGTGGTCGAGGTCGAAGGCTTTCGCGAGGGGCTGTCGGAAGAGGTGATCGAGTTCGACGGCGGTGCACGTGGCCTGGCCCTTGAGCTGGCACCGGGGCGGACCGGCGTGGTGCTGATGCATGATCCACAAGGGTTGCGTCCGGGGCAGGGGGCGCGGCGAAGCGGTCGGGTCGCCTCGGTGCCCATTGGCGAGGCGCTGCTCGGCCGGGTCATCGACCCCTTCGGCACGGCGCTGGACGATGGCCCGCCGGTGGCGGCGGACCGGCTGGCACCGGTCGAGGCGCCGGCCCCCGGCATCATCGAGCGGGCCCCGGTGACCCGCCCGCTGCAGACCGGGATCAAGGCGGTCGATGCGCTGGTGCCGATCGGGCGCGGCCAGCGCGAGCTGATCGTGGGCGACCGCCAGACCGGCAAGACGGCGGTGGCGGTGGACACCATCCTGAACCATGTCGGCAGCGACGTGATCTCGGTCTATTGCACCATCGGCCAGCGCGGCGATGCCACCGCGCGGGTGATCGCGCGGCTGCGCGCGGCGGGCGCGATGGACAAATGCGTCGTCGTGGTGGCGGGGGGCGAGGATCCGGCGGGGCTGCAATACGTGGCCCCCTATGCCGCGACCACCATCGCCGAGGGCTTCATGCGCGCTGGCCGCGACGTGCTGATCGTCTACGACGACCTCACCCGCCATGCGCGCGCCTATCGCGAGCTGTCGCTGCTGCTGCGCCGCCCGCCGGGGCGCGAGGCCTATCCGGGCGATATCTTCTACCTGCATTCGCGGCTGCTGGAACGCTCGACGCAACTGTGCGAGGCCGCCGGGGGCGGATCGCTGACCGCGCTGCCCATCGTCGAGACCCAGGCGCAGAACCTTTCGGCCTATATCCCGACCAACCTGATCTCGATCACCGACGGGCAGATCTACCTGTCGCCGGCGCTGTTCCGGCGGGGGCAACTGCCGGCGGTGGATGTGGGGCGCTCGGTCTCAAGGGTGGGGGGCAAGGCGCAGCTTGCCGCGTTTCGCGCCGTGGCCGGGCCGCTGAAACTGTCCTACGCGCAGTTCGAGGAGCTGGAATCCTTTGCCCGCTTTGGCGCCCGGTTGGATGACGACACCCGCGCCCAGCTGGTCCGGGGCCGCGCCGTGCGCGAGGCCCTGAAACAGGACGAGGGCGCACCGATCCCGGTGGCGCAGCAGATCGCCCTGTTGCTGGCGGTGTCCGAGGGGCTTCTGGACGATATCGCGCTGTCCGCCTTTCCCGCCGTCGCCGGCGCGGTACGTGCGGCGGTCTCCGACCTGCCCGAGGCAGAGGAGATCGCCCGTGGCCTGCCGCTCGAAGGGGCGCGCCGCGCGGCGATCCTGTTGGCGCTGCGCGCGGCTTTGGACGGGGTGGCGGATGGAAACGCTTGAGGATCTGAGCCGCCACATCGAGGTCGCCCATGACCTGCAATCGGTGGTGCGCACGATGAAGGCGGTCTCGGCAGTGGGCATCCGCCGCCACGAGGCCGCCGAACAGGCGCTGCGGCACTATCTCGAAACCGTGGAACTCGGTCTGCAGGCGGCGCTGCGCGACCTGCCCGACAGCGCGCCGTGGTTTGCCGGCGAGGACGAGGGGCGCGTGGGCATCGTCGTCATCGGCTCGGAAATCGGGTTGTGCGGCGGCTTCAACGAACGGCTGGTCGCGTTCACGTTGGCGCGTCTGGCGGCGAGCGGGATCGACGCCGACCTGTGCCAGGTGCTGGTGATCGGGACCCGCGCCGAGGCCGCATGGCAGGTGAAATCGGGCCGGCCGGCGCATCTCGAGGAAGCGCCGGCGACGATCGAGGCGCTGCCCGCCACGGTCGGGCGGGTGCTGACCCTTCTGGATCACTGGCGCGCGGAAGAGGGTGTTTCCCGCCTGCTGCTGTTCCACCACCGCATGGACGGGCCACAGATCAGCGAACCGGTTGAGGTGCCGCTGTTTCCCATCGCGCCCGACTGGCTGGCATCGCTACGTGCCCGCCGCTGGCCCTCGCGCCGCCTTCCGCTGCGGTTCGGCCCGGCCGAGGGCGTGACCCGCACGTTGATCCGGCAGTTGCTGCTGGCGCGGGTCATCGGCGCCCTGATCCAGTCGCACGCCGCCGAACATGCCGAGCGTCTGTCGGCGATGCAGGCGGCCGACAAGAGCATCGGCGACCGGCTCGAGGAGTTGCGCAAGACCCACAACCAGCAGCGCCAGGCGGTCATCACGGCGGAACTTCTGGACATCATCGGCGGCTACGAGGCGGCCTCTCAACGCCCGGATGACGCCTGACCGAAACCCGAATCGAGATTGGCGAAGGATAGCTGCGCGGCGCCCGGGTCCCGGAAATAGTCTTGCGCGATTTTCCGGATGATGAAACAAATGGCAAAATGTCCAATATTTTTGCGCAAGGATGACAATGGTATTCGGCCGCGACGCCAAGGAGGACGAAACCGTTGTGGCGATGCTGGCCTCGGCCGTGCGGCGCGACATTTCCTTTGGCGCGCTCCAGCCCAACCAGAAACTCAAGATCGAGGCGCTGCGGCGGCGCTACGGCGGGTCGAACCACTCGATGCGCGAAACCCTGCGGATGCTCAGCGCCGAGGGGCTGGTCGAGGCCACCGCGCAGCGCGGCTTTCGCGTGACCTCGGCGACCGAGGACGATCTGCGCGACATCATCATGGTGCGCGCCGAGCTTGAAAAGCTGGCGCTGGGCCTTGCCATCACCCATGGCACCGTCGCCTGGGAGGGGCGGGTGATCGCCGCCCACCATGCCCTGCGCAAGGCCGAACAGGCGGTGCAGGCCACCCCGGACGACCTGACCGCGCTGGAATGGGACGAGGCCTGCCGCGCCTTTTCCGCCACGCTGATCGAGGCCTGCGGCAGCCCGCGGCTGACCGATCTGCAACGCAAGTTCTTTGACCAGAGCCGCCGCTTCCGGCTGGCCCTTTTGCGCGAGGGGAGGCTGGATTTCGCGGCTCGCGAGGCGCGGCAAAAGGCGCTGCTCGACGCGGTGCTGGTGCGTGACGAAACCGCCGCGACCACCATCCTGGAACGCGATATCGAGGCCGAGCTGAGAGACGGGGGCTGACCCCGAAAACCACGAAAAGATCACTAGGGAGGATACCATGATCAAACTGAACCGCCGCAAGGCACTGGCCCTGATGGGGGGCACCGCCGCCGCAACGGCCCTGGCCGCCCCGGCCATCGCCGCCAATCGCAAGATCAAGGTGGGCGCGCTGCGCTTCACCTCGCATTCGGGCAGCTTTGTCGCCGTCGAGCGTGATTATTTCACCGAGGCCGGCCTCGATGCCGAGCTGGTCTTTTTCCAGGCGGCCCAGCCGATGGCCGTGGCCATTGCCAGTGGCGATATCGACTATGCGGTCACCGCGATTTCCGGCGGGCTGATCTCCTTGGCGCAAAAAGGTGCGATCAAGGTGATCGGTGGCGCGCTGGCCGAGGAAGAGGGCATCGACGGCCAGCAGATCCTGGTCTCCGACGCCGCTTTCCAAGCCGGGATCGACCACCCGTCGAAACTGGACGGCAAGAGCTACGGGGTGACGCAGACCGGCTCGTCCTTCCACTACGTCGGTTCGCAGGTCGCCAAGGCCGAGGGGATCGAGCTGAGGTTCAAGCCGCTGCAAAAGGTCGGCGCGGTGATCGGGGCGCTGAAATCGGGACAGATCGACGCCTGGAACATCGTGCCCCATATCGCCAAGCCGCTGGCCGGCTCTGGCGCGGTGCATATCATCGGCGCGGTGCAGGATTACATCCCGAACTACCAGGTCACCACCGTGTTCACCTCGGCCAAGAATGCCGGTGAGGAACGGGCGATGACCGAAAGCTTCCTTGCCGGTTTCTCGCGCGGGGTCGCGGATTACAACGCGGCGATGATCGACAAGTCCGGCGGCGATGCCGGCGTGAACGAGATGGTCGACCTGATCCACAAGTATGTCTATACCGACCGGCCGCGCGAAAAGGCGGCGCCGTCGATCATCAACGGCACCATGCGCCTGAACCAGAACGCGGCGCTCAATATCGCTTCGGTCAAGGATCAGCTTGACTGGTTCAAGTCCGAGGGGCTGGTCGACAGCGCGGTCACCCTGGAGACGCTGGTCGATCCCTCCTACGTCGAGACCATCGGCTGACCCACCCCCAAGACCCCGGGGCGCGGCTTGGATCGCGCCCCGATTCCCATTCCGGAGGCCCCCAATGGACATCAGGCTCGAGGCGATCGGCCATTCCTACAAGGAGTTCGAGGTGTTGCGCGACATCACCCTGAACATCCCGACGGGAAAGATCGTGTGTATCGTCGGCCCCTCGGGCTGCGGGAAATCCACGTTGCTGCGGCTGATCGGTGGGCTGGAGCGGCCCGGATCGGGCCGCGTGCTGCAGGTCGGCACACCGCCGGAGAATTGCCTCAACCCGCTCACCTACGTGTTCCAGGATTTCGCCCTGCTGCCCTGGCGCAGCGTGCGCGGCAACATCTCGCTGGTGCTGGAGGATCATCGCATTCGCGGGGCGCAGGCCAAGCGGATCATCGACGACGTGCTGGCCCGCACCAAGCTGACCGATTTCGCCGATGCGCTGCCGAAACAGCTTTCGGGCGGCATGAAACAGCGCGTGGCCATTGCCCGCGCGCTGGCGGTGAACCCCGCCGTCATGCTGATGGACGAACCGCTCTCGGCGCTGGACAGCCAGACCCGCGAACTGCTGATGGACGATCTGGTGAGCCTCTGGGTGCGCCAGCCGTTCACGGCCGTCTATGTCACCCACAACCTGCACGAGGCGGTGCGGCTGGGCCATTCCATCGTCGTCCTGTCCCGCCGCCCGGGCCAGATCCGCGAGATCGTGGAGATCGACACACCGCTGGAGGCGCGCCAGATGGGCGACCCCGACCTCGACCTGAAACAGCAATACCTTTGGCAACTGATGCGCGACGAGGCCCGCGCGGCGGATGCGGAGCTTCTCAATGTCTGATGCGACACTGACCTCGCCCCCCCCCGCCGCCGACACGCCGCCGACCCGGACCATCGCCTTTCGCGGCGGCGGCTTTGCCCCGCGATCGCAGCGCTGGGTCGGGGTGGCGGTCTTTGTCGTGCTGATCCTGATCGCCGAATGGGGCACGCGGACCGGCTGGATTTCCGCGCTGACCCTGCCCAAGCCTTCGGACGTGTTCAAGACCTTTGGCGAATTGTACAGTTCGGGCCTGCTGTTCAAGCATCTGGCCCCGTCACTGTCGCGGCTGGCGGTGGGCGCGGCCATCGGCGCCAGCGTCGGTGTCAGCGTCGGCATCCTGATCGGGCTGTTCTCCTATGTCCGCTCCGGCCTCGTGCCGCTGGTCGCGGCGCTGTTCCCGATCCCCAAGATCGCGCTGTTGCCATTGTTCGTGATCTGGTTCGGTATCGGCGAGGGCTCGAAATACGCGCTGATCGCTTTCGGCACCTTTACCCCCACGGTGGTCGCCACCTACGGCGCGGTGGACAACGTCGATCGCACGCTGATCCGCATGGGCCAGAGCTTTGGCCTGTCGTGGTGGTCGATCGTGCGCAAGATCGTGCTGCCGGGGGCGATGCCGGGTATCCTGTCGGGGCTGCGCATCAGCCTTGCCATCGCCATCATCCTTCTGGTCGCGGCCGAGATGCTGGGCGCGGAATACGGCATCGGCGCCTATATCCTTCAGGCCGGCTCGCTCTATGACCTCGAACGGCTGTTCGCCGGGGTGGTGATCCTGTCGCTGCTGGGGGTGGTGGTGAGCACTGTCATCGGCATGATCGAGCGCCGGCTGCTGGGTTGGCGGACATGAGCATGGACCACTATGACGTGATCGTCGCCGGGGGTGGCACCGCCGGCAGTGCCGCCGCCATCGCCAGCGCGCGCAGCGGGGCCAGAACCCTGCTGTTGGAGCGTCACGGCTGTCTTGGCGGCGCGGCGACGATGCGCAACGTGCTGACCTTCTGCGGCCTCTACACGCTGGGCGATCCGCCGCGCAGGGCGGTGGGCGGCATCGGCGCCGAGGTGATCGACCGGCTGCGCGCCCGGGGCGCGGTGACCCCACCGCAGCGGTTTCGCGGCGTCTTTGCCGCCTTTGAGCCCGAGGCGCTCAAGCGGGTGTTTGACGAGATGACGGCAGAGGCCGGTGTCGAGGTGCGGTTCGGCGGCTTCGTCACCGATGCGGTGCGCGACGGCGACCGGATCACCGGGTTGAGCTTTGCCGATCACGGCGGCAAGACCACGGTGCAGGCCGGTGCCTTTGTCGATTGCACGGGCGAGGGCGATCTTGCCGCGCTGGGCGGCGCAAGCACCCGGTACGGCAACGCCGACGGCGTGAACCTCGGCACGCTGGGCACGCGGTTCGGCGGCATCCCCAAGGATGTGACCGTCACCGCCGACCAGATCGCGGCGGCCATCGCGGCACAGGGCTTTGCCCCCGGCACGGTGACCAAGGATCGCTGCGTGATCGTGCGGCTGCCGGTCTCGGGCGACATGGTGCTCTACCTCGCCTCGGTCGATTACGATCCGCGCGATGCCGGCTCGCTCAGCCGGGCCGAGGCGGATGCGCGGCGCCAGGCCTGGGCCTATCTCGACGTGGTGCGCTGCATCCCGGGCTGTGAAAACGCCTATCTCGCCTCGACCGGGCCAGAGATCGGTACGCGGGAATCGCGCCATATGAATTGCCGTCACCAGCTGACATGGGATGAGATCGTCGCGCGCAAGGGGGTCGACGATTGCATCGCGCTGGGCGCCTGGGGGGCGGAGTGGCATGACCGGGGCAGCTACAAGAGCAGCTTTGACTACCCGCCGGAGAAATCCGCCTATCAGATCCCGCTCGGCTGCCTGCATTCGGTCGATACGCCGAACCTGTTTTGCGCCGGGCGGCTGGCCGATGGAGACCGCAAGGCGGGCGCGGCGATCCGGGTGATGGGCACCGCCATGGCCACCGGACAGGCCGCCGGCACCGCCGCTGCGCTGACCGCACGGGGCCGCTTCACGCCGGATGCGGTGCGTGACACCCTGCGCGCCGCGGGCGCATTGCTGGAGGTCGCGGCGTTGGAACCGGCCTGAGCCGCCCCTTGACAGCAAGGGGGCCAAGTCGGTGTTCTGCGCGGACAGCCGAACCACCAGCATCAAGGCGGACGCCGATGCCTCTCTCTCACCCCGTCCGACATTCTCGTCGCACGGCAGGTTATTCGCGGCGTGGCCGATGCCATGCAGGTGATTTTGTGCGAGGATCGAATGGTCGCCAAAGGGGGGGGGAGCATCACCGGCCTTGCCGCGCTGCTGGTGGGCAAGCTGCCAAACCCCACCGAACTGCGTGAGGTGATTGCGGGAATGCGGGCAGGGCGGCAGGCGCCGGAGGATATCACCACCGTCGATCTGACCGGCACCGGGGCGCAGGACACCGCCAGCGCGACCCACGTGATGAAGACCATCGGCGATGCGGGGACCCGGATCCGCGCCTGATGTGCGGCGCGCAAGAGATGTTTCGTCTCTTGCGCCGCTCTGATAGGCAGGACCGTGCCCCGGTTCCTGCCCGGGGTGCCCCGATGACCGATGACCCAGTGAGGCGAGATGGCCAAGCCCGACGCACGCGATATCGAGATTCTCAAGGTGCTGGCCGGGGAGGGCCGCATCACAAAGGCGGCGCTGGCCGACCGGGTCGGCCTGTCGCCGACGCCCTGCTGGAACCGGCAGAAGAAGCTCGAGAAATCCGGATTGATCGAAAGCTATAACGCGCGGATAAACCTGAACAAACTGGCGCCGCATGTCACCGTTTTCGTTGCCGCCGAACTCTCGGATCACACCGCCGCCAGTTTCCGCGCCTTCGAGGAGTCGGTCACTCGGTATGATGAGATCGTCTCCTGCTGGGCACTGGGCGGGGGCTATGATTACCTGCTCCAGATCGTCACCCGCGACATCAACGCCTATCAGCGGCTGATTGACGAATTGCTCGAGGCCCGGATCGGGCTGGCGCGCTATTTCACCTATGTGGTGACCAAGCCGGTGAAATCGGGAGGGGTGCCGCCGCTCGATCTTCTGCTGCGGGAAGAGGATTCCTCTGGCTGACCGACCCGGATGAGAGGAATCGTCTCCTCTCGGCGGGATATTCGGTCTCAATTGCTGCCCTGGCCGTGACACCCTCGCAACAGCGAACAAGGGAGTCACAGGCATGTCCGACACGGCCATATCCGCGCGCAGGGACATCACCGACAAACGTCTGCTGCGCAGCTTTTCCTATATCGACGGCAAGTGGTGCGCCGCCGCCTCGGGCGAGACCTTCGTGGTGAGCGACCCGGCTAGCGGTGCCTTTCTTGCCGATGTGGCCAGCCTCTCGGCCGAAGAAAGCGCGGCGGCGGTCGATGCGGCGCAGGCCGCCTTTGCCGGTTGGGCTGGCCTGTTGCCACAGGATCGCTCCGCCATCCTGCGCCGCTGGTTCGACCTGATGATCGAGCATCGCGAGGATCTGGCGCGGATCATGGTGCTGGAGCAGGGCAAGCCGCTGTCCGAGGCGCGGGGCGAGATCGACTATGCCGCCGCCTTCGTCGAGTACTACGCCGAAGAGGCCAAGCGCCCCAATATCGAGGGGGTCACCAGCCATCTGCCCGATGCCGAGGTGGAGCTATGGCTGGAGCCGATCGGTGTCGTGGCCCTGATCACGCCGTGGAACTTTCCCGCCGCCATGCTGACGCGCAAGGCCGCCGCCGCGCTGGCCGCCGGCTGCGCGGTGGTGGCGCATCCCGCCTCCGAGACCCCGCTGTCGGCCCTCGCACTGGCTGAACTGGCCGAACGGGCCGGGGTGCCGGCGGGGGTGTTCAACGTGGTGACGGGCCGGGCCAGTACCGTGGTGCCGCCCTGGACCGCCGATGCGCGGGTACGTGCGCTGTCCTTCACCGGCTCGACCGAAGTGGGGCGCATCCTTTACCGGGACTCGGCGGCGACGATCAAGAAACTGGTGATGGAACTGGGCGGCCACGCGCCGGTGATCGTGTTCAAGGGCGCCGATCTGGACGAGGCGGTGGCCGAGACGATCAAGGCGAAATTCGCCACCTCGGGGCAGGATTGCCTGGGCGCCAACCGGATCTACGTCGAACGTCCGATTTACGACGCGTTTTGTACCAAGTTCACCGAGGCCACCCGTGCCCTGACCCTCGGGCGCGGCATGGATGACCCCGATATCGGCCCGCTGATGAACGAAGGCGCCGTCGCCAAGCAGGAGGCCCATGTCGCCGACGCGCTGGACAAGGGCGCGACACTGGCCTGCGGTGGCACGCGGCACGCGCTGGGGCCGCTGTTCTATCAGCCCACGGTGCTGACCGACGTGCCCGATACCGCCTTGATCATGCGCGAAGAGACCTTTGGCCCGGTTGCCCCCATCACCCCCTTCGACAGCGAGGAGGAGGTAATCGCGCGCGCCAACGCGACCGAATACGGGCTGGTCGCCTATGTGCATTCACTGGACCCGCGCCGGATCTACCGGGTCAGCCGGGCGCTGAACTTCGGCATGGTGGCGGTCAACCGCACCAAGGTCACCGGCGCGCCGATCCCGTTCGGCGGCACCAAGCAATCGGGGCTGGGCCGCGAAGGGGCGCGGCTGGGCATGCAGGAATTCATGGAGCTCAAATACGTCTGCCGCGACTGGGCCTGAGCCTGCGACAGACAGAAACCGAAGAAAGGGAACGACATGCTGAAGAACGACCAACTGGAACAATGGGACCGCGACAACTTTTTCCACCCCTCGACCCACCTGGCCGAGTTCGCCCGGGGTGATCTGCCGCAGCGGGTGATCACGGGCGGCTCGGGCTGCCATATCGAGGATCGTGACGGCAACCGGCTGCTCGATGCCTTTGCCGGGCTCTATTGCGTCAACGTCGGCTATGGCCGACAGGAAATCGCCGAGGCGATCGCGGATCAGGCGCGCGAACTGGCTTATTACCACGCCTATGTCGGCCACGGCACCGAGGCCAGCATCACGCTGGCCAAGATGGTGCTGGACCGGGCGCCCGATCACATGAGCAAGGTCTATTTCGGCCAGTCCGGGTCGGACGCGAACGAGACCAATATCAAGCTGGTCTGGTACTATAACAACATCCTCGGGCGGCCCGAGAAGAAAAAGATCATCAGCCGTTGGCGCGGATATCACGGCTCGGGGCTGATGACCGGCTCGCTCACCGGGCTGGAGGCGTTCCAGAAGAAATTCGACCTGCCGCTCGACCGGGTGATCCACACCGACGCGCCCTATTATTTCCGCCGCGAGACCCTTGATCAGACCGAGGAGCAGTTCACCGCCCAATGCGTGGCGAACCTCGAGGCGCTGATCGAAAAGGAGGGCGCCGATACCATCGCCGCCTTTATCGGGGAACCGGCGCTGGGCACCGGCGGATTGGTGCCGCCGCCGGCAGGCTACTGGCCGGCGATCCAGGCGGTGCTGGACCGTCACGACATCCTGCTGATCGCCGACGAGGTGGTCACCGGCTTCGGGCGTCTGGGCACCATGTTCGGCTCCGAGCATTATGGCCTCAAGCCCGATATCATCACCATCGCCAAGGGGCTGACCAGCGCCTATGCACCGCTGTCCGGTTCGATCGTCTCGGACAAGGTCTGGGCGGTGCTGGAGCAGGGCACCGACGAGAACGGCCCGATCGGCCACGGCTGGACCTATTCGGCGCATCCGATCGGGGCGGCCGCCGGGGTGGCCAACCTGAAACTGATCGACGATCTGGACCTGATCCGCAACGCGGGCGAGACCGGCGCCTATTTCAAACAGGTGCTGACGCAGGCGCTGGGCGATCACGCCCATGTGGGAGAGATCCGCGGCGAGGGGCTTCTTTGCGCGGTGGAGTTCGTCAAGGACCGTGACAGCCGCACCTTCTTCGACGCCGGCGACAAGGTGGGGCCGACCGTGGCCGCCAAGCTGCTGGAACAGGGGGTGATCGGTCGCGCCATGCCGCAGGGCGATATCATCGGTTTTGCGCCGCCGTTCTGCGTGACCCGCGACGAGGCCGACGAGATCGCCGGCAAGCTGGTCAAGGCGGTTAGCGCCGCCGGGCTTTAGGCCGGACGGGCCGTGCCGCCGCTGCGGTGCGGCCCTTTTTTCCTCAAGTTTTCAATCAAGACTTCACCGCAAGGTGCAGATATCATTGAGCTTATCAGCTCACCTGCAAATTTCTGCGCGGTTTCGCCCCATGGGCGAATTCTCCCTTTGCCGTTTCGGTCAAAATCCCGCAAACTGGGCGAAAGGTATTTCAAGGGGTCCGGGGACATGAAAACGGGTATTGCTCTGATCGTTTTGACGCTCACCGTCGCGGGATGCGGCCAACGCTATGCCGAGGGGTGGTATGCCCGCAAGGCGCAATGCACGAACGGTGATTTCATCGCCTGTTCCGAGATCGGCCACCAGGCCCGCGCGGCACAGGGCGGCACCACGCTGGAACAGTCGCCCCCGTTCCAGGGGCCGCTGTCGGAACCGATCATCGACTGACGCTGCCTGAACGGGTGAACGAAAAACGGGGCGCGCCGTGGCACGCCCCGTTTTGCTTGGTTCGACCGGAGGTCGCCTCAGGCGCGGACCCCGGCGAAACGTTCCTGCCAGTCCGCGCGTTCGTCGTCGGTGATCTTGCGGAACAGGTTGTCGGGCACGGTGAACACATGGCCGGCGGGCAGGGCCGAGAGCGCCTCGGCCACGTCGCCCGGCCAGGCGGCATCCTCCACGCTCATCGCCGTCAGCATCTGCGCCGAGGCAAAGGGGATGAAGGGCGCCGAGAGCACCGCGTAAAGCCGGATCAGGTTCAGCCCCAGTCGCACCTGTGCGGCGGCCTGCTCGGGGTCTTCCTTGAAGGTGGCCCAGGGGGCGGCGGATTGCAGGTACTCGTTGCCCGCGACCCAGATCGCCCGCAGCTCCTGCGCCGATTTGCGCACCTCCATCGCCTCCATGTGCGCCTCGTAGGCGCGGATGCGAGTGGCCAACTCGTCGATCACCGCCTGTTCCTGTGCGCCGTATGCGCCGCCCTCGGGCACCGCCTCGCCGAACTTGGAGCGGCAGAACTTGGTGATGCGCGAGACGAAATTGCCCAGCACGTCGGCGAGGTCCTTGTTGACCGAGGTCTGGAAGTTTTCCCAGGTGAACTCGGAATCCGAGCTTTCCGGGGCGTGGGACAGCAGCCACCAGCGCCAGTAATCCGCCGGCAGGATCTCCAACGCCTGGTCCATGAACACGCCGCACCCGCGCGAGGTGGAGAACTGGCCGCCGTCATAGTTGAGGTAGTTGAACGACTTGATGTAATCGACCAGCTTCCACGGCTCCTCGCTGCCGAGGATCGTGGCGGGAAAGCTGAGGGTGTGGAACGGCACGTTGTCCTTGCCCATGAACTGTACGTAGGTCACGTCAGAGGCGCCCTTGTCGGTGCGCCACCAGCGTTCCCAGTCGGTGCCCTTGCCGGCCTCGACCCATTCCAGCGCGCAGGCTATGTACTCGATCGGGGCGTCGAACCAGACGTAAAAGACCTTGCCGTCCATGCCGCTCCACGGCGCGCCGTCGAATTGCACCGGGATGCCCCAGTTCAGGTCACGGGTGATGCCGCGATCCTGCAGCCCGTCGCCGTCGGTCAGCCATTTCTTGGCGATCGAGGTGGTCAGCAGCGGCCAGCCCTCGCGGGTGTCGATCCATTCCTCGAGCTGGTCCTTCATCTTGGACTGCAGCAGGTAGAGGTGCTTGGTCTCGCGCATTTCCAGGTCGGTCGCACCCGAGACGGTGGAGCGCGGGTTGATCAGGTCGACCGGGTCGAGCTGCTTGGTGCAGTTGTCGCATTGATCGCCGCGCGCGCTTTCAAAACCGCAATTGGGGCAGGTGCCCTCGATATAGCGGTCGGGCAGGAAGCGGCCATCGGTGGGCGAATACATCTGGGTCTCGGAGCGTTCCTCGATCAGCCCGTTCTCGTAGAGCTTCACGGCGAAATGCTGGGTCAGCTCATGGTTCCGGGGGCTGGAGGAGCGCCCGAAGTGATCGAAGCTGAGGCCGAAGCGCGCGGCGATATCGGCCTGCACCTCGTGCATCTCGGTGCAATACTCGGCCACCGGCTTGCCGGCCTTGGCGGCGGCCAGTTCCGCCGGGGTGCCGTGTTCGTCGGTGGCGCAGAGGTACATCACCTCGTTGCCACGGCCGCGCTGGTAGCGGGCAAAGAGGTCGGCGGGCAATTGCGAGCCCACGAGATTGCCCAGATGCTTGATCCCGTTGATGTAGGGGATCGCCGAGGTGATGAGAATGCGTGCCATGTTCCGTCGCCTTGCCTGACTGCGCGGCGTGTGTAACGCAGCCATGCGGGGCCGTCACCCCCTGTCGTCGTCCTGCTGCCGCGGCTCGCGCTGCCGACCGGTCAGCCGTCCGATCAGGAACGAGGTGCGCGGGCTGTAGACATAGGGGGTCCGCTGTTTTGCGCCGGGACGTGCGCGCATGCGCCACAGGCCGAATCCCACCAGCAGCAGATGCGCGGCCGAGATCAGGGTGAACATCGCCGCCGGCCCGTAGGCGTCGATCAGCAGCGAGGCGACATAGGGCGCGGCGATGGCGCCGAGCGCGAAGTAGAACATCAGCGCCGCCGACAGTTCCACCCGTTCGCTCGCATCGGCGAAGTCATGGGCATGGGCGGCCGAGACCGAGTAGATCGGAAAGCTCATCAGCCCGAACAGGAAGGCCGTGCCCATCACCCCCCAGGTGCCGCTGTTCTCGGCCAGGATGGTGATGGCCGAGGCGCCGATGGTGGCCGCCGAGAGCCAGATCAGCACCCAGCGGCGGTCGAACTTGTCGGCCAGCCAGCCCACCGGGTATTGCGCCACCGCGCCGCCGAGGACGAAGGCGGCAAGGAAGGTGGCGATCTGGTCCGCGCTCAGCCCCACCTCCTGGCCATAGACCGGGCCGACCATGCGGAAACTGGACGAGGAAAGCGCCGCCACCAGCACGCCGGCCACCGCCAGCGGCGAGCGCTGGATCGGCAGCATCGGGCGCAGCCGGGGCGCGGCGGGGGTGTCGGGCTGTTTCACCCGGGTCAGCGTCAGCGGCAGCAGCGCGGCACAGCACAAGATGGCGAGGAAATTGTACGAAACATAGCTGGCCGGCTCGAGCACGCCGATCATCAGCTGCGCCAGCAGCGAGGCTGTCATGTCCACCACCCGGTAGACCCCCATGGTGCGACCGCGGCTCTCGTTGGTGACCTTGGCCTGAAGCCAGGCCTCGATGATGGTATAACAGCCGGCGATGCACAGCCCGGTGGCCACCCGCATGATCGCCCAGGCCACCGGATTGACCAGCAGCATATGCGCCAGCAGCCCGATCGCGCCAGCGGCGGTAAAGGCGGCGAAGGCGCGCGGATGGCCGACCGTGCCCATCAGGCGCGGCGCCCACCAGCAGCCGACGAAAAACCCCAGGAAATGCGACGAGCCGAGCAGGCCGATCTGCGCGGTGGAGAATCCCAGCGCCATGCCCGAGAGCGCGTCGAGCGGGCTGACGCCGCCAGAGGACAGTTGCAGCAGGAGGACCGAGAGGAAGAGGGCGGAGAAGGAGATGATCAGGCGCATGACAGGGCCACAATGGCGCAGCGTTCCGCGGTGTCGAGCGGTTTCTCGACTTTTCCTGTCGCGGATGGACCGGCGGCGCGCCGGGCGGTGCGATCTACATCACTTCCAGCCCGCCGCGCCCCCGGGCCGGGGACCAGGCCAGGGTCCAGGTCTTGGGCGGGGCGGTGCGGGCGCGGCGCCGCTCCAGCCGCCAGCGGCGCGCATTGCCGTCGTGGGCCGGGGCCATGTGCCAGCGACTCTCGATTCCCGGGGCGCCGCCCTCCCCGGGGGTCAGCAACAGCCCCAGCGGCGGCGCGCCCGGCCCGGTCCCGATCTCGGCCCCGGTCTCGGCCGCCAGGTGCAGCCGTCGCACCGGGGTCAGCGCCGGCGGGTCGGGCAGCTCGGCCACCACCAGCGCCACCGCGCCGGCGCGCAGCGCCTCCTCGGCGCACCACAGCAGATCCTCGCCCCGGCGCGGATGCACGAAGAGGAATCGACCGGGATCGGCAAATTCCGCCATGCCGTCGGGGTTCAGACTGGCGCGCTCCCACCCCGGGGCGATCCACAGCACCGGCCCCCGGCTTTGCCCGGCCAGCGCCAGGGCAAAGGTCCAGCGCGCCGGGCCGCAGACCTCATGCGCCCGGGCGCAGGTGAGCGTGATCTCGGGGTGCAGCGCGAGTTGCGGGCGCTTGCGCTCCGGCGCGCGGGTGAGCAGGTGAGTCGGCATGGGAACAGGATAGAATGTTCGCGTAATGTTCTCAATGCTGCGCAGGTGTCGTCCGGCCGACCCGCGCCGTCCTCGGGCTCAAAATACGCGCATCGAAGGCCTGCCGCACCGGCTGCATCTTCGAAAGCCGCCGCTTCGGGTTGCCCCTGCCGTGCCAGCCGCTAGGGTCCGCGCGACCCAAACCGAGGACACCCCATGAAGATGAACCCGCTGGGCCGCACCGGCCTGACCGTATCGGAACTGTGCCTGGGCACGATGACCTTCGGCACCCAGACCTCCGAGGCAGAGGGGCACGCCCAGATCGACCGGGCGCTGGCCGCCGGCATCAATTTCGTCGATACCGCCGAGATGTACCCGGTGAACCCGGTGAGCAAGGAGACCGTGGGCCGTACCGAGGAGATCGTCGGCACCTGGAACGCGGCCAACGCGGCGCGGAGGGGCGACTATGTCCTCGCCACCAAGCATTCGGGCGAGGGGATGATGCACGCCCGCGACGGCGCCCCGATCAGCGCGGCGACGATCCCGCAGGCCATCGAGGGCTCGCTGCGGCGGTTGCAGACCGACTATATCGACCTCTACCAGTTCCACTGGCCCAATCGCGGCAGCTACATGTTCCGCAAGAACTGGACCTTTGACCCCTCCGGCCAGAACCGGGAAGAGACCCTGGCCAACTTGGCCGAGTGCCTGGACGCGCTGCAAGAGCAGGTAGACAAGGGCAATATCCGCCATTTCGGCCTGTCGAACGAGAGCGCCTGGGGCACTGCCCAATGGCTGCGGCTGGCCGAAGAGAGCGGCGCGCCGCGCGTGGCCTCGATCCAGAACGAGTATTCGCTGATGTGCCGGCTGTACGACACCGATCTGGCCGAACTCAGCGTCAACGAGGACGTGGGGCTGCTGGCGTTCTCTCCGCTGGCCGCCGGGTTGCTCACCGGCAAGTACCAGTCCGGTGCGGTGCCCGAGGGGTCGCGCATGTCGCTGGTACCGGAACTGGGCGGGCGCAAGGGGCCGCGTGCCTTTGCGGCAGTGGCGGCCTACCTTGAGATTGCCGAACGCCACGGGCTGGACCCGGTGCACATGGCGCTGGCATGGTGCAGGACGCGGCCCTTCATGGCCTCGGCGATCTTCGGCGCGACCCATATTGACCAGTTGGAGCGCGCGCTGGGGTCGGTCGAGGTGGTGTTGAGCGACGCGGTCCTGGAGGAGATCGACAGCGCGCACCGGGCGCATCCGATGCCCTATTGACGGCCGCTTGCGCGGCCGGCCTCCGGCGTGAATATTTTTAAAGAAAAGAAGGGGTCAGGGGGCGTCGTTCATCCTGGTTCGCCTCTTGCGCAGGGTCCGGGCCGGTTGACCATGCGCGGCGCGGAAGGCGCGGGAAAAGCTGGCCTGCGAGGCAAAGCCGGTGGCCAGCGCCACCTCGGTCAGGGGCATGTCGGTTTCCAGCGCCAGCCGCCGTGCCTCGGCCAGGCGCAGGTCCAGGTAGTGGGCTTGCGGCGTGGTTTCCAGCCGGGCGCGGAACTGCAGCTCCAGCGTGCGGGGGCTGACGCCGCAGCGGCGCGCGATCGCGGCGATCGGCAGCGGCGCGTCGAGCGTCTGTTCCATCAGCGTGTCGGCCCGCGCGGTCAGCGGCGAATGGCGCGGGTCGCCGCCGCGCCGCTGGGCACGGGCCGGATCGCCCGGGCTGTCGTGAAGGAAAAGACCGGCGACCCGGGCAGCGAGTGCCGCGCCGTAACGGGCGCGGGTCAGGTGCAGCATCATGTCGATGGCCGGCAGTGCGCCGCCGCAGGTCATCCGCGCGCCGTCGATGTGGAACCGGTCCTGCAGCACGCGGACCTCGGGGAACCGGGTGGCGAGGCGGTCCAGATCCTCCCAATGGGTGGTGGCGCCGTGCCCGTCGAGTACCCCGGCCGCGGCCAGCAGCCAGGGGCCGCCGTCGATCCCGGCCAGGGTGGTGCCGCCCGAGGCGATGCGGCGCAGGCTGGCGCGCAGGGCGGGGGTGTCGTGCCGCTCCAGCCCGAAGCCCGCGATCACCAGCAACAACTCGCAACGGTCGAGCCGCGCCAGCGGTGGCCCCGGCACCTCGATGCCGCTGGTCAGATGTGCGGGCTGGCCGGTGGCGGTGACATAGGACCAGTCGAACAGGCGGCGCCCGGCCAGCCGGTTGGTGGCGCGCATCGGGTCGACCCCGGCGGCGAAGGAGAGCGTGTTGCAATCATCCAGAACCAGCACCGCGGTGGACAGCGCGGCTTCCGAGGGGGTGAAGATGTTTCTTTCGATTTTCATCAAGTATAATTCGTATCATGTGAAGACTGTCAGGCAAAGCCGCGTCATTTTCGGCGCGGAACCAAAGGAGAGATCGAGATGCCGCTTGCCATGAACCGCGAGGTTTTCATTACCTGTGCCGTTACCGGATCGGGCAGCACCCAGGACCGCAGCCCGCATGTGCCGCGCAGCCCGGCCCAGATCGCCGAAAGCGCGATCGACGCCGCCCGCGCCGGAGCGGCGGTGGTGCATTGCCACGTGCGCGACCCCGAGACCGGCGTGCCGAGTCGCCGGTTGGATCTGTATCGCGAGGTGACCGACCGCATCCGCGAGGCGGAGGTGGACGTGGTGCTGAACCTGACCGCCGGAATGGGCGGCGACATGGTGTTCGGCCCGACCGAAAGCCCGCTGCCGCTCAAGGACGAGGGCACCGACATGATCGGCGCCGCCGAGCGGGTGGAGCACGTGGCGCAATGCCTGCCGGAGATCTGCACGCTGGATTGCGGCACGATGAACTTTGCCGAGGCCGATTACGTGATGACCAACACGCCGGGCATGTTGCAGGCGATGGGCCGGATGATGACCGCGCTGGGGGTGAAGCCGGAGATCGAGGCGTTTGACACCGGGCACCTTTGGTATGCGAAACAGCTGGTCAAGGACGGTGTGCTGGACAGCCCGGCGCTGGTGCAGCTGTGCATGGGGGTGCCCTGGGGCGCGCCGGATGACCTCAACACCTTCATGGCGATGGTCAACAACGTGCCCGACGACTGGACCTTTTCCGCCTTTGCGCTGGGGCGCAACCAGATGGCCTATGCGGCAGCCAGCGTGCTGGCCGGCGGCAACGTGCGGGTGGGGCTGGAGGATAACCTCTGGCTCGACAAGGGTGTGATGGCGACCAATGCGCAACTGGTCGAGCGGGCGGCGACCGTCGTCGAGAACATGGGCGCGCGGGTGATCGGCCCGCAAGAGGTGCGCGACAAGCTGGGGCTGGTCAAACGCGCGCCGGCGGCGTCCTGAGGCCGTGAATGGACGGACCCGGGGGCATCGGGCATGCCCCCGGGATCGGCAATGTGGAAACGAGAAACGGGGAATGCAGGCATGACACGGGTGGCAAGCATCATTGGCGGGGGCGTGATCGGTGGCGGATGGGCCGCGCGCTTTCTTCTGAACGGTTGGGATGTGCGGGTTTTCGACCCCGATCCGGAGGCGACACGCAAGATCGGCGAGGTGTTGGCCAATGCCCGGCGGTCGCTGCCGGGGCTGAGCGACGTGGCCCTGCCGGCGGAAGGCAAGCTGAGCTTCCACGCCGAGATCGCCGAGGCGGTGCAGGGCGCCGCCTGGATCCAGGAGAGCGTGCCGGAGCGGCTGGAAATCAAGCACCGGGTGTTTGCCGAGGTGCAGGCGGCCTGTGATCCGCAGGCGGTGATCGGCTCCTCGACCTCGGGGTTCAAGCCCAGCGAGTTGCAGCAGGGCGCGGCGCGGCCGGAGCAGATCCTTGTCGCGCATCCGTTCAACCCGGTCTACCTGTTGCCGCTGGTGGAACTGGTGCCCAGCCCGGTCAATGCGCCCGAGGGGATCGAGACCGCCAAGGGGGTGCTGCAAGGTCTCGGGATGTTCCCGCTGCATGTGCGCAAGGAGATCGACGCGCATATCGCCGACCGGATGCTCGAGGCGGTCTGGCGTGAATGCCTCTGGCTGGTCAAGGACGGGGTCGCCACCACGCAGGAGATCGACGAGGCGATCCGCATGGGCTTTGGCCTGCGCTGGGCGCAGATGGGGATTTTCGACACCTATCGCGTGGCCGGCGGCGAGGCCGGGATGAAACACTTCATGGCGCAGTTCGGCCCCTGCCTGGAATGGCCCTGGACCAAGCTGATGGACGTGCCGGAGTTCAACGATGAGCTGGTCGACCTGATTGCCGGGCAATCGGACGCGCAATCGGGGCATATGTCCATCCGCGAGATGGAACGCCATCGCGACGACAACCTTGTCGGCATCCTGCGCGCGCTCAAGGCGCAGAATTGGGGCGCGGGCGCGGTGCTGGCCGAACAGGACGCGCGGCAAAAGGCGGGCACCGACCTGGCCGGTTATGCAGAGGACATGGCGGATGTCTCGCAGCCCATCGTGACCATGCGCCGGGCGGTGCCGCTGGACTGGACCGATTACAACGGCCACATGAACGAGAGCCGCTATCTGCAAAGCTTCTGCGATGCCTCGGACCGGTTCATGGAACTGGTGGGTTGCGACGCGGAGTATATCGCCTCGGGCGGCAGCTATTTCACCGCCGAGACCCATATCCGTCACCTGGCCGAGGCGCATGCGGGCGATCTGATCGAGGTGCGCACGCATCTGCTGATGGGGCAGGGCAAGAAGATGCACCTGTTCCATACCATGTATCGCGGCGACGAACCGGTGGCGACGGGCGAGCATATGCTGATCCACGTCAGCCTTGAAACCCGCCGCCCGTCGGCGCCGAGCGACCGGATCGAGGCCAACATGGCCCGCATCGCGGCGGCGCACGCCGAATTGCCCCGACCCGAGGGGGTGGGGCGGTTCATCGGCGCGCCGAGGTGAGCCAGCGGGTTCTGATCACCGCCGGGGCCGGCGGGATCGCCGACATGGCGGGGTTCCTGGCCCCGGATGCGGCACGGATGGTGTCGGGGCAGGTGATCGCGGTGGACGGCCTTACCGTGAACCCCGACCCCACGCTCTAGCGGGCGGGGCGTCAGGCGATCTCGGCGCGCAGGCGGCGCAGGTGGTCGGGCAGGGCGCGCGCGGTCAGGGTGGATTCGCGCACCAGGTGATCGAAGTGACGCGAAAAGATCTCGATCCGGTCGCTGTCTCGAAAGGCGAGGTAGTGACCTCCGGCATAGAACACGCACAAGAGCGGGCCAAAGATCGTCACCGGCGCCGAATACAGGCGGCGCGAGTCGAACAGGTAGATCCGCAGGCGCGGGTAAAGCTGTTCGGACAGTTCCAGGAACCGGTCAAGCTGGTCGCGGCGTAGCGCGGCGGGGACGCCGGCGTAATAGCCGGTGGCGCGGGCGAAACTGTCCAACTCGTAGATCGGCATGGCAATCTCGTAGTCCGATTGAGCGCTGCGCATCCAGTTGAGCCGGTCCTCGGAGGCGCCGATCGCCTGGTCGGCGGTGCGGCCCAGGTGCGGGGCATACTCCCATTCCAGCATGGCGCGGGTCTTGAGCATGTCGGGCAGGGCGGCCGGAACATGGCGAATCTTGTAACCGGCGGCCTCGCGATGCCAGTCGAAAATCTGCTGGTCCACCAGCGCGCGGGGCGCTTCGCTGAGAGACAGGCTGGCCGAGAGCAGCTGGGCCGCGCTTTCGGGGCGATCCGACAGGCTGAGCAACCAGTCGGCGGAGACCCCCAACGCGGCGGCGCAGGCGCCGACCACATGGGCATTGGGCAGGCGCGCGCCATCATCGGTGAGCAGTTGCGAAATGGTCGACCGATCGACCCCGACGGCACGGGCCAGCGCACTCTGGCTCAGCCCGCCGTGGCGCATGGCCTGGGCCAGACGGTCGCGAAACTGGGTGGCCCGCAGGCGTTTGTCGATTTTTCCCGGCATACGGTGATAAATATCACATTCCGTGAGTCTTGTTAATCATATTCCGAATGGTCACAGGCTGTGCCGAGGCGGTACCACGGAGGAAACCAAAACAATCGGAGGCAGCATGGAGACGCGCAGGAGATCCCTGGTCAAGGCGGTGATCTGGAACCTGATCGGACTGGCGGTGATGGCCCTCGTCGGGCTGGTGGCCACGGGCTCGGCGGCGGTGGGCGGCGCGATGGCGTTGGTCAACACGGCGGTGGGGCTGGTGATGTACCTGGTCTACGAGCGTATCTGGTCGCGGATCCGCTGGGGCCGCCATGTCTGAGCGGCGCGCGCCGACCCCGCAGGCCCCGGAGTGGGGCACCTTCGCACTGATCCTGGCCTGCTATGCGATCTGGCTGGCGCTGTTGTTCGCGCCGTTGCCGGCATGGATCGCGGCGGTGCTTCTGATCCCGGTGCTGGCGCTGCATTCCTCGCTGACGCATGAGGTGCTGCACGGTCACCCGTTCCGGTCACATCGCCTGAACGAGGCGCTGATGGCGCTGCCGCTGACGCTGTGCATCCCCTATGGCCGGTTTCGCGACCTGCACCTGGCGCACCACATGGATTCGCGGCTGACCGACCCCTATGACGATCCGGAGTCGAACTACCTCGATCCCGGTGTCTGGTCGGCGCTGCCGGGATGGAAACGCGGACTTTTCACGGTGAACAACACCCTGCTGGGGCGCATCCTTCTGGGGCCGGCGATCGGGCAGGTTCGGTTCATGGCGCAGGACTGGGAACAACGAGGCGATCGGGCGGTCTGGCGGGCCTGGGCGCTGCACCTGCCGGGGATGGTCGCGGTTCTGGTGCTGGTGGCTCTGGCACCGCTGCCGCTCTGGTCCTACCTGCTGGCGGCCTATGGTGCGCTCGGCGTTCTGAAGATCCGCACCTTCCTCGAGCACCGTGCGCACCAGGCCTGTCGCGCCCGCACGGTGATCATCGAGGATCGCGGGCCGCTGGCCTTTCTGTTTCTGAACAACAACCTGCACGTGGTGCATCACATGAATCCCGCCGCACCCTGGTACCGGTTGCCGGCGCTCTACCGGGCCGGGCGGGCGCGGTTCCTGACCAGCAACGAGGGCTATCTCTATCGGTCATACGGCGAGGTGTTCCGGCGCTACCTGCTGCGGCCCAAGGATCCGGTGGCGCATCCGCTCTGGCACCGGGGCTGATTTCGCGCCATAGGGGAAACCATGGCTTTGTGGATCCCCGTCACCCTGGCCGCGGCGACCTTTCAGACCGCGCGCTTCATGCTGCAAAAGGTGCTGAGTTCGGCGCGGCTGTCGCCCGCCGGCGCCACCTTTGCGCGGTTTGCCTATTCGGCGCCGCTGATCCTGATCGGGCTGGCCGCCTATCTCTGGGCGACCGATCGGGGGCTGCCGCCGCTCTCGGGTCGGTTCTGGCTGTTCGCGGTGATCGGCGGAACCGCGCAGATCCTCGCCACCATCTGCGTCGTGGCGCTGTTCAAGCAACGCAATTTCGCCGTCGGCATCACCTTCAAGAAGACCGAGGTTATCCAGACCGCGCTGGTCGGGCTGGTGGTTCTGGGCGACCGGATCAGCGCCGGCGGCTGGGGCGCGATCCTGTTGGGGCTGACGGCGGTGCTGGTGCTGTCGCGTGCCCCCGACAGCACCGGCCCATGGTGGCGGCACCTGACCAACCGCGCCGCCGGCCTCGGGCTGGGCTCGGGGGTGTTGTTCGCCTTTTCGGCGGTGGGCTATCGCGGCGCCTCGCTGCAATTGACCGACCCCGATCCGGTGTTCCGTGCCGGCGTGACGCTGGCCTGCGTGGTGAGCTTCCAGATGCTTTCCATGGGGCTGTGGATGGCCTGGCGCGACCGGGCGCAGTTGCGCGCGGTCTGGGCAGCGCGCCGGACCGCCGCCTTTGTCGGGCTGACCAGCATGGGCGGTTCGTTCTGCTGGTTCCTGGCCTTCACCTTGCAGAACGCCGCCTATGTCAAGGCGCTGGGGCAGGTGGAGCTGATCCTGAGCCTGCTGGCCTCGGTGCTGGTGTTCCGCGAAAGGATCACGGCGCGCGAGATCGCGGGGATGGCCCTGTTGGGGCTGTCGATTCTCGCGCTGGTGCTGACGATCTGACGGGCGCCGGTCCGCTCAGCTTTCCGGCATGGGATGGCCCCGCAACCGCAGGAACAGGCTTTCCTCGTCGTCGTTGCGGAAATAGGGCACCGACTGGGGCGGCGCCGGGTCATCGGCGCGGGCGGCGACCTCGGCCAGCACCACCTCGGTGATGAACGGCAGGTCAAAGCGGCGCGCCTCGGTCAGCGGAATCCACTGCAGGTGCGAAAGCTCGTCGCAGGCATGGGCGAAATCGTCTAGGTCGCCCTGGATCGCGCCCGCATCGACAAGGAAGAAGCGCGCGTCGAACCGGCGTGGACGGCCCGGCGGAGTCAGGGCGCGAAACACGAACTGCAGCGGCTCGGCGGTGGGCACATGGCCGGTGTCGGCAAAGCCGCGCCAGTCGTCGGGAACCGCGCCGGGCCACGTGCCGGGCTGGCCCAGGACAAGGCCGGTCTCTTCCCACAGCTCGCGGATCGCGGCGGCGGCCAGTGCGGTCTGCATGCCGGCCGGTGCGTTCTCCTCCAGCCGGTCGTGGCAGACCCGGGGCAGGGGGCTGGCCAGCGGGATCTGCGCATCGCCGGCATCCACCGCGCCGCCGGGGAATACGAACTTGTTGGGCATGAAGGCGGCCTTGGCGCCGCGCTGGCCCATCAGGATGGAGGGATTCTCCATCCGGTCGCGCAGCACGATCACCGTGGCGGCGTTGCGGATCGCGGTCTTGTCCTGTGTCGTTGTGCTCATGTCCCCTCCGTTTCGTGTTGGAAGGGTCAGGTGAGTTCGTCGAACCCGTGCATGCGTCGCGCCCATTGGAAAGCAACCACCGCGCCCTTCAGTCTGGGCAGAAGGTAAAGCGAGAGGCTGAGGCAGCCAACCGCAAAGATGGTGAACAACACCAGTGGTTCGGGACGAAAGGCCTCGAACACGACCAGCAAAAGCGGGCCCATCAGGTGACCGACGATCAGGATGGTCAGATAGGCCGGGCCGTCGTCGGCGCGGTGGTGGTGAAACGCCTCCTTGCACACCGGGCAGGAGTCATTCACCTTGAGATAGCTGTGCAGCACCGCCCCCTCGCCGCAATTCGGACACTTGCGTCGAAACCCGCGCCACAGCGCGGGGCGCAGCGGGCGGTCTGTTCCGGTCTCGGCGGTGAGGGTCTGGTCGGTCATGCGCGCGTCTCTCTTAACTTGTTCGGGACAATCTGGGGGTTTTGTCCCCGAAGCGTAAGGGGAAGGGGTCCCGTTGCGTCCCGATGTCGCAAACCCCGGTCCGGGATGGTGTCGCAGATTTCGGGCGTGGAAGAAACTTTAAAATTCTGCGACGGATAATGCACGGTGCCGCGTTTGAACTGTATGAACGGCGGCAAAAGGGCCCGCCGGGACACGAAAGGAAGGCAGTTATGAAACATCGTGAATTCATCACGGGCATCGTTTTGGCGGCAGGCGTTCTGGGGGCCGGCGCGGCATTGGCGCAGGCCAAGGGGCCGATGGATGGCCCGATGGGGGGGATGGGCATGCATCAGCGACCCAGCTTCGAAGAACTGGATGCCGACAAGGATGGCACCGTCACCGCCGAAGAGATGATGGCCCCTGCCAAGGCACGCTTTGCCAAGGCCGACGCCGATGGTGACGGCAAGCTGAGCCTCGAGGAAATGCAGGCGCAGGCCCGTGCCCGGGCCGACGAGATGGCCAAGAAGATGCTGGAACGGATGGACCGTGACGGCGACGGCACCGTCAGCTTCGAAGAGATGCCGGGCCAGCGTCCGATGACCCGGGCCGAGCGCATGTTCGAGCGTGCCGATGCGAATGACGACGGCGCCCTGTCGAAGGACGAGTTCGACCGCGCCGGCGACCGGATGGGCCGCCAGCACGGCAAGCGTGACGCACGTGGCGAGGGTCATGGCAAGGGTCACGGCGACGGGCACCGCATGGGCCACGGCCACAAGAAAGGCGGCGACAGGAACGGCTGTGACGGCCCGATGCGCCAGCGTACACAGGGCGACAACTGATCCTGTGACCCGGGCCGGGATCATATCCGGACCCAGGGGCGCGCGCGGCAGTCATGCCGCGCCGCCCGGGGACGAGGACGCCGAGCTGTCCGACGATGCGTTGGTCACGCTGTTCGCCAATGGCGACGAGCGGGCGGCGCGGGTTCTGACCGCGCGTCTTGGCCCCAAGGCCTTTTCGGTTGCCCTGCGCGTGCTGGGCAACCGGGCCGAGGCCGAGGATGCCGCGCAGGAGGCGATGTTGCGGCTCTGGCGCATGGCGCCGGAGTGGCGCCCCGGAGAGGCGCAGGTCTCGACCTGGCTGTACCGGGTGGTGATGAACCTCTGCCTTGATCGCAAGCGGCGCGGACAGCGCGCCGGGGCGGTACCGCTCGACGCGGTGGCCGACCCGCCCGATCCGGGCCAAAGCGCGCCGGAGCGGATGCAGGACGGGGCGCGGGCGGATGCCTTGCAGGCGGCGCTGATGACCCTGCCCGAGCGGCAGCGGCAGGCGGTGGTCCTGCGTCATATCGAGGAACTCTCCAACCCCGAGATCGCGGGGATCATGGAGATCAGCGTGGAGGCGGTCGAGAGCCTGACCGCCCGGGGCAAGCGGTCACTGGCCGCGGCCCTGGCGGGGCGGAAAGAGGAACTGGGGTATAGCGATGGTTGAGAACGACACCGAAAACAGCATTCTCGAGGCCCATTTCGCGGCCGCCCGCCGTGTGGATGCGGACTTGCCCGCCGGGTTGGCGGCGCGGATGCTTGCCGATGCGGACCGGGTTCAGGCCACCTGGCAAGAGGTCGGGCGCGAGGCCCGCGCCGATGGGGCGGGCCTTTGGCAGCAATTCCTGGCGCTGCTGGGCGGATGGCCGGCAATGGGCGGGCTGGCGACGGCCTGTGCCGCGGGGGTCTGGCTTGGCATCGCGCCGCCCGATTTCCTGCCCGACCCGGTCGGGATGGTGGTGGCCGAGCAGAGCAGTTCCGTGGACCTTCTGGACAGTTATTCGCTGTCGTCGCTAATGCCGGAGGATGGGTGAGATGACCGATGTGACCGATCGTAAATCGCCGCGCGTGCGGCCTTGGCTGCGGATCGTGCTGGGGGCATCACTGGCGCTGAACCTGGCGGTGGTCGGGCTGGGGCTGGGCGCGGCGATCCGCTTTGGTGGCCCGGAGCGGGCGGGGCCACCGTTGCCGCTGGGCGCGGTGCTGTATCGTGAACTCCCGCGCGAGGATCGCCGCGCGCTGCGCGACGCCCGACTGGGCACGCGGCCCGTGCGCGCCGAACGGCGGCGCGCGGAGATCGCCGAACTGGACGCGGCGCTGCGGGCCGTGCCGTTTGATCCGGCCCGGGTCGAGGGGTTCCTCACCGCGCAATCGCAGCAACGCGACGCGTTGGAGCAGGCGCTGCGCGCCGCATGGCTGACCCGCGTGTCGAAGATGAGCGACAGCGCGCGCGCCGCCTATGCCGACCGGCTGGCCGAGGAAATGGCGCGCCATGAGCACGACCGCAAACGCTAGGCCGGCGGGCGCCGGTCAGGCGTGCTCCGGGGCGATGGACACCCGGTTGCGGCCTTGGGTCTTGGCGGCGTAGAGCGCCCGATCGGCCTGGCCGATCACCGCTGCCGCCGGATCGGTCGAGTCCCCGTGCGTTGGGCCGAAGGCCAGGCCGATGCTGGCGGTGACCCGTAGCGGTGGCGCCGGGGCGGCGGCATCGATCGGCACCTCTCCCAGCGCCTGGCACATCCGTGCCGCGGCGTGGCCGGCCTCCTGCTGACCGGTGCGGGGCATCACGATCAGGAACTCGTCGCCCCCGTGGCGCGCGATCATGTCGGGGCCGCGCAGCGCACGGCGCAACCGCCGCGCCGCCTCGGTCAGGACCGCGTCGCCCACCGGGTGGCCGTGGCGGTCATTGATCCGCTTGAAATCGTCGAGATCCACCAGCAGCACCGCCACCGTTTCATCGGCCTGCCCCGCGTGGAGCAGGGCCGTGTTCAGATGCGGCAGCGCGTGGCGGCGGTTGTACAGGCCGGTCAGCGGATCGCGTAGCGCGGCGCGCAGCCCATCCTGAACGGTGGTCCGCAGCCGGTCGGCCTCGGCCTTGCGGCGCAGTTGCGCCTTGAGCCGCAGCGCCAGTTCAGCTGCGTCAAAGCCCCGCGGCGCCACGTCATGCGCGCCCCGGTCCAGCGCCTCGGCGGCCAGGTGATCCGCACCGGCCGGGGGGACCGCGATCACCGCCGTGTCTCGGGTCGCGCCGCCGGCGCGCAGCCCCGCCAGCAGATGCAGCGCCGCATGCGCGTCCGTCGCCGTGTCCAGCTCGATCACCACCGCGTCGGGACGGGGAACAAGGGCGGGTTGCGGCACGTCGATCCGGTGACAGGAGAGCGCATGGGGCAGATGCGGGCTCAGCGCCCGGCGCCAGTCCTGCGCGGTTTTCACCCGGTCGGTCAGAACCGCCACTTTTGTTCCGGTCGGACGCGGGGCGAACCGGGCCCTTCGCTCGGCCAGGCCGGCGAGGTCCGGCGCACTGCCGGACAGGCCCAGCCCCTCGCCGCTGAAGCCGGCGCGCAGCAGGCTGCGAATCCGGGCCTGCAACAGCCGATCGTCGACCGGAACGGACAGCGCATCGTCGATCCCCGCCGCCAGCGCGTGCAATCGTGCGGCGCGGTCGTTGGGCGCGGTCAGCGCGATCATCGGAACCCGCGCCAGCGCCGGATCACCGTCAAACCGCGCCCGAAGCGCCGGTGCATCGCCATCGGGCAGCATCATCGCCACGACGATCAGGTCGGGCCGGAGCCGTGGCGCCAGCGCAAGGGCATCGGACAGCCGCGTGGCCTGTACCACCCGGTACCATGCCGCGCCCAGCTGAAGCTCCAGCATCATGCGCCGGGTGGCGTCGGCGTCGATGATCAGAATGGTTCCGTGCAAGGGGCCGCCTTTCGTCCTGGTCCACGCGCGAATGTGGCAAAACTGTGGCGGAGGAGGGGTTAACATCCGGTTTCAAAACGCCGGAAGCGGGCACGAAAAAGCCCGGCACGCAAGCGCGCCGGGCCTGGCTGTCACACCGGGGTCGCCGATCAGGCGGCCGCCTTGGCCTCCGGGTTGAAGCGGCCATAGAAGGTTTGGCCCTTGTCCGCCATTTCGCGCAGCAGCGGCGGGCAGGCAAAACGCTCGCCGTACTTCTCTGCCAACTGGTCGCAGCGCTCGGCGGCATAGGGGGTGCCGATGATGTCGAGCCAGCTCAGCGGGCCGCCCGACCACGGGGCAAAGCCCCAGGCTAGGATCGCGCCCACGTCGCCCTCGCGGATATCCATCAGCACGCCTTCCTCCAGCGCGCGGACCGCCTCCAGCACTTGTGCGAACATCAGCCGCTCCTGCACCTCGATCAGGTCGGGCTGGTCCCCGGCCAGCGGGTACTTGTCCGCCATGCCCTTCCAGTAGCCCAACCGCTTGCCCTTCTCGTCATAGTCGAAGAAGCCGGCCTTGGACTTGCGGCCCAGGCGCCCCAGCTCTTCCAGCCAGAAGATCAGGTCGTCGGACGGGCTGTCGGGATAGGCATCGCCCATCGCCGCCTTGGTGGCGCGGGCGATCTTGGCACCCAGGTCGACCGAGGTCTCGTCGGTCAGCTGGATCGGCCCGACGGGGAAGCCGAGCTGCTGCGCCGCATGGTCGATCAGCGGCATCGCAACGCCCTCGGTCACCATCCGCATCGCCTCGTTCATGTAGGGAATGATGCAGCGGTTGCAGTAGAAGAACCGTGCGTCGTTCACCACGATGGGCGTCTTGCGGATCTGGCGCACGTAATCCAGCGCCTTGGCCACCGCCCGGTCCCCGGTTTCCTTGCCCTTGATGATCTCGACCAGCAGCATTTTCTCGACCGGCGAGAAGAAGTGGATGCCGATGAACTGCTCGGGCCGCTTGCTGGCCTTGGCCAGTTCGGTGATCGGCAGGGTCGAGGTGTTGGAGGCAAAGATGCAATCCTCGGGGATGATCGCCTCGACCTTTTGCGTCATTTCGGCCTTGACCTTGGGATCCTCGAACACCGCCTCGATGATCAGGTCACAGCCCTTGAGGTGATCAAGGTCGGGGGTGGCGGTGATGCGGGCCAGCATCGCCTCTTTCTTCTCGGCCGTCACCTTGCCGCGCTTCATCCCCTTGTCGAGATAGGCCTCGGTATAGGATTTGCCCTTGTCGGCCGCCGCCTGGTCACGGTCGATCAGCACGACCTCCATGCCCGCCTGCGCCGAGACCAGCGCGATGCCCGCGCCCATCATGCCGGCACCGAGCACGCCCAGCTTCTTGACCCGCTGATCGGGAATGTCCTTGGGCCGCACCGCGCCTTTTTCCAGCGCCTCCTTGTTCAGGAACAGCGACCGGATCATCGCGCCCGATGACGGGTTCATCAGCACGTGGGTGAACCAGCGCGCCTCGATGCGAAGGGCGGTGTCGAAATCGACCAGCGCGCCCTCATAAACCGCCGACAACAGCGCCTTGGGCGCGGGGAATGCCCCCTTGGTCTTGCCGTTGACCATGGCGTTGGCGCCGACAAAGGTCATGAAGCCCGCCGGGTGATAGGGCGCGCCGCCGGGCATCTTGTAGCCCTTGGCATCCCATGGCTTGACGATATCGGCATCCTTGGCGGTCAGCACCCAGTCCTTCGCGGCGGCCAGCGGATCGGCGACCACCTCGTCGATCAGCCCGGCGGATTTGGCCTTGGCCGGCTCCACCATCTTGCCCTCCAGCAGGAAGGGCGAGGCGCCCATCGCGCCCAGCTTGCGAACAAGGCGTGTGGTGCCACCGGCGCCGGGGAAGATGCCGACCATGATCTCCGGCAGGCCGATCCGCGCCTTGGGGTTGTCGGCGACAAAGATGCGGTGGGTCGCCAGCGGCAGCTCCAGCCCGATCCCGGCGGCGGTGCCGGGCAGGGCGGCGGCGATCGGCTTGCCACCCTTCTTGGTCTTGGGGTCCATGCCCGCAAGCTCGATCTTCCGCAGCAGGGCGTGCATCTGCATGATGCCGTCGAACAGCCCGCGCGCGGGATCGTCGCCGGCGTCTTCCTTCATCTTGGCCAGCAGGTTGAGGTCCATGCCGCCGGCAAAGGAGCCTTCCTTGCCCGAGGTGACGACGATGCCCTTGACGGCGCCATCGGCCAGCGCGTCGTCGATGCAGGCCTCCAACTCGGCCAGCCCGTCGAAGGACATGACGTTCATCGACTTGCCCGGCACGTCCCAGGTGATGGTGGCGACGCCCTCGGCGTCCTTGGTCAGGGTAAATTCAGCCATAGTTCCAGTCTCCCGTTCCGTCGCTTACACGCGCTCGATGATGGTGGCCGCGCCCATGCCCGACGCGATGCAAAGGGTGGCAAGACCCACCTGCTTGTCCTGGCGTTCCAGCTCGTCCAGTACGGTGCCGATGATCATCGCCCCGGTGGCACCCAGCGGGTGGCCATAGGCGATGGCGCCGCCGCCGACGTTGACCTTGGAGGCATCGACGTCAAACGCCTGCATGAAGCGCAGTACCACGGCGGCAAAGGCTTCGTTGACTTCGAACAGGTCGATGTCGCCGATCTCCATGCCGTTGTCCTTGAGGATCTTCTCGGTCACCGGCACCGGGCCGGTCAGCATGATGGTGGGATCGGTACCGATCTTGGCGGTGGCCTTGATCCGGGCGCGGGGCTTGAGCCCGTATTTCTCGCCGAATTCCTTGTTGCCGATCAGCACGGCGGCAGAACCGTCGACGATGCCCGAGCTGTTGCCCGCATGGTGCACGTGGTTGATCTTTTCCAGGTGCGGGTATTTCAGCAGCGCGATCTTGTCGAAGCCCGGCATCTGCTCGCCCATCATCTGGAACGACGGGGTGAGCGCGCCCAGCGTCTGCATGCTGGTCTCGGGGCGCATGTACTCGTCGTGATCGAGGATCGCCAAGCCATTCTGGTCGCGCACCGTGATCACCGATTTGGCAAAGCGGTCTTCTTTCCAGGCGATCTCGGCGCGGCGCTGGCTTTCCACCGCCAGCGCATCGACGTCCTCGCGGCTGAAGCCGTACTCGGTGGCGATGATATCGGCCGAGATGCCCTGCGGCACGAAATAGCTGTCCATCGCCAGCGTCGGGTCCACCGCGATGGCGGCGCCGTCGCTGCCCATGGCGACCCGGCCCATCATTTCCACGCCCCCGGCGATATAGGCCTCGCCGGCACCGCCCTTGACCTGGTTGGCGGCCAGGTTCACCGCCTCCATGCCGCTGGCACAGAACCGGTTGATCGCCAGCCCGGGAATGGATTCATCGAGGTCCGAGGCCAGAACAGCGGAACGCGCCAGGCAACCGCCCTGTTCCATCACCTGGGTGACATTGCCCCAGATCACGTCCTCGACCGCGTGGCCGTCAAGGTTGTTGCGCTCCTTAAGGGCGTTCAGCGTCAGCGCGGACAGCCGCAGCGAGGTCACCTCGTGCAGGGCGCCGTTCTTGCGGCCCTTGCCGCGCGGGGTGCGCAGCGCGTCATAGATATAGGCTTCTGTCATGGTCGTCTCCTTATGCGCGGTCCGACGGGTTGCCGGGCATCAGATCATACGGGTGTTTCCAGCCGGGCTGCTCGGAAAGCCGGGTCAGCCAGGCATCGATATGGGGCCACTCGGCCCGATCGAACCCGAAGGGTTCGGGATAGTAGAGATAGCCGCAACAGCTCAGATCGGCGTTGGTCACGCCCGTGCCAACGATCCAGTCGCGGCCCTCAAGATGGCTGTTCAGCAGCTGGTAGGCGGCCTTGAGGCGGGCCTGGTTGAACCCGATCACCTCGGTCGGACGCTTGTCCTCGGGCAGGAAGTTCATCAGGAACCGGGTCATCCCCGCCATCGAGCTGAGCTTGTGATTGTCCCACAGAACCCAGCGCAGAACCTCGTAGCGCTCGGCCTCGGTCGTGCCGCCGAACTTGCCGGTCTTGTCGGTGACATATTGCTGGATCACCCCCGACTGGCTGAGCCTCAGGTCGCCATCCACCATCACCGGCGCCTCGCCCAGGGTGTTGACGGTCTGGCGATACTCCGGCGCGCGGGTCTCGCCGTTGAAGAAATCGACATAGACCGGCTCCCACGCCAGCCCGCTAAGCTGCAGCGCCAGCGCAGCCTTGTAGGAATTGCCGCTTTCTCCGAAGCAATAGAGTTTGATGGTCATCTTTCAGGCCCTCCCCAGGCGCGATTGGCTACTGTCGGAATTGAGTATTTGAAAAGAGAAGAAGCAAGGGGGCAGGGGCGGTAACGGGACGTTAACGCCGCAGTGGGCAGGCTGGCGGCGCGGTACAGGCTGGAGAGCCGATGACCGCAAGAGGAGAAGCCCCGCCGTCCCGCCCGGTCCCGGACCGACGCGGCCGGCGCCGGATGGCGGGGTGGACATGACCGCGGCTTCTTCTCTTTGAAAATACTCCCGCCGGAGGCGTCCCCGATCGACCGTTTCGCACTGGTCTTCGTGATCATGGCTCCCCCCATCTCTCCGTCACCGCGTCCTCACCGTTTTCGCGCGTCCAACTCGGAATTGAACTGGCGCAACCGGTGGGCCAGGTGCTCTTCGTCGGTGACGGCGTCGAAGTTCTCGAACAGGAAGGACAGCGCCTCGCCCTCGTCGAGCCCGGCCTCGGCGGCAAAGGATTTCAGCCGCCGGTATCCGTCCTCGGTCATCGCGACCGGGAAGCGGCGGGTCAGTCGGAATCGTTTTGCCATCGGATATCCTCCCTTTGGTTGCGGCGCCGGGCCATCGACCCGGCGCCCTTGTCGGCTTCAGAAGTCGGCCGCGTCCAGCCCCATCACCGTGTCCGCGCCGCTCTCGATACGGCGCAGGTGCAGGGCGGTGGCGGGCAGGCGCCGCGCCATGTAATATCGCCCGGTCATCACCTTGGTCTGGTAGAACGCCGCGTCCGAGGCGCCGCCGGCCAGCGCCGCATTGGCGGCCTTGGCCATGCGCGCCCACATCAGCCCGAGGCAGACATGGCCGAACATGTGCATGAAGTCATAAGAGCCGGAGAGCGCGTTGTTGGGGTTCTTCATGCCGTTCTGCATGAAGTACATCCCGGCCGCCTGCAGATCCTTGGAGGCGGCCTTCAGCGGCTCGATGAAATCGCGGTCATAGGCCTCGTCCGTGCCGGCGTTCTCCTTGCAGAAGCTCTTGACCAGGTCGAAGAAGGCCATCACGTGCTTGCCGCCGTCCTGCGCCAGCTTGCGGCCGACCAGGTCGAGCGCCTGAACGCCGTTGGCGCCCTCGTAGATCATCGCGATGCGGGCATCGCGGGTGTATTGCGACATGCCCCATTCCTCGATGTAGCCATGGCCGCCATAGACCTGTTGCGCCTGCACCGTCATGTCATAGCCCTGGTCGGTCAGGAAGCCCTTGATCACCGGCGTCAGCAGCGAGATCAGCCCGTCGGCCGCCGCGTCGCCGCCGCGATGGGCCTGGTCGATCAGCGTCGCGCCCCAGAGGATGAAGGCACGGGCGCCCTCGGTAAAGCTTTTCTGATCCATCAGGCTGCGGCGGATGTCGGGATGCACGATCAGCGGGTCGGCCGGCCCGTCGGGGTTCTTGACGCCGGTCACGTCGCGGCCCTGCAGCCGGTCCTTGGCGTATTCCACCGCGTTCTGATAGGCGGCCTCGGCCTGGGCCAGGCCCTGCATGCCGACGCCCAGGCGGGCCTCGTTCATCATGGTGAACATGGCGCGCATGCCCTTGTGCTCCTGCCCCAGCAGGTAGCCCACCGCGCCGTCATAGTTCATCACGCAGGTGGAGTTGCCGTGGATGCCCATCTTTTCCTCGATCTTGCCGACCGAGACGCCGTTGCGCGCGCCGAGGCTGCCGTCTTCGTTCACCAGGAATTTCGGCACGATGAACAGCGACACGCCCTTGATCCCCTCGGGGCCGCCGGGGATCTTGGCCAGCACCAGGTGCACGATGTTGTCGGCCATGTCGTGTTCGCCCGACGAGATGAAGATCTTCTGTCCGGTCACGCGATAGCTGCCGTCATCCTGCGGCTCGGCCTTGGTGCGCATCAGCCCCAGGTCGGTGCCGCAATGGGGTTCGGTCAGGTTCATGGTGCCGGTCCATTCGCAGGACACCATCTTGGGCAGATAGGTCGCCTTCTGCGCGTCCGAGCCATGCGCGAGGATGGCGCTGGCGGCACCGTGGGTCAGGCCCTGGTACATGGTGAATGCCTGGTTGGCGGAGGAGAACATCTCGCCCACGGCGGTGCCGATCACGTAGGGCATGTTCTGGCCGCCGAATTCCTCGGGCATGTCGAGGCCGGTCCAGCCGCCTTCCTTCATCTGCTCGAAGGCCGCCTTGAACCCGGTGGGGGTGTGGACCACGCCGTTTTCCAGCCGGCAGCCCTCGGTGTCTCCGACCACGTTCAGCGGGTGCAGCACCTCGGAGCTGATCTTGCCGGCCTCCTCGAGGATGGCAGAGGTGAAATCGGCCTCCAGTTCGGCATAGCCGGGGATGTCGCTCGCGCTCAGGGCGAGAACGTCATGCAGGATGAACTGCATGTCCTTGGTGGGTGCGGTATAGCTGGGCATGTGAATCCTCCCTCAGGGTATCGGTACGCGTGCGTTTGAGCGGGGCAGGGGGGCTATTCGGCCACCTTGCGGGTTTCGGTCATCGAGGCGATCATCCGTTCGCCCCATTTCAATTGCGCCTTGAGATCGTCGATCGCCTCGTCGAGTTCGGCGCGCTGGTGTTCCATGTCGGCCAGCCGGTCGCGGGCAATCTCGTAGGTGCGCGACAACTGGGTCAATTGCTGGTCACCGACGTAGTAGAGATCGAGCAACTGGCGGATCTCCTCGAGGCTGAAGCCGAAACGCTTGCCGCGCAGGATCAGCTTGAGCCGGGCGCGGTCGCGCTTGGTGAACAGGCGCTTCTGCCCCTCGCGACGGGGGAAGAGAAGCTCTTTCGATTCGTAGAACCGCAAGGTGCGCGGGGTGACGTCATAGGCGTCGCACATTTCGCGGATCGTCATGAGGTTTTCGGTCATCTTCGGTCGCTCGTCGTCGGCTTGGGGGTCATGTCTCCGTGTCAGAGATGTGGCCTCGCTGACCCTTATACAACATGAGGTTGACGTTGACGTAACTTCGACGTTGCGTCATCACCCGGGGTGACGTCGGATCACATCGCCAGGACCAAAGCCAGGGTCGGGACCGAGCCTCGAGGCACAGCAAGAGAGGGGGCCGGGACCGGCCCCCAGGCGATGATGTCGTCAACGAAATAGGGGCGCGGATGCCGCGCCCGGGTCAACCGAGGTTGCTGAGGATGTCGGCGCGCAGCTGCGCAAGCTCGTCCAGCGCCTCGTCGATCTGCGCGCGCTGTTCCTTGAGCGCGCTGGTCTGGCGGTCGGCCATTTCGACAAAGGCCTTGAGCTGGGCCTCGGTGCCCTCGTTCTCATAGATCAGCAGCCACTGGCGAATCTCTTCGAGTTGAAAGCCGAACTTGCGCCCGCGCATGATCAGCGTCATCCGCGCGCGTTCGCGCGGGCCGTAAAACCGGGCGCGCCCCTCGCGGTCGGGCTCCAGCAACTCGATATACTCGTAATAACGCAGGGTGCGCGGCGTCACATCGAACTCGGCGCACATTTCCTTGAACGACAATCGTTGTTCTGACATTCATATTTCTCCCACGCCGCGCAACTTATTGCGGCGCTGCGGCAAGCGCAATGCCCGGGGGGTTGCCCTTTGGTTGTGCGCGGGATCATAAAGACGGGCAACCGGGACAGGAGCATTCACAGTGGTGGACAAGGTCAAGTTCGCGCGCCAGTTCATCGAGGCGATCCCCCATGCCAGCGCGCTGGGATTGGAGCTGGTCGACCTCGGAGAAGGGAGCGCGGTGATCACCATGCCCTATGGCGACCACCTGATCGGCGATCCGGAGACCGGGGTGATCCACGGCGGCGCGGTCTCGGCGATGATGGACACCTGCTGCGGTGCGGCGGTGATGAGTCACCCTGCCGCCCCCGGCGCGACCGCCACCATCGACCTGCGGATCGACTACATGCGCGCGGCGACGCCGGGCCAGGCCGTGACCACCACGGCGGAATGCTATCATATCACCCGCAACGTGGCCTTTGTGCGCGCCACCGCCGTCGACGACGACGCCGCGCGGCCCGTCGCCAGTGCGACCGGCACCTTCACGGTGGAGAAACGCTAATGGCCCGTCCCCGTCCCGAACCCGTCCAGGTGGTCAAGCAACGCCGTGATGCCGCGCTGAAGGCGCTGGTCGACGGGGTGCCCTACAGCCGGTTCCTCGGTGTCACCTTCGATCGCCGTGGCGACGAGCTGACCGGGGTGATGAACTATGACGAAAAGCTGATCGGCAACCCGTTCCTGCCGGCGCTGCACGGCGGTGCCACCGCGGCGTTCCTCGAGGTGACGGCGATCATCGCCCTGGGCTGGTCGCAATTGTGGCCCCGGATCGAGACCGGTGCGCTGGACCCCCAGGACTTGGTCGCGGGCAAGCTGCCGCGCCTGCCCAAGACCATTGATTTCACCGTCGACTACCTGCGCTCCGGCCTGCCGCGCGACGCCTATGCGCGGGCCACGATCAGCCGCTCGGGGCGGCGCTATGCCTCGGTTCACGTGGCGGCTTGGCAGGACCACCACGACCGGCACTATGCCCAGGCCACCGGGCATTTCCTGATGCCGCAACCGGCGCCGACGCCGGACCGGGACGCATGACCCAAGGCACCGCGCCGCGCGGGGCGATCACGCACCGGCGCATCCTGCACATCGCGGTGCCGATCGTGCTGTCGAACATCACCGTGCCGATCCTCGGCGCCGTCGATACCGGTGTGGTGGGCCAGCTCGGCCTGCCCGAACCGATCGGCGCGGTCGGGCTGGGGGCGATCATCCTCTCGGCGGTCTACTGGGTGTTCGGCTTCCTGCGCATGGGCACCGTCGGCTTGACCAGCCAGGCGCTGGGCGCGGGCGAGCGCGGCGAGGTGGCCGCGTTGTTGACCCGGGCGCTGCTGATCGGCGGGGCGGGGGGCATCGCCCTGATCGCGCTGCAGGTGCCGCTGTTCTGGGGCGCGCTGCAGGCTTCGCCGGCCTCGCCCGAGGTCGAGGCGATGGCGACGGGATACATGCGCATCCGAATCTGGTCGGCCCCGGCGGCGATCGCGATCTACGGCATCACCGGCTGGCTGATCGCGCAGGAGCGGACCCGCGCCGTGCTGATGATGCAGCTCTGGATGAACGGGCTGAACATCGGGCTGGACCTGTGGTTCGTGCTCGGCCTCGGATGGGGCGTCGAAGGGGTTGCCCTGGCCACCTTCCTTGCCGAGTGGTCGGGTCTGGCGGTGGGGCTGTGGTTCTGCCGCGACGGCTTTTCCCGGCCGGAATGGCGCGACCCCGCCCAGGTGTTCGAGCGCGCCCGGCTGACCCACATGCTGGCGGTCAACGGCGACATCCTGGTCCGCTCGCTGCTGTTGCAGGCGATCTTCGTCAGCTTCCTGTTCATCGGATCGGGCTTTGGCGACGTGACGCTGGCGGCCAACCAGGTGCTGATGCAGTTCCTGACCTTTTCCGCCTTTGCGCTGGACGGCTTCGCCTTTACCGCCGAAACGCTGGTCGGCCAGGCGCTGGGGGCCCGGGCGCGCGACCGGTTGCGCCGCGCCGCGCTGATGAGCAGCGCCTGGGGCCTGGTGGTCGTGCTGGCGCTGTCACTGGCCTTTGCTCTGGCCGGCGGCGCGATTATCGACCTGATGACCACCGCGCCCGAGGTCCGCGACCGTGCGCGGCTGTTCCTGCCCTATGCGGTGGCCGCGCCGGTGCTGGGGGTGGCGGCCTTCATGCTCGACGGGATCTTCATCGGCGCCACCGCGTCCCGGGACATGCGCAACATGATGGCGGTGAGCTTTGCCATCTATGCCGCCGCGCTGGCCCTGTTGGTGCCGATCCTTGGCAATCATGGGCTGTGGCTGGCGCTGCTGATATCCTTCGTCGCGCGGGCGATCACCCTGGGCCTGCGTTATCCGGTGTTGGAGGCGCGGGCGATCTGAGGATTGTTCGGATTAGACAATCCCTGCGCGTCACCGAAAGGTGAGTAAAATTTCATATCATCCTGTTCAGACGTGAAAAAAATCCCCATCACACAGAAAGCGCCCACAGGGTTATCCACGGAATTTGTTGAAAAAGGACGCCCGCGCGGCGGTCACAACAGGTCCAACAGCCGCTCCGGCGGCCGCCCGATCACCGCGCGATCGCCGGAAATGGCCAGCGGGCGCTCGATCAGACGGGGGTGGTCTGCCATCGCCGCCATCAATTTTTCGTCGCTGTCGGTCCTGGACAGGCCCAGTTCCTTGAACAGCGCCTCTCCCGGCCGCATCATCTCGATCACCGGCGGGTTTCCCAGCGCCGCGCGCGCGGCGGCCAGTTCTTCGGCGCTCGGCGCGTCCTCCAGGTAGCGACGCACCGCGAGTTCGGCGCCGTGCTCTTCCAGCAGGGCCAGCCCGGCGCGCGATTTCGAACAGCGCGGGTTATGCCAATATTCGATCATAGCCAGTCCTCTCTATTGGTTCCCACCGCCTCGGCCACGTTGGAAAAGCCGTCGCGCGCCAATAGCGCCTCCAGCCCGGTCACGATCCGGGGCACCAGGCTCATGCCCTGATAGACCAGCGCGGTATACAGCTGCACCGCGCCGGCGCCGGCGCGGATCTTGGCATAGGCATCCTCGGGCGAGGCGATGCCGCCGACCCCGATCAGCGGGATCGCGCCCTGGGTCAGGGCACTCAGTCGGGCCAGAACCCGGGTGGATTTTTCGAACAATGGCACCCCGGAGAGGCCGCCGGCCTCGTCCCGCTGCGGGCTGCTCAGCCCATCGCGCGACAGCGTGGTATTGGTGGCGATGATCGCATCGACCCCTGTGTCGCGCGCCACCTCGGCGATATCGGCCAGCTCGGCCTCGCTAAGATCCGGCGCGATCTTCAGGAACACCGGGATCGGCCGGGCCAGCGCATCGCGCGCCACCATCACCCCGGCCAGCAGCGCCGAGAGCGCCGCCTTGCCCTGCAGGTCGCGCAGCTTTTCGGTGTTGGGCGACGAGACATTGACCGTGGCGAAATCCAGATGCGCGCCGCAATGGGTCAGCACCCGGGCGAAATCACCGGCGCGGTCGTCGCTGTCCTTGTTGGCGCCGAGGTTGAGGCCGATCACCGCATCCTCGGGGCGCCGGGCCAGACGCGCCGCGATCGCCTCCATCCCCTGGTTGTTGAAGCCGAAGCGGTTGATCGCCGCCCGGTCCCCGGTCAGGCGGAACAGCCGCGGTTTCGGGTTGCCGGGCTGCGGGCGCGGGGTGGCCGCCCCGACCTCGACAAAGCCGAAGCCGCAGCGTGACAGCGGTGCCAAGACCTCGGCATTCTTGTCATAGCCCGCCGCCAGCCCCACCGGGTTGGGCAGCTCCAGTCCGGCGATCCGCGTGCGCAACCGGGGCGAGGTCAGCGCGCCGGATCCGGGCACAAGACCCGCCTTCAGCGCCTTGATCGACAGCCCATGCGCGACCTCGGGATCGACCCGGTGCAGTATCGCCAGACCGGCCTTTTCCACCAGGCTCATGCCATGTCCTCGGGAAAGCGGTGCACGCCGTCTTCCAACGGCAGCGGCCTGGCCCAGAGCACATCGGTGATCCGAAGTTCACGGTAGAGGTGCGGAAACTTCGCCCCGCCGCGCGAGACCTCCCATTTCAGCGCGTCGCCCAGGGCATCCGCGTCACAGGCCAGCAGCATCAGCCCCTCTTCGCCCGCGAAGTGTTTCGCGGCGGTCTCGGCGGCCTGCTCGGCGGTCGAGAAATGCACGAACCCGTCGGCCAGGTCGACCGGCGCCCCGGCGCTCTCGCCCGCCTGTTGCAGCGCCGCCCATTCCTCGGCGCGGAATATCTTGTAAATCAGCATGGATGCGTGATGCCTTGGCAGGCCCGCGGAATCAAGCGCGATTGGCGCAGGGCGCCGTGCAACAGGCTTTGACAGGATGCGAATTGCGGCGCACCATTCGGGGAAAAACCAGCCAACCGGGAGTTGTTTCATGAAGACGCGTTTTCTCACCCCTTTTGCCGCGCTGGCGCTCAGCGCCGGGGCGGCCTCGGCCGATTACAGCCTGACCATCCTGCACACCAACGATTTCCACGCGCGATTCGAGCCGATCAGCAAATACGACAGCGGCTGCGATGCCGAGGCCAATGCCGAGGGCAAATGCTTCGGCGGCTCGGCGCGACTGGTCTCGGCCGTGGCAGCGGCGCGGGCGCGGTCCAACAACTCGATCCTCGTCGACGGCGGCGACCAGTTCCAGGGCACGCTGTTCTATACGTATTACAAGGGCAAGGTCGCCGCCGAGATGATGAACAAGCTCGGCTATGACGCGATGACCGTGGGCAACCACGAATTCGACGACGGCCCCGAGGTGCTGCGAGGCTTCATGGACGCGGTCGAGTTTCCGGTGCTGATGTCGAACGCCGATGTCTCGGGCGAAGAGATACTGGCGACCAAGCTGCTGAAATCCACGGTGATCGAGCGCGGCGGTGAAAAGCTGGGGCTGATCGGGCTGACACCCGAGGACACCCACGAACTGGCCAGCCCGGGACCGAACGTGCATTTCACCGATCCGGTGCCGGCGGTGCAGGGAGAGGTCGACCGCCTGACCGCGCAGGGTGTCAACAAGATCATCGTACTCAGCCATTCGGGCTACAAGGTCGACCAGCGTGTCGCGGCCGAGACCACCGGCGTCGATGTCATCGTCGGCGGCCATACCAACACGTATCTCAGCAATGTCTCGGACCGCGCCGAGGGGCCCTATCCGACCATGGTCAACGGCGTGGCGATCGTCTCGGCCTATGCCTATGGCAAGTTCCTGGGCGAATTGAACGTGACCTTTGACGACGCGGGGGAATTGATCGAGGCCAAGGGCGAGCCGCTGATCATGGACGCCGGCGTGACCGAGGACGCCGCGACGGTCGAGCGGATCGCCACGCTGGCCGTGCCGCTCGAGGAGATCCGGCAAAAAGTGGTGGCCGAGGCCGCCGCCCCCATCGAGGGCAATCGCGACATCTGTCGCGTGCAGGAATGCGCCATGGGCAACCTGGTGGCCGATGCCATGCTGGATCGGGTGGCCGATCAGGGTGTCACCGTCGCCATTGCCAACTCCGGCGGGCTGCGTGCCAGCATCGATGCGGGCGCGGTGACCATGGGCGAGGTGCTGACGGTGCTGCCGTTCCAGAACACGCTTTCGACCTTCGAGATCTCGGGGCAGGGCCTGATCGACGCGCTCGAAAACGGGGTCAGCCAGGTCGAGGAGGTGGCGGGCCGTTTCCCGCAGGTAGCCGGCCTGACCTTCACCTGGGATCCCGCCGCACCGGCGGGCGCGCGGGTGTCCGAGGTGATGGTGGCCAGCGAGGATGGTTTCGTGCCGCTCGACCCGGCGGCCAGCTACCTGGCGGTGACCAACAACTACGTGCGCAACGGCGGGGACGGCTACAAGGCGTTCTCGGGCGACGACAAGAACGCCTATGACTACGGCCCCGACCTGGCCGATGTCACCGCCGAGTACCTGGCCGCGCAGTCTCCCTATCAGCCCTATACCGACGGGCGGATCAGCAAGAAATAACGCCGGTGCCGGGGAGGGGCGTCACAACTCCTCCCCCTGTCCCCCGGGCTTGACCCGGGGCCTCGGAGAAGCTTGGAAATGGTCAGGCAGATCCCGGATCAGATCCGGGATGACAGCTTGGCTTTCGCGGAGCGGGATTGCGCTCCGGTCGACCTTACTTGTCCAACCCGGGCCAGAGCGCCGGGTCGAGCCCGGCGATGAACGGGGCCAGCGTTTCCGCGTGCTGGCGCCAGGCCCCGACCGACCGGCGGTGCACCGGCTGGCGCAACTGCGCCGCGCTCGAGGTCAGGACCGCCTCAGGGGTCTCGTGCGGGCGGGCCATCTGCGGCACCCAGTCCAATCCGCAATGGGCGGCGAGGGTCCGGCTGGCCGCTTCCGGATCGGCGGTCATCTCCTCATAGGGCAGCTCCAGGATCTGCCCCGGCAACAGCCGATGCCAGAAGGCCATGATCTCGGCATAGAGGTTGAACCGATGCGCCATCCCCCGCAGGTCGTAGGTGTAGTTCAACGCGCTGCCCGAGAAATGGCCGCGCCACATCGACAGGGCCACGTCGCGCGGGTCGCGGCGCAAATGTACGAAACGGGCCCCGGGATGTACGGTTTTCAGGAATCCGATCAGCCGGTAATTTTCCGGCATCTTGTCGGTAAAGGCGGTCGTGCCCTCGGGCAGGTCGGGCAACATGCGCCGCTCGGCACTCAGGTAATCCTCGATCTCTGCCGCGCCAAAGGGGCGTTCGGATTCGATCAACGGGTACAGCTGGCGGCCGGCGACGATCTGTTCGCCCAGCGGTTTGACCGCGGGGTGCGCCCCGAGCATCGCCTCGGCCAGCGTGGTGCCCGAGCGGGGCAGCCCCAGCACGTAGATCTGAGTGATGGGGGTTTCCGGGCCGGTCACATCCGGCGCGGCGGGAAACCGCGCCATGATCGCATGGTTCAGTGCACTGTCGTGGATCGCGTCATAGGGCAGGGCGCGGGCCATGGCGCGGTTGGCCTCGGACAGATGGCGCGCCTCGGCCCCGGTATCGCCGGCCTGTTGCGCGATGCGGGCCAGCCCGAAGTTGAGGCTGGCCCGCTCCTGGTGGCGCGATCCGGCCCGTTTCAGTGCGGCCCGCGCGGCCTTGGAAAGCGAGGAATTCTGTTCACGGCTTTGCAGTGCGGCCAGGTGTTCGATGGCCTCGGCGTTCTGCGGCTCCAGCGTCAGGATCTCGCGATATTCGCCCTGCGCCGCCGTTTTGTCGCCGGTCTCCAGGTAACTGGCGGCAAGACGCAGATGCGCGCCGATATGGGCCGGGGCCAGGGCCACCGCGCGACGGGCGGCGTCCAGCGCCGCGTCATAGCGGGTCTGGCGAGCCAGCGGCAGGCTGATGTTGATCAGCGTGTCGACGTTGGTGGGATCGAGCCGCAGGGCGGTCTCGAAATCCTCCAGCGCCTGATCGGTCAGGCCCAGCGTGTTGCGCAGAATCCCGCGTAGGTTGAAGTTGCGCGGCTGACCCGGCGCCAGGTCGATGGCCCGCGACGCGGCGGCCTCGGCGGCCTCGGTCAGGCCGAGCTTGGCCAGCGCCTGAGCCTGCAGGTAGTGGGCGCCCTCGTCCTCGGGGTGGATCGCGACCATCCGGTCGAGCAGGGTCTGCGCCTTCTTGGTCATGCCCAGCAAGAGCAGGGTTTGCGCCAGGTTCCGCTGGGCATCGACGAAATGCGGATCCAGCCGGATCGCGTTCTGGAACATCGGGATCGCGGCGCGCTGCTGGCCAAGCCCGCACATCGCCAACCCCGCCAGATTGGCAAGAATCGGATCCTTGGGAAATCGCGCCATGGCGGATTTGGCGGCCTTCAGCGCACTCTTGTAGCGGCCCTGCTGAAGCTGGACATGGACCACGCCATGTGGGTTTTGTTTGGGCATGCTGGAATACTCTTGAGCGGTGCTATCCGTGTCACATAAGCTTCACGAAGGCCGTGGTAACTTCTGTCGCCGGCAAAGGCAATAATTCGCCCGGTCCGGTTTCACATGCGCCCGGATTGTGATCATTGGTGTGATTAAATGTGCGGACGCTTTGCGATCACCCTGCCAAACGACGCGATGGCGCGGCTCTTCGCGGCGCAACCGGCCAACGATCTGCCGCCGGTGCCGAACTTCAACGTCTGCCCGACCAACCCGGTTCACGTGGTGCGCGCGGGCGACGGCAGGCGGCGTCTGGTGCCGATGCGCTGGGGGTTCCTGCCGCATTGGTACAAGAGCGCCAGCGACGGGCCGCTGTTGATCAACGCGCGCGCCGAGACGCTGGCGGAAAAGCCCGCCTTTCGCGCCGCCTGCCGCGCGCGGCGTTGCATCGTGGTGGCCAGCGGTTTTTACGAATGGACCCGGACGGACGAAGGGAAACGCCTGCCCTGGTACATCTATCGGCGGGACGGCGCACCGCTGGCCTTTGGCGGGGTCTGGCAGGATTGGGGCAGGGAGGATCCCCAGCCCACCTGCGCCATCGTCACCACTGCGGCCAGCGCCGCGGTTTCATCCATCCACCACCGCATGCCGCTGGTGCTGGAGCCGAGCGACTGGTCACTCTGGCTGGGCGAGGCCGGCCACGGGGCGGCGCGACTGATGCAGCCTGCGGACGAGGGAACGCTCGATTTTCATCGGGTCGGCACGGCGGTCAATTCCAACCGCGCCTCGGGGGCCGAATTGATCGCGCCGCTGGAGCCGGGGTGAGCCTGCTCAGGACCGCAGACGCGTGGGGCGGGGCGCCGGGGCCTTTTGCGGCGCGCGGCTGTTTTCATTGCCGGCCATCGTGACCTTTTTCAGAAGCGCGACGAAGGTTTCCGTTTCCTCGGCGTCGAGCCCGGCCAGGATGTCGGATTGCAGTGCCTCTACCTCGGGGCGTGCATCCGCCACCAGTTGGGCGCCCTCGGCGGTTAGCGTCAGTGTCTTGGCCCGTCGGTCGCTGCGCGAGGTGGTCCGTCGTACCAGTCCACGCGTATCCAGCCGGTCGATCACCTTGCCCAGCGTGGCGCGATCATAGGCCACCAGCCCCGCCACGGTGGCCTGGTCGATCCCCGGATGATTGCGGATCGCGCAGAGCGCGGCGTATTGAACCGGCGTCAGGTTCAGACCGGCCTGTGCCATGCGATCCATGAACAGGGCCACGGAAATCTGGTTGAGCCGCCGGATCAGGTGTCCGGGCATGGTGTGGATGTCCATGTTCTCTCCGGTTGTACGGGCCGGCGCGATGATGTCCCTTGCCCGGTGGCTTTGCAAGTACGCATATATTGAAGGTTGCAGCTATTTTGACCGACGGCCGCGGCCGCGCTTTCCCTTGCCCGCGCCGCGCGGTACAGAGGCCCATGCCGAGAGAGTTTCAATCCCTGTCCGACCTGCTCGACCACGATTACGATACCGTGATCGACGTGCGCAGCCCCGCCGAATACGCCGAGGATCACCTGCCCGGCGCGATCAACCTGCCCGTGCTCGACAACGAGGAGCGCGCGCGTGTCGGCACCCTCTACAAGCAGGACAGCCCGTTCCGCGCCCGCAAGATCGGTGCCGCGCTGGTGTTCCACAATGCCGCGCGCCATATCGAGACCGTGTTGCAGGACAAGCCGGGCGGCTGGCGGCCGCTGGTCTATTGCTGGCGCGGCGGCCAGAGGTCGGGGTCGTTCGCCTGGATGCTGGGCCAGATCGGCTGGCGCTCCGAGAGTATCAAGGGCGGCTACCAAAGCTATCGCCGGCTGGTCTATCGCGCGCTTTACGAGGGGCAGGTGCCGCATCCACTGGTTCTGCTCGACGGCTATACCGGCACCGCCAAGACCGCGCTGTTGCAGATCCTCGACCGGCGTGGCGTGCAAGTGCTCGACCTCGAGGGGCTGGCGGCGCATCGCGGATCCCTGCTGGGTGAGATGGCGGAGCCGCAGCCCAGCCAGAAGGCCTTCGAAACGGCACTGGCCATCGAGCTCGACCGTCTCGATCCCTCGCGTCCGGTGCTGGTCGAGGCGGAATCGAGCAAGGTCGGCGAGCGGATGGTGCCGCCCGCGCTCTGGGCGGCGATGAAGGCCGCGCCACGGATCGAGGTCGAAGCCCCGCTGGAGGCGCGCGCGGCCTACCTGGTGCGGGCCTATGACGATATCCTGTCGGATTCCGAGCGGTTGTACGCCAAGCTCGACGCGCTGCGCACCCATCGCGGCCACGCGGTGGTGGACGGATGGTTCGAGAGGATCGCGGCGGGCGACAAGCCGGGGCTGACCCGGGCGCTGATGGTCCAGCACTATGACCCGGCCTATGCCAAGTCGCGCAAGGCGGTCGGGGCCGAGGTGCTGGCCCGCGTCACGGCGGCGAGTCTGGATGCGCCGGGGCTGGAGGTGGCAGCGGTCGAGATCGAGCGCGTGCTCAAGGACCGGGCGGTACGGTCGCAGGGCTGAACGGGCGTGACTTGGCGGGCGATGCGGGGGCGCTGCCCCCGTCGCCTTCGGCGCCTCCCCCGGAGTATTTTCGCAGAGAAGAAGGACCGGGGCGACGAAGGGGGACTGCGGCGTTACCCCAGGCTCAGGCGCGGGGGGCCTTGGGTGATCGCTCCTATCCGCGCGGCCCCGTGTCCGGCGGCGCGCAGTTTTGCGACCAGATCGTCAGCCTGCTCTGCCGCGACGGTGGCGAGCAGCCCGCCGGCGGTTTGCGGGTCGAACAGCAGGTCGGCGCGCGGGCCGACGGGCAGCTCGGGTGCCAGTGCCTTGTTGTCCGGGTAGAGGGTCGAGCGGTGTCCCTGGCGGGACAGCTCCAGCGCGCCGGCCATCAGCGGCACCCTATCGAGGTCGAGCTGCGCCGCCACGCCGGAGGCCTCGCAGATGTTCAGCAGGTGGCCGGCAAGGCCGAAACCGGTGACGTCGGTCATCGCATGGGCGTCCGACAGCAGGCGGGCGGCACCGCCCTGGGCCCGGGTCATCTGCGCATAGGCCGCCGCGACCCAGTCGCCGCGCGCCGCGCCCAGCATTTCGGCCGCCATCAGCACGCCGGAGCCGATCGGCTTGGTCACGATCACCGCGTCGCCCGGTTGCGCGCCCGCCAGGGTGATCGGATCGCGGTCCAGCAGGCCGGTGAGGGTGAAGCCGATGGTCAGTTCGTCCCCCATGGAGCTGTGGCCCCCGGCGATCTCGGCGCCCGCCTCGCGCAGCACCTCGCCGGCGGAGATCATGATTTCGGCCATGGTGCGGGCCTGCAATTCGGGCGTCATGCGCGGCAGGATCAGCGTCGCGGTGGCCGCCTGTGGCGCCGCCCCCATCGCCCAGATGTCCCCCAGCGCATGCACCGCCGCGATCCGCGCCATCAGCACCGGGTCGTCGGTGACCGCGCGCAGATGGTCGGTGGTCATCACCTGTCGCGCGCCGCCCAGGGTCAGGACCGCCGCGTCGTCGCCGGGCAGGGGCGTGATGTCTGGCCGTGTTCCGGTCGGCAGCGCCGAGAGCGCGGCCCGCAGCGCACCGCGCCCCAGCTTGGCGCCGCAGCCGCCGCACATCGGCTTGTCGCCGGGCATCTCCTCCAGCCCGGCGGCGCGGTGGCGGGGCGGTGCGGGCGGTTGCATCGCCGGCAACGCGCGGAACCGGTCCATGAATTTCTGGTCGATCCGGTCCTTCCAGCGCCAGATCAGCGGGCCGGAGAACGGCAGGCCGAACCGTTCGCCAAGCGCCGATTTGCCGCCCAGCGAGATCAGCTTGAGGTAATCCTTCTGCGGGCGATAGCGGCGCCGGGGCGGGGTGCCCTCGAGCGTGGCGCGCAGGTTGTCGAAAAGCACCGGCGCCTCGCGCACCGCGTAGACCCCGGCCTTGGGGCGGGGATCAAAGGACAGGTGGGCGCAATCGCCGGCGGCAAAGACCGAAGGGTCGCTGCTGCGCAGATGCGCATCCACGGTGATGAACCCGTCCTGCAGCGCCAGCCCGCTGTCGGCGATCCAGCGGTAGGGACGCGCGCCGGCGGCCCCGGTGGTGAACTCCGAGGCGATCGTGGTGCCATCGGCCAGACCGACGCCATCTGCGGTGACCTCGGTGACGGCGACCCCTTCGCGCAGGATGATCCCCAGCCCGTCGATGGCGGCCCGCACCCGGGTCGCGGCGCCCTCGCCCAGGGCCGAAAGGGCGCGGGCGCTGTCGATCAGGCTGAGTTCGGCCGTCCGCCCCCGGGCGCGCAGCGCATGGGCCATCGCCATGATCAGCTCGGCCCCCGCGACACCGCCGCCGATCACGGCGGCGCGGGCCGGGCGATCACCGGCAAGATACGCCTGCCAGCGCGCCGCGAAGGGACCGAGCGGCTTGGCCGGTATGGCGTGTTCGGCAAATCCGGGCAGGGCGGGCATGTCGGAGGTGATGCCGACGTTGACCGAACAGGCGTCATAGGCGATCGGCGGGCGCCCCGGCACATGGACCAGCCGCGCCTGGGTGTCGATTCCCTCGCAGGCACCCAGCACCACCCGCGCCCCGGCGAAACGTGCCAGTTTCACCAGGTCGATATCCAGCGCGTCGCGGTCGTAATGCCCGGCGACAAAGCCGGGCAACATGCCCGAGTAGGGCGCCGTGGGGCCTGGGTTGATCACCGTCAGCCGCGCGCCGGGCAGCGGGGTCATGCCCCATTTGCGCAGCACCAGCGCATGGGTATGGCCGCCGCCCACAAGCACGAGATCGCGGGTCAGGGGAGCAGGGGGCTGGTGCACGTTCGGTGGTCCTCTCGGTGCCGGGTCAGCCGCGGTCGGCGGGGGGGCTGGCGGCCTCCTGCTCGTCGGGCGGGATATCCTGGGTGGCCCATTTGCGGTCGTCCCCGGCCAGTGGCAGGCTGTCGGGTGTCTCGTGCCGGTGGATATGGGCCTTGGCGATGAAATTCGCGGTGATCGGCGCGGTCAGGAACAGGAACAGCGTGATCAGGAGCTCATGCCAGGACAGGTGTCCCTCATAGGCATAGGCATGCAGCATCGAGGCGATCAGCACACCGCCCACCCCCAGCGTGGTCGCCTTGGTCGGGGCGTGCAGCCGCGACATCGGATCGTCAAGCTTGATCAGCCCGAACGACCCGACCAGCCCGAACAGCCCGCCGATGACGAGGAAGAAAGTGATCAGAAGATCGAGAACCTGCTCCATGACGTGCCCCTATTCGATGATGTTGCCGCGCAGCATGAAGCGCGCGTAGGCCACGGTCGAGACGAACCCCAGCATGGCGACGATCATCGCCGCCTCGAAAAAGATCTCGGTGCCGTTGGCCAGCCCGTAGAGGATCATCAGGGCGATCGCGTTGATCACCATGGTGTCCAGCGCCAGAACCCGGTCGCCGACGCCCTCGGCGGTGGCGATCTTCCACAGGTTCATCAGGAAGGCGAGGCCGAAACAGCCGGCGGCGAAAAAGATGGCATAGGCGATCATTCGAAAATCTCCATCAGGCGGCGTTCGTAGCGGTCCTTGATCTCGTCGCGCACCGCCTCGGGGTCCGGCGCGTCGAGGCAATGGACCAGCAGGAAATGCCCCTCGGCCGACAGATCGGCGCTGACCGTGCCGGGGGTCAGGGTGATGGTGCCGGCCAGCACCGTGATCGCCTCGGGGCTGCGCAGCTCCATCGGGATGCAGATCCAGGCCGGGTGGCGATCGGCGTTGCGCTTGAACAGGACGATCCCGGCTACGATCACATTGGCCACGATGATGTCCCAGATCACGATCAGGATGTAGGCGGCGATTTTCAGCGGGTGGCGAAGCTCGGGCCGATCCGGCCAGTAGGGGCGGGTGAGAAACGGGATCACGATGCCCAGCAGAAAGCCGAACACCAGCGAGTTCCACGAGAAGTGATTGACCAGCAGCAGCCAGACCAGGGTCAGCAGGCCGGTCAGGTAGGGGTGCGGAAAGATGCGGGACAGCAGCCTCATGATCCGGGCCTTTGCAGAACGGTTTCGATGTAATCCGCCGGCGCAAAGAGCTGCGCAGCGGTCGCCTCGGTATAGCGCATCGCCGGACCGGCCAGAACCGTCAGCGCGACCAGCGCCGTCAGCAGGGCAAAGACCGGCACGAAGGCCAGCCCCGGCACCGGCTCGGGGGCGAGGTCGGCGGCCACGGGGGCGCCGTCGTCGGTGTGCTCGGGCGGGTCAGGCGGCAGCACGCTGTGGTCATGCGCCTTCCAGAACAGGATCGAGCCGGCCCGTGCCATTCCGACGATGGTGATCAGCGAGGTGACCAGGATCACCGCCCAGACGGTCCAGACCTGGTCGCTGTCGCGGGCAGCATCCATCACCAGCAGCTTGCCGACGAAGCCCGACAGTGGCGGCATCCCGGCCAGCGCGATGGCCCCGGCAAAGAACAGCGCCGCGACCAGGCCGCCCTGCGGCATCGGCGGTGTCGGAATCAGGGCGCCGCCCCGGCGTTCGATCACCAGGTCGGCCACCAGGAACATCATCGCCGTGGCGAAGGTCGAGTGGATGACATAGTAGAGCGCCGCCGTCGCCGCCTGCGGTGTGAACAGCGAAATGGCGATCAGCAGCGTCCCCATTGAGGCGATGGCCGAGAAGGCGACCAGCCGGCCCAGCTCTCGCGCGCCGAGAACGCCGATCGAGCCGGCCGCGAGGGTCAGCAGCGCGGCGGGCAGCAGCCAGTCACCGACCAGACCGTCGGTCACCGCCAGGTCGGGGCCGAAAACCAGCGTGTACATGCGCAGGATCGCGTAGCCGCCGACCTTGGACATGATGGCAAACAGCGCGGCCACCGGCATCGGTGCGTTGGCATAGGACGCCGGCAGCCAGAAATGCAGCGGCAGCACGGCGGCCTTGATGGCAAAGACCAGCAGCAACAGCACCGCCCCCACCCGCAGCAGAGCGGTGTCCTCGGCGGGCAGTTCGGCCACCCGTACCGCCAGGTCGGCCATGTTCAGCGTGCCGGTCACCGAGTAGAGCGTGCCGAGCGCGATCAGGAACAGGCTGGAGCCCAGCAGGTTGTAGACCACGTATTGCACGCCGGCCCGCAGCCGGGTGGCGCCGCCGCCGTGGATCATCAGCCCGTAAGAGGCGATCAGCAGCACCTCGAAAAAGACGAAGAGGTTGAAGGCGTCACCGGTCAGGAAGGCGCCCAGCACCCCCATCAGCTGGAACTGGAACAGGGCGTGGAAATGCCGCCCGCGCGTATCCCACCCCGAGCCGATGGCATAGAGCACCACCGCCAGCGCCAGCAGCGTGGTCAGCAGCACCATCATGGCCGACAGCCGGTCCAGCACCAGCACGATGCCAAAGGGGGCGGGCCAGTCGCCCAACTCGTACACCCCGATGGTGCCGTCCATCGCCTGCGCCAGCAGCACCAGCGCGATCAGGTTCAGCGCCACCACCGAGGCGACCGAGAACACCCGTTGCAGGTCGCGGTGATAGCGGATCACCATGATGATGAAGGGCGCGACCACCGCCGGCAGCAGGATGGGCGCGATGATCCAGTGGTTCATGCGTCTTCTCCCGTCTCGTCGGTCATGTCGATGCGGTCATTGCGGGCCGAGAGATAGGCGCTGAGCGCGATCATCACCACCACTGCCGTCATCCCGAAGGAGATCACGATCGCGGTCAGCACCAGCGCCTGCGGCAGCGGGTCGGTATAGGCTGCCTCGGCGTATTTGTTCAGGATCGGCGGCTGGTTCAGCGCCAGCCGCCCGGTGGCGAACAGGAACAGGTTCACCGCGTAGGACAGCAGCGATAGCCCGATGATGACCGGAAAGCTGCGCTGTCGCAGGATCAGGTAGATGCCGCTGGCGGTCAGGATGCCGACCGCGCTGGCCAGAAGGAGTTCCATGTGCTCAGTGCCCCTCGATTGTCTTTGTCGCTTCGTCGCGCTCGGGGTTGATGTCCATCGGGTGCTCGCTGGCGATGCCGGGTTGCCACGCGAAGCGCGCCAGGCTTTGCAGCGCCAGCAGCACCGCGCCCAGAACGGCCAGGAACACGCCCAGGTCGAACAGCGCCGCAGTCGCCAGTTCGAACTCGTCCAGGTAGGGCGGGTCGACATAGCCGAAGGCGCTGGTCAGGAAAGGCAGCCCGTTGAACCATGCGCCCATGCCGGTGGCGGCGGCGACCAGAACGCCGGTGCCGATGATGCCGTGATAGGGCAGGCCCTGCCGCTCGGTTGCCCAGGAGAACCCCGAGGCCATGTATTGCATCACGACCGCGATCGCGGCGATCAGCCCGGCGATGAAGCCGCCGCCGGGCATGTTGTGCCCGCGGAAGAAGATATAGGCTGCCACCATCAGCGCGATCGGCATCATCACCCGGGTCGCCACCACCATCATCAGCGGGTGCGCATCACCGGCCAGCGGATACCACGGCTTGCGGTTCAGCAGGCGTGCGCGCACCCGGCTGCCCAGCACCGACTCGGTGATGGCAAAGATGATGATCGCGGCGATCCCCAGCACGATGATCTCGCCAAAGGTGTCAAAGCCACGGAAATCGACCAGGATCACGTTGACCACGTTGGTGCCGCCGCCGCCCTTGTAGGAATTGGCTAGGTGGTATTCCGAGATCGACGGCAGGGCGAAATCGCGTGTCATCAGCGCATAGATCAGCCCGCCGGCGCCCAGGCCTGCGCCGATCGAGAGCACCGCGTCGCGCAGCTTGCGGCCGGCGCTGCTCTCGCGCGGGGTTTCCTGCGGCATGAAGTTCAGCGCCAACAGGAGCAGGATGATCGAGACCACCTCGACCGAGATCTGGGTCAGCGCCAGGTCGGGGGCGGAGAGATAGTTGAAGCTGAGCGAGACCATCAGCCCGGCCACCCCGATCAGCACCAGCGCCAGCAGCCGGTTGCGGTGGAACGCCACCACGCAGAGCGCCGAACCCACCAGGCAGACCCAGCCCACGACGGTCATCGCCGTGATCGGCTGCATTGCGCGGGTCGATGCGCCGATGTCGCCCGACGCATAAGCGTAATAAGCGATGGCGAGGGTGAACAGCAGGAAGATCGCGGAATAGCGGCTGAGCGCCCCGTCATGCAGCGTCTCGGTAAAGCTGCGGCTGGCCCGGGTGGCGGCGCCGACGATGGCGTCGTAGATCACCTTGGCCTCGGGGCGGGGCAGGGCGTTCCACAGGCCCTCGGCCGGGCGGTGCAGCATCAACAGCAGCGCGCCGCCGGCCACCGCCACCACCGACATGTAAAGCGCCGGGGTCAGCCCGTGCCAGAGCTTGGGGTGGAAATAGGAATGATGGTCGCCGGTCACCGCGTCCGCCGCGGAGACCACGATGGGGGCGGCGATCGCCTCGGGGAACAGCCCGATCAGTACCACCAGCGCCACCAGCACCGCAGGCGGCAGCCACATGCCGGGGGCGGGATCATGCGGCAGGGTGGGGTAATCGTGTCGCTTGGGGCCAAGGAAGACATGCGCGATGTAGCGCAGCGAATAGGCCACCGAGAACAGCGCACCGAACACCGCCACTGCCGGCAGCAAGTAGGCCGAGCCGGCCCAGACCGCGTGGGCGGCCTCCTCCAGCATCATCTCCTTCGACAGGAACCCGTTGAACGGCGGGATGCCGGCCATCGACAGCGCCGCGATGCCCGCCAGCGTGAAGGTCACCGGCATCAGGTGGCGCAGCCCGCCCAATTGCCGGATGCTGCGGGTGTGGGCGGCATGATCGACGATGCCTGCGCTCATGAACAGTGCCGCCTTGAAGGTGGCGTGGTTGATGATGTGGAACACCGCCGCCACCGCCGCCGCCTTGGTGCCAAGACCCAGCAGCATGGTGATCAGCCCCAGGTGGCTGACGGTTGAAAACGCCAGCAGCGCCTTGAGATCATCCTTGAACAGCGCGATCACCGCGCCCAGCACCATGGTGACCAGCCCGGTGGTGGCCACCAGGTAGAACCACAGCTCGGTGCCCGACAGCACCGGCCACATCCGCGCCATCAGGAACAGCCCCGCCTTGACCATCGTCGCCGAGTGCAGGTAGGCCGAGACCGGTGTCGGCGCGGCCATTGCGTGCGGCAGCCAGAAATGGAACGGGAACTGCGCCGACTTGGTGAAGGCCCCGATCAGGATCAGGATCAGCGCCGGGGCATAGAGCGGCGAGGCCTGGATCAGCTCCTTGTGCTGAAGGATCACGCTGATGTCGTAGCTGCCCGCGACATGGCCCAGGATCAGCATGCCACCGATCATCGCCAGCCCGCCGGAAGCGGTGACGGCCAGCGCCATGCGCGCGCCCTGCCGCCCCTCGGGCAGGTGTTTCCAATAGCCGATCAGCAGGAAGGACGAGAGCGAGGTCAACTCCCAGAAAACCAGCAAAAGCAGGATGTTGTCGGATAGAACGATGCCGACCATCGCGCCCTGGAACAGCAGCAGAAAGCTGTAGAACTGCCCCATCGGATCCTCGCGGCTGAGGTAGAATCGCGCGTAGATGATGATCAACAGGCCGATCCCCAGGATCAGCCCGGCAAACAGCAGCCCCAGCCCGTCAAGCTGGAAATTCGCGTTCAAGCCAAGGTCCGGCAGCCAGTCGAGCCGGGCCGAAACGGTCTCGCCGCGCAGCACGGCGGGGGCATTCAGAAGCAGGCCGATCAACGCCAGCAGGGTGACGGAACCGGTCGAGGCGGCGGCGGCATTGCGTCCGGCACGGATCAGCAGCGCGGGGAACACGGCGCCGAGAAAAGGCAGGGCCGCGATCAGGAACAGGGACAACGGCAGTCTCCAGCTTTGGCGGGCAATTTTCGATTGCACCTTGCCTACGGAAATTTGCGTCGCTGTCCAACCCCGGCAAGGTCATGATCGTACGGTTTTCGTCCCGAATTGGGGAATTTTGCGAAATCCTGTCCGCCCGGCGGGCGAAGCAGGGGGCCGCAGGCTCAGCCCCGCCCGCCCTTGGCGAGGAAATCGCCCATCCGCCCCAGCGCCCGGCGGATGTTCGCTTCGCTGTTGGCGTAGGAGATGCGGATGAACCCCTCGCCCAGGGTGCCGAAGTCGGGGCCGCCGATGGTGGCGACGCCGGTTTCCTCCAACAGCGCCGAGGCCAGCGGTTTCGACGCCCAGCCGGTGGCGGAGATATTGGGAAAGGCATAAAAGGCGCCCTTGGGCACCGCGCAGCGCACGCCGGGCATGGCATTGAGCAGATCGACCACCACCCGGCGGCGGACATCAAAAGCGGCGACCATCTCGGCCACCGCGTCCTGCGGGCCGGTCAGCGCCTCCAGCGCGGCATATTGCGCCGGCGTGTTGACGCAGGACCAGGCGTTGACCGCCAGCTTGCGCGCCTTGTCGAACAGCCCCTCCGGCCAGATCGAATAGCCCAGCCGCCAGCCGGTCATGGCATAGGTCTTGGACCAGCCGTTGAGCAGGATCAGCCGGTCGCGGATCTCGGGGTAGTCCAGCAGAGTGACATGGGATTCGCCGTCGTAGAGGATCTGGTCATAGATCTCGTCCGACATCACTGCCACCTCGGGGTGATCGGCCAGCCCCGCCACCAGCCGGTCGATCTCGGGCTTCGGCGTGACGCCACCGCAGGGGTTGGCGGGGGAGTTCAGGATCAACAGTCGCGTGCGAGGGGTGATCAGCGACAGCGTCTCCTCGGCGGAGATGGCAAAGCCGTTCTCTTCGCGCACCGGCACGGGCACCGGGGTGGCGCCGGTGAACTCGATCATCGAGCGATAGATCGGGAACCCCGGATCGGGATAGAGGATCTCGGTCCCCGGTTCGCCGAACATCAGGATCGCGGTGAACATGGTGACCTTGCCGCCGGGCACGATCAGCACGCTGTCGGGGCTGACCTCGGCGCCGAAGCGGCGGTGCAGGTCGGCGGAGACCGCCGCGCGCAGCGGCGCGATCCCGGCGGCAGGGGTATAGCCGTGCTGCCCGTCGCGCATCGCCTTGACGGCGGCCTCGACGATATGCGGCGGGGTGGGGAAATCCGGCTGACCGATGCCGAGGTTGATCACGTCCATGCCGCCCTCGGCCAGCGCGGTGGCCCGGGCCAGAACGGCAAAGGCGTTCTCTTCGCCGATGCGGTCGAAATTGGCAACCGTTTGCATGGGCACTCTCCCTTTTGTCTTTTCTCTCAGTGCTATAACCGGGAAACCTGAGCCATTGGTTTGATCCCGTCGGGGTGCCGGGCGCGGCCCTCAGCCCCCCTTCAGCCGCATCATCAGCACCACTTCGCTGTCGGGGCGGACCGGTTCGGTCAGGCTGCTGGCGATCACCCGGCCATCGACCACCACTGAGACGCCGGCGTCCAGCGTCGGACCCAACGCCGGGTAATCCCGGCGCAGGGCGGTCAGGATCTCACCCACGGTGCTGCCCTCGACCGCCACGCTGTCCCGGCCCCCGATCAGGGGCCGCAGGCCGGACCAGAGCGCGACGTCAACCATCCGCCGCGCTGTCCAGTGCCTCGAGGATGCGCGAGGGGCGCATCGGCAATTGCCGCATCCGCACCCCGGCGGCGGCCGAAACCGCGTTGGCGATGGCCGCCAGCGGCGGGCAGATCGAAGTTTCGCCGACCCCGCGCACGCCGAAGGGATGGCCGGGGTTGGGCACCTCGACGATCACCGTGTCGATCATCGGCAGGTCCGAGGCGACCGGAATCCGGTAATCGAGGAAGCCGGCGTTCTGCAGCCGTCCGTCCTCGCCATAGATGTATTCCTCGTTCAGCGCCCAGCCGATGCCCTGCGCCGCGCCGCCCTGGAACTGCCCCTCGACATAGGTGGGGTGCACCGCTTTGCCGGCGTCCTGCACCACGGTATAGCGCACCACCTTGGTTGATCCGGTCTCGCGGTCGACCTCGGCATCGACGATATGGGTGGCAAAGCTGACGCCGGCGCCCTCGGGCGTGGCTTCGAAATGGCCGCTGATCGGCCCGCCGGTGGCGCCCATGGTCGCGGTGATCTCAGCGATCGGCAGCGGAGCGAAATCCCCGGCGTTGGGACCGGACGGCTTGGCAAAACCATCCTCCCAATAGACCGCGTCCTCGGGGATGCCCCATTTCGCCGCCGCCCGCGCACACAGCTTTTGCACTGCGTCCTCGGCGGCCTTGATGGTGGCCAGGCCGCTGGCATAGGTCACCCGGCTGCCGTGGCTGATCTCGTTATAGCCGAGCGAGGCGGTGTCGGCGATGATGACGCGGATATCCTCATAGGGGATGCCCAGCACCTCGGAGGCCATCAGCGCCATCGAGGCGCGCGAGCCGCCGATATCCGGGGTGCCGACCGCGATTTGCGCAGTGCCATCCTCGGAAAGTGCAAGAGAAACAGAGGTTTCGCCGCCGTGGTTGAACCAGAATCCGCAGGAGATCCCGCGCCCCTGGCCCGGTTCCAGCGGGGCGGAGTAATGCGGGTGCGCCTTGGCCGCCTCCAGCGTTTCCACCAGCCCGATGCGGGGCCATGTCGGGCCGAAACTGGCGCGCGTCCCCTCGCGCGAGGCATTCTTGAGGCGGGTGTCGATCGGGTCGAGATCGAGTTTCTTGCACAGCTCGTCGATCACCGATTCCACCGCGAAGGCCGCCATCGGAGAGCCCGGCGCACGGTAGGCCGCCTGTTTCGGGCGGTTGGCCATCACGTCATAGCCGACCTGCTTCACGTGTTTCAGGTCATAGGGCGCAAAGGCGCACATCGCCGTCATCTCGCAGGGGGCACCGGGAAAGGCGCCCCCCTGTAGGCGGAAGGTGCCCTGCGCCGCGGTGATGGTGCCGTCCTTTTTCATCCCGATCTTGACATCCATCGAGGTCGAGGAGGTGGGGCCGGTGGCCTTGAACACCTCGGCGCGGGTCATCACCAGTTTCACCGGGCGGTTGGCCTTGCGCGACAGCGCCAGCGCCACGGGTTCGATGAACACCGCCGTCTTGCCGCCGAAACCGCCGCCGATCTCGGACGCGGTGACGCGCAGCTGGCTGGTTTCCAGCCCCAGCAGCGCGGCGCAGACCTTTTGCACGTTCCAATGCCCTTGGGTGCAGCACCACAGCTCGCCCTTGCCGTCGGTGCCCAGCGTGCCAAGGCAGGCATGTGGCTCGATATAGCCCTGGTGGGTGGCCTCGGTGACGAAATGATCCTCGATCACCAGGTCGGCCTCGGCAAAGCCCGCCTCGACGTCGCCATGGCCGCTTTCGTGGTAGCGCACCACGTTGGGATGCAGCCCCTCGGGCACCGAGGCGTCCGCCGCCCCGGCTCGGATCACCGGGGCGTCCGGCGCCATCGCCTTGTCGACATCGGTGACATGCGGCAGGATCTCGTAGTCGACCTCGATCGCCTTGATCGCGTCGCGCGCGGCCAGCGCCGTGGTGGCAGCGACGGCGGCGACTGCGTGACCGTCATAGAGCGCGGTGTCGCCGGCCATGACGTTTTCCAGGATGTTCCAGTTCTCGCCGGTCAGCCCCTCGGCGAAATCGGCGCGGGTGACCACCGCCTTGACCCCCTCCATCGCCAGCGCCTTGGTGGCGTCGATCCGCAGGATGCGGGCATGGGCATGGGGGCTGCGCTTGATCGCGGCGAACAGCATGCCGGGGGCGGTGGCGTCGGCGCCGAAGCGGGCGCGGCCGGTCACCTTGTCCAGCCCGTCGGGCCGGTCGGGGCGGGTGCCGACATATTTGAAACCGGTGGTTTTCGAACTGTCCAGCGCCATCACGAGGCCTCCCGCATTTCGGCGGCCGTGTCCATCACGGCGCGAATGATCTTGTCGTACCCGGTGCAGCGGCACAGGTTGCCCGCCAGCCAGTAGCGGACCTGTTCTTCGGTCGGGTCCGGGTTCTTTTCCAGCAGGTTCTTGGCCGCGACCAGGATGCCGGGGGTGCAGATGCCGCATTGCAGGGCGGCATATTCGATGAACTTCTTCTGCAGCGGATGCAGGGCCTCGCCCTCGGCGATGCCCTCGACGGTGGCAATCTCTTTCCCCTCGGCCTCGGCGCCCAGCATCAGGCAGGAACAGACCAGCCGCCCGTCGACGGTGACCGAACAGGCGCCGCAATCGCCGGTGCCGCAGCCCTCCTTGGCGCCGGTCAGGCCGAGCCGGTCGCGCAGCACGTCCAGCAGGGTTTCGCGCGGGTCGCAAAGAAACTCGACCTCGTCGCCGTTGATCTTGGTGGTGACGTGCAGCTTGCTCATTTCGCGGCTCCCTTCGCGCGGTCAAAGGCGATCTTGGCGGTGCGGCGGGCCAGCACGCCGGCCACATGGGTGCGGAACTTGATCGTGCCGCGCTTGTCGTCGATCGGGTTGCAGCTGGCTTCGGCCAGGTCGGCCAGCGCGGTAAGCGCGTCCTCGTCCAGCGTCCGGCCCACCAGCGCGTCCTCGGCGGCATGGACCAGCACGGCGGTGGGGGCGACCGCGCCCAGGGCCATGCGGGCATGGGTGATGGTGTCGCCCTCGACGGTCAGGTTCACGCCGCAGCCGACCACGGCGATATCCATCTCGGTACGGGGGATGAACCGCAGGTAGGCATCGCCGCCCTCGGTGCCGCGTGGCGGCACGTGCAGGGCGGTGATGATTTCGCCGCGCGCGAGGGTGGTCTTGCCCGGACCGGCGGGGATCTCCTCGACCGGGACAGTGCGGGTTCCGCCCGGGCCGGTGATGGTGGCGGTGACCCCGGCGGCGATCATCGCCGGCACCGAGTCGGCGGCAGGCGAGGCGTTGCAGAGGTTGCCGGTCAGCGTGGCGCGCCCCTGCACCTGGGTCGAACCGATCAGGTCCATCGCCTCGACCAGCCCGGGCCAGTCGCGGCCCAGTTCCGCATGTTCGCGCATCTCGGCGCCGGTGACGGCGACGCCGATGCGCCAGCCGCCATCCTCCTGCCGGGCGATCTCATGGGTGCCGGGGATCGCCTTGATGTCGATCAGCGTGTCGGGGGTGACGATGTCCGCGCGCATCTGCACCAGCACATCGGTGCCCCCGGCAAGAAATCGTGTGACGCCCTCGGACCCGGTGGCAAGCGCCACGGCATCCTCGAACGTGGCGGGGCGATGGTAATGCATGGGTGTTCCTCGCGATAGGCTGGGCCGGGCAGGGCGCGGCGGTACCGCGTCCTGCGAGTCGCGACTTTATCGAACATGCGGGGTGACGCAACCGGCCTGTTGCCGCCCGCGGCGCGGGGCCAGCGCCCCGATGGCAAGGCCGATCGTCGCGGTGGCCTGCGCCGCCACCAGCGCGGGAGAATGCGCAAAGCCCATGCCAGCCAGCGTCGACCAGACCGCGACCCCGAGATTCAGGGCGCTGGCGCCCAGGGCCATCAGGGTCCCGCGTCGGCTGTCCGAGAGCGTGGCGAGGTGGTTTTGCAACGCCGGGGCACCCAGCCCGCCCAGACCTGCCCAGAAAATGAGCGCGAGACAGGCCGCCATCGGCCCCAGCGGCAGCGCGAACAGGGCGACGATGGCCACCAGCACGCCGGCAAGGCACAGCTGCATGAGTTGGCGTCCGTCCCGCACCTGACCGATCACGCGGGGCATCAAGAGGTTGCCGGCCAGCGTGAGCAGCCCGAACCCGGCGTAGACAAGGCCGACGCCCCCGGTCTCGAACCCGGTGAGGTCGCGGAGCCGCTCGCCGGCGAGCGCATAGACGCCGACCGCGCCGCCGAGGCCGAACCCCATGGCAAGGATCGCGCCCGCCGCGCCGGGCACGAACACCGGGCCGGAGGGGGCCGCGCCGGTCGGAGCCGTGCCGCCGCGCAGCGCGACAAGGCCGGGCAGGGTGAGGGCGGCGGCCAGGGCGAGGCCGGCAAAGGCCCATTGCCAGCCGAATAGCCCGGTGACCCAGGCGCCGTAGAGCGGCGCGAGGATGATGCCGCCAGTCAGGCCGGCCTGCACGGCGGCGATATTGGCCGGCGCCCGCGCCGGTCCGCTGTCGGCGGCACAGGCGAAGGCCACCGGCAGAAGGCCCGCCGCGCCGATCCCGGTGACGACGCGGGTGAGCAGGGCCAGCCCATAGCCGGGCGCGCCGGCGGTGCCGAGTGAGCCGAGGCAGAACAGCACGACGGCCGGCAGCAGCACCGCGCGCCGACCATGCCGGTCGGACAGCGCTCCGAAGACCGGGGCCAGAAGCGCCACCGGCAGCGCATAGGCCCCGATGAAAAGGGTGATCCGTTCGGGGGCGACGCCGAGGTCGGCGCCGACGGGGGTCAGGATCGGGCCAAGCAGGAATTCATCGCTGCCGACGAGAAAGGCGATCAGAAACAGTAGTAGGGTCGTGGGTGTCATGGTCGGGGGTGTCCCTTTCGATTGTGGTCTTCGAAAGGGCCCCGCGGAACTGCGCGATCCGCTCCAGCGTGGTCTGGCGACGGTTGTGCAGTTCGTCGATCAGCCGGTCGATCTGCGCCAGCTTGTGCTCCAGGTCGGCCAACCCGCCCTCACAGGCGCCGGCGCCGTCATCGCTCAGGCAGGGGGCCATCGCCAGCACCTCGCGGGTGGAAAACCCGGTGGCGATCATGTCGCGGATCCGCGCGGCCCGGCGCAGGTCTGCCGGGGAATAATGGCGGTACCCGCTGCTGTCCCGCGCGGGCGAGAGAAGGCCCACCTGCTCATAGTGGCGCAGGCTGCGCGGGCTGATCCCCAGGTGATCGGCGGCTTGCTTGATCTGCATGGTCGGTTCCCTTTCCCGAACGCGTTTACCCCCTTGACATTAGTGTCAATGTCAAGGGGGTTTTGCAGAAAATCAACCGTCTTTTCGGGGCGCGCCTCCTGTCAGCCGTCCGCGTCCGCGGGGCGCATCACCGCGAACAATTCGGCGACCTTGACCCCGAACTTGCGCAGCTGCGAGCGGTTGAGGATCACGCCGCCCTCGCACAGGTAAAGCCAGTCGGTCACCGACACCACATGCCCGCCGGACTCGTCGGGCAGCCGCAACTGATACCTCATGCGGATCGTCGCGCCCGAGATCACACCCTGCGCCTCGCCGATCACGTCGTCGGCGCGGGCGGTAAATCGGCCGGACTGGCCGATCTTGAGCCGCCAGGTCCGGTCCTGCCGAGATCCGCTGGAATAGACAAAGGCCTCGGTCAGGCGCCCGTTCTCGCCGTCCCAGCGGCCCTCCATCCGTGCCGAAAACCGTGAGGTGACGCGCCCTGTGGGGCCGTAAATCATGCCATCGCAGGTCATCAGGCCGTTCAGGTGGCGATGCAGATCAAAGGCGGGGCCGGTGGCGGCGTAATCAGCCGGTTTCTGCGCCGGAAAGGACAGCATCCGGCGCGCGAACAGCGCCAACAGGATCACGGCCAGAAGGATCGTCAACAGGACGGTCATCAAAATCACTCCTCGTTACTGGGGTCGGTACAATCGGTAAAGTCGGCCCGGTCAGCGCCTCGGCGACGGGCGCGGGGCGGCGGCGCCAACGGGCGCCCTTGAGCTTCAGTTTCAGCGCCTGCCAATGGATCAGCGCGATGGTGCGCAGCGCCCCCGCCGGGCGCCGCAGGAGCCCGGACAAAAGGCCGAGGCTGGTCGCCGGTTTGCGCGGCCCGGACAGGGTGGCGATCACCCCCTCGTCCCCGTTTTGGTGGGTGATCCGGATGGCGATCCGGTCGGGCCGGATGTCAAAGCGAAAGCTGTACTGGCCGTCGCGGTCCTGGAATGGCGAGACATGAAGCCGCTTGGGGGCCTCTATCCGGGCTTCGGGAGTAATGGGCGCGAACCCCGGCAGGTGGCAAAGGTAACTATGGCGATCGCCAAAGGGCGTGTCCACCTCGCAGATCACGGCAACAAGATCGGTGCCGCGAAACCCCAACCAGAAGCTGACCGGGTTGAACTGGTAGCCCAGGAATCTCGGCTGGGTCAGCAGCAGCAGGCGCACGTCACGCAGCCCCCGGTCGGCAAGGACGTCGCGCGCCCAATCCGCCCCGCGCCCGGCCCTGAGCGGCCCGCCGTGGTCGCGGTCATGCACCGAGGCGAGGTTGAAGCGGTTGCGCGCGAACAGCCATGGCCCTCGCCGCGCCTCGGGGTCGATCAGCACGTAATCGACACCATAGCGAAAGGCGTTGCGGATCGCGCCGCGCCGCGCATGGGTGGTAACCCCCGCGATATGTTCCGGCCAACGGGTCATGCCGCCTGTATCTCGGTCTCGGGCGTGCCCTCCAGCGCGCGGGCGATCTTCACCGCGCTCAGGATGCCGTCCTCGTGAAAGCCGTGGCGGGTATAGGCGCCGGCGAACCAGGTGTTGTTGTCGCCCTGGATCGCGGTCAATTCCCGCTGTGCGCGCAGGGCGGCGTGGTCGAACACCGGGTGGCGAAAGGTGGTCTGGTCATAGATCAACCGCTCGTCCACCGGGCGGGCCGGGTTCAGGGTGACGAAAAGCGGATCATCCTCGCGGATGTTCTGCAGCCGGTTCATCCAGTAGGTGACGCCGATCCGGTCCCGCACGGTTGCGCTGTCGGCCTGGTAGACCCAGCTGGACCAGACCGCCCGGCGGCGCGGCATCTGGCCGGTGTCGCGGTGCAGCACCATCTGGTTGCCCTGGTAGGTGAGGTTGGACAGCGCCGAGGTCTCGGCACCGGTGGGGCGCTCCAGCAGGCGCAGCGCATCGTCGGAATGGCAGGCAAAGATGACGTGATCGAACCGCTCGTCGGGCGTGTTCGCGGTGCGGATCGTGCTCTGCGTGCCGTCGCGGGTCACCGCCTGCACCGGGGTGCCGCTGCGGATCGCCACGCCGCGCGCGCGCAGGTGCGCCTCGAGCCGGCGAACATATTCGATCGACCCGCCCGAGACGGTCTTCCACTGGTGCTGGTTGCGCGTCGAGAGCAGCGCGTGGTTGCGAAAGAACTGCACCAGGGACCGCGCCGGAAAACTGCGGATCTGCTCGGTCGGGGTCGACCAGATCGCACCGCAAAGCGGCGTGAGGTAATAGTCCTGGAACCAGCGGCCCAGCCGCAACTCGTCCATCAATTCTCCTACCGTGGCGCTGTCGTCTGTCGCCCTGCGCTCGGCCTGCGCGTTGAACCGCAGGATGTCGCGGATCATCCGGGCAAATCCGGGCCGGGTCAGGTTGCGGCGCTGGGCAAAGAGCGCGGTCAACGTCTTCAGCCCGTATTCGATCCGGCCGCCGTCGATGGTGGCGCCAAAGCTCATGTCGCTGTTCTCGACCGGCACGTCGAGCGCGTCGAACATGGCGGTCAGATGCGGGTAGTTGGCAGTGTTGAACACGATGAACCCGGTATCGACCGGCTGGTCGCCGTTGCGGCCCGCCAGGATCGTGCGGGCATGACCGCCCAGCCTCGGCGCCGCCTCATACAGCGTCACCGCGTGGCGCGGGGCCAGCAGGTAGGCGGCGGCCAAGCCGGAAATCCCGCCCCCGATGATGGCGACCCGCTGCGCCGCGATCCGATCGTCGTGAAATGTCATACTGCTCTCGCCCTCGTTACAATACAGGGATTACGCCCCTGTCACCCAACCGGATCATTTTTTGATCCGGCCCTGTTCAGGCCGCGTATCCGGGGTATGCTGATGCAAAGTGAAACCCTCGACAGGCCGTCCACCCCGCCCGCACCCCCTGCGCCGGGCCGGGCGGGGAAAGATCGCACCGCGGTGAGCGCCGAGCCGAAGATGTCCGAGCAGACCCTGTGGATGATCGCCGTGCGCGACAGCCGCGACCGGGCGGCCTTTGCCGCGCTGTTCGATTTCTTCGCGCCCCGGCTCAAGCATTTCGTGATGCGCGGCGGCATCGGCTCGGGTCAGGCCGAGGAGGTCGTGCAGGAAGTCATGCTGACGGTCTGGCGCAAGGCCGCGATGTTCGATCCCGAACGCGCCCAGGTGGCCAGCTGGATCTATCAGATCGCGCGCAACCGGCAGATCGACAAGATGCGCCGCGAGAACCGGCCATTGCCCGAGGCGCTGGCGCATGAACCCGACAGCGAACCGGACGCCGGACAGGTCATTGCGCTGGAGCAGGAGGCAGCGCAGCTCAAGCAGGCGCTGTCCCGGCTCAAGCCCGAGCAGCGCGAGATGATCGAAAAGGCCTATCTGGGCGAACTGACCCATCAGCAGATCAAACATCAGACCGGGTTGCCGCTGGGCACGATCAAATCGAGGATCCGCCTTGGCCTCGACCGTCTGCGACACGAATTGAAGAGTATCCGAGAACCATGACCACGATTACCCATCATATCCCCGAGCCCGTTCTCGCCGCCTATGCGGCCGGATCGCTCGATCATCCCTTCGCACTGGTGGTTGCGACGCACCTGTCGCTCTGCGACGATTGCCGCGCCAGCTTCGAGGCGCATGAGGCCGTGGGCGGCGCCCTGCTGGAACAGATAACGCCCGAGGCGCTGTCGCCCGCCCTCAAACCCGGTTTGATGCAGATGCTGGATGCGCCCTTTGAACCGGAACCGGTATTTCGCCGCGCCGGTGTTTATCCCGGCCCGGTGATGGAGGCGCTGAAGGGCCGTCCACCGCGCTGGAAACGGCTGGGCGGCGGCGTGCGCCAGACCATCCTGAGTGCCGGTGAGGCCGGCAGCGCCCGGCTGCTCTACATTCCCGCCGGCCAGGCGGTGCCGGACCACGGCCACAACGGCATGGAGCTGACGCTGGTGCTGCAGGGCAGTTTCCGCGACGAGACCGGCGAGTTCCGCGTCGGTGACGTCGAGATCGCCGATGATACGCTGGAGCATACACCGGTGGCCGGGGTCGGGGCCGATTGCATCTGCCTGGCCGCCACCGACGCGCCGCTGCGGTTCAGCAGCATGATTCCGCGCCTGTTGCAGCCGATCTTTCGGATCTGACCCGGCGGCGCGGTCAGCCCCCCAGCGCCCGCGCGATCAGCTCCGGCACCCCGGGGTGCTGGCCCAGCGGCGGCAGCAGCGCGCCGGCGAACCGGGCCGCCTCCAGCGCCTCGGGCACGTCCTCGCGGTAATGCCCGCCCTCGGCGGCAAAGAACGGCAGGCACAGCGTGCGCGCGGGCTGCGCCCGCGCCGCCTCGGCCAGAAAAGGCGCCTGTTCGACAAAACCGAACACCGGCGCCAATCCGGGCCAAAGCGCGTCCAGCGCAGCGCCGAAATCCCGCGCCGCAGCCGCCGCGCTTGGCCCGCGTGCCGAGCCGTGCGCCGCGATCAGCAGGGCAACCTCCTCCGCCGGCCAGCCGCGCGCCACGCGCTCCTCCTCCAGATGTCGCGCCGCCAGCGCCGGCAGGTTTGGGTCGCGCCCCAGCGGCGCCAGCACCCGTGCCGGATGCCCGCCCAGCCGCGCCGGCAGCGTCTTGCGCACGAAAATCCCGTCGGCCATGAAAAACGGATAGATCGCCCCATCGGGCGCCAGCCGGTCCAGAGCGGCCTCCAGCGTTCCGGGCGCGGCCAGCGTGGCCGAACCCACTGCAGCACCGTCCATCCGCGATTGAACCCGGACGGCCAGCGCCGCCAGTGCGGCCTCGGCCGGGTCAGGGTCGGAGGGCTGGCCATGCGCCACGATCAGCGCGTCGAGCGGGTCGGTCATCGCAATCTTCATGTCCCTTACCTGTTACGCTGTGGCCCGCCGCCAAGATCGCCGCCAGAAAAAAAGCGCAGCCGCGACCGCGCCTCTTCTTCTCTTGGTGCAAATTCTCGGCCTTATGTATCAAACGCACCAAGCGTGCGAGGGCTGAGCGATGTTTAAGGCGTTGGTGCTGGCAGCCGTATCAAGTGCCTATGGCGTTGCGGCGCATGACGATATTGAACCGCTCACCGGGTACAGCCTCCCCGTCCAATGGGAAAGGATAGCCAAGCCCGCAGCCGGTAGCATCCCTGATGTAGATGTCGAATATTGCAGCCGTGCAGTGCCACTCTTGGTCAGTTGCGGTTAGGTAGACCGCGACCATGGTCGAGAGCTTCTTTTCCCGCCTGCGCCGCATGGTCGAAGGCCAACACCACCACGTCAGTCCGCAGTACCTGTCCCAGTACGCGAACCACGCCGCACGGCTGGAAGACAACCGCCGCACCGACAACGGAACGCTGGCACAGATCGTGGTGTCGAACGCCATGAGTACGCCGGTCAGCCGCCAGTGGAAGGGTTACTGGCAACGGGCGGCGCAATGTTACAGCGCAGCAACGTGATTGTTGCCTGCTACCCCTTATGGTGGCACTCCTTGGTTACCTCGATTACTAAATGTTGAGTTGCCGATCACAATTTCGGCTTGTTGAGAATGATCCGTTGACGTTTGTCAACGGCCAACTCTATATAGGGGCAAGACGAGTGAGCCGACCAAGGCACCCGAATAAGGAAATTGAAGCCGCCCTCCAGTACGGTGATAGGAACGGATGGCGGTACAAGGCTCCAGGCAAAAGCGCCCACGTCTGGGGTCGTATGCTATGTGAGCACGCTGATAGAGACGGGTGTCAAGTGTCTGTGAACTCAACGCCGAAAAACGCCCATAACCACGCCGCGAAGTTGCGGAGGGTCTTTGATACATGCCCACACCAAGGAGGGGAGGACGATGCAGACGTATGACTTTACTTTCATCGTGGGGGCCGACCCGCGCGATGAAAGCTTCGAAGACGTATTCATTGAGGCTGGCTGCGACGACGCTACCTTCATTTTGAGAAGAGGCGCTCTTGCCGTCAGCTTTGACAGAGAGGGTGAAACCTACAAAGACGCGGTCTTGTCCGCATACCAAGACATTAAGTCTACTGGCGTGGAAATCATCAGATTTGAGCCTGATTTTCTTGTGTCTGCTCCTGAGATAGCTGAACGCGCCAAGCTTTCGAGGGCGGCGGTTGATAACTACGCGAAGGGGCAACGGCGAGACGGTTTCCCATTGCCTGATGCCCGGTTTAACGCCAAGTCACCATTGTGGGACTGGGTTGACGTGTCTGAGTGGCTGTGCCGCAATAATATGCTCGATGAAAGCGAGTATCGGCATGCTCTTGTCTCACGCGTAATCAATCTTGGTGTTCAGATTCATCAGGTAGACCCCTCAACCAAATTCGATATCGAAGAGAAATTGATTCTGGTTTGAAGCGTTGGCTGGCCCTTCTGGGCCAGCTTCTACACCCGCCCCTCATACCCCACCAACCCCTTGGCTTTCATCTTGCTCAGAGCCTGCGCCGTTCGGGAGAAAGCACGATCAGCGCTTTCTGGCCGATACTCAGCAACGCGCGCGGCTACCTCCTGCAGCGTCTTCGGCCCGTCCCTGAGTATATCCAATATCAACAGCGTCATATGACCGCGCCGCGCCACGTCTGACCGCTTGGCTGGCAGTACACGCGGCATGTCCACCCCGCGCAACCTGAGCAGCGCCTCTACGTGTTCCAGCCCGTCCCGGTTGCCCCGGATGATCTGCTTTCTCAGCGCCAGTAGCGCGTTGTCTATCGACTTGTCCTGCATGGGCATAGGATAGCGAAATCAGGCGGTTGGGGATTCCGGTTTCTTGGTGCGTTTGATACATAAGGCCGCAAATTCTCCGGGGTGAATGCGCCGCAGGCGCAGAGGGGCAGGGCCCCTCGGTTTCCCCGGTCGCCGGATCACTCCACGCATTCCAAAAGCATGGTGCCCGCCCCGGTGTTCGAGATCGGGATGTGATAGTTGGAATGCCGGCGGACCACCTTGTCGCCGAGCGCGCCGCGCATCATCATCCACATCAGGAACTCGGTGCCCTGGGCGCCGGCCTTCTCGACCAGCTCCATCCGGCTGATTTTCGTCAGCGCCTCCGGGTCGTCGACGATCTTTTCCATGCAGTACTGGTCGAATTCCTTGTTGATGAAGCCGGCGCGTTCGCCGTCGAGCTGATGGCTGAGCCCGCCGGTGCCCAGCACCACCACCTTGAGATCCTCGGGGTAGCTTTCGATCGCCCGGCGCAGCGCCTTGCCGAAATCCAGCGCCCGTTTCAGCGTCGGGATCGGGTGCTGCACGGTATTGGCGCTGATCGGGATGCTGCGCGGCATGTCGGGGTTGTTCGGCGCACCGGGCCAGAACAGCTGCATCGGCACGACGAACCCGTGATCCACCGCCAGTTCCTGGCAAGAGGTGATGTCGAATTCCTGCTCCACCATGCTCTCGATGATGTGCCAGCTCACCTCGGGCGCGCCGGGAAACGGGGGCAGTTGCGGGATGCCCCAGCCCTCGTCCTCGTTGCGGTATTCATGCGCGGCGCCAATGGCAAAGGTCGGCATCTTGTCGAGAAAGAACCCCAGCCCGTGATCGTTGTAGATGTTGATGGCGAGGTCGGGCTTGTGTTCATCCAGCCAGTCGCGGATCGGCGGATAGCCGTCAAAGAACGGCTTCCAATAGGGATCGTCGAACAGCCCGTTGTGGATGGCATTGCCGACGGCGGGGATATGCGAGGTGGTCAGCCCGCCCAGAATCTTGGCCATGGTCAGTCTCCCGCTTTCCGGAGTTTTTCCTTGAACTCTTCCTTGGTCAGGCCGGTCTGCTGGGCACCGATGTCCTGCACGTCGAGCCGATAGATGCCGGCGAACTTGGCCAGGTAGTAGATGTTGCCGCCGGCGGCGATCAGCGCCAGCACGTTCTTGTCGCGGCAGGCCTGTTTCTGGTCGTCGTTCAACCCGAACTTTTCCATGTAAGCCTCTGGGTCGGCGAGGTATTCCGCCCGCGCTCCGGCCCCGTTGAAGGAATAGCACATCTTGTTCAGCGCATAGCCCTTCATCGCCATCTTGCCGTCGAACACCGTGGTGCCCGGGATCGGGCTGTGATGGTCGAACTCGGTGATATCCATCATGTCTCCTCCGCTCAGCCCTGTTCGGGCCAGTACAGCCTCATCGGGTTGTCAATCAGCAGCGCTTTTTTCAGCGCCTCTGTGGGGGCGATCCGGGGGATCACGTCCACCAGCTGGCCGTCGTCGGGCACATGCGATTTCATGTTCGGATGCGGCCAGTCGGTGCCCCAGAGCACCCGGTCGGGAAAGGTCTCGACCAAATGGCGGGCAAAAGGCACCACGTCGTCATAGGGTGGGCCGGCGACGGTCAGCCGCTCCGGGCAGCTGACCTTGGTCCAGATATTGTCGTTGCGCGCCAGGAGATCGACAAACCGTTTGAAATCAGGATGATCCACGCCATTGCTCACGTCCGGCCGGCCCATGTGATCGACCACGATGGTGGTCGGCAGGCTTTCGAGGAAGGGGATCAGCTCCTCCAGGTCCGGCGCCTCGAAATAAACCACGATATGCCAGCCCAGCTTGGCGATGCGCTCGGCAATGCCGGTGAACACCTCTTTCGGGGTGGCATCGACCAGCCGCTTGACGAAGTTGAAGCGCACCGCGCGCACCCCGGCGGCATCCATCGCGCGCAGGTCTTCGTCACTCACATCGGGCGCGACCACCGCGACGCCGCGCGCCAGGTCGCCGGCGGTCTGCAAGGCATCGACCAGCGCGGCGTTGTCGGTGCCGTGGCAGCTGGCCTGGACGATCACGTTGCGCGAAAATCCCAGGTGATCGCGCAGCGCGAACAGCTTTTCCTTGGGCGCGTCGCAGGGGGTGTACTTGCGCTTGGGCGAATAGGGAAAGGCGTCGGCCGGGCCGAACACGTGGCAATGGGCATCGACGGCCCCCGCGGGCGGCGTGAAATCGGGCACCTTGGGGTTGGGGTGGAAGGGCAGGTAATCGGGGTCCATCTGGGCGCTCTCCTCGGTGTTTCGCGCCCGGCGAGGGGCGGGATCTGGCGTGGCGCGACATTAGGTCCGGACAGGCCGAAAGCGCCAGTTGGAAGCTTGGTTTGTTATATTGGTTTATGTTATAGATGTTGCGAAACCAAAGGGGGCGCCCCGTGACGATCCTGTTTCCCAACGTGCGCCATCTCCTCGCGGTGCAGGAGGTGGCAGCCCGGAGCCGCATCAATCTCGCGGCGGCGGCGGTGCACCTGTCGCAACCGGCGGTGACCCAGGCGGTGGCCAAGCTCGAGGCGGCGCTGTCGGCGCGCCTGTTCGACCGCCGCCCCGAAGGGATGTTCCCGACCGAGGTGGGAGAGATTTTCCTGCGCCGTGTCGCGCGCGCGCTCGACCTTCTGAAAGAGGGCGAGCGTCTGGCGCGCAAGAAGGCGCCGCGCCCCGGCCCGGCCGGGCGGCGCGATTTCCACCGGCTGACCACCGCCGTGCAGTTGCGCGCGCTGACCGCCGTGGCCCAGACCGGAAACTTCAGCCATGCCGCGCAACAGCTGGGCGTTTCGCAACCCGCCGTGCACCGGGCCGCCCGTGATCTCGAGCGGCTCTCGGGGCTGGTGTTCTTCGATCCGGTCCGGCGCGGCGTGATGCTGACCCCGGCGGCCGAGGCCTTTGCCCATAACGTGCGGCTGGCCCGGGCCGAGATCCGGCAGGGGTACTACGAGGTGGGCGAATACCTGGGCCGCGATTCCACCCGGATCGCGGTCGGGGCGATGCCGCTGTCGCGGACCGCGATCCTGCCCGGTGCCATCGACCGGCTGCTGAGCGAGAGCGCGGGGCGGTTGCAGCTGCACTGCGTCGACGGCCCTTATGGCGCGCTGTTGCGCGACCTGCGGTTCGGCGAATTGGACGTGCTGGTCGGCGCGCTGCGCGACCCGGTGCCCGCCGACGACGTGGTGCAGGAGCCATTGTTCGAGGATACGCTCTCGGTGGTGGCGGCGCGCGATCACCCGCTGGCGGGCCAGCCGAACCTGACCCTCGAGGATACGCTGGCCTATCCCTGGATCGCGCCGCCACAGCCGACGCCCACCGGCACCTATCTCTATGAAAGCCTGCGCATCCCGCAACTGCCCGACACGCCGGTGCGGGTGGTGGCCAATTCGCTGGTACTGGTGCGCGGGCTGATGATGCGGGGCGACTACGTCACCATCATGTCGCACAAGCAGATCGAGGTCGAACAGCAATACGGCATCATGTCGCCGCTGCCCATCGACCTGGGCGACAGCGCCCGGCCCATCGGCCTGACCTACAGGGCCAACTGGCGCCCCACGCCGACCCAGGCGCGGTTTCTCGATCTGATCCGGGAACAGGCTGTCTGAGCGCATCTATAACACAAACGAATGAAATCCGGCGGCAAAGAATTTCTGTCACGGGCGCGGGGCTGCTAGGGCAGGGCGACAGGCTAGGCGGGACCGGATGCGATTCCGGCGACGGCCTGCCAGAGTGACGGGCGGGGTGGAGCTGCCGCCCCCGTGCGGAAGGGATGCGGAAGGGAGACGCAGATGACCGATCGACCAGAAAAACCCTATGAGGATATTCCGGGCACCTTCGTGTTCGACGCCGACCGCTCGCGCGAGGGCTATCACCTGAACCAGTTCTGCATCTCGCTGCGCTTGCAGAGGAACCGCGATGCCTTCAATGCCGACGAAGAGGGCTATCTGGACAAATACCCGATGAGCGCCGAGCAGCGCGCGGCGGTGCTGGCCCGCGACTGGAACCGGCTGCTCGAACTGGGCGGCAACATCTATTACACGTCCAAGCTGGCCGCCAATGACGGGATCAACTTCCAGAACCTTGCCGGGCTGATGACCGGCATGGGGGTCGAGGCCTATCGCGACATGATGCTGCACGGCGGACGCCCGATCGAGGGCAACCGCTCCAAATCGGAATGGGAGGAAGAGTAATGGCACGGATCACCGCAGGTGTGGGCTGTTCCCATGTGCCGGCCATCGGCGTCGCCATGGACACCGGCATCACCGACGAACCCTATTGGAAACCGGTGTTCGACGGTTTCAAGAAGTCCCGCGAGTGGATGAAAGAGCAGAACCCGGACGTGATCTTCCTAGTCTACAACGACCATTGCACCGCCTTCGATGCTTCCTGCATCCCCACCTTCGCGCTGGGCTGTGCGGCCGAGTTCCAGCCCGCCGACGAGGGCTGGGGCCCGCGCCCGGTGCCGGTGGTGAAGAATCACCAGAAGCTGGCCAGCCATATCGCCCAGTCGCTGGTGCTGGACGAGTTCGACATGACCATCATGAACGAGATGGAGGTTGATCACGGGCTGACCGTGCCGCTTTCGGTGATGTACGGCGAGGTGCCGCAGGACGGCGAATGGCCGGCGCTGGTGATCCCGTTGGCGGTCAACGTGGTGCAATACCCGGCGCCGACCGGCAACCGCTGCTATAACCTCGGCAAGGCGATCCGCCGGGCGATCGACGCCTATGACGAGGATCTCAACGTGATGATCTTCGGCACCGGCGGCATGAGCCACCAGTTGCAGTACAAGCGCGCCGGGCTGATCAACCCGGAATGGGACAACCGCTTTCTCGACATGATGGCCAACGACCCGGTCGCGGCCAGCCAGATTCCGCATGTCGAATACCTGCGCGAGACCGGCTCGGAGGGCATCGAGATGGTGATGTGGCTGGTCATGCGCGGCGCGCTCGACGAAAAGGTGACCGAGGTACACCGCCATTACCATGTGCCCGCCTCGAACACGGCGGTGGGCCATATCATCCTTGAAAACCACGACTGAAACCCGGCGAACGGAGAGATTGAGATGAGAATTTGCGTGGCCGGCGCCTATGGCGCCTTCGGCATCAAGCATCTGGACGCGCTGGCCAATATCGACGAGGTCGAGGTGACCTCGGTGATGGGGCCGACCAAGTCCAAGATCGAGGCCTTCGCGGCCGAGCGCGGCATTCCCCACGCCGCCGACAACCTGGCCGACTGCCTTGCGCGCGAGGATGTCGACGCGGTGATCCTGGCCACCCCGACCCAGGTCCACGCGGAACAGGCGATCGCCTGCATGGAGGCCGGCAAGCACGTGCTGGTCGAGATCCCGATGGCCGACAGTCTGGCCGACAGCCAGGCGGTGGTGGACAAGCAGAAAGAGACCGGGCTGGTGGCGATGGCGGGGCAGGTGCGCCGCTTCAACCCCTCGCACCAGTGGATCCACAACAAGGTCGCCGCCGGCGAGCTGAAGATCCTGCAGATGGATGTTCAGACCTATTTCTTCCGCCGCACCAACACCAATGCCAAGGGCGAGCCGCGCAGCTGGACCGACCACCTGCTGTGGCACCATGCCTGCCACACTGTCGACCTGTTCCAGTACCAGACCGGCGAGACCTGCTCCGAGGCCTTCGGGCTGCAGGGGCCGATGCACCCGGAGCTGAACATCGCGATGGACATGAGCATCGGGATGAAGACCCCCTCGGGCGCGATCTGCACCCTGTCGCTGTCGTTCAACAACGACGGGCCGTTCGGTACCTTCTTCCGCTACATCTGCGACAAGGGCACCTACATCGCGCGCTACGACGACCTTTTCGACGGCAACGAGACCCCGATCGACCTCAGCGGCGTGGCGGTATCGAACAACGGCATCGAGCTGATCGACCGCGAATTCATCGCCGCCATCCGTGAGGGGCGCGAACCCAACGCCTCGGTTGCGCAAACCTTGCCGGCGATGGCGACACTGGACCGGATCGAACGCGGCCTGAAGTAACCTTGGGCGATTCCGATCTGGCGCCGCGCCCGGCGGCGTGGAATGATAAGGGGGCGGGGCCATTCGGCACCCGCCCTTTTCATGTCCATAGATCCGGAGAGACCCGATGAACGGTGCCGAAAGCCTTGTGCGCAGCCTGCTTGCCAGTGACGTGGAGGTTTGTTTCACCAACCCCGGCACCTCCGAGATGCACTTCGTTGCCGCGCTCGACCACGTGCCGGGCATGCGCTCGGTGCTGGCGCTGTTCGAAGGGGTGGCGACCGGTGCCGCCGACGGCTACTGGCGCATGGCGCGCAAGCCGGCCTCGACCCTGCTGCACCTCGGCCCCGGCCTCGCCAACGGGCTGGCCAACCTGCACAACGCGAAAAAGGCCGGTTCGGGCGTCGTCAACATCGTCGGGGAACATGCCTCGACCCATATCGCGCTGGATGCGCCGCTGACCTCGGATATCGAGGGGATCGCGCGGCCGGTGTCGCATTGGGTGCACAGCTCGACCTCTGCCGTCGACGTGGGGTTCGACGCCGCCCGCGCGGTGCGCGCGGCCCGCACGGCGCCGGGCCAGGTGGCCAGCCTGATCCTGCCCGGCGATACCGCCTGGAGCGAGGGCGGCGCGGTGGCCGAGCCTCTGGCACCGCCCGCCCCGAAACGCCCCGAGGATGAGCTGGTCGAACAGGCGGCGCAGGTGCTGGCCGGACCGGACAGCCTGCTGCTTCTGGGCGGCGACGCGATGGGCGAGGCGACGCTGGAGCTTGCCGGTCGGATCGCCGCCAAAACCGGCTGCGGCCTGATGTCCGAATGGGCCAGTGCCCGCGCCGCGCGCGGCGCCGGCCGGGTGTCGGTCGCCAAGGTGCCCTATCCCATCGACCTCGCGCTCGAGGCGCTGGCGCCCTATCGCCGCATCGTTCTGCTGGGCGCGCGGGCACCGATCGGGTTCTTTGCCTATCCGGGCAAACCCGCGCGGCTGACCCACCCCGAGGCCGAGATCCTCGAACTGGCCAACGCCGGTGCCGATCTGCCCGCCACGCTGGATGCGCTGGTTCAGGCCGTGGGGGCAGGGGGCGCGGAAGCGCGGCTGGCGAAAGCCGCGCTGCCCGACCTGCCGCCGCTGGGATCGCTCACCCCCGAGAGCCTGGCGCCGGTGATCGCCCGCGCGATCCCGGAAAATGCAGTGGTGGTGGATGAATCCGTCACCACCGGGCGCCGCTTCGGTCCCGCCATGGCGGGGGCCGCACCGCATGACTGGCTGAACAACTGCGGCGGCTCCATCGGTTACGGCATGCCGGTCTCGATCGGCGCCGCCATCGCCTGTCCCGACCGCAAGGTGCTGGCGCTGATCAGCGACGGCAGCGCCATGTACACGGTTCAGGCGCTGTGGACGCTGGCGCGCGAGGGGCTGGATGTGACCGTGGTGATTTTTGCCAACCGCGCCTACCAGATCCTGCGGGGGGAACTCACCAACGTCGGGGTGCAAAACCCGGGCCCGCGCGCCATCGACATGCTGTCGCTGGACCGGCCCACGCTGGGCTGGGTCGAGATGGCCCGCGGCATGGGGGTCGAGGCGACCCGGGTCGAGGACACCGCCGAGTTCGCCCGCGCCCTCGACGCCGGCCTCTCCACCCCCGGCCCGGTGCTGATCGAGGCAGTGATGTAAGGCGTCGCCCTGCCATCCCCAGCTGTTGTCACCCCCGCGCAAGCGGGGGTCTTTTCGCATTGATGCCCCCGCCATGAGATCCCCGCCTTCGCGGGGATGACAGGGTGGGGCATGCCGCTTGATCTTGTCACCAGAAGACCTCTCCCTTCGGCGCCCCCGCCATGAGCCTCCCGCTTTCGCGGGGGTGACAGGGCTGGCCCCTCCCCTTGATCTTGTCATCCCCGCGCAAGCGGGGATCTTTCCGCGTCGCGTCCTTGGCCAGAAACCCCCGCCGGTGCGACGATAACAGCCGCCCCGATGCCCGGAAAAAGGCCCCCAACACCCTGTCGCATCCGACCGATCAAAATCCTTCTCGGCTGTCGGAATAGGTCGTTGACATGCCTGACTTAATCACTCAGTTATAGCGCGCACAGCCACCCTGTCCCCGACAGGTCAGCCCGCACTCCATCCCAAGGGGCCCTGTATGCCGTGTGAAACCGATTTTCCGTCAATGCCGATGACGCCGCCCGCGCCGCTGGCGCTGTGCTGCGCCGAGCGCTGCGCACTGATGGACACCAGCGGCGAGGGGGTGTGCTTCCAGCTTGATTGGCTGGACGACCTGCACCGCAACGCGCACGCGCACCACGACGCGCCGCCCCGGCCCCGATAACCCGAACCAGAGGACATGTGACATGAAGACGAAACTGCTGTGCGCGACATTGCTCGCCGGCTTCGCCAGCACCGCCGCCCATGCCGTCGAAAAACCCGAGGTGATCGACACCTATGCCGATATCGCCCAGGCGGGCTATGAGGACAGCGCGATCACCGCGCGCCGCCTGCTGGCCGCCGTCGATGCGCTGATCGCCAATCCCTCGGCGGAAAACCTGGCCGCCGCCAAATCCGCCTGGCTTTCCGCCCGCGTGCCTTACCAGCAGACCGAGGCGTTCCGCTTCGGCAACCCCATCGTCGACGAATGGGAGGGCAAGGTGAACGCCTGGCCGCTGGACGAGGGGCTGATCGACTATGTCGACGCCGCCTATGGGGGCGCGTCGGACGAAAATCCGCTGGCGGCGTTGAACGTGGTGGCGCAGCCCAGGCTCTCGATCGCGGGGCAGGAGGTGGACGCGACCCAGATCACCCCGGCGCTGATTGAGGGCACCCTGCACGAGGCCGACGGGATCGAATCCAACGTCGCCTCCGGTTATCACGCCATCGAGTTCCTGCTTTGGGGGCAGGACCTGAACGGCACCGGCCCCGGCGCCGGCAACCGCCCCTGGACAGATTACGCCAAGGGCGACGATTGCACCAACGGCAACTGCGACCGCCGGGCCGAATACCTCAGGGCGGCGACCGACCTGCTGGTCAGCGATCTGGACTGGATGGCGGCGCAATGGGCCGAGGGCGGCGCCGCCCGCGCCACGCTGGAACAGGACGCCCCCGCCGGGATCACCGCCATGCTCACCGGCATGGGCAGCCTGTCTTACGGCGAACAGGCGGGCGAGCGGATGCGGCTGGGCCTGATGCTGAACGACCCCGAGGAAGAGCACGACTGTTTCTCGGACAACACCCACAATAGCCATTTCTATGACGGCAAGGGCATCCAGAACGTCTACCTGGGTCAATACCTGCGGGTGAATGGTGAACTTGTCTCCGGCCCGTCGCTGTCCGACCTGGTGGCCGAAGCGAACCCGGATCTGGATGCCGAGATGCGCGCCAAGCTGACCGCGACGATGGAGGCATTGGGCCGCATCAAGACCGCCGCCGAATCCGGCCTGGCCTATGACCAGATGCTGGCACGCGGCAACGCGGCGGGCGAGGCCCTGGTGATGGGCGGCGTGAACGGCTTGATCGACCAGACCAAGACCATCGAGCGGATCGTCTCCACCCTGAACCTCGACCAGATGGAATTCGAAGGCTCCGACAGCCTCGACAACCCCACCGCCGTGTTCCAGTAACCCCGACCCAACCCAATACAACCCAATCCGGCCCAGCCAGCGCCCGCGCAAGCCCGGCCTTGCTCCACGAGAAAGACCAAGACATGAGTAAGACCCTGACTGCGGCGCTGGCCCTCGGCGCGCCGTTCGCGATTCTTGCGCCCGCCGCCATGGCGCAGGAGACCGGCCGCTTCACCTGGGACGGTGAGGTCGAGATCGGATACGAATCGACCTTCGACTCGACCGTGCCCGCCAATGAGGGCGACAGCGCCTATGCCAGCGGCGAATTCAACGGCGCCTTTGCCCTGACCGACAGCCTGTCGGTCTTCGGCGGGCTGACCTTCGAGGAAGTCGAGGACGCCGGCGGCAATACCGGCTACGGCTTTTACTTCCACGAGTTGGGCCTGCAGTTCGAAACCGGCGCGGCCACCTTCCAGATCGGCAAGGTCCACCCCGAGTTCGGCACCGCCTGGGATTCGGCGGCCGGCTTCTATGGCTCGGCGCTGGCCGAAGACTATGAGCTGTCCGAACAGATCGGCGCCCTGGCCTCAGTCGACCTCGGGGCGGCGGGCACGCTGTCGATGGGGGTATTCTATGCCGACGACACCGGGCTGAGCGATTCCATCGGCTTCAACCGGGGCCGCAATTCCTCGTCCTTTGGCGGCGCTGGCAACACCGGAGAGTTGAACAACGCCGCGCTGCAATGGTCCAACGAATGGAACGATACCTTTGGCTATGTCGGCCTGCGCTATCTCTCGGCGGGCGTCGGCGACGTGGATGACGAGACCGGCATCGTCGCCGGCCTGGGTCATTCGCTGGGCAACGGGCTTGACCTCTTTGGCGAGGTGGCGGCCTTTGACGGCTACGGCGGCACCACGGATGACGCCACCTATGCCACGCTGAACGCGGCCTATGCCATCGGCCAGCTGACCCTGTCGGGCACCTACGCCATGCGCGACCTGTCCAGCGCCGGGCGCACCGACCTGGTCTCAATCGGGGCCGAGTACGAACTGGCCAACGGCCTGACCCTGGGCGGCGCGCTGGCCCGGGTCGACGAGGCCGGCGTCGAGGATACCCTTCTGGGCGTCAACCTGGTGATCCCGTTGGGCAGCTAGGACAACCACGGCGGGCCGGGGACATTGGCCTTTGATCCCGGCCCGCGACCGGTGCACGCTGCACCGCGAGACTGAAAGGGGCGGCCATGCTCAAGATCATGTGGAGATACCGGACTCCACCCGCCACGCGGCGCCTCTGGGGGCTGGTCGGGTTGTCGGTGATCGGGCTGGCAGCCTCCTCCCCGGATCTGACCGGCAGGGACGACGCGCCGCACCTTGACCCCATCGCCCCCAGCCCGGCGCAGGCGGTGCGCGCCACCCGCATTCAGCGGCTGACGCGGGAATTCACCGCGCCCGAACCCTTCGAGGCCAATTCCGCCGGTGCCGGCACCGTGCAAAGGGGGGATTCCCAGGCTTTTGCCCAGCCCGCCACCACGCTGGATTTCGAGGATGAGCTGGATTTCCGTACCGGCAAGGCCCTGTTCGAGAAACTCTGGGTGTCATCGCCGTCCTCGACGCTGGCCTCCGATGGGCTGGGGCCGCTCTACAACGCGCGGGCCTGCGAAAGCTGTCACATCCGTGACGGGCGCGGCCATCCGCCCGCCCCGGGCGAGAGGCCGGTGGGGCTGGTCCTGCACCTGTCGCGCCCGACCACTGCAACAGGGCCTATGGCCGACATTCCCGGATATCACGCGACCGCGCCCGACCCGGTCTATGGCCGGCAGTTGCAGACGCGGGCGCTGCGTGGCCTCACCGCTGAATACCGCCTCACGATCGACCATGACGCGATCGAGATCCCCCTGTCCGGCGGCGAGAGCGTGACGCTCCACGCCCCGCGCTATACCCTGAACGATCTCGCCCACGGCCAGCTCGACCCCGAAACCCGGATCAGCGCCCGCGCCGCTCCGCAGATGATCGGGTTGGGCCTGTTGGAGGCGATCCCGGCGCAAGAAATCCTCGCCGGGGCCGATCCCGACGACCGGGATGGCGACGGCATCTCGGGGCGGGCCAATATCACCTGGTCGATGACGCATCAGCGCCCGATGCTGGGCCGCTTCGGGCGCAAGGCCGACCAGCCCACCCTGCGCGATCAAAGCGCGCGCGCCTTTGCCGACGATATCGGCCTCTCTACCCCCCTGGTCCCGGCGGGCTGGGGCGATTGCACCGCCGCGCAGGAGGCCTGCCGCAGCGCCCCGCACGGCGATGGCGACGCGCGGGTGTTAGAGGTGGACGACATCGGCCTTGACCTGGTGACAGGCTATACCCGGGGCCTCTCGGTGCCCGCCCGCCGCGATCCGGGCGACTCAAAGGTGCTGCGCGGCAAGAAGGTCTTCTATGACACCGGCTGCACCGCCTGCCATCGGCCCAAATTCGTCACCCATGTGCTGCCCGACCAACCGGAACTGAGTTTCCAGCTGATCTGGCCCTATTCCGACATGCTGTTGCACGACATGGGGCCGGGGCTGGCCGACGATCGCCCCGAGGCGCGCGCGACGGGGCGGGAATGGCGCACCGCCCCGCTTTGGGGTATCGGTCTGACCGAAACGGTCAGCGGCGAGGCTAGCTTTCTGCACGACGGGCGCGCGCGCAGCCTGCTCGAAGCGATCCTCTGGCATGGCGGTGAGGCGCAGCCGCATAGAGACCGGGTGATCGCCATGCCCCCCGCCGACCGCGCCGCCCTGATCCGATTCCTGGAGAGTTTGTAGACCATGCGATTCCTCTTTTCCGCCCTCGTCACCGGGGCCCTCACGCTGAGCGCGCTCACCGCGCAGGCGGGGACCAAGACCGAAGACATTCTCGATCACCACGTGCTGCCGGGGATGCAGAAGCTGGCCGAGAACGCCACCGCGCTCGATGCCGCCGCCCGCGCCGACTGCACGGCGGAGAACGCGGCGCTGCGCGCGGCCTATGGCACCGCCTTCGACGCCTGGATCGCGGTCAGCCACCTGCGCTTTGGCCCCGCCGAAACGCAGGCGCGCGGCTTTTCGCTGGCCTTCTGGCCGGATACGCGCGGCATGACGCCCAAGACCCTGCGCAGCATGATCGCCGGCGAAGATCCGGTGGTCGAAACCGCCGAGGGCTTTGCCACCGTCTCGATTGCCGGGCGCGGGTTCTACGCGTTGGAACTGCTGCTCTATGATCCCGAGACCGTCACCCTGGGCAGTGAGACCTATCGCTGTGCGCTGACCCGGGCCATTACCGGCGACATCGCCGTGACCGCCGCCGATCTGTCCCGCGACTGGCAGGACAATTACGCCGGGCTGATGCGCGCGCCGGGTCCCGACGGCCCTTATCAGAGTGACGCGGAGGTCCTGCAGGAATTCTTCAAGGCGCTGACCACTGGGCTGGAGATCAACGCCGACCTGCGGCTCGGTCGCCCGATGGGTCAGGTGGGCAAGCCGCGCCCGCTGCGGGCCGAGGCGCGCCGGTCGGGGCGGTCGCTTCACCACGTGGTGGTCTCGCTCACCGCGCTGCGCGATCTCGCGGCCCGTCTTGCCGTCGGAGAGGCGGATCTTGCCGCGCGGCTGGACCATGCCTTTGACATCGCGCTGGACCGCGCCGCCAAGCTCGACGATCCGGTCTTTGCCGGGGTTGCCACGCCGCAGGGACGGCTGCGGGTCGAGGTGCTGCAACAGGCCATCGCGGCGATCCGCACCGAGGCCAGCCAGAACCTCGGCCCGGCGCTGGGTGTCGCGGCCGGGTTCAATTCACTGGACGGAGACTGATCATGACATCGCGGCGCGGATTTCTGGTGGGGATGCTGGCCACGGGGCTGGCACCGGCGGCGACATGGGCCGACGCCGGCGCGCCCGACTACCTCTCGGCGGGGCAGGGGGCGGACGGGGCGCATGCGCTCTACGGGCTGGCGGGTGATGGCAGCATCCTCTTTCGCCAACCGATCCCTGGGCGCGGCCATGCCGCCGCCGCCCACCCGCATCGAGCGCAGGCGGTGGGCTTTGCCCGGCGCCCGGGCACCTTCGCCTTCGTGCTCGACTGCGTCACCGGTCGGACCGTGGCCGAACTGTCGGCACCCCCGGGGCGGCATTTCTACGGGCACGGGGTGTTTTCCCGCGACGGATCTCTGCTGTTCACCTCCGAGAACGATTACGACGCCGCTGTCGGGGTGATCGGGGTCTGGGACGTGCCGGCGGGCTACCGGCGGCTGGGCGAGTTCGCCTCGCAGGGGGTCGGCCCGCATGACATCCGCCTTATGCCCGATGGCGAGACGCTGGTGATCGCCAACGGCGGCATCGAGACCCACCCCGACAGCGGGCGGGCCAAGCTGAACATCCCGGTGATGCAACCCAACCTGGCCTACCTGGGCCTTGAGGGCGAACTGCGGGAGCTGGTCGAACTTTCCCCCACACTGCACATGAACTCGATCCGCCACCTCGACCTGCGCGCCGACGGGCTGGTGGGATTCGCGATGCAGTGGCAGGGCGGGCAGGGCGATCTGCCCCCCGTTCTGGGAACCCATCGCCGGGGCGGGGCCGCACGCCTGCTTGGCGGCGCGGACGGGATTGCCGGACAGATGAACGGCTATGGCGGCAGCGTGGCCTTCTCCGGCGATGGCAGCCTGCTGGCGGTCTCCTCGCCGCGCGGGGGGAGGGTGCAGGCCTTTGACGCGGAAACCGGCGCGCTGGCGCACAGCCTGGCGATAGAGGATGTCTGCGGCCTTGGTGCGGCGCCGGGGGGCTTCCTGCTCTCGTCCGGGACCGGGCAACTGGCGCGGATGGGCGCCGAGGGGGCCACCGCGATCACCCGCGCCGAGGTGCGCTGGGACAACCACCTGGTGCCGCTCTCGGCGGTGTGAAACCGGCCTTCGGGCCGATTGTACGATTCCGGGCGAAAATTCCCCGATCCGCACGGCGGTTCGGCGCGGATCACCCGCAGAAGTCGATGCCGGATAGTGAGGGGAAAACCACTGGTAGCCCGTAGGGGAATCGAACCCCTCTTTCCAGGTTGAAAACCTGGCGTCCTAACCGATAGACGAACGGGCCACGCTGTGGTGAGCGCCTGACTAGGCAATTGCGCGGCGGGACGCAAGAGGGCGCAGGCAGAAATTTCGCGCTTCGCCGCGTCTTTCCGGCAACGCGCCCGCCGGGGGCCTTCATGCGGGCCCCGGCAGGCGTTTTTCCGGTTCTAGATCCGGTCCTTGACCAGGTGGGTCATCGTCGCGCCGGTTTCGTAATAGGCTTGGCGCAGCCCGGCGAAGGGCAGGCTGTGGTCGGTGACGGGATCGGTGGGCAACCCGGCGAAATCCCCGCTCAGCAGCGCCCGCGCCATGCGTTCGCCAAAGATCGTGCCGGGGCAGATGCCGCGCCCGGAATAGCCGAAGCTGACCAACCCGGTCGGGTCCAGCGCCAGGATCTTGGGCAGGTATTCCGCCGTCATCGCGATCCGCCCGAACCAGAGCTGCCGCAGCGGCGTTCCGGCAATCGCGGGGAACATCCGGGCCAGTTTGCGATCCAGCCAGTTCCGGTGGGCAGAATCGGCGATATGCCCCAACTCCCCCATGCCGCCGATGATCAGCCGCCCGGCCTGGTCCAGCCGCCACGACGACATGACCAGCGCGGTGTCCCAGCAGCCCTCCTTGCCGGGCAGGATGCGCTCCAGGTCGGCGTCGGACAGCGGATCGGTCGCGGCCTGGAAATAGTGGACCGGGACGATCCTTGGCGCCTTCAGCCCCTTGACCGGCTTGGTATAGCCGTTGGTCGCCAGAATCATGTGGCGGGCGATGACACGCCCCCTCGGGGTGGTGACGTGCCAGTCCTTGCCGGATTTGTCGACGGTCAGGGCCGGGGTGGCCTCATGCAGCCGGGCGCCGGCCTTGATGGCGGCGCGGGCCAGCCCCTTGGCATAGGCGAGTGGGTGAATGGTTCCCGCGCGCGGGTCGAAGAGGGCGCCGTGCACCTGCTCCGATCCCACCCGCGCCACGGCTTCGTCGCGCGACAAGAGCTGGACAGGCGCCCCGCGGTCGGCCAGTTGCCGGTGGCGATTCTCCAGGTCCTTCATTCCGCGCGGCGCATGGGCACAATGCATCGTGCCGTTGCGGACCGGTTCGCAGGCGATGTCGAAAGTGTCGATCAGGCCATAGACCATGTCCGGCGCCCCGGACAGCACGTCAGAGAGGCGCGCGCCCGCCGCCTTGCCCATCCGGGCGTCGATGTCCTCGGGCGGCAGCCAGAGGCCGGCATTGGCCAGCCCGACGTTCCGCCCAGATCCGCCGGCGCCGAATTCCTCGGCCTCGACCAGGCAGACCGAAGCCCCGTCCATGGCCGCGTGCAGCGCCGCGGACAGGCCGGTATAGCCACCGCCGATCACCACGAGGTCGGCCTGGACGTCCCCGATCAACTCGGGGGCGTCCACCGTTTCGCCGCTGGTGTCGTGCCAGAGGCTGTCAGACAAGTCAGATGTCAAATTTGATCCCCTGTGCCAAGGGCAGCTCGCGCGAGTAGTTCACCGTGTTGGTCTGCCGCCGCATGTAACCCTTCCAGGCGTCGGACCCGCTTTCGCGGCCGCCGCCGGTTTCCTTTTCGCCGCCAAAGGCGCCGCCGATTTCCGCGCCCGAGGGGCCGATATTGACGTTGGCGATACCGCAATCGGACCCGGCTGCCGAGAGGAAATACTCGGTCTCGCGCAGATCTGTCGAGAAGATGCAGGAACTCAGACCCTGCGGAACCGCGTTCTGCATCTCGATCGCATCCTCCAGGTCGCTGTATTTCACGACATAGAGGATCGGCGCAAAGGTCTCGTGATGCATGATCGCGGATTGCGACGGCATCTCGACGATGGCCGGGCGGACATAGGCGGCCTTGGGGTGGCTCTCGGCCAGGATCTGCCCACCGCCATGCACGGTGCCGCCCTCGGTGCGGGCCTGGTCCAGCGCGCGGTCCATGGCGGCCATCGCGCCCTGGTCGATCAGCGGGCCAACCAGCGTGCCTGCCGCCAGCGGATCACCGACGGGGAGCCCCTCATAGGCCTTGACCAGGCGCGGGATCAGCGCGTCATAGACGTCATCGTGCACGATCAGGCGGCGCAGGCTGGTGCAGCGCTGGCCGGCGGTGCCCACCGCCGAGAACACGATGGCACGCAGGGCCATTTCCAGGTCGGCCGAGGGGGCGACGATCATCGCGTTGTTGCCGCCCAGTTCCAGGATGGTGCGGCCCAGCCGCCCGGCCATGTCGCCGGCGACGGCGCGACCCATCGGCACCGACCCGGTGGCCGAGATGATGGCCACGTCGCGCGAGGCGGTCATCGCCTCGCCCAGGTCACGATCCCCGATCAGGGTCTGGATCAGGCCGCTGGGTGCATCCGCACCGAATTGATCCATCACGCGGTCGCAGATCTTCTGGACCGCGAGGGCGGTCAGCGGGGTTTTTTCCGACGGCTTCCAGATTACCGGGTCGCCACAGACCAGCGCCAGCGCCGCGTTCCAGCACCACGGCGCCACCGGGAAGTTGAAGGCGGTGATCACGCCGCAGGTGCCCATCGGGTGCCAAGTTTCGCGCATGGCATGGCCGGGGCGCTCGCTGGCGATGGTCAGCCCGTACAGCTGGCGCGACAGGCCGACGGCAAAGTCGCAGATGTCGATCATCTCCTGCACCTCGCCCAAGCCCTCCTGCAGGATCTTGCCGCATTCCAGGGTGACCAGGCGGCCGAGGTTTTCCTTCTCCCGGCGCAACTCCTCGCCCAGCAGGCGGACCAATTCGCCCCGGCGCGGGGCGGGCACCATGCGCCACTTTTTGAACGTCTCTTTCGCGCTGGCGATCTGCGCCTCGGCCTCTGCGACGCTGTGGGGGGCGAGGCTGGCGATGCGGCTGCCGTCGATGGGGGTGAAGACCTCCAGCGGCCCGGCGTTCAACTCGGCTTCGGTCAGGCCCGAGGCCGCGAGGGTCTCGGCGTGCGACGGCGTGGCGGGTGTCGATGTATCCATATGAGTCATGAGCTTTCCTTTCATCATGGCGCCCGGAGATCCAAGGGGATCGCGGGAATGGCCCGACAGTGTTGGATTGGCCGGCATCGTCTCATGGCCGGCGTAGGATTCCTATTGAAACAAAATCCGTATTGCATGAGGAATACTTGTATGATTGCACAACGTCGATTCCTGCCCTCCATCTCGTCCTTGCTGGCGCTTGAGGCGGTGGACCGCCTCGGCAGTGCCTCGGCCGCCGCCGAGGACCTGTCGCTGACGCAAAGCGCGGTCAGCCACCAGTTGAAGCAACTCGAGGCCCAGATGGGCGTCGACCTGATTTCGCGCGACCAGATGCGGTTGCACCTGACGCCCTCGGGGGCCGAGTTCGCGCGCGAGGCGCGGTTCCTGCTGGGGCGGCTGGCGCAGGCCTCGATCAAGCTGCGCGCCAATCCGCGGGGCGGCGGGCTGAACCTGTCGATCCTGCCGGCCTTCGGCCTGAACTGGCTGGCGCCACGCCTGAAGGACTTTGTCAGCCGGAATCCCGACATCACCATCAACCTGCAAACCCACAACCTGCCGTTCAGCTTTGACACCAGCCAGGCGCAGGCGGCGATCCATTACGGCGCCCGCGACTGGGCCGGTGTCGAGTACCTGCCGTTGATGCCGAAATACGTGCTGCCGGTCTGCGCGCCGGGGCTGCTCGAGGCGCCGCTTTCGCGCCCCGAGGGGCTGTTGGGTTATCCGCTGCTGCACCTCGATTCGCATCCCGACTCGTGGGAGCAATGGTTCGGCCTGCACGGGGTCGAGGTGTCCAAGCTGGAGGGGATGCTGTTCGACCAGTCCTCGACCATGACGCAGGCCGCCGTGCACGGGTTGGGGATCGCGCTTCTGCCCACCTTTCTGGCCGAGGACGAGATCGCGCAGGGCCGCCTGTGCCTTGCGATGGAGGGGGCGGCGACCTCGCTGGGGGAATATTTCCTGGTCTGGCCGGAGGCCGAGGCCGGCGGTGCCGCGCTGGCGCGCTTCCGCGACTGGTTGCGGGACCAGGTCGGACAGGATGCGCGGGCGAGGAGGGAGTAGGGATGTCCATTCGCCTTCCGAGCCTGACCCACCTGCGGTGTTTCGAGAGCGCCGCGCGGCACGAGAGTTTTACCATCGCCGCCGAGGACATGGGCATGACCCAAAGCGCGGTCAGCAAGAAGATCCGAGAGCTTGAGGCGGACCTGGGATTCGACATGTTCCAGCGGGTCGGGCGTGGCGTCGCCCTGACCGAAGCCGGGCGGCGGTTCGCAGAGAACCTGTCCGCCGATCTGGGCGGGCTGCGCAAGACCGTGCAGGAGGCGGTGGCCGGCGGGGCGCGGAAAACCACCCTGTCCATCGGCATCCTGCCGACCTTTGCCAACCTCTGGCTGATCCCGCGCCTGCCGGATTTCCTGGCGGAGCATCCCGATATCGAACTGTCCCTGTCCACCCGGCTGGTGCCGTTCGATTTCGAGCGCGAGCCGCTTGATCTTGCCTTCCACTATGGTGGCGAGAATTGGCCGGGAACCCGGATGCACCATCTGTTCGGGGAAAAGGTGGCGCCGGTCTGTTCGCCACGGTTCCGTGAGGCCCATGGTCTGGGCGCGGACCTGCGCAACCTGTCCGACGCGCCGGTCCTGCATCTGGCCAGCCGAACCAACGCCTGGCCGGACTGGATGGCGCAGGCCGGAATAGACCGCGCCGCGCCGCTCGAGGGGCGGTATTTCGATCAGCACTCGATGGTGATCTCGGCCGCGATCGCCTCGCTGGGCGCCGCGATCGTGCCGATGCAGATGGTGGAACGGGAACTCGCCAGCGGCGAGCTTGTCCGGCTGGGTGGCCCGGAGGTGACCACCGGGCAGAGCTATTACCTGGTGCGGCCGGTCGGGCGCCTTTCCGAGCCGGCCGAGGCCTTCGAGGGCTGGGTGCTCCGACAAGCCGCCCGGCAGTAAGCCGGGCGCGCGTACGTCACGCCGTCCGTCCGCCCGGGGGAGCGGTGACCAAAGCCCGTTGATCGGGACGTCCCATCGCCAGCAGACGGGGATGCTCTTGCTGGGCGGCCTGGAAGCCGGCCTTGTCCCGCCATCCGCGCCAGTGACACGACAGCAGGCTCTGCGCCGTTGCCCCGCCCAGCGTGGTGCCTGGCCCCAGCACGATGAAGACATCGGGCATCAGGTCGCGGGCGGCGACGCGGATGGCGGCGGTGAAATCATAGGGCTCGGTCACCTGGTGGCCCAGGGTATAGGCGCGCAGGCGCGCGGGATCGCTGGATTTCGGCCGCCAAACGGCGCCGCGCCCGTCGATCAACGCAATGTCGGGGGTGTCGAACAGTTCGGGGCCCAAGCGGGCCTGTCCGGCGGCGGCGACCGGGGCCTGCAGCGCGGTGTGAAACCCCGCATGGCCGGGCAGGCGCATCGGATACCGGGACTGGACCTTTGGCATCTCGGCTTCGAAGGCGGCCAGCCCCTCGGCATTGCCGGCCAGAACCAGCATGCCGCCCAGGTCGATCGACAGCCCCAGGACATGCCCGGCGCGGCGGTCGATCTCGGCGATCCGGGTCTCGATCTCGGCGCGCCGTCCGGGGATCGGCACCCAGTTCTCGTCGACGAAGGGATAGATCAGCTGCCCGCCGATCATGTTCCGGTGCATCAGCGTGCCCATGGTGTTGACCACGTTCAGCCCGTCCATGGCATCCAGCGCGCCGGCGCAGGCCAGCGCGATATACCACCCCATGGAGTTGCCGGTGACCGCCAGGATGTCAAAGCGCGTGCGGTCGATCGACAGGAAATCCGCGTAGGCGCAGGCATAGATCAGCCCCGAGGCATTGTCGCCCCGGGTGAATGTCGCGCCCGCGTATTGCTCGGCGCCATCCAGTGCGGACAGTGGCTCTTGCCCGGCCTGCCGGCGGAAATCGTCGAACTGCGCCATCAGGCGGGACTTGTCCGGGTGGTGTCGCGCGAAATATCCCAGCTCTTCGCGGTTGTAGGTGCCGCGCCCCGGCGCGACGACGACGGCGGTCTGTTTCATGTTGCGCTCCACAGGGTGCGGGCGGCCTCGGCGATGCTCTCGCGCGACGGCATGGTGGCGGCATAGGCCGGGCCGGTGGCGATGAAGCTGTCTTCGGCGGCGATGCGGGCGTGCGGCAGGTCGGACCGTTCGTGCAGCAGCGCCATCAGCGCCTCGGACTGGCTGCCGGTGCTGCGGCATTCGTCGACGATCAGGACCTTTTCCGCCCCCTCCAGCGCCGACAGGATGCCGGCCTCGGGCAGGGGCGCCAGCCAGCGCATGTCGATGACGCGGGTGTCGATCCCCTCGGCGGCCAGGTCATGCGCCGCCTGCGTGCTCAGGTATCGCCCGTTGCCATAGGTCAGCAGCGCCAGTGGGCCGTCGCCCTCGACCCCGACCTCGCCCAGAGCGATCCGCCGGTCGGGCGCGGGATAGGTGGACATCCAGCCGCCGTCCTTGGCGTCCAGCAGGTCGCGCATGGGATAGAGCGCGATGGGTTCGACCATCACCACCACCCGCTGGTCCTCGCGCGCCAGCCGCACGCATTCGCGCATCATCATCGCCGCGTCATCGCCGCGCGACGGGCAGGCGATGACCACGCCGGGAATGTCACGCAGAACCGCCAGCGAATTGTCGTTGTGGAAATGCCCGCCAAAGCCCTTCTGGTATCCCAGCCCGGCAATCCGCACCACCATCGGGTTGGTGAACTGGCCGTTGGAAAAGAACGGCAGGGTCGCGGCCTCGCCCCGGAGCTGATCCTCGGCGTTGTGCAGATAGGCGAGGAACTGGATCTCGGGCATCGGGACGAAGCCGTTATGCGCCATGCCGATGGCCAGGCCCAGGATCGACTGTTCGTCCAGCAGCGTGTCGATCATCCGGTCGGGTCCGAACCGCTCGGTCAGTTTCTGCGTTACCCCGTAGACACCGCCCTTGCGGCCCACGTCCTCGCCCATCATGATGATTTCACCATGTTCCAGCATCAGGTCGGTCAGCGCCCAGTTCAGCAGCTTGTTCATCGGCTGCGGGCTGGCCATGGCCTTGAGATCGCTGCCAAATGCGGAGGCGCGATCCTCGGGCGAGGGACCGTTGGTGGGGGTGTTGTCCCGTGCCGGCGGGAGCAGCGAGGCCATCACCTCGCTGGCGGTGCGCAGCCTTGGCCGGGTGACCACCTGCTCGGCGACGCGGGTGCAGCGGTCTTCGCAGTCCTGGTAGATCGCCAGCACCTCGTCCGGGCTGAGCACGCCGGCGTCGATCAGCAGCCGCGCCGAATGCAACAGCGGGTCGTCCGCCTCCCAGCCCTCGAAGATATCCTTGCTCAGATAGGCTTGCTGCAGGTCCGATCCGGCGTGGCCATAGAGTCGCACCATCGACAGGTGCAGAAAGGCCGGTTTGCGGCGGCTGCGCACGTATTCGGCCGCGTCCCGCGCGGCGCGATAGGTATCGTAAATATCCAGGGCGTCGGCGTGAAAATACTTCAACCCCGGCTTATGCGCGTAATTCGCTGCCACCCAGCCCTGCGGCGTGCGGGTGGAAATGCCGATGCCGTTGTCCTCGCAGACGAACAACAGCGGCAGCGGCACCGACTGGTAAGAGGTCCAGCACGCGGTGTTGATCGCCCCCTGCGCGGTGGAATGGTTCGACGAGGCATCGCCGAACGAGCACATCACGAGGCCATCCTCGGCCAGCACCCGGTGCTCGGGGCGGTGACGTTTGGCAAGACCGATGGAATAGGCCGCCCCGACCGCCTTGGGCAGGTGGCTGGCGATGGTCGAGGTCTGCGGCGGAATCGCCAGCGATTTCGATCCCAGCACCTTGTGACGTCCGCCCGACATCGGATCCTCGGTCGAGGTGGCAAAGCTCAGCAACATGTCCCAGGCCGGCGTCGTGCCGGGCACCCGGGCCGAGCGCATGGTCTGGAACGCCCCGTCGCGGTAATGCAGGAAGGCCATGTCGTCGGGACGCAACGCCGCCGCGACCGCCGCCATCCCCTCATGCCCCGACGATCCGATGGTATAGTATCCATGCCCTTCCGCCTGCATTTTGCGTGACCGGCGGTCGAGGTTTCGGCTCAGGCACTGGGCGTGAAATATCTCGACCGCGTCATGCGGCGCCAGGGCGTCGGTGGCGGGCTGCCCGGTCGGCAGGGCGCCAGATCGGACCTTGTCCCGAAAGGCCTTGTCGATGATGTCTGCGCGATCCATGGGGGTCTCCTTGGCTTAAGGCATGCGGGTCGGTTGCGGGCCGAGAGGCCGGGGGCTCTCTCGGTCAGCCAAGGGCGGCCACCGCCGAGGCGATCCGGGCCAGCCCCTCCTCCAGGTCGCGCGTCGCATAGGCGTAGGACAGGCGGACATGGCCGGGCAGGCCAAAGGCGCGGCCCGGGACCAGCGCCACGTTGGCCACATTCAAAAGATAGTCACAGACCCCGGCATCGTCCTCGATTACGCCGCCGTCCGGGCGGCGCTTGCCGAACAGGCCCGTGCAGGCGGGAAACACGTAGAACGCGCCCTGGGGCGTCGGGCAATCGAGGCCGGGAATGTCGTTGAGGGCGGCAACGACAAGATCGCGGCGCGCGCGAAACGCGTCGTTGCGCGGGGCAAGGTGATCCTGCGGCCCCGTGAGGGCGGCCAGCGCCGCCGCCTGAGAGATCGAGCAGGCGCCCGAGGTCGACTGCCCCTGGATCGCGACCATGGTGCGGATCAACCCGGCCGGACCGATGCCCCAGCCGATGCGCCAGCCGGTCATCGCATGGGCCTTGGACACGCCGTTCACGATCAGGGTCCGGTCGGCCAGGTCGGGGGCGGCCTCCAGCACGCTGGTAAAGGGGTGATAGGCGATGTGCTGATAGATCTCGTCCGCGATCACCCAGACATGGGGGTGCCGCCGCAGCACCTCGGCCAGCGCCGAAAGCTGCGCGCGCGAATACATCGCGCCCGACGGGTTGCCCGGCGTGTTCAGCAGCAGCCAGCGGGTCTTGCCGGTGATCGCCGCCTCCAGCGCCTCGGGCGTCAGCAGGAAACCGGCCTCGGCCGGGCAGGGCACCGGGACCATGGTCGCCTCGCAGAACGCGATGATGTCCTTGTAGCTGGTCCAGTAGGGCGCGGGGACGATCACCTCGTCGCCCGGGTTCAGGCTGGCCTGAAAGGCATTCGACAACACCTGCTTGGCCCCGGTCGAGACGATCACCTGCGTCGGGTCATGGTCCAGACCGGCATCGGTGAGGATGGCCTCTCGCAGGGCGGTCACGCCCTGGGTCGCGGGATAGGTGGTCTTGCCGTCCAGCGCCGCCTGATGCGCCGCCTCGATCACATGGGCGGGGGTGGGAAAGTCGGGCTCGCCGGTGCCAAAGCTGAGGACGGGCTTGCCTTGCGCGCGCAGGCGCGCCGCCGCTTCGGATACCAGGGCGATTTCCGACAGGCTGAGCGACGCCGCGCGGTCGGAGGGATGAAAGGCTTGAGTGGATGTCAGCATGTTCCGGGCCTGAGAATGAGGTTGTCCGGAAAATAACGTACTGATTGGTGAGGAAAAGGACTGATTTCGGAATGAATGACGTCGGATTCGTCATGACTTGGAGCGGTCCGTGGTCGACCCGTCCCGGCACACCGATGCTATCGCCGGGCGGTCGCCTGATCAACCTTCATGTCGGGAAGAAGTGGTAGCCCGTAGGGGAATCGAACCCCTCTTTCCAGGTTGAAAACCTGGCGTCCTAACCGATAGACGAACGGGCCACGCTGTGGTGAGCGGTTCTTTAGGCAATCGCGCCGAACCCCGCAAGACAAAAACGGCCCGAAAGCCCAGATTTTTCGCCGCCGCACGCGGCAGGGCGGCTCAGGCCTCGGCGGCGTCGTCGAGGCGCAGCTGCACGCTCTGCCGCCCGCCCCATGTGTTGATCTCCAACCGCCCGGCAAAATGGAACCGGGCGCCGCCGTGACCCTCCAGCCGCGGCCCGAGATCGCTGTCAAAGGCGCCAAAGGCGATCGCCTCCAGCCGGCCCTGCATGCCGTCGCTGAGCGAGAGCTTCAGGTGCGAGGCGCCGACGCGCTTGGCAAAGCGGACCTGCAGATCGGGCAGGGCAAAGCGCGGGGCAGGGGCGCCGGCGCCGAACGGGCCGGCCTGTTCGATCCGCTCGATCAGGTCAATCGTCGCCGCGCCGGGCATCAGCGCGCCGTCGAGTTTCAGATCGGCGGGCCCGGCCCGGCCCGCGCCCTGCCGCGCCAGCAGGTCGGACAGGCGGGCCATCGCCTCCGCCAGCCGGTTGCGCTCCACCGTCAGCCCGGCGGCCATCTTGTGGCCACCGCCCTTGAGCAGCAGCCCCTCGCCGGCCAGCCGCTGGATCGCCGCGCCGAGATCCACCCCCGAGACCGAGCGGCCAGACCCCTTGCCCTCGTCGCCGTCCAGCCCGATCACCACGGCGGGGCGGTTGGCGGTCTCTTTCAGGCGCGAGGCGACGATGCCCACCACACCGGGGTGCCAGCCCTCGCCCGCCGCCCAGACCAGCGGCGCATCGAGACCGCGTTCCTCGGCCTGTTCCATCGCGGCGGCGCGCACCGCCTCTTCGATCTCGCGCCGCTCGGTGTTGAGCTGGTCCAGCCGCTCGGCCAGCGACTGGGCCTCGTTCACGTCCTGCGTCGATAACAGCCGCGCGCCCAGGTCGGCCTTGCCGATGCGCCCGCCGGCGTTGACCCGTGGCCCCAGCAGAAAGCCCAGGTGATAGCTGCTCGGCGCCGAATCCATCCGCGCCACGTCCGAGAGCGCCACCAGCCCGGGCCGCTTGCGCTGCGCCATCACCCGCAGCCCCTGGCGCACCAGCGCCCGGTTGGCGCCGATCAGCGGCGCCACGTCGGCCACCGTGGCCAGCGCCACCAGGTCCAGAAGCGCCATCAGGTCGGGGCCGGTGCCGCCGCCGCCCTCGCGCAGCTGTCGCCGCGCCTCGACCAGCATCAGGAACACCACGCCGGCGGCGCAGAGATAGCCCAGGTCGCCGCTCTCGTCCTGACGGTTGGGATTCACCACGGCGACGCAATCGGGCAGAGTCTCGCCGCCCAGGTGGTGGTCGAGCACGATCACGTCGGCACCCTTGGCGGCCGCGATCGGTCCGTGGCTGAGGGTGCCGCAATCGACGCAGACGATCAGGTCGTGCCGTGCCGCCAGATCGCGCATCGCCGGTTCGTTGGGGCCATAGCCCTCATCGATCCGGTCGGGGACATAGAGCGTGGCGTCGCGCCCCATCCCCCGCAACCAGGTCAGGATCAGCGCCGCCGAACTGCCGCCGTCGACGTCGTAATCGGCAAAGACCGCGATCCGCTGGCCGCGCCTGACCGCATCGACGAAACGGGCGGCGGCGGCCTGCATGTCCTTCATCTGGCGCGGATCGGGCAGAAGGTCGCGTAGGTGCGGGGTCAGGAACGGCTCGGCCTCTTCCGGCGGCACGCCGCGGCGGGCCAGCACCTGGCAGACCGGGCGCGGCAGGCCGGTTGCCTGCGCCATCGCCTCGGAGGCGCGGTCCAGCTCGACCGAGGGCCCGGTCCAGCGCCGCCCGGTCAGAGAGTGTTCGACCCCCAGGAATGCCACCTGCTCACCTCCTGTGTCTCAAGGCCGGCCCGGGATGGACCGGCCCTGTTATCCGGCGAAAATTGCCCACGTCGACGGCACCGACGCGGATCCCGTCCGTCCCGGTTCAGACCGGCGTCCGGTACTGCATCCGCCGCACCGACCCGGTCTTGGAGCGCATCAGCAGAGTCGTCGTCTCCAGCCAGCCCGGCATCCGCTTGATCCCCGGCAGCAGGGTGCCGCTGGTGACCCCGGTGGCAGCAAAGATCACGTCCTGCGTCACCATCTCGTCGCGGGTATAGATCCGGTCGAGATCGGTGATCCCGGCCTTGGCCGCGCGGGCCTTTTCATCGTCGTTGCGGAACAGCAGCCGGCCATAGATCTGACCGCCCATGCATTTCAGCGCCGAGGCCGCCAGCACCCCCTCGGGGGCGCCGCCGGAGCCCATGTACATGTCGATCCCGGTGAGCTCGCTCTCGGCGCAATGCATCACCCCGGCGACATCGCCATCGGTGATCAGCCGGATCGAGGCGCCGGTGCCGCGCACCTCGGCGATCATCGCCTCGTGGCGCGGGCGTTCGAGGATGCAGACGGTGATGTCGGTGGGCTTGCAGCCCTTGGCGGCGGCCAGCGCCTCGACCCGCTGGGTCGGGGTCATGTCCAGGGTGACGACGCCCTCGTCAAAGCCGGGGCCGATTGCGAGCTTGTCCATGTAGGTGTCCGGCGCGTGCAGCATCGAGCCGCGCGGCCCCATCGCGATCACGGTCAGCGCGTTGGGCATGTCCTTGGCGGTCAGGGTGGTGCCTTCGAGCGGGTCGAGCGCGATATCCACGCCCGGGCCATTGCCGGTGCCCACCTCTTCGCCGATGAACAGCATCGGCGCCTCGTCGCGTTCGCCCTCGCCGATGACCACGACGCCGGCGATATCCAGTTTGTTCAGCTGTTCGCGCATGGCATTGACGGCGGCCTGGTCGGCGGCCTTTTCATCGCCGCGCCCGATCAGCGGCGCCGAGGCCAACGCGGCTTGTTCGGCCACCCGGGCAAGGCCCAGCGACAGCATCCGGTCCTGAAAAGCGGCGTTCGTATCCTTGGCGGTCATGGCAATATCCTGTGTCAGAAATCCTGTGGATCGCATACCCCGCCCGGGGCGGGGGCCGCAAGGCCCCGCCGTCGGCGCGGGCTCAGACGTGCTCGATCCGAAGCGCCACCGGCTCGCCCGCCATCACGTCGGTTCCGGACATCGCCTCGAGCGCCTGGTTCAGCGCGGCGCGGGTCGTCTTGTGGGTGACGATCAGCACCGGGGCGGCGGATTCGGAATGGCCGTACTGGCGCATCCGGTCGATCGAGATCCCGGCCTCGCCCAGTAGACTGGCGATCTTGGCCAGTGCGCCGGGCTTGTCCAGCAGCGACATCCGCAGGTAATAGGGCGCCGGCAGGCCGGTCTGGGCGGGCTTGGCCTGTTCCAGCGTGATGGCGGGCTGGCCGAACACCGGCATGTGACAGCCGCGCGCCAAGTCACAGATGTCGCCCACGACCGCGCTGGCGGTGGGGCCTTCGCCGGCGCCGGGGCCGCGCAGCACGACCTGTTCCACCGCATCGCCCTCGATCACCACCATGTTGGTGCCGCCCTCGAGCTGGCCCAGCGGCGAATTGGCCGGCACCAGGCAGGGCTGCATCCGCTGCACCAGTCCGCGCGGGCTGCGTTGCGCCACGCCCAAGAGCTTGATGCGATAGCCCATGTCGGCGGCCTGGCGGATATCTTCCAGCGACACCCGCTGGATTCCCTCGATTTCGACCCCGTCGAAATTCACCTTGGTGCCAAAGGCGATCGAGGCCAGGATCGCCAGCTTGTGGCTGGCGTCGATGCCGCCCACGTCAAGGTTGGGATCGGCCTCGAGATAACCCAGCTTGTCGGCCTCTTCGAACAAGGTGTTGTAGCCCTGCCCGGTGGCCTCCATCCGGGTCAGGATATAGTTGCAGGTGCCGTTCATCACCCCCATCACGCGGGTGATCTCGTTGCCCGCAAGCCCCTCGGTCAGCGACTTGATCACCGGGATGCCACCGGCGACCGCCGCCTCGTAACGGATCGACAGCCCCGCCGCCTCGGCCTGTTCGGCCAGCGCCTGGCCATGCAGCGCCAGCAGCGCCTTGTTGGCGGTGACCACGTGCTTGCCGCTGGACAGCGCCGCCTCGGTCGCGTCCTTGGCGGCCCCCTCGGAGCCGCCCATCAGCTCGACGAAGATATCCACGTCATCCCGCCGGGCCAGCGCCACCGGATCGGTTTCCCAGGCGTAGTGCGACAGGTTGACGCCACGGTCCTTGCCGGCGTCGCGGGCGCTGACCGCCGTTATCTCGATCCGCCGCCCGGTGCGCGCCTCCAGCAGCTTGGCCTGTTTGCGCAGGATGCGGACCACGCCCACACCCACCGTTCCCAATCCGGCTATCCCCAGGCGCAGAACGTTCGTCATCGTGCATCCATCCTTCGGTCTGTCGCGAAATGTTGCGCCGTGCCTTATCCGGTTCGGCTGGGCGGTGCAACGGCGCGGGGCGGTGCCCCCTGCGTTGTCCTTTGCCTTGCCGCTCAGTCTGCCTGCGCCGCGCGCAACCGGGCCGCCCGCGCCTCCAGCCGGGCGCGGCGCCAGTCCATCTGGCGCTCCAGATCCTCGGCGCTGTCGGGCTCGGCTGCGTGCAGGGCCAGCGCCGGTTCCAGCGGGATCAACGCCGGGTAGTCGGCATGGCGCAAGCTGTCGCCCTGGGTCGCGTCCAGCGCCGGAACCCGGTTGCAGCCGGCGGCAAGCAGCACCGCGCCGGCAAGCAGGCACAGGCGGGCAGGGGTGGCACGGGGGCGGCAGGGCTGGAACATGGGCAATCCGGTATCAGGCGTGGCCTTTCATGCCCGTTCGATGCAAAAGGCGCAAGCGGGGGGTTTTTTCTGAACGTGCGTTCAGATAACCTTTCGGCGATGGCACGCACAGCAGGTTCCCATTCCGATATCACCGGGCCGCGCATTCAGGACGCGGCGCTGCGGCTGTTTGCGCGCCATGGCTATGCGGCGGTGTCGATGCGCCAGATCGCAGGCGAGGTGGGGGTACAGGCCGGCGCGCTCTACAATTACACCCGCGACAAGCAAAGCCTGCTGTTCGGCCTGATGCAGGATCACATGCAGGAACTGCTCGCCACATGGGCCACGCGGCCGCAGGGCGAGGGGCCGGTTGCCGCGCTGGAGGCCTTCACGCGGTTTCACATCCGGTTCCACCTGGAGCGCCCGGACGAGGTGTTCATCGCCTACATGGAGTTGCGCAACCTCACGCCCGAGAACCACGCCGCCATCAGCGCCCTGCGCGGGCGCTACGAGGATGCGCTCGAGGCGATCCTCAAGCGTGGCGTTGCCGAGCGCGCCTTTGACGTCGCCGATACCAAGATCGCGACGCTGGCGGTGATCGCGATGCTGAACGGGGTCAACACCTGGTACCGTTCCGGCGGGCGGCTGTCGCTGGACGAAGTCGAGACCGTCTATTGGGACATGGTGCGCAAGGCGGTTGCCGCCTGACCGCATCCTTTCGGTCAATGCAGACGGGACGGCCGCCCGCTGCAGCTTCAGACCTGATTCAGGATCACCCCTTCCTTGATGCCGTGATCGGATTTCTTGTCATAGGCGTCCTGTTTGCCCTGTGCCTCTTTCCCGAACTTGTTCCAGGCCTTTATCACCTTGGCCTCGTCGAGATCGCCGGCCTTTTCCATCGCCTTCTTCCAGGCTTCCGCTTCCTTTTTAAAGATCACGTGGTGGTTTTCCTCGTGCTTTTTCAGAGCCTTCCACATGTCGTCCCAAGATTTCTTCTCTTCCTTGGAGGCTTTTGAGTAGTTCGCCCAGACCGGCATGATAATCTCGGGCTTGGCCTTGAGGATGAAATCGCTCACCACCCCGTCCTTTTTCTTGTAGGAACATTCGGAATGCGACCGGTATCGTCCCCACCACTTGTGCTTTTTGAGGTTCTTGAACAGGTCTTCGATGGTCTTGCCCTTGACCGTCCATTTGTTGCTGGCGGGTTTGGGGATTTTCAGCGTCACTTTCATCCTGACCTCCTGTCGCGGGGCCGGATCGCGGTCCGGCTGTTTCCGGGTCTTGAGTTTTTCTTGCAGCGCCTTGCGGGCCTTATCATCGGCCTTGAGCGCGTTCGTCGCCGACGGGCATGTTTTTCGGCTTTCTCCCGCCTGGCGTGGTGCCCGTCGACCACGTTTGCCATTCCCGCGGCCAGGGCCACGGTGTGATCATACCAGTCCTTGGCAGATTTTTCCTGCTTTTTGACCCGCGTCCGGTTTTTCGACCTGCGCTACCGCTTCATTGGCCGATTTTCAGCATCGCGAGACCGGAAAATCCGCTCGTGACTTTGCCCGGGTCCGCGCAACCCGGGCACCAGTCTGCCGCGACTGGCCCTCGTCGGATCAGTGCGCCGGTCTGATGAAATTTCCGTTGCGCAGGTCGCGCATCGCCTGCATCAGCTCCTCCTGCGTGTTCATCACGATCGGGCCATGCCAGGCCACCGGCTCGGCGATGGGCGCGCCCGAGATCAGCAGGAAGCGCACGCCCTCCGGTCCTGCCTGCACGGTGATCTCGTCGCCGGTTCCAAAGCGGACCAGGGTGCGGTCGCCCGACAGGTCGCGGATATTGACCTCGGCGCCGGCCAGTTCCTTTTCCAACAGCACGCCCGAGGGCGCCGAGGCATCGACGAAACCGGCCGACCCGTTGAAGACATAGGCGAAGGCCCGGCGGTAAGTGTCTATCTGGAATGTCTTTTTCACCCCGGCAGGGATGAAGATGTCGAGGTATTGCGGATCGGCGGCGATGCCGTCGACCGGGCCGCGCCGGCCCCAAAACTCGCCCACGATCACCTTCACCCGGGTGCCGTCGTCGTCGATCACCTCGGGGATGTCGGTGGCCTTCACATCCTGGTAGCGCGGCGCGGTCATCTTCTGCGCCGCAGGCAGGTTGCCCCAAAGCTGGAAACCGTGCATCTGGCCCTGCGCGTTCCCTTTCGGCATCTCCTGGTGCAGGATGCCCGATCCGGCGGTCATCCATTGCACGTCGCCCGCGCCTAGCGTGCCGCTGTTGCCGAGGCTGTCGCCATGCTCGACCGTGCCCGAGAGCACATAGGTGATGGTCTCGATCCCCCGGTGCGGATGCCAGGGAAAGCCGCGCAGGTAATCCTCGGGGCGCTCGTTGCGGAAATCGTCGAACAGCAGGAAGGGGTCCAGCTCGGTCGGGTCCTGGAACCCGAAGGCGCGGTGCAGTTTCACCCCGGCGCCTTCCATTGCGGGGACGGCGCGGCGGGTTTCGATGGTGGGTCTCAGCGACATGGGATGGCTCCTGCCTGATGCGGTGAGGCAGAGATAGGCCGGGCGCGGCACGGGGAAAACGCCGGCATGCTCACGCAAACTGTGCGCGGATGCACGGTTCCGGGGGCCGGGCGGGCGAGAGGCTTGAAGCGCGTCCACGCGGAATCGCCTGTTCGCCTGGGGTGATTTCAGGTAAGCCCACCGGCGCAGGCAGGCGGAGGGCTCGATGGAGGACGAAATTCTGGTGACGGTTCAGGTATCGGCGCCGCGCCGCTGGCTGGGCGTTGGGATGCTTCTCGGCCTGGCCGGGCTGGTGATCTATGTCGCGCTGTCGTCGCCGCCGGCCCCGCAATGGCAGGTCTTCCTGCTGCTGACCGGGGCGGCGGCGTTGTGGACCGCCGAGCGGATGCGACGCGCCACCGGCCATCGGCTCGAATTGACCCGGACCGAGTTGCGCGCCAGCGACGGCACCCGCATTGCGGCGATCGACGAGATCGCTGGGCTGGATCGCGGGGCGTTCGCCTTCAAGCCCTCGAACGGGTTCCTGATCCGCACCCGAGCGCCGGGCGGGCGGGCGTGGCAACCGGGGGTGTGGTGGCGGTTTGGCCGGCGCATCGGCATTGGCGGGGTGACCGCGCCGCCGCAGACCAAGGCGATGTCCGAGGTGCTGGCGGCGCTGCTGGCCGAACGCGCCTAGCTGTCCGACCAGACCACCTGCGGCGCGAAACGCGGCCGGGTAAAGACGAAGTTGTCCAGTTCCTGATCGCCGAGCCCGATATTGAAGAGAGGCTGGTAGATGGCCTCGGTCTCGATCAGGATGACGCGTTCATTGTCCGGCATCACCGGCAGCTTGTCCTCGACGTCTGAGATGGTGGAGTTCGTGCGCTCAAAGCCATGGTCGCGGCTTTCCGACCAGTCGACGTAATATCGGTCGTCGTCCTCGTCCCAGCGCACCACGGTGACCCTCAGCTTGAGCGGCGTCTCTGACCGCGTCATCAGTTGCAGCACCGCCTCCATGCTGTCGATGTAATCGTCGTTGATCGCCTCGGTCTCGCGCGAGATCATGTCGGCGATGGAATAGGCCGCCTTGAGATTCTGCGCGCTCTGCCGGAATCCGTCGAAAAAGACGTATGTGGCCATGAACGCCCAGAACAGGAGCGGCATGACCATCACGAACTCCACCGAGACGCTGCCGCGGGTGTCGGTGCCGAAACGGCGGAAAAGGGGGGCGAGACGGTTGAGCATCATCGTTACCTCGGTTCCTGGACAAAGACGGTGGTCGCGGTCAGGGCATATTGGCCGTACTCGTCCTTGACCATGTTCTTGCCCAGCCCGGTGGTGGGAAAGACCGGGTCGATCTTGGCACAGGCGCGTAACACCATCAGCTCGTTCTCCTGTCCGTTCACGAAATTGCGCACCGGCGAGACCTCTTCGGATTTGTCGGTGCAGTCGGGCACGGTGGGAATGTCGCTCCAGTTGCGGGGATCGACCTGGATCATCTCCAGCCGCAGGCTGCTGGTGCAATCGGGGATGAAGGCGCTGCGGTTGCAGATCATGTCCCGGATGTCGTCATGCTGCGGCGCGGTGCCGGTGCCCAGCCGGATGTCGCGCACGGTCATGTCCACCGCGCGTTCCAGCATTGATTGCTGCAACGAGACAAAGCCCAGTTCCAGACCCGACAACATGATGGTGATGATCGCCGGAAAGGTGATGGCGAATTCGACCGTGGCGTTGCCGGCCTGGTCCCGCCAGAAGCGGCGCAGCCGCCCGAGGATACCCATGCTCATTGTGTCAACCTCAGCTTGCGGATCGACGAGGCGATCGAGGAGAAGGCATCGACGATGTCCAGCCCGTCGACGTCGAAGTAATGGCTGTCGGAACTGGCACAGTCCTTGAGTACGGCCTTTCCACCTGAACTTGCCTCAAACGCGATGCTGTACACGACGATGCCCTGTGCCTTGGCGGCATCGCAGATCGCCTTGGTGCGGGTGTCCTTGGTGGAGCCGTTTACGTAGTGACCGCGGGGCCCGTAGTACCATTCGTTGCGCGCCGCAGTATACCCCATGGTCGGCTGGAAAATCTCATCGGCGATCTTCCTCGGGGTGGTGTAGGCGAACAGTTCGCCCATCGTGAGTTTGACCGAGGTGCCGTCCTCTTCGACGGTTTCGGTTCCGGATTCCACCCATCCGTTTTTCGTGCACTTGCCCTTCCAATTGTATTTTGTGCAACCCCATTCATAATCGGCCTTTTCATATGTGCCGTTGCCATAGGGATGGTCGGCCCATTCATCCAACTCGTTCCAGTAATAAATGTCCTCGAGCAGGTTCAAATCACCGTCCCGGTCAAGAAGGTCGGGGCCGACGTTGATCGAATAGACCTCTTCCTCGGCGTTCCACCAGGCACGGGTATCACCGTTTCGATACTCGTCCGGCAGATAGTATTGGCTGGTGTTATCTCCGTCGGTCATCAGCACGATGACCTTCAGCGTCTCGCCGCTTTCATAGGTGTGCGGGCGGGCAGAGAAATCCGCAGAAACCTCGCCCAGATTGACCAACTCGGTGATCGCGGGCTGGATGCTGGGGTCGAGCAGGGCGGTGCCCCATTTCATCCCGAGGTCGATCGAGGTGTAGCCTCCGGCCCAGAGATCGGAAATGAACGACTTGAGCTTGCTTTCGTTCTTTTGCATGACCATCGCCTCGCGGTCGCTGTCGGGAAGACAGACCGGGTTCTTGATCAGCTTGGGGTCGTCGCGCCCTTCGAAGCTGCTGGTCGTGTAGTCGAAATGCATGGTCCGCTTCAGCTCGGTCTTGGTCGACAGCGCGGCGCTGTCAAAATCGGAGGAGGCGAAGTTCACGCAATTGGAATAGTTGTGTTCGTCGGTGACGTTGAATTGGTCCAGGAACTCGGCCGGGACCGAGACCTGTTGGGCGTAGGGCACGATCGACATCGACATCTTGCCGTCCTCGGTGTTGTCGACCATCGTTTCGACGAATTCCTTGGCTGCGACCTTGAGGTTTTTCAGCTTGCTGTTGCTGTTCATCGAGCCGGACACATCGAGAACCAGCGAGATCTCCACCCCGTCGATGCGTTCCTCGGCGGTACTGGCGGCCGGCGCTGTCAGTGTGTCGACGCCGCTCATGTGCATGAACTGGGTCGGGAAATCGGCCGAGGCGGTGGCGGACACCGTACGAAAGCTCAGCCCCTCGTCGACGGTGACACTTGTGAGGTAATCGCCCATCCCGGCCTTTTCGAGGTAATCCCTGACCACGTCCTCCGGCGGCAGAGTCTGGTCGATGTCGGCGGCGGCCAGAACCGCGCGGTCCATGGTGTATTGCATGTTGGCGCGATCACGTTCGAACCGCATCAGGTCGATGCCGATCCCCCCGAACATCAGGATGATCACGAATACATAGACGGCGAAGACGATCAGTGACCCATCCTCGCGGATTGCGAACCCTCTGACCCGGTCGCGCAACCGGATCGACGCGCCGCCGTCGAGGCGGGCGGAATTTCCGTGGGGGCCAGTCCGGTTTTCAGTTCGCTGTCGCATGGCGGTCCTCGTTAAACATGATCCGCGTCCTGTTCGTCGGGACGCATGTCACCTTGGTCTTTGTCTGCCCGGATCGTGGCCTAAGTTGGGCGAATACACGGTATTTCGGGGAAAACAGGGGCTTTTAGCGCGGGAATCGGGGGTATTCGGGCCGTTTTCCCGTCCCCCGCATTTCCGCGGAGGTGGGTCTCGGGGTGCCGGAAAATTCGGCTTCCGGATCGTGAATGCTTAAAATGGTCGCAGCCCGTCAACGAAGGTCCTAGGCTGCTGGAATGCGACCGCGGGCGGCGAGTCGCGCGTGATCTGGGAACGGCAAGAGGAGGTTTACCCATGGTCCTACAGGAACCGAGTTTTCGTGAAAGCGTGGACCTCATGTTCAACAGGGCGGCGGCGATCATGGATCTTCCGCCTGGCCTTGAGGAAAAGATCCGTGTCTGCAACGCGACCTACACGGTTCGGTTCGGGGTGCGGCTGCGTGGCCAGATCCACACCTTTACCGGGTACCGCTCGGTGCATTCCGAGCACATGGAACCGGTCAAGGGCGGCATCCGCTACGCCATGGCGGTGAACCAGGACGAGGTCGAGGCGCTGGCGGCGCTGATGACCTATAAATGCGCGCTGGTCGAGGCGCCCTTCGGCGGCTCCAAGGGCGGGCTGTGCATCGACCCGCGCCAGTACGAAGAGCACGAGTTGGAGATGATCACCCGCCGCTTTGCCTATGAGCTGGCCAAGCGCGACCTGATCAACCCGTCGCAGAACGTGCCGGCGCCGGACATGGGCACCGGCGAACGCGAGATGGCCTGGATCGCCGACCAATACGCGCGGATGAACACCACCGACATCAACGCGCGCGCCTGCGTCACCGGCAAGCCGCTGAACGCCGGCGGCATCGCCGGGCGGGTCGAGGCCACCGGGCGCGGCGTGCAATTCGCCCTGCGCGAGTTCTTTCGCGATCCGCGCGACGTCGAGAAGGCCGGTCTGACCGGCGGTCTCGAGGGCAAGCGGGTGATCGTGCAGGGGCTGGGCAACGTGGGTTATCACGCGGCCAAGTTCCTGGCCCAGCAGGACGGTGTGCGGATCACCGGGATCATCGAGCGCGACGGCGCGCTGTTCGACGAGGGCGGGCTGGACGTCGAGGCGGTGCATCACTGGATCGCGCGGCACGGCGGGGTCTCCGGGTTCCCCGATGCCACCCATACCGCCGAGGGGGCGGCGGTGCTCGAACACGATTGCGACATCCTGATCCCGGCGGCGCTGGAAGGGGTGATCAACCTGGCCAACGCGCACCGGATACAGGCGCCGCTGATCATCGAGGCCGCCAACGGTCCGGTGACGGCGGGGGCCGACGAGATCCTGCGCGACAAGGGCACGGTGATCATCCCGGACATGTACGCCAATGCCGGCGGCGTGACGGTGTCCTATTTCGAGTGGGTCAAGAACCTGTCCCACATCCGCTTTGGCCGGATGCAGCGGCGCCAGGAGGAGGCGCGCCACCAACTGGTGGTCGAGCAGCTCGAGACCCTGAGTGACGCCCTCGGCAAGACCTGGTCTCCAAGCCCGGATTTCAAGGAGAAGTACCTGCGCGGCGCCGATGAGTTGGAGCTTGTCCGCTCGGGGCTCGACGACACCATGCGCACCGCCTACCAGTCGATGCGCGAGGTCTGGCACGACCGGGCCGACGTGCAGGACCTGCGCACGGCGGCCTATATCGTGTCGATCGGCAAGGTGGCGGCCAGCTACCGCGCCAAGGGGCTCTGACCCGGCGGTACCGGATCACGCGCGGCGCCGGGATCGGGGGATTCCGGCGCCGTTTCGTACACTTCGGCCGTGTTCCGGGGGCCTGCGGCTCCAGCCGCGATCCTGTCTCGGGCGGCCTGTCCCTTTTCGGGTTTCCCGGGCTGGTCAATCCCTGATCCGGTGATAGTGTCACCGCCGTCGGGCGCGCCGTCGCGCGCCGATCTGTCAGGAGACCGAGATGCGATTTTCCGGGCTGCGAGTCCTCAGGGAGGGATTGACCGGCAACAGGGGGTGGACCGCCCATTGGCGCGACCCCGAACCCAGGCCGGCCTATGACATCGTCATCATCGGCGGTGGCGGCCATGGGTTGGCGACCGCCTATTACCTGGCCCGCGAACACGGGCTGAGCAATATCGCGGTGTTGGAGAAGGGCTATCTCGGCGGCGGCAATGTCGGGCGCAACACCACCATCGTGCGGGCCAACTACGGGCTGCCGGGAAATTCGGAGTTCTATTCCCATTCGCTCAAGCTCTGGGAGGGGCTGGAACAGGAGCTGAACTTCAACGTGATGCATTCGCAGCGCGGTGTGCTCAACCTGTTTCATTCCGACGGTCAGCGCGACGCCTCTGTCCGGCGTGGCAACGCGATGGTGAACCAGGGCGACGACGCGATCCTGCTGGACCGCGAGGGCGTGCGAAGGATGGTACCTTACCTCGATTTCGACAATGCGCGGTTCCCGGTCTACGGCGGGCTGTATCACCCACGCGGCGGCACCGCGCGCCATGACGCGGTGGCCTGGGGCTATGCCCGGGGGGCCGACCAGAGGGGCGTCGACCTGATCCAGAACTGTGAAGTGACCGGGATCGACGTGGAGAACGGCGCCGTGACCGGGGTGCAGACCACCCGCGGCGCGATCCGGGCGAAGAAGGTCGGGATCGTGGTTGCCGGCCGTTCAAGCCAGGTGGCGGCCCTGGCGGGGATGCGGCTGCCGATCGAGAGCCACGTGTTGCAGGCCTTTGTCACCGAGGGGCTGAAGCCGCTGATCGACACGGTGGTGACCTTCGGCATGGGGCATTTCTATATCAGCCAGTCGGACAAGGGCGGGCTGGTCTTCGGCGGCGATATCGACATGTATGCCTCCTATGCCGCGCGCGGCAACCTGCCGGCGGTGGAACACGTGATGGAGGCGGGGATGACCCTGATGCCGATGATCGGCAAGGCGCGGGTGCTGCGCAGTTGGGGCGGTATCATGGACATGACGCCCGACGGATCACCGATCATCGACAAGGCCGGGATCGACGGGCTCTTTCTCAACTGCGGCTGGTGCTACGGCGGGTTCAAGGCGGTGCCCGGCTCGGGCCATTGTTTCGCCCATCTGATCGCGACCGGGCAGCCGCACGCGGCGGCCGCGCAGTTCCGGCTCGACCGGTTCCGCACCGGGGTCGGCATCATGGACGAGGAGGGCACCGGTGCGCAGCACAATCTGCACTGAGCGCGGGCGGAGAGGCCGAGCATGAGTATTTTCAAAGAGAAGAAGCAGGGGCGCGCGCGATGAGGATCACCTGTCCGCTCTGCGGCGAGCGGGATCGCCGGGAATTCTATTACAAGGGCGCGGCACTGGCGCTGGAGCGGCCGGAACCTGATGCGGGCGCGGCGGCCTGGGACGCCTATGTGTTTCTGCGCGACAACCCGGCGGGCGAGACCCGGGACCTGTGGTATCACGCCGATGGCTGCGGTGCCTGGATCGTGGTCACCCGCGACACGGTGAGCCACGCGGTGCTGGACTGCCGGCTGGCCGGGGAGGTGGGCGCATGAGGATCGCGGGCAAGGGGCTGCTGGATCGGTCACGCTCGGTGCCGTTCCGGTTCGACGGGGTGCGCCATGCCGGGCTGGAGGGCGATACGCTGGCCTCGGCACTGCTGGCGAACGGGGTGCGGTTGGTGGGGCGGTCGTTCAAGTATCATCGGCCGCGCGGCATCCTGACGGCGGGCAGCGAGGAACCCAATGCGCTGGTGACGGTGGGGGCGGGGGCGCGGCAGACGCCCAACACCCGTGCCACGGTGCAGGAGATCCACCCGGGGCTGGAGGCGCGCAGCCAGAATGCCTGGCCGTCGCTGAAGTACGATCTGTTGAGCCTGAACAACCTGGCCGCGCCGTTCTTTGGCGCCGGGTTCTACTACAAGACCTTCATGTGGCCCAAGGCGTTCTGGGAAAAGCTTTACGAGCCGGCGATTCGCCGCGCCGCCGGGTTGGGGGCGCTGTCGGGGGCCCCGGATCCGGACCGCTATGAGCGTGCCTTTGCATTCTGTGACCTGTTGGTGATCGGGGCCGGGCCCGCCGGGCTGATGGCGGCTTTGGTGGCGGGGCGCGCCGGGGCCGAGGTGATCCTGGCCGACGAGGACATGCGCATGGGCGGGCGGCTGCTGGCCGAATGCGAAGAGATCGACGGACGGCCGGGGCACGAATGGGCCGGCGAGGTTCTGGCCGAGCTGGCGGCGATGGAGAACGTGCGGCTGATGACCCGCACCACCGTCGCCGGGGCCTATGACCAGGGCACCTTCGCGGCGCTGGAGCGGGTCGGCCATCACCGCGCGCCGCAGGAGGGGCTGCCGCTGGAGTGTTTCTGGCGCATCGTGGCGAAACGCGCGGTGCTGGCGGCGGGGGCGCTGGAGCGGCCGATCGCCTTTGCCGACAACGACCGGCCCGGGATCATGACGGCGGGGGCGGTGCGCGCCTATCTCAATCGCTGGGGGGTGAGCCCGGGGCGGCGGGTGTCGGTCTTTGCCAACAACGACGACGCCCATCGCACGGCGCGCGATCTGGTCAAGGCCGGGGTCGACGTGGTGGCGGTGATCGACAGCCGCGCCGATGCGCCGGGGTCGGACCTGTTCGAGGTGCATCGCGGCGCCCATGTGGTCGGCAGCGCCGGGCGGCTGGGACTGGAGGCGATCACCCTGCGCGGCGGCGCGGGGGAGCACCGGGTGGAGACCGATTGCCTGGCCATGTCGGGCGGCTGGAACCCGAGCGTTCACCTGACCTGCCACATGAACGGGCGGCCGGTCTGGCGCGAGGATATCGCCGGTTTCGTGCCTTCGCCCGGTGCGGTGCCTGGGATGGTCGCGGCGGGGGCCTGCAACGGCGCGTTCCCGACGCTGGCCTGCCTGCGCGAAGGGGCAGAAGCCGCACGCGGGGCCCTGGCCGATCTTGGCATTAGCGCGCCGAAAGCCGATCTGCCGGTTGCGGAGGACGCTCGCTATGCCATCTCGCCGCTCTGGGCGGTGGCGGGCAAGGGGCGGGCCTGGCTGGATTTCCAGAACGACGTGACCGTGAAGGACGTCCGCCAGGCGGCGGCGGAGAATTACCGCTCGGTCGAGCATATGAAGCGCTATACCACGCAGGGCATGGCCACCGACCAGGGCAAGAGTTCCAACGTGGCGGCGTTGGCCGTGCTGGCCGATGCCACCGGGCGGGGGATCCCCGAGACCGGAACGACCACGTTCCGGCCGCCCTATAGTCCGATTGCCATCGCGGCGCTGGGCGCGGGCGGGCAGGGCAAGGGGTTTGCGCCCGAACGGTTCACCACCAGCCACAAGGCCAGCACCGAGCGCGGCGCGCCGATGGTGGAGGCGGGGCTGTGGTATCGGCCCAGCACTTTCCCGGCGCCGGGGGAAAAGACCTGGCGGCAGAGTTGTGACCGCGAGGTGGGGATGGTGCGCGCGGCGGTGGGGATCTGTGATGTCTCGACGCTGGGCAAGATCGACATCCAGGGGCCGGACGCGGGGCGGTTTCTCGATTTCGTCTATACCAACATGTTCAGCACGCTGAAGGTCGGGCGGGTGCGCTATGGGCTGATGCTGCGCGAGGACGGTTACGTCATGGATGACGGCACCACCGCGCGGCTGGGGGAGCATCACTACCTGATGACCACCACCACGGCGGCGGCGGGCGAGGTGATGCGGCATCTGGAGTTCGTGCACCAGGGCCTGCGGCCGGAGTGGGACGTGCGCTTCGCTTCCGTGACCGAGCAATGGGCGCAGTTCGCGGTGGCCGGGCCGAAATCGCGCGAGCTGCTGAACGGGCTGCTGGACGCGCCGCTGGAGGCGGGCGACTGGCCGTTCATGGCCTGCGGCGCGGTGCGGGTGATGGGGGTCGCGGGGCGGCTGTTCCGGATCTCGTTCTCGGGCGAGCATGCCTATGAGCTGTCGGTGCCGGCGCGGTTCGGCGACAGCCTGTTTCGGGTTCTGGTGGCGCGGGCCGAGGCGATCGGCGGTGGCGCCTATGGCATGGAGGCGTTGAACGTGCTGCGGATCGAGAAGGGGCTGATCACCCATGCGGAGATCGACGGGCGCACCACCGCTTTTGACATCGGCTTGGGGCGGATGATCTCGGCGAAAAAGGACTGTATCGGCAAGACGCTGAGCCAGCGGCCCGGGTTGACCGACCCGGCGCGCGAGCGGCTGGTGGGGCTGAAGCCGGTGGGCGCGGTCAAGCTGATCACTGCCGGCGGGCACCTGTTCGACAGGGACGCCGCGCCCACGCGCGAGAATGATCAGGGCCATGTCACCTCGGCGGGGTATTCGCCGACGCTGGGGCATGTGGTGGCGCTGGGCTTTCTGCGGCGCGGACCGGAGCGGATCGGCGAGGTGGTGAAGATGGTCGACCATCTGCGTGGGGTGGAAACCCTGTGCGAGGTGGTGAACCCGGTGTTCTTCGATCCCGAGGGAGGGCGCGTGCGTGGCTGAACTTGTTGCGAAATCCCCCTGCGCGGGGCTGCTGCCGCTGGAGATCGGGGCGGTCAAGCTGACCGAGGAGGACCTGGGCGCGGTGACCGCGCTGCTGCCCTACAAGGGGCGGGAAAAGTCGCTGTCGCAGGCGTTGCAGGCGGCCCATGGCATGGCATTTCCGGCGCCGAACAGGGCCACCGGAAAGGCCGGGGCGCGGGCGGTGTGGATGGGGCGCGAACAGGCGTTTTTGATGGGACCTGCGGCCGATCCGGGGTTGGCCGAGCATGCTGCGCTGAGCGATCAGAGCGACGCCTGGGCGGCGGTTCGGCTGGAAGGCGCAGGCGCCGAGGAGGTGTTGGCGCGGCTGGTGCCGGTCGATCTGCGCGGCGCGGTGTTCACGCGGGGGCACACGGCGCGCAGCCAGGTGGCGCATATGCCGGGATCGGTCACCCGGGTGGGCGAGCGGGCGTTCCTGATCCTGGTGTTCCGCTCGATGGCGGTGACATTGGTTCACGACCTGAAAACGGCGATGGAAGCGGTCGCAGCGCGCGGGTAGGGTGGCGGGCGAACACCAACCGATTCAGGAGTTGCCCCGATGTTGATCCGCCTGACCCTTGCCGCCGCCCTTCTGTCCACGCCGGTGCTGGCCGCCGACGCAAAGGAGGAGGCCTGCCGCTACGAGGCACAGGTGATGGCGGCGGTGCAGCAGGCCCGGCTGGACCGAGTCGCGGAGGCCAAGGTGGCCGACCACCTGGCCGCATCCGACCCGAGCTGGCCGGAAAACTACAACGCCGCGATTCCGCAGATGGTGGGCTATGTCTTCCAGATGAAGCGGCGCGAGTTGAAGCAGAACGACCTGGGCACCCTGTGGGAGCAGCAATGCCTGCAAACCTGGGACCAGCGGCAGCAGATGCTGGAAGACATGAAGAACTGATCGCGTCGCGGCGGGCCGTCGATCGCGGTTTTCCGTCCGCGTCCGCTCTGGACAGGCTTGGTCAATGGGAGGATAATCGCGCCCATGTCATTGCCCCCCGGATTCCTGGACGAATTGCGCAGCCGCACCTCGCTTACGCAGGTGGTGGGGCGCAAGGTGATCTGGGACAATCGAAAATCGAACCAGGCCAAAGGCGACATGTGGGCGCCGTGCCCGTTCCACCACGAGAAGACCGCCAGTTTCCACGTCGATGATCGCAAGGGATTCTATTACTGCTTTGGCTGCCAGGCCAAGGGCGACGCCATCGGCTTCGTGAAAGAGACCGAGAACGTCAGCTTCATGGAGGCGGTGGAGATCCTCGCGCGGGAGGTGGGGATGGAGATGCCCGCCCGCGATCCAAGGGCGCAGCAAAAGGCCGACCGGCGCGGGCAACTGGCCGAGGTGATGGAGCAGGCGGCGCAGTTTTTCCGCCTGCAGCTGAACACTGGGGCCGGCACCGAGGCGCGCGATTACCTGGCCCGCCGGGGACTGGACGCGGCGGCGCTGGAGCGCTGGGAGATCGGGTTTGCCCCGCCGGGCTGGCAGAACCTGTGGGATCATCTGCGCGGCAAGGGGGTCGAAGAAGAGCTGATCATCGCCGCCGGGCTGGCGAAACCCTCCAACAAGGGCGGCAAGCCCTATGACACCTTTCGCCACCGGATCATGTTCCCGATCCGCGATGCGCGCGGCCGGGTGATCGCCTTTGGCGGCCGGGCGATGGACCCCACCGACAACGCCAAGTACCTCAACAGCCCCGAGACCGAGTTGTTCGACAAGGGCCGGTCGTTGTTCAACCACGGTCCGGCGCGGGCGGCGGCGGGCAAGGGGCAGCCTCTGGTGGTGGCCGAGGGCTACATGGACGTGATCGCGCTGGTCGAGGCCGGGTTCGCGGCCGCCGTGGCGCCGCTGGGCACGGCGATCACCGAGACGCAGCTGCAATTGCTCTGGCGGATCTCGGACGAGCCGATCATCGCGCTGGACGGCGACAAGGCGGGGCTGGGCGCGGCGATGCGGCTGATCGACCTGGCGCTGCCGCTGCTGGAGGCGGGCAAGTCGTTGCGCTTTGCACTGATGCCCGAGGGCAAGGACCCCGACGATCTGTTGCGCGCCGAGGGGGCCAGGGCGGTGCAGGCGGTGCTGGACGCGGCGCAGCCGATGGTGCGGCTGTTGTGGCAGCGGGAGACCGAGGGCCGGTCGTTCGACAGCCCCGAGCGCAAGGCAGCGCTGGACAAGGCCCTGCGCGAGCGGATCAAGGCGATCCGCGATCCGTCGATCCGCAGCCATTACGGCCAGGAGATCAAGGACCTGCGCTGGGAGCTGTTCCGCCCGAAGAAAAAGCCGCGTGCGCGCGGGCAGGGGGCCTTTGTAGCGGGCGGCTGGAAGGGCCGGGGCGCGGTGCTGGAGGGGCCGGCGGCGTCGACCAAGTCGTCGTTCCTGGTGGCCGCCGGAGACGCGGCCGAGACCCATATGCGCGAGGCGGTGATCCTGGCCACGGCGATTTCTGCGCCGGAGTTGATCGTGGAATTCGAGCACCGGATCGAGGCGATGGGCTGTGCCGATTCCGATCACGCGCTGTTGCGGGACCTGATCCTGCGCAACGCCGAGACCGATCCGGGCGAGTTGAAGGACAGGATTGCGGCCGCTGCCGGGCCGGAGACCCTTGAAAACCTGTACCGGCTGCGCCATGTGGCAATTAACCCCTGCATGCGCAAACCCGGCGATATCGACCTGGCCCGAAAGACACTGGCGCAGGAATTCGCGAAAATCGAGGCGCTGCGAGGGGGATATGCCGAGGTCGCCGAGGCCGAGGAGGAATTGAACGGGATGGCGGACGAGGCCGTGACATGGCGATTGGGCCAGGCGGCGGAGGCGCGGTCGCGGTCCTATCGCATCGAGCTGGACGGAGGCGGTGAATCGGTCGTGGCCAAGAACGGGCTGACCCTGAACAAATCGGATGTCGAGTATCGCGACAAGGTTTTCGACAATATCGATTTCACCCGCGGCGGTCGGTCGCGCGGCTGAGACGCGGACATGGAGACAGGAATCGGACCAGTAATCCCGAGTCGGGCCGTTGAGACGGCGTTTTATATCGAATAGAGGTGGACAATCGGGCCTTCGGGTGACCGAATCGCCGGACCGTACCAAGTGATTCGCATCCGGACGAATCACCTCAAGCCCCTGCAGGAGCATTGAATGGCAGCCAAGGATACCGAGGACCAGAAAACCGAGGACCAGGAACCGGAAATCACGCTGGACATGAGCCAGGCCCAGGTCAAGAAGATGATCGCCGAGGCCCGCGAAAAAGGTTACATCACCTACGACCAGCTCAACCAGGTTCTGCCCCCCGACCAGGTCAGTTCGGAACAGATCGAAGACGTGATGTCCATGCTCTCGGAGATGGGCATCAACATCATCGAGGACGAAGAGGCCGAAGAGGAAGAGCAGAAGGGCTCGACCGAGGTCGCCACCACCGAGAGCGCGCGCGAGGTCACGCTGGCCAGCCAGCAGACCGAGAAGCTGGATCGCACCGACGATCCGGTGCGCATGTACCTGCGGGAAATGGGCAGCGTCGAACTGTTGAGCCGCGAGGGCGAGATCGCCATCGCCAAGCGCATCGAGGCAGGCCGCAACACGATGATCGCCGGGCTGTGCAAGAGTCCGCTGACGTTCCAGGCGATCACCATCTGGCACGACGAATTGCTGTCCGAGGACATCCTGCTGCGCGACGTCATCGATCTGGAGGCCACCTTCGGCAACCAGATGGGCGACGACGACGACAATGCCGAGCCGCTGGTCGATACCTCGACCGTGGCCGCCGACAAGAAGCCCGCGGCCGACAGCGGCCCGGAACTGGATGCGGACGGCAACCCCATCGCCAAGGACGACGACGATGAGGAAGAGGATCAGGCCAACATGTCGCTGGCCGCGATGGAGGCCGCGCTCAAGGACCAGGTCCTGACCACGCTGGAGCAGATCTCGCTCGATTACGCGAAGCTGTCGGAGATGCAGGACAGTCGCATCGCCGCAACGCTGGGCGACACCGGGGCGTTCTCGCAGCGGCAGGAGGACACCTACCAGGCCAAGCGGGCGCAGATCGTCGAGCAAGTCAACGAGCTGCACCTGCACAACAACCGCATCGAGGCGCTGATCGACCAGCTTTACGGCATCAACCGCCGGGTGATGGCGATCGACAGTTCGATGGTGAAACTGGCCGATCAGGCCCGGATCAACCGCCGCGAGTTCGTCGAGGCCTATCGCGGGCGCGAGCTGGACCCGACATGGCTGGACGAGATGGCGCAAAAGCCCGGTCGCGGCTGGCAGATGTTCATCGAACGGTCGACCTCCAAGGTCGAGGACCTGCGCGCCGAGATGGCGCAGGTCGGGCAATATGTCGGCCTCGATATCAGCGAGTTCCGCCGCATCGTTCAGCAGGTCCAGAAGGGTGAGAAAGAGGCGCGCCAGGCCAAGAAGGAAATGGTCGAGGCGAACCTGCGGCTGGTGATCTCGATCGCCAAGAAATACACCAACCGCGGTTTGCAGTTCCTTGACCTGATCCAGGAAGGCAACATCGGCCTGATGAAGGCGGTGGACAAGTTCGAGTATCGCCGGGGCTACAAGTTCTCGACCTACGCCACATGGTGGATCCGGCAGGCGATCACACGTTCGATCGCGGATCAGGCCCGCACCATCCGTATCCCGGTGCACATGATCGAGACGATCAACAAGCTGGTGCGCACCGGGCGCCAGATGCTGCACGAGATCGGCCGCGAGCCGACGCCGGAAGAACTGGCCGAGAAGCTGCAGATGCCGTTGGAGAAGGTCCGCAAGGTGATGAAGATCGCCAAGGAGCCGATCAGCCTCGAAACCCCGATCGGGGACGAGGAAGACAGCCAGCTTGGCGATTTCATCGAGGACAAGAACGCGGTTTTGCCGCTGGATTCCGCCATTCAGGAGAACCTGAAGGAAACCACCACGCGGGTTCTGGCCAGCCTCACCCCACGTGAGGAGCGGGTTCTGCGGATGCGGTTCGGCATCGGCATGAACACCGACCACACGCTGGAAGAGGTCGGCCAGCAGTTCAGCGTGACGCGCGAACGGATCCGGCAGATCGAGGCCAAGGCGCTGCGCAAGCTCAAGCACCCGTCGCGGTCCCGAAAACTCCGGTCCTTCCTGGATCAGTAAGATCGAAAAGGCGCCCTGCGGGGCGCCTTTTTTCATCGAGACGGCTCTTGGGGCCCCGGTCCGATCACGCCCGCGTGTGCGCCTCTATCGGGCCGGCCTGAACCGCGTTATGCTGGCCTCCTGTCCCAAATAGTGTTGTACGCCATGACCCCCATGTCCCGAACTCTCGCAGCTTTCACCGCCCTTTGCCTGGCCCTGCCATTCTCTGCCGAGGCCTTTACCGGGCGGAACGGGACCCGGGTCAATCCGATCAACGACAGCTCTTTCGAGGTGATCACGCGCATTGGCGGGGCGGTTGACGATTACTGGTGCGGTGCCTCTGATTATGCCCGACGGGTGCTGGGCGCGTCCTGGACGGCACAGATCTATCTGTTGCGGGGGCGCGGGCCCAGTGTCACCACCGGCCGCCGCACGGCGGTGCAGTTCACCATGGATGCCGACGCCGCCCCCCCCGAGGGGCAGGGCCAGTTCCAAAAGTACAGCCTGTTGAATCCCGGGTCTCACATGTCGGTGCAAGGGGCGGCGACCTTTTGCCAGATTTCGCCGGTTTGGGATTGAAGCCGACGCGCGTCGGGACATGGGAACCTGTGACAGTCAGGGCCGCAGGTTGACGGCTCGCAGACCGGGCCCGCATGCCGTGTGCCGCAGGCTCTGAGGGCTGCGAAAAAGGCGAACATCTGCCGACCCCCTGCGAATTTGGGCGGAGTTTTTCCGGCTTTTTCCGGCCCGGTTGCTGCGGCAACAAGCGATATGCAATCGAGACCGCGATGAAAAATTTGCGGAGTAACACGATGTCGATTGCAAACGATCTTGAGCTCTACATGCTCGAGCTGATCAACGCCGAACGCGCGGCCGCAGGGGTGGACCCGCTGCAGCTGGAGCAGCATCTCAACGACTCGGCCGAGACCCACAGCGAATGGGTTCTGGCCGAAGATATCTTCTCTCATACCGGGGCGGGCGGCTCGTCCTCCTATGATCGCATGGTCGACGCGGGTTTCGATTTTTCCGGCAGTTCGCGGTCGGGCGAGAACATCGGTTTCCAGAGCGAACGCGGCGCGGCGGGTCTTTTCGACGACGTGGAAGACATCCACGAGCGCCTGATGGACAGCACGTGGCATCGGTGGAACATCCTCAACCCCGACTATGATTATATCGGGATCGGGATCGAACAGGGTGACTACAAGGGGTTCGACTCGGTCATGATCACCCAGAACTTTGCGGCTACCGATGGTACGGTACTGCTCGACAGTGGAGCCGGCGGTACGAGCGGTGGCAGCAGCGGCACCGGCACGGGGGGCAGCAGCAGCGGCTCGGGCGAGATTGTCGGCGACAGCGGCAACAACACCCTGCAGGGCAGCGCCAGCGCGGATCTGATCCGGGGGCTTGCCGGCAGCGATGTCCTCGACGGGCTGGCCGGCGCGGACACGCTGAAAGGCGGCGCCGGAGGGGATCTTTTGTACGGTTGTGGCGGTGGCGACAAGCTGTACGGCAAGAAGGGCAGTGACACGCTGTTTGGTGAGAACGGCGAGGACGTCCTGCGCGGGGGGAACGGCCAGGACACGCTGGACGGAGGCGCGGGCAAGGACAAGCTATATGGCGGCGCCGACGCGGATGTTTTCGCCTTTTCAAAGGCCAGCCAGAACGACAGTCGCTCGGTCCGCGACGTGATCAAGGATTTCGATCGCGCCGATGACATCATCGACCTGTCCGGGGTCGACGCGAATTCAACGCTGTCCGGCAACCAGGCGTTCACCTTTGTCGGCGGCGATGCCTTCAGTGGCGCCGCGGGCGAGTTGCGTTACCGGTCCTGGGCCGATGATGCCAAGCGCGAGATCCAGGGGGATATCGACGGAGACGGGTCAGCGGATTTCTTTATCCTGGTCGACGGGAGTTTAACGCTGACGGCGGGCGATTTCATCCTCTGACGGCCCGGAGGCGGTGCAGGGTCTGGTCGCGATTGCCAGGCCCCGGATCGGCCCCGGTCACGCCGCGGCGGTCCGGGCGTCCTGTGCCAGCGCGGGCAGGGTGAAGGTAAAGGTGCTTCCGACCCCCAACTCGCTTTGTACCGTCACCCGGCCGCCCTGCAGTTCCACCAGTTGCTGCGAGATCGACAGGCCAAGGCCGCTGCCGCCCTTGCCCCGCGTGCCGGAGGAGTCGACCTGGTCGAATTTCCCGAAGATGGTCGCCTGTTTGTCCTCGGGTATGCCACAGCCGCTATCCTCGATATGGAACGCCATCTGGTCGCCCAACTGCTCGGTGCGGATCTTGACATGGCCCTGGTCGGTGAATTTCACCGCGTTGCCGACAAGGTTGATCAGGATCTGGCGCAGCCGCAGATCGTCGGCAAGAACGACGCCGCCGCTTGTCTCGATGCTCAGATCCAGAGATTTCTGTTGGGCGGTTTCGGCCAGTTGGTCCACGACGAAATCCAGAACCGGCGCGATCTCGATGGCGTGCGGGTCGATATTCAGTTTCCCGGCCTCGATCTTGGCAAGGTCCAGGATGTCGTTGATCAGGCTCAGAAGGTGGCGTCCGGACTGGTCCATCTTGCTTGCGAACTTGGCGATCTCCTGCTTGACGGGGGCCAGCTTCTGTTCTGCGTTCTCCGGGGTCAGGGCGCCGGCCTTGATGTCGCTTTCCAGGGCCTTGATCGACGGCAGGTACCCGGGTTTGGCCATCAAGGTGTTGTAGCCGAGGATGACGGTCAGCGGTGTCCGCAACTCATGCGTCATCACGTTGAGAAACTCGGTCTTTGCAGCACTTGCGGCCTCGGCGTCGCGCTTGGCGTTGTAGACGACCGTGATGTCGGAGCCGACGCCGCGATAGCCGGCGAAGTCGCCGTTTTCGTCGAAGATCGGAACCCCGCTCGTGCGGATCCATTTGTTGTCCTTGGTTGCGCCGATCGCCTGGTAGATGAAATCCCGGAACGGCTCATGCGCGCGTTGCTTCTGGTCGAGCCAGTCCCAATCGGCGGTTTCAAAGACCTGCGGGTGGTCCTGGTGAGCCTCGCGGCGGGTCTTGCCAAGCAGATAGGCGATGTCGTTGCTCAGGTAGCTGTCGGAGAGGTAGGTGAACCGCAGATCCTTGTCCATTTCCCACAACCAGTCCCGGCTGAGCTCGGCCACGTTCGAGAACCGCTTTTCGGCCAGGTCGCGCCGGGCAAGCGCATCGCGCAACTCGGCGTTCGAGGCCTCCAGTTCGGCCTGGTGCCGTTTCAACTCGGTGATATCCACCCGGACACCGACCCGGCTGCCATCGGGCATCATGCGCTCGAAGATGCGCAGCCATCTGCCGTCGCCCAACTCTTGATCATGGGTCGATTCCGTCGCCTGGCGCAGGGCCAGACGCTCGGCCAGCCAGGCCTCCTCGCGGCCGATTGCATCCGCGTATTGCCCGTTTTTCAGCCCGACCCGCAGGATGTCCTCGAAGGTGTTGCCGGGCACCAGCGCCTCGGCGCTTTTCTCGTAAAACTCCCGGTAATTCCGGTTGCACAGGACCAGACGGCCCTCGGCATCGTACAGAACGAACCCATCGGGCAGGGTTTCGATGGCCATGTTGAGCTGGAGCCGGGCCTTGTTGCGTTCGGCGCGTTGCCGCAGCAGCTGCTGAACGAAGAAAAGCGTGGTCAGTATGATCAGCAGAAGGCCCAGGTCGGCGGCCCAGTCGATCCGGTAACCCATCGCCCAACCGGCCTCGGGGACCACGCCCAGTTTCAAGGCGTTGCCCGGCACGGCAAGAACGGCAACCTCGGGGTCCTCGTCAAATACCCCGAGGGGGCCGATCGTGTCGCCGCCGGCCTTCATGGTTGTCAGCGCAACGCGAAACCCCTGGTCACCGCCGTCAGCTGCCGCCTTGAGCCGCAGTATATCGTCGAAGGCCGCCTGTGCGTCGACCACGACGGAGACGACCTTGGTGATCGCAGGCGGCTCTGCACCAGGTCGGTACGCCGCCACCGGCGTGCGCACGACGAACCCGGTCTTTCCCTGCAACAGTCGAACCGGCCCCTGAACGGTGACCTGGCCGGTGCGTTGGGACCGGACCAGCGCCGGCCATTGGTGGTGATTGTCGCGAAGATCGAAGCCGATCAGGTGGCGGTTTGCTTCGAGCGGATGAACAAGCGTGATGATCCCGTGTTCGACAAGGGCGATATCGACAATGGAATCGCTTTCCAGGCGGAACCGTTCGGCGATATGGGCAAACCGATCCTGCCCGATTTCGCCGCTCAGTTCGACCGCGGTTGTCAGGCCGCGCGCCCTGAGCATGAAATCGAACACCTCGTGCTCGATCCGCTCCTTGAGGTCTTCTGCGAACCGGGTTGCCTGCTGTCGCTCCGACTCGACAAAGGTCTTGTACCTGATGGATTCGAGCATGACGAAAAAAACGCCAAGCAGCGCGACCACGGCCAGGCCGGAGAGAAGGTTCGCTTTTTTCATGTTTTGCTCTGTACCTGTGCACTTTTTTCCACTCGTCGAAACAGTTCCGCCGGGTGGGCCGTGATTGGCAATTCTCCGTGATCAATGGCGACCTGGGCAAGCGGAAAACCGTTGATATCGAGGTGAAATGCCCCTGTAGTTTCATGAATTCTGAATTCATCTCTCCCTGCGGGAGCCTGTGATCTGCGGAGTCGTCCCGAGGTTGTGCCAGGCTTTGGGGTGTCGCCCGCGTGGCAAGGGCCTGGTGCGGGGTGGGGCGGCTGGGTGCCGTCCCGAACGTGGGGGGCTTCGGTCGCTGTCCTTGGTGTATTCCACCAAACCAAAGCAGCGTGGAATTCCTTTCCCTTCTCGTGGGTCGCACGGTGCGGAGGTGCGCGTTGCCTGCGGCGCGCTCTTGTTTCGGGTCTCGGGGCCAGCGGACCGGGCCTTCCGCGGGCCGGGGACCGGGCGGGTCAGGCGGCGTCCTTCACCGGGGCGGATTGCGCTGGGGCGTCCTCTTCCGGCAGGTCGATGAAAAAGGTCGAGCCGACGCCAGGCTTGCTTGTGAAATCAATCGCGCCGCCATGCGCCTCGACGATCCGCTTGGAGATGTTCAGCCCAAGGCCCGTGCCCTCAAACTGGCGGGCATTGGTGGAATCGACCTGGCTGAACTCCTGGAAGATCTTGGGGCGCGAGGCGTCGGAGATGCCGATGCCGTCATCCGAAACGGAGATCCGGACATTGCCCTCATGGTGCGAGAGCATCACGCGGACCTCGCCGTCGTCGTAGGAGAATTTCGTGGCGTTGGACAGAAGGTTGGTGATCACCTGGTCAAGGCGCACCTTGTCGAACCGTGCAAAATGGCCGCTCGCTTCGGGATCGGTGGTGATAGAGATATTCCGGCGGTCGGCAAAGGGGCGGAACCGTTCGACCACCTCTTGCACCAGGTCGCCGACATCGGCGTTCTCGAAGAAATAGTCGATCTTGCCGGCCTCGGCCTTTTGCAGCAGCAGCAGATCGTTGACCAGATCTGCAAGGCGGCGTGCGTTGCGGGTTGCGATATCCAGCGGTTTTGCCATTTTTTCGGGCGGCTCCCCCAGAATGCCCGAGCTGATGATCTCCAGCGACCCCTTGATCGAGGTGAGCGGGGTGCGCAACTCGTGGCTGACGGTCGACAGGAACTGGGTTTTCGTCTTGTAAGCGGCCTTGGTACGCTCGTGCTCGCGCTCGAGGTTGTGAAGGTTGCGCAGGTAGTTGCTGTATCCGACCAGGAAGCTGCGGGAACATTCAACGATGAACCCGAGAACGAACAGGACGGTGAAGAAGTGCAGCCAAAGCTCGGAAGAGAGCGGAGGCCGCACGATCCAGAGGTCCCGGATCGGGATGTACAGGATGGCGGCAACGTAGATCGTCAGCCGCAGCGCCAGCACGGGCAGGAAGTGGTGGTTGTTGATGGCTGCAAAGACGGCGGCGGAAAACAGCATGAAAAGGGGCATGAAATGCCCGGTTTCGGGGCCCTGCAGGATCGCGAACGAGATGGCGAAGGCCGAGATCACCGTCGCGCTGATGGCCGTGCCGATATAGATGTCGCGCATGGAGCGCCGCACCGCCTTCTCGGTCCATTGCCGGGTCACCAGGATCCTGCGGAAGGTGGCGCCGTCATAGATCTCGGCGGCAAGGGTGAAGGCGTAGGTGATCAGCGCGATCCACCAGTTGTAATAGGCGCCGGCAAGGAAGATGGCGGAGGAATAGATCACGATACGCTGCAGTAGTAGCATGCGCCCGACCTTGGCATAGTCGCGCAGCCTTCGGCGGTCTGCCCAAAGGGTGCCGTTGCCGTCCGCGAATTCGCTTCTCAATTGGCTGATCATGACTGTCCCAGGCCCCTGCCGTGCCTCTGTCTAAACTTGTGTGTTTAATGCAACACGCATAGATTGTACTGGTGAAAATTGATGGAACTTTGGTGCGATTGTGTCAAAACTTGGAACAAACGGGCCGCTGTGCCAAGCAAAAACACGAAAAATATCGGTGGGTTAGATATGGGCTTTCACACGAGGGGCAGGCGACAGGGGGGGCGGGACCTTTTGCCTGAGCTGGTCCCGGCATCGACGGGGCAATCTGATGATTCGCTATCGGGGGTTGCATCGAAACCCGCGCGGAGCATGCCGCGTCCGGGCGGCGCGACAGGGCGCAGGGTCATGCCCAACCGGATGCGCAGTTCGGTCCTCTCCGTGACCACGCAGCACCACTACGGTGAGCTCTACGCCGAGTTCCTGAAGGCAAGGAAACAAGTGTTTATCGACACGAAACAGTGGGATTTACCCCATACCGAGGGGATGGAGTTCGACCAGTACGACACGCCGCAAAGCCGGTCGGTGGTGGTGCATGAATTCGGGCAGGTGCTGGCCGGTATCCGCTTGCTGCCGACGACGGCCCGCTGCGGATGCTATTCCTACATGCTGCGCGATGCCCAGCGGGGGATGTTGGCGGGGATTCCGCCGCATGTCCTTTACGAAAAGGCCCCGGTCGCCGATCACATCTGGGAGGCGACCCGACTTTTCGTTTCGCCCGATGTCGAGGCGGACCGCCGCATTTTCGTGCAGACGCTTTTGCTGTCGGAAATGGCGCGGACGGCGGTGGCCGAGGGGGCAACCCATGTGATCGGGATCGTGCCCGCCGTGTTCAAGCGGTGGATGGCGCGGCTTGGCATGGGGGCGCTGCCGCTGGGGCCCAAGCTTGAGATCGACGGCGACAAGACACAGGCGGCGGTCATGCATGTGGCGGCGGTGGCCGAGGCGCCTGCGAAGAAAACCACCCTGCACTGAAACCGGGACGGGCGGTCGTCCGGGACATGGACGCCGGCGACCGGCACACTGGGGGGCCGGGCCACCGCAGCATTAGATCTGCACCGGCCTTTCGGAGTATTCCGACGACAGCCCGGTCATGGTCGGCAAGGTGCGGCTGAATGTCCGTCGGATCGGGTTTGTCCGCGCCGTGCTGCCCGAGGCGCAGATCGAGCATTTGAATCACAACCTGCTTTCTCGTTGCCCGTGCCGATCAGTTGCGCGGCGCTCCGGTTTTCAGTTTTCACACGTTTACCGAATTTATAAACATCGGCAGACAATCTTTGGGGGATTTTTGCTGTCATCCACATTCTCGCCGGTTTTCTGCTCCAAGCGGACGGTGGTGACCAGTGTTCTGGAGGGGTTCCATGGATTTCGGGCTTGATGTCGAGCGCGCCGCATCGGTCGCATCCCGGGCACATGGCGACATGGTCGGCGTCCTCGTCATTGTCGGCACGGTGGCCGCCCTGGGGTTTGCCGGCCGGCTGGTCTTTGTCGCCTACGGGGATCGGATCAAGGAGATCAATCCCTTTCGCGGTTTCTCGGGCTGGGGGATGATCGGCGTCTCCGTGGCCGTTCTTGCCGGGGGGCTGCTGCTGACCGGGAAGCAACGCGTGGCGCTGATCCGGCTCAAGGCGCATCTGATTGACCCTTTTGTCGTCTCCGTCCTGCACAAGGACAGCTGCGACGTCGCAAGCGGCAAATACTGTGTCGTCGTCTTTGAGGAGGGGCGCGAGATCGTCGTGAACTGGTATGATCGCAGGGTGTCGATGTTCGAGATCGCCAACGATCTCGATTTCAATCCCATCCTGGTCTCCCGGCGTCCGGTGGGTCGCCCGGCCACTGGTGGCGCCTTCGGGGCAGTGGTTGCGCAGGGGCAGGGGCCCGGGTGAGGCAGGTCCGTCGCCTCAGAAGGTTGCCGGCGTTGCCACCCAGAGGATCCGGCTGACGTCCGGGTCGATATTGCGGTACCGGTGCGGCAGGCTGGAGGCGAAAAAAAAGCTGTCACCCTGACCGAGGAAATGGCTTTTCCCGTCGACGATCAATTCGACCCGTCCTTGCAGCACATAGCCGACCTCCTGGCCCGCGTGCTGGATGTCGCCGCCGCTCTCGGCGCCGGGTTCGAGCGTGTGGATATTTGCGTCGAGCAGCAGGTCCGGAAAGGTCGGGGTCAACCGTTCCAGCAGGATCCCCGCGCCGTTCCCGGTATGGCTGACCTTGACCGCGGGGCGGGACTCGGCGCGCATCAGGCTGATCTCGTCATGCGCGGTGTCCCCGGTAAAGAGATGCACGATCGAGGTGTCGAGCGCGGCCAGGATCCGGTGCAACGTGCGCAGCGAAGGGGTGGCCTGTTCGTTCTCGATCTTCGACAGCAACGACGGCGAGCAGCCCACTTCCTCGGCAAGAACACGCAGCGTTTTCTTGTGGGCCTTGCGGGCCTGGCGCAGCCGGGGGCCAAGATCCGACATCGTGCGCGGGGGCGAGTCGTCCGCCGCAAGAGCCTCGACGTCTTCAACCTGCTCAGTTTCCATGCTCACACCCCCGGACTCTGCCTTATTTTTGACCAAAACGTGACCTGGATTCAAATTCCCGCTGTGACTTGTCGAAAAAATTGAATGAAATTCATCTTTCTGGGACAGACACGATTGTGGGTCAAGTCGCCCAAGCAATCTCAGGGAAAGTGGAGTGGAATTCAATATGAGAAACAAATTTCATGGGATCGTGCTGGCGGCCAGCGCCTGCGCGGGCCTTGCGCTTGCCAGCGGTGCCCAGGCGGAAACCACGGTCCATCTGGGCTTTCTCGGGCCGCTGACCGGCGGCAACTCCTCGGTCGGCCTGGGCGGACGGAACTCGGCCGAGCTGGCGATCAAGCTGCGCAACGCCGATCCCGACACCAAGTATACCTACGAACTCGACGCGCTGGATGACGAGTGCAAGCCGAATGTTGGCGTGCAGGTCGCGACCAAGCTGGCGACCAACCGCAAGATTGCCGGTGCGGTGACGCATTACTGCTCGGCCGTGGCGATGGGGACGGTCGACGTCTATCACCGCTTTGGCATGCCGGCGACGATCTGGGGCGCGGTGCTGCCGGACATTACCTATGGCAACGATTACCCCGAGATCACCCGGGTGAACGGCACGATGATCAACCAGAATGAGACCGCCGCCAAGGTGATGACCGGTCTCGGCTACAAGAGCTTCGCGATCGTCCATGACACCACCGATTACGGCAAGGGGCACTTCAACTACCTGTCGAAATACCTTGCCGAGAACGGGGCCGAGGTTGTCGGCGCCTTTGGTGTCACCTCGGACCAACAGGATTTCACCGCTGAACTTACCCAGATCAAGGCGCTCGCCCCCGAGGTCGTGGTCTATGCCGGCCTGACCCCCGGCGGCGTGCGGGTGCGCCAGCAGATGGACAAGCTGGGCATCCAAGCCGTCTTCGAAGGGGTTTCGGGGATCAAGTCGGACGCCTTTTTTGAAGGGCTCGGCGCCGAGCTGGCCGAAGGAACGCTGACCTTCCTCGAAGGGGCCCCGGCCGAGAAACTGCCCGGTGGCGCGTATTTCCTGAGCGAATACGAAAAGGCCGGGTTCTCGACCCCGCCCGAGGCTTACGGTCCCTTTGCCTTTGCCGCGATGGACCTGCTGATCGACGCCGTCGAGGCCGTCGGCCCCGACCGCAAGGCGATTGTCGAGTACATGGGCAAGGTCGAAGGGCATGACTCGATCACCGGGCCGATCTCCTTCGACGATCATGGTCAGAACACCGTGGCGCTGATCACCGGCTATGTCGCTCAGGATGGCAAGTGGGTCGTCTGGGATGACAGCGACTATGCCAAGGGCACGCGCAAGCTGCCGGCGGCCAAGTAACACCACTGGACCTGCGGCGCGGCGGGCCTGTCCTGCCGCGCCTGCCTTCCGAGAAAAGAGGGAATGATGGATTTCGGATTGATCGCCCAATACGTGGCGAACGGCATTTTGCTGGGCACGATGTACGCGCTGGTCGCGGTCGGGTTCACGCTGTTCTTCGGTGTGCTCGACGTCATCAAGTTCAGTCACGGCGACGTGCTGATGTTGGGGACCTTCATCGGTTTCACCGCCTGGCTGGGGCTCGAGGCCATCGGAGTCAGCAATCCGTGGCTGCAACTGCTCGGCATCCTGCTGTGCAGCCTTGGCGCCACCGCGCTGATCGGCGCGGCGATTGCCAAGTGGCTGGTGCTGCCGCTCAAGAATGCGCCGCAGCTCAACACGCTGCTGATCACCCTCACGCTGGGCACCGCGATCCGCGAGGCGGTCCGGCTGTTCTATCCCAACGGCTCGAACCCCAAGGCGTTTCCGGCGCTGCTGCCGGATGCCGCGATCGAGATCGGCAACTTTTCCCTGCGCGCCGACAGCGTGATCCTTGTGCTGGCCGGGCTGGGGCTGATCGGGCTCTTGAACTTGGTGATCAACCGGACCCGCCTCGGGCTGGCGATCCGGGCCGTCGCGCAGGACGAGGAGACCGCGCGGATCATGGGCATCAACTATACGCTGGTGGTGCTGGCCACCTTTGCGCTGGGCTCCGGCGTGGCCGCCTTTGCCGGCGTCATGAACGGGCTTTACTACAATGAAATCAATTTCGGCATGGGGCTGATCCTGGGGCTGATCGGGTTCTCGGCGGCCATCGTCGGCGGGTTGGGCAACCTTTACGGCGCGATCCTCGGTGGCTTCCTGTTCGCCGGGCTGCAGACGGTCGGGGCTGCCCTCTTGCCCTTTGCGTCCGCCTACAAGGACGTTTTCGCCTTTGCCGTCGTCATCGCATTGATGGCGTGGAAACCGACCGGGTTGATCCCCGAACGCTCCAGTGACCGGGTGTGATGCAATGACTGATCTTTCCCTCAATTCAACTGATCGACCGCGCCCCTGGCGGACCGGTGCGATCGTGATCCTGGCCGCCGGCGTTTACGGCTGGGCGCTGATCATGGCCGAGGAGACTTGGCAGGTGCTGGGGCTTCTGGTGCTGGCCCTCGTGGCGGTGCTCATCGGTTTCAAGACCGGCCAGGTCAAACAGGTGCACCAGGCTTGGGCGGGGTCCGAACCCCGGCTGAACCGGCTGGCCTTTGCGACGCTGATCGCGTTGATCCTGGCGCTCTCGCAGGAGCATTTCGCGCTGCTCATGGTGACGACGGTGCTGCTCTACTTCGTCGCGGCGATGGGGCTGAACATCCAGTTCGGCTTTGCCGGGATGGTGAACTTTGCCGGCGCGGCTTTTTTCGGTGCGGGCGCCTACACGGCGGCGGTTCTGGGCAATGTCACCGCCTTTCCGCCGCTGCTCACGCTGGTCGCGGGCGGACTTGTCGCGCTGGTGCTCAGCATCCCGCTGCTGGTGCCGATCGTGCGCACGACGGGGCATTATGCCGCCGTTGTGACCATCGCCTTCGGCGTGTTGTTCCGCACCTTCCTCGAGGTGAACGAGATCTTGGGCGGTCCGCAAGGGCTGATGGTGGCGCCGATGCGGCTGTTCGGCTGGGATTTCAACAATTCGCCCGTCATCGCGGGTTTCGAGATGTCGTTCTATGCCAATTACGCGCTGCTGGCGGCGGTGCTGGCGGCGCTGGTCTTTACCCTGCTGCGCCGGTTGGAGCGGAGCTGGATCGGGTTGCACATGGACGCGGTGCGCCTTGACGAGACGGCGGCCGCCTGTTTCGGCATCTCGATCAAGCGCACCAAGATCACCGCCTTTCTGATGGGCAACCTGATCCTCGGGGTGAGCGGCGCGCTTTACGGCATGATGATCTCGTTCATCGCACCGGCCTCCTTCGCCTTTTCGGACAGCCTGCTGATGGTGTCGATCGTCCTGCTGGGCGGGCTCGGCAGCCCCTGGGGCGCGGCGGTGGCGGCGACGATCGTGATCCTGCTGCCCGAAAAGCTGCAACTGCTGCAGGAATATCGGTTCCTGCTGTTCTCGGTCCTCGTGATCCTGGTGCTGCTGTTCCGGCCCGACGGGCTGTTGCCGCGACAGTTGCGGAACTTCTTTGCAAGCCGGAGGGCCGGGAAATGAGCCAACCTCTTCTGGAATTCCGCAGCCTGGTGAAACGCTTCGGCGGAGTGACGGCGCTTGACGATTTCTCGATGACCCTGTCGTCGGGAGAGATCCTCGGGCTGATTGGTCCGAACGGATCGGGCAAGACCACCAGCTTCAACGTGCTGACCGGGATCTACAAGGCGACCTCGGGGCAGGTGTTCTTCGAGGGGCGGGAGATCACCAACGCCCCGGCGCGCACCGTCTACGAGGCCGGGATCGTGCGCACGTTCCAGCGGTCGCGGCTCTGCCTGCCTCTGTCGATCTACGACAACATCATGATCGGCGACACGTCGCGGCTGGACCAGGGGCTGTGGTCGAACCTGATCGCGCGCGGCGGGTTGAACAAGCAACTCGACACCTCCTATCGGCTGGCGCGCGAGCTGGTGGGCACCTTCTCGGGCCATCTGGCCGACCGGATGGACCAGCCGGTGGGCGCCCTGCCGATGATCGAACGGCGCCGGATCGAGATCTGCCGGGCGCTGATCTCGGGGCCGCGGCTGTTGTTGCTCGACGAGCCCTCGGCCGGGATGACCCATGACGAGACGCATCAGTTGATGGACGACATCCTTGCCGTGCGCGCCCGGGGCGAGGGGCTGTCGATCATCATCGTGGAACACGAGATGGGGGTGATCGAACGGATCACCGATCGCTGTTGCGTGCTGAGCTACGGGCGCAAGATCGCCGAGGGAACCTATGCCGAGGTGGCGGCGGACCCCGAAGTGCAGAACGCCTATCTGGGAGCGGATTGATGGCTGGAATCGAAATTCGCGGGCTGCGCGTGGCCTATGACAAGGCCGACGTGCTGCATGATGTCTCGCTCACGGTGGAGCCGGGCAGGATCACCTGCCTGCTCGGTTCGAACGGCGCCGGGAAATCGACGCTGATCCGGGCCATCCTCGGGCTGACCCCGCCGCATACCGGGCAGATCCTGCTCGACGGCGAAGAGATCACCGGCCTCGCGCCGCACAAGGTCGTCGCCCGCGGCATCGCGGCGATCCCCGAGGGACGGCGCATGTTCCCCAAGATGACGGTCACCGAGAACCTGCGTCTCGGTGCCTTTCAGGTCACCGACGAGGCGTTGATCCGGCAACGGCTGGCGCGGGTGTTTGACACCTTTCCCCGCCTGGCCGAACGGCGCGACCAACTGGCCGGGACGATGTCGGGGGGCGAACAGGCGATGGTGTCGATCGGACGCGGTTTGATGGGCGGGCCGAAGATCCTGCTGATCGACGAACCTTCGCTTGGCCTGTCGCCGCTCTACGTCAAGGAGAACTTCCGCATCATCAAGGACATCCGTGAACAGGGCATCACCGTGTTCCTGGTCGAACAGAACGTGCGGCAGACGCTGGCGATCTCGGATTACGGCTATGTCCTGTCCGGGGGAAAACTGGTGGCGCAGGGCGCGGCGGCAGAGCTGTCGCAGGATACCGCCGTGCATGAAGCCTACTTTGGATGATGCAATGACTGATATGAGGTCCGACAAGATGCCCGGTAACATGACCGTCACCGACCTGACCCGGCGTTTGATCGCCTTCGACACGGTCAATCCGCCGGGGAACGAACAGCCGGCGATGGAATACTGCGCCGAGTTGCTGACGGCGGGCGGGTTCGACTGCCGGCTGGTGCCGCAGGGGGAGGGGCGCTGCAACCTCGTCGCCACGCGCGGCATCGGCACCGGGCGGGCGTTGGGGTTCACCGGGCATCTCGACACGGTTCCGCTTGGGGGCGCCGCGTGGCGCCATCCGGCCCATGCGGGCGTCATCGAGGACGGGCGGCTGTATGGCCGGGGCAGCACCGACATGAAGGGGGGTGTCGCCGCCTTCATGATCGCCGCGCTGGACCAGGCGGACCCGCCGCCGGGCGGTGTCGCGCTGTTGATCACGGCGGGCGAAGAGTCCGGCAGCGACGGGGCGCGGCATTTGGCCGGGCTCGGGGGCCTGCCGCCGGTCGGTGCGCTGGTCGTGGCCGAACCCACCGCGAACCGGGCCGTGCCCGGGCACAAGGGCGCCTTGTGGCTGCGGCTGCGGTTCCACGGCGTGACGGCGCATGGGTCGATGCCGGAGCGTGGGGTGAACGCGGTAAGCTTGGCGGCACGGGCGCTGCCGCAGATCGAGGCGCTGGACCTTGGCGCGGCGCATCCGGTGATGGGCGCGCCGACGCTGAACATCGGCACGATCCGGGGCGGGCTGAACACCAACTCGGTGCCCGACCTTTGCGAGGTGACGCTCGACCTGCGCTCGGTTCCCGGGGTGGATCATGCCGGGCTGATCGCCGCGATCCGGTCCTGCCTGCCGCAGGATGCAGGGGTCGAGCCGCTGATCGACCTGCCCGCGGTCTGGACTGACCCCGAGACCCCTTGGCTGGCGGAGATCACCCGCGAAAGCGCCGTGATCTCTCAGGCCGAGACGGAGCCGATGGCGATGAGCTATTTCACCGACGCCTCGATTTTCACGCCGGCGCTGGACGGGGTGCCGACGGTCGTTCTCGGGCCGGGACAACCCGAGATGGCGCACAAGACGGATGAATACGTCCGGGTCGCCCGTCTCGAAGAAGCGGTGGCGATCTATCGTGGGGCGTTGGAGCGGTGGAAAGGCTGACAGGATGAAAGACCAGGACCACGATCTGCCGGGCGCGCTTGAAACCGCCCGGGCGATTGCCGAGGGGCGCATGACCGCCGAGGCCGCCACGCGCGCGCGCCTTGAACGCTGCGCCGAACGAGAGGATGAGATCGGCGCCTGGGTGCAGCTCGATGCCGAGGGCGCGCTGGCAACCGCCCGGGCGCTCGACGCCGGGCCGGTGCGTGGCCCGCTGCATGGCGTGGCGATGGGGGTCAAGGACATCTTCGCGGTCCGCGATCTGCCGTGGCGCAGCGGCTCGCCGATCTGGCGCGATCGCGTGGCCGGCTTCGATGCCGGGTCGGTGGCGCTGGCACGTCGCGCCGGCGCGGTGATCCTCGGCAAGACCGAGACGACCGAGTTCGCCGGCTACAAACCGTCGCGCACCCGCAACCCGGTGGTGCCGGGGGCGACGCCGGGGGGGTCCTCCTCGGGCTCGGCGGCGGCGGTGGCCGCCGGGATGGTGCCGCTGGCGCTGGGAACACAGACCTCGGGCTCGGTGATCCGTCCGGCCGCCTTTTGCGGCGTGGTGGGCTTCAAACCCTCGTTCGACCTGATCGAAACCGGTGGCATCAGCGTGTTCGCCCGCAGCTTCGATACCGTTGGCGTCTTTGCGCGCACGGTGCCCGATGCCGCGCTGGGGGCAGAGGCCCTGACCGGGCTGGCCCTGCAACCGCTGTCCCCCGAGCTGTCGGCGCTGTCGATCTTTCGCAGCCCGGTCTGGGAGAGCGCGACGCCGGCGATGCAGGCGGCCTGGGCAGAGTTCGAGGACCAGCTTGGCAAGGCCGCACCGCTCGCTCGCGCGCCGTTCTCACCGGGGTTTGTTGAGGCGATGGCGGGCATCCCGGAACTTCACGCGCGGCTGATGGCGGTAGAAGCCTCCGAAGCCTTGAGCCACGAGATGGCGATTGCGCCCGAGTTGCTGTCGCAGGGGTTGCGCGAACAGATCGAGAGCGGTGCTGCGCAACCGCCGGAACTGCGTCTTGCCGACCGGCTGAACATGACCGATCTGCGCCTGCGCGCGATGGATGAGACGCGGGCAGGGGACGTCTGGCTGACTCCGGCCACCACCGGCGTCGCCCCCCCGTCCGAAAGCGGTACCGGCGATCCGATCTTCAACCGGATCTGGTCGCTGCTCGGGTTTCCCTGCTGCACCGTGCCGATCCTGCGCGACGCGCAAGACCGGCCAATGGGTGTGCAAGTGATCGGCCGTCACGGGGACGATCGCGCGGTCCTGTCGGTGGCGCATTGGCTGATGGAGCGGTTTGGCGGGGCGTGAGCCGCAGACCGCGCCCGCCGTTTTCATTTGCGGTCCAGCCGGGCCTTGAGGCGCGTCAGCACGATGCTGGACCAGGGCAGCAGCATGTAACTGATCAGCGGGACGATCAGCGTGGTCATCACGACGCTGCGCCAGAACGGGCCGGTGCCCTCGGGCAGCACGAGGTCAACCGGATAGCGCAGCGCCGTGCCCAGAAGCAGGATCCATGCAATCAGGATGACGACGGTCTCGGCCTTGCTGATGTGCGCGGCGGGGTGGGCCAGCAGCCGCAGGTCCTGGAACCGGCTGTTGGTGGCATCGTCCATCGAAAGCCGGTCCAGATCGGTGACAAAGGCCTTGCGCAGCGCAGAGGTCTCCCACCGGTCAAGGTTGTCCTGGGTGTCAAAGGAAATGACCGTCACCAACTCGCAATCGTCCCGTTTGGGGGTGATGCTGTTTTGCAGGCCGATGAACCCCGGCTGATCGGCCGAGGCCTGCTGGATGCTGCGGATCGAGGTTTCGATGTCATCCGCGTGGTCCGGGTGGAACCGCCGAACGATGACCGAGAGCACGGGCCGTGTTTTCCGCGTCATTCCGCGTCATCCTTTCCTTGACGGAACCGGGGATCGGGTCGGCTGGCCGATTGCGGGAGTCAATCGGCCAGCCGGCACCGCCCCCACCTGCGGTTGCCGGAAACGGGCCGCAGCTAGGGGACGGGAGAATGCGCGCTCAGATCGGCGCGTCGTGGTTTGTGGCGCCAAGCTCGGCAATGCGGCTGGCGAAATCGCCGAAGTCCTCGACCGACAGCACCTCGCCCGCATCCCATGGAATCTGGGTGATCACCTCGGACTCCGGTGCGGGGCCAAGATCGTCGCTCAGCCGGTTGACCATGTCGAACAGGGCGCAGGCCATGGAAATCTGCTCGATTTCCGACGCCGAGAAGATCTCCTTCAACGTGGCCTGCGGGGCAAGAGGGGTGCAATGCGGGGGCAGAGGGCGTCGCAGCCGGGCAATCCGGTGCAGCGACGGTTCCGACACTTCGGCAATCCGCCGGGCGGTTCCGCTGGCCTCTGCGCGGCGCGATCCGGTCGATCCTTTCGGCATGATGGTCCTCCCATTCCTTGACGAAACAGCCTAGCGGTGCGCGGGGCCAGCCAGAAACCATTGTTTCTCATGACAGGCATCAGGTTCGGTGATGGCCCGCTCCTGACACGTCAACCCATGAGGAGATCAGTGTGGTCAATCGGGCCTCTTGGTGCTAGGCCACACGCGAACAGCCAGCGAGGGGGGCAGCATTGCGCGCGATTTTCCTGTCGACTTGTCAGGTGCTTGACCGGATCACCGCCGGTCTGTGTGCCGTTGCCTGCGTGGTTCTGGCCGGCGCGGTACTGGGCACCGTGATCCTGCGCTTCGGGTTCGATACCGGCTTCATCCAGTTGCAGAACCTCGCCGGCTACGCCTTTGCGATCCTGATGATCCTGTCTCTGCCCTATTGCCTGCGCCGGGCGGGGCACGTGCGCGTCGAGGTCCTGTCGGAACGGCTGCCCGACGGGTATCTGCGGATCGCGGACAGCGTCGCGCTGGTGGTGTTCCTGGTGCCGGTGTTCGGTCTGCTGGCCTGGGCATGGATGCCCGATCTGATCTATAGTTGGTCGATCCGCGAGGGCTCGATCGAAACTGGCGGGCTGGGCGGGGTGTTCCTGGTCAAGACCGCCGTTCCGCTCAGCGGCGTGCTGATGATCCTGCAGGGGATCGCGGTGCTGCTCGACCCGAAAGAGGGCGCGGCATGATCACCGATGAACTGTTCCTGGCGGGCATGATCCTGGGCCTGTTCGCGGGTATTCTCAGCGGCATTCCGGCCATGCTGGCGATCGCGGGCGTGCCGCTGTTGACGGCGGTGATCGGGGCCTTGGTGGGCGCCTTTGACTTGGGCTTTCTCAATTTCTTTCCGGCGCGGGTCTACGGCGCGATGTCCAATCCGCTGCTGATGGCGGTGCCGCTCTTCGTGCTGATGGGGGTTCTGCTCGAGCGGTCGCGGCTGGCCGAATCCATGCTGGAGGTTCTTGGCCGGATGCTGGGCGGATCGACGCGGGGGATGGCGCTGTCGGTCCTGGTGTTTTCCGCGATCATTGCCGCCTCCACCGGGATCGTGGGGGCGACGGTGGTGATGCTGGTGCTGATCAGCCTGCCCGCGATGCTCGAGGCCGGTGTGCCCAAGCGGATGGCGACGGGCATCATCTGTGCCAGCGGCACCCTGGGCCAGATCATTCCGCCCTCGATCCTGCTGGTGCTGCTGGGCGACCAGATCGGCAACACCTATCTGGAGGCACAGCAAAAGGCGGGCAATTTCGCGCCTGATCCGGTGTCGGTGGGCGACCTCTTTGCCGGGGCGCTGCTGCCCGGCCTGGTGTTGGTGGGCCTGTACGCCCTGTATATCTTCGTCGGCCTGCGTTCGGCGGCCAAGGCCTCCGACGCCGCGCGCGCGACGGTCGTGGTCGCGCCGGTTGCCCTGCGCGAGGTTCTGTCCAGCTTTGCCCCGCCGCTCCTGCTCATCCTGGCGGTGCTTGGCTCGATCCTCGCAGGCATCGCCACCACCACCGAAGCGGCCGGCTTGGGGGCGATCGGTGCCCTGATGCTGGCGGCCTACCGGGGGGATCTGCCCGGTTTGCAACGCAAGCTGGTGTTGGCCGGTGTCCTGGCGGCCTTTGCGCTGATGGTGCTGCGGCTGTTCAGCGATGCCCGCAGCGAGGGCGCAGGGCTGGGCGGTCTTGCTGTCGCGCTGGCGGTCCTGCTGGTGCTCGGCGTCGGGGTCGCGGCCTGGCGGCTGTGGTCGGCCCGGTTGTTGCAGGGCGCGGTGGGCGACACGCTGCGGATTTCCGGCATGGTGTTCGGGATCGTGGTCGCCGCCTCGCTCCTGGCGCTGGTGTTCCGTGGCTTTGGCGGCGACGACATCGTGATGGCCGCGATGGAGGGCCTGCCGGGCGGTGAATGGGGCGCGCTTGCCGCGGTCATGCTGGTGGTGTTCCTGCTGGGCTTCGTGCTCGAGGCGGTCGAGATCATCTATATCGTCGTGCCGCTTCTGGGTCCGGCCCTGCTGGGTGGCGACATCTCTCCGGTCTGGTTCGGCGTGCTGCTGGCGATGAACCTGCAGACCAGCTTCCTGACGCCGCCATTCGGATTCGCCCTGTTCTATTTTCGCTCGACCGCGCCGCGCCACATCACCACCACGGACATCTATGTCGGAGTCGCGCCCTTCGTGGTGCTGCAACTTGTCGGGCTGGGCCTGTTGATTGCCTTCCCGGCACTGGCAACCTGGCTACCGCAAATGGTATTCGGAAGATAAGATTTACTTGTAGGAGGACAACATCACATGAAACGCAGAACCTTTCTCGCGTCGGGGGCGGGGATCGCCGCCGCCGCGACGACCCTGAGCAGCCCCGCGATCGCGCAGGGCAAGATCGAATGGAACCTGCCGACGGCCTTTCCCAAGAACGCGCCGGGGGTTGGGTCCAACGTCCGCAACTTTGCCGCCAAGGTCGCGGCCATGTCCGACGGACAGCTGACCTTCAAGGTCTTCGGCGGTGGCGAGCTGGTGCCGCCCTTTGCGGTCGAGGATGCGGTGCAACAGGGCAATGCGCCGGTGGGGCACGGCCCGACCTACTACGCCGCCGGCAAGAACCCGGCGCTGCACTGGTTCACCGCCGTGCCGTTTGGCATGACCTCGTCAGAGCACGTTGCCTGGCTGAAATACGGTGGCGGGCAGGAGATCTGGGACGACATCTATGCCCAGCGGGGGCTCAAGCCGTTCTACAGCGGCAACTCCAACACCCAGTCGGCGGGTTGGTTCAAGCGCGAGATCAACACGCTTGACGATCTCAAGGGGCTGAACATGCGCATCGCCGGACTAGGCGGTGAAGTGTTCCGCAAGCTGGGCGTGAACGCCGTGCTGATGCCGCCGCCGGAAATCTTCCAATCGCTGCAATCCGGGGCCATCGACGCCGCCGAATGGGTCGGCCCGATGCTGGACCAGGCGTTCGGCCTGCAGAAGGTCACCAAGCTGTGCTACCTGCCCGCCCTGACCGAGCCGGGCGCCGGGCTGGCCATCGTGTTCAACCAGGACGCCTGGAACGAACTGCCCGCAAATCTGCAGAGCATCTGTGAGAACGCGGCCCATGCCGCCGCGCTGGAAAGCCACGCGGAGTTCGATTTCTACAACGCCCAGGCGATGGCCGCGCTGCGCGCCGACGGGGTCGATTTCCGGTCGTTCAACGACGAGATCATCGCGGCGATGCGCGAGGCTTGGGGGCAGGTGCAGGACGAGCTGACGCAGGCAAATCCAGACGTCGCCCGGGTGCGCGAAAGCTACGATCCCTACCTGGCGCAGGCCCAGGATTACGCCAGCTCGATGACCCTGCCGATGCTGGCCGGTCGCGGCTGAGACGCGATACAGGATGCGGCGGCGCCACGTCGCCGCATCCATCGACCCCGATCCGGCGGGATAGGGGGGCTGCCCTGGTCCGCAGCGGTTCCGAAATCCTCAGATCAGCGCGGTCGAGAGCCAGGGGAACCGGCTGAGCAGGATCAGGATGACCGCGACCGCCAGCAGGAACGGCCAGAGCGATTTCAGGATGCGTCCGGAGGGCACGCCGCTCATCGAGGAGGTGATGTACAGCCCGACACCGACCGGCGGCGTCAGCAGCCCCAGCACCAGGTTGAGGCACATCACCACGCCGAACTGATAGGGGCTGATGTCATAGTCGTTCATCGCGATCGGCAGCAGGATCGGCGAGATCAGGATGACCGCGGCGATCCCGTCGATCAACATGCCGACGAACAGCAGGACCAGGTTGACGATCAGCAGGAACAGGAACGGGTCGCTGGTGACCGAGGTGATCAGCGCGGCGAGCTTCTGCGGCAGCGCCTCGTAGATGATCACCCACCCGAACACGTTGGCTGCCGCGATCATGAACACGATCATCGAGGCATTCACCGCCGTCCGCTTGAAGATCGAGAACAGCGATCCGGGCTTCAACTCGCCATAGATCAACCAGCCGACCAGAAAGGCGATGAGCGAGGCGATGGCGGCGCTTTCGGTGGGCGTGGCGATGCCGAACAGGATGCCGCCGATGATCGCCAGCGGGATCAGCGCGGCAGGCAGACAGAACAGCAGCGCCGAAAACGCCTCTCTCCTGGTGAACCAGGCGCCCTTGGGAAACCCCGAGGCCAGCCCGATGACAAAGACCACGCCGCCAAAGGCAGCGGCCATCAGCAGGCCGGGCAGGATGCCCGCCAGAAACATGTCGCCGATCGGGATCTGCGCCAGCACGCCGTAGATCACGAACATCATCGAGGGCGGGATCACCGGCGCCAGCAGCCCGCCGGCGGCCGTGGTGGCAGCGGCAAAGCCGACGTCATAGCCCTCTTTCTCCATCTCCGGCGTCATGGCGCGCGCCATCACCGAGATCTGCGCCGTGGCCGAGCCGATGATCGCGGCCATGAACATGTTGGCCAGCAGGTTGATATAGGCCAGCCCGCCCCGGAACCCGCCGACGAACACCCGCGCGGCGTTGATCAGCCGCCGGGTCATGCCGCCCTCGTTCATCATCTCGCCGGTCAGCATGAACAGCGGAATGGCCAGCAGGCCATAGTTTTCCAGCCCGGCGAACATTTTTTGCGCGAAACTGTCGTAAAGGACCGTGTTGCCGCTTTCCCAGATGTACCAGATCGCGGTCAGCGCAAGCACCAGCGGCACCGGAACCGCGATCATGAGCATGATGGCAAAGGTGATTGGTGTCACGCTTGGTCCCCCTTGGCGGTCTGGTTCTGGCCCAGAAGATTGGCCAGCGCGTGCAGGGTGGCGCCCAGCGCAAAGGCCCACATCACCAACCAGACCCAGAATTTCGGAACCCCGAGGGTCGTGGTCGGTTCCGCGTAGACGAAGTTGAATGTCGCGCCCTGAAACGCCTGCGTGTCCCAGCCGTGGTGCGCCAGCTCGAGCGGCAGGAACCAGCGCCAGCAGAACCAGACCATGAACAGCGCAAAGACAAGGACGATCCCGTCCACCAGCTTGGCCGCGATCCGGCGCAGACCCGGCCCGAGCCAGTCGGTCAGCACCGTGACGGCGACAGTGTGCCCGTAATGCAGCCCCGCCGAAGCGCCGAGAAAGGTCATCCAGGCCATGGCGTAGATCGCCAGTTCATCGACCCAGAACTGCGCCGCGCCGATGCTGCGGGTAACGACGTTGAGCAGGATCAGCCCGGTGACGGAAACGGCGCAAACCGCGGCCAGCGCCAGTTCGATACGCGCCCAATGCGCCGAGATGCGTCCGATCAATTGGCCTCTCCCTGCTCATGATAAGGCGCGCGTGGAGCCACGCGCGCCCTTTTCCGGTTTTCTACCGATCAGTTGGCGGTTTCTGCCGCGACCTTGCGCAGGGCGTCAAGCGAAGGTGCGCGCTCGGACCAGATCCCGTTCCATTCGGCGACGGCATCGGCAAAGAAATCCTCGTCCACCTCGACATAGGTGCGGCCGGTGTCGCGCACCTGCTCCAGCCAGATCGGGTCTTTCTCGATGTAGGTGTCGATGGTGCTGTCCACGTGGCGCGCCATCAATTCTCCGATCATGCTGCGGTCCTCTTCCGACAGGCCGGCCCAGACCCGCCCGGACACCAGCCCCACCATCGGGAACATCATGTGGTCGGATTGCAGGACGGTCTCGGAGAACTCATAGTACTTGAGCAGCCAGATCAGCTCGGAATCCATGTCGATGGCATCGACCTGGCCATTGGCCAGCGCGTCGTAGACATCCGGCAGCGGCATCGGGGTCGGGGCGGCGCCGATGGCGTTGTAGAAATCGAGGTTCGCCTCGAATGGCGTGATCCGCAGTTTCAGGCCGGCAAGATCCTCGACAGAGGTGATCGGCTTGCTGCTGACGATCTGGCGCAGGCCCGCCATGCCATAGCCGGTCCCGACCACACCGGCGGTCGCCGGCAGTTGCGCCAGCATCGCCTTGGCGGTGTCGCTGCGCAGGATGCGGCCGGCATGGGCGATGTCATTGGCCAGGAAGGGGGCGTAGAGCGCGCCGAAATCCGTCGCGCGGTTCGACACTTCGGCCACCGTCATGAAGGCCATGTCGAGCGCGCCGGTCTGCAATTGCTGCAGCATCTCGGCCTCGTTGCCGAGCTGGCGCGCCGGGAACACCGTCACGCTGTGGGCACCGCCGCTGGCCTCGGCCAGGTCGGCGCCAAAGGCTTCGGCGGCCTTGGTCCAGATATGCGGCGGCGGCGTGATGAGGCCCAGGCGGAATTCCTCCGCGAGCGCGGGGAGGGCTGAGGCGACGACGAGTGCGGCGCCGGCAAGGGCCTTGCTGATGGTCTTCATTGTTTGGTTCCCTGTTTTGTTACTGTTGATTTTACTGGTCTTGGTTCAGATTTGAACCCACCCCTCGGGCGGTTTGCCCTTGCCGGGGTGCAATTCGCCGCAGTTCGGGCAGGTACGCGCCTCGACGCTGTTGTGAAAGGCGTCGTAGATCTTGGGCAGCGCGGTAACGATCCCCTCGGGGCCGTCAAGGGTGACCTCCTTGCGGTACACCAGCCCCTCGCAGTTGAAGCAGTACCACTCGAACCCCTCTTTCATGCCCGGCTGGCGCGGCGCCTCGACGACGATTCCGATCGAGCCCTCCTGCGGGCGTTGCGGCGCGTGGCGCACATGCGGCGGCAGCAAGAACACCTCGCCCTCGCGGACCGGTACGTCGTAGATCTTGCCGCCATCGGCGATCTTCAGCATCATGTCGCCCTTTTGCTGAAAGAACCATTCCTCGACCGGGTCGTCGTGGAAATCCATCCGCGTGTTCGGGCCGCCCACAACCATCACGATCATGTCGCCTTCCGTGTGCAGCAACTTGTTGCCCACCGGCGGACGCAGCTTGTCGGCGTTTTCCTCCACCCACTTGTGAAAGTTGAAGGGCTTCAAAGTCGGGTGCTGGGTCATGATCACCTCCGGTTGGGGCCGCTGTTTCGGGGGTTGGGGCGGCTTTTGAGGGCAAAGGTTATGAGAATTTGTGCTAAGGAAATATTTGTTTCTAAGAAACTGGGTATATATTTTTCCGATACCCGGAGTCAGCCCTGGAACAGCAGGGCGGTGCCGGCCATCGCAAGCAGGGCGGCGATGACAAGTCGTGTGATCGCAACGGTTTCGCCACGGGTCACCGCCAGGATAATCAGGGCGGAGAACACCACCTCCAGTGTTCCCAGCATCGCGACCGAGACCACCGGGGCGGCCTTGAGCGCGAAGAACTGCAACAGTTGCCCGGCACTCAGCGCCAGCGCCGTCAGCCAGTGTCCGGCGCGGCGATCGACGGTCACGAAAGCAAGCCCGCCTTCGAGGCCCCTGCGGAGCACCGCCGCCCCCAGGACCCAGGCCCCGCCAACCAGGGCGCCGATACAGGTGCCAAGCGCGGCATCCGGTGCAAAATCCAGTCCGAGTCCGCGCAGCGTATAGGCCAGCGCATAGGCCAGCGGCGACAGGATGCCCAGCAACAGCCCCGCCGCCGGGGCTGCCGTCACCGTCCCGGGCGACGGGCGCATGTAGAACAGAACCCCCGCCAGCACGAGCCCGCCACCGGCGAGCGTCGGCAGTCCCGGCACCTCGCCCAGAACGAGGAAGGCGCAGGGCAGGGAAAAAAGGGGAGTCAGCCGGCGCAGCAGACCGGCGCGCACCGCGCCGATCCGCTCGGTCGCGCGATACATCGACTGCCGGCCGATCACGTTCGAGGCCACCCCGGCAAGGGCAAAGATGGCAAGGCCCATGCCCGCCGACGGTGTCAACAGCGCCGCGATCTCGACCGTGCCCCAGCCGAGCCAGAGCGCGCAGGACAGCAGCGCGGTGAGCACGACGGAGAGAAAGACGCCGTTGTCGCCCCTTGCCGTCGCCTTGCTCTGCACAATGGACACCCCGGCCACGCCGTAGGCGAGGGCGGCAAACACGGCGAGGAGCTCTCCACTCATCCCGGCGGATCAGAGTTGCAGGCCGCAATCCTCGAAGGCGGCGCTGGTCGCGGCCTTTTCCGTTTCGGTCAGTTCCAGCATCGGATGACGCACGCGCCCGCCGACCTGGCCCAGAAGCTCCTGCCAGTACTTGCCATGCGCCGTGGGTTTGCCGCCCGGCTTGGTATCGCGGATCGCGGCGCGCACCGGTTCCAGGCTGTCGCGCACCCGGCGCGCGGCCTCGAACTTCCCGGCAAAGGCCAGCTCGGTGTACTCATGCATCCGCAGATCGTTTTTCGTTTGCAGTTGGTAGGGCGGCGAAGAACAGAGGTAGAGCTGCCAGCCCAGTTCTTCGATGTTGTCGAGCCATTCGGCCTCGGCCGAGGTGGACACCAGGATCTTGTCGCCGACCATTCGCGTCAGCCGGGCATACATCTCGCGCGGGACCGAATACTTGATCGCCATGATGTTGGGCAATTCCGAGATCCGCGCGCAGGTTTCCGGCTCCATCAGGTAGCCGCTGTCGGGGTGGCTCCACATGGCGATGCCGATGTCGAGCCGATCGCACAAATACTTGTAGTAATTGTACAGAACCTCGTCGCGGTCGTGGCAAAAGCTGAGCATCGGCGCATGCACGACGACGTAGTCGGCGCCGCAGTCCTGCGCGTGGCGGCCCAGCTCAAGCACTGTGTCGACGTTCTGGTCCGAGATCGACATGATGGTGCCGGCCTTGTCGCCGCATTCCTCGACGGCGATGGTCATGTTGCGCTTGCGCTCTTCCAGCGACATCGACCAGAACTCGCCCTGCTTGCCGGCGATGAACAGGCCCTGGATGCCCAGGTCGTCGATCCAGTGACGGATGTTGCTGCGCAGCCCGGCCTCGTCCAGTTTCAACTGGTCGTCAAACGGGTTGAGGGCCGCGGCCCAGATGCCGCGCATGGTTTCGCGGGCATGGGCTTTGGCGTCGGTCTTGGAATATTTCATCGGCTGGGCTCCGTCGCGGGCGGGGGGCGAATGACGCGGCTCGCGTCGTTCTTTGGCGGCCACTAAGCCAGCCTTGGCCGGTCGAAACCAACCGCATTCCGGGAAACTGGGTATCCAAAATTTTGATATCAGGCCCTTGGCAATTTCGGATACTAGAGTTTCAATGCAGGAGGCTGGCATGAAGATCGGGATCATCGGCGCAGGCGCCATCGGACAGTATGTGGCGGACCGCCTGGCCGAACGCGAGCTTGGCCCGCATGTCGTTCTGGTCCGCTCCGATCCGGCGGGCGGGGTCATGGAGGGTGTTCCGCGCGTCCGATCGGTGGATGATCTGCCCGAAGGGATGTCCGTGATGGTCGATTGTGCCGGCCACGCGGGTCTGGCCGCACATGGCTGCGCGATTCTGGAGCGCGGGATCGGGTTGATCACCGTCTCGCTCGGGGCGCTGGCCGATCCTGACCTTGCCGACGCGCTCGCAGATGCGGCGCGCAGGGGCAGGGCGCAACTCCACCTTGCCAGCGGCGCCATCGGCGCGCTCGACACCCTGCAGGCCGCGCGGGTCGGGGGGCTGGACGCGGTGACCTACATCGGCCGCAAACCACCGCTTGGCTGGCGCGGATCGCCCGCCGAGCAGCAGCTTGACCTCGATACGCTTTCGGCCGCTGCGGTCCATTTCGAGGGCACCGCGCGCGAGGCCGCCATCGCCTATCCCAAGAATGCAAATGTCGCCGCCGCCGTCGCCTTGGCGGGGGCCGGTTTCGATGCGACGCGGGTGCAACTGATCGCCGACCCCGTAGTCACCGCCAATATCCATGAGATCCACGCCACAGGGGCCTTTGGCGGGTTTACCTTCCGGATCGAGGGCAAGACGCTGCCCGACAACCCGCGCAGTTCGGCCCTGGCCGCCATGAGCGCGATCGCGGCCATCGAGCGCCAGATCGCCCCCGTCACGATCTAAGGAGAGCCCATGGCCACCCGCCATACCCGCATCGTCGAACGCGCCATGACCCGGTTGAAGCTGCGCCAGTTGCGGCTCCTCGTCGCCGTGGGCCAGCACGGCAGCATCCAGAACGCCGCCCACGACCTGAGCATTTCCCAGCCGGCGGCGACCAAGATGATCCAGGACCTGGAACTTGATTTCGAGGTGAAGCTGTTTGACCGGACCAATCGCGGCGTGGTGCCGACGGTGTTCGGAGAGACGCTGATCCGCCACGGAAAACTGATCTTCGCGCAGGTCTCCAACGCCGCGCAGGAGCTCGAGGACCTGAACGAGGGCAACAGCGGCCGGGTCGTGGTCGGCACGCTTCTGGCCGCGTCCCCGTCGCTCTTGCCGATGGCGGTGGAACAGTTGTTGAAGGATCGCCCGAAGGTGGCGATCAAGATCGTCGAGGGCACCAACGAGGTTCTGATGCCCGGCCTGCTTTCGGGTGAGATCGACATGGTGGTGGGGCGGCTGCCCAGCCAGAGGCACCGCGAGAACATCACGCAGGAAAAGTTCTTTGATGAACGGATCCTCGCGGTGGCCGGCACCCAGCACCCGCTGGCAAAACGCTCGAATGTCTCCTTCGATCAGCTCAAACCCTTTGGCTGGATCCTGCCGCCGGTGGAAACCACCCTGCGCCGCCAGACCGAACAGTTCTTTATCCGGCAGGGCCAGTATGTGCCCGGCACCGCGATTGAATCGGTGTCCTACCTGGCCAACCGGTCGCTGTTGCGTACCCATGATTTCATCGGGTTGATGCCCGCGCATGTCGCCGCGCTCGACATCCAGAGCGGGCTGTTGGCCAGCATCGACTGGGTCGCGCCCTTCGGGGCCGGGCCGGTCGGGGTTTCCTATCGCGGCAAGCAAAGCCTGTCGCCCGCTGGCAGCACCTTTCTCGAGGCGCTGCACGCGGCGGCGAACCGGATCGGCGGCACGCCCCCGGCGAGCTGATATTCGTCTTTCCGATATCGGTATTTGTTCAATTCAGTTGTGGTGATGCCGCCGGCGCAGGACAGTTTGCGCAAGGGAACAGCCAGCAACGAGGTCGGAATGAGCACCTATCCGGAACTGAAACTCTTCATTGGCGGCGAATGGCGCAAGACGCCGGAGGATATCCCGGTGCTGAATCCGGCCACCGAGGAAGAACTCGGGCGCCTTCCGCATGCCCGGATTTCCGATCTCGAAGACGCGCTGACCGCCGCCGAGGACGGCTTCCGGATCTGGCGCCGGACATCGCCGCGGGATCGCGCGGACATCATCCTGCGGGCCGCCGCGATCATGCGCGCGCGGCAAGAGGAGATTGCGCAGGCGATCACCGCCGAACATGGCAAACCGCTGCCGCAGGCGCGGCTGGAGGTGATCCGGGGTGCCGAGTTCTTTGAATGGGATGCCGGCGAGGCGATGCGCACCTATGGCCGGGTGATCCCCGCTGCGCCCGGCTCCAAGATCTCGGTGCATCACCAGCCCATCGGCGTGGTCGCCGCCTTCTCGCCGTGGAATTTCCCGATGAGCCAGCCCGCGCGCAAAATCGCCGGTGCGCTGGCCTCGGGTTGCTCGATCATTCTCAAGGCGGCCGAGGAAACCCCCGCCGGCGCCATCCACATCGTGCGCGCCTTCGAGGAGGCGGGGCTGCCGGCCGGGGTGCTGAACCTTGTCTTCGGCACGCCCTCGGAAATCTCGGAGTTCCTGATCCCGCAGCCCGCGGTGCGGCTGGTGGCGCTGACCGGCTCGACCACGGTGGGCCGCCATCTGACCGCGCTTGCGGCGCAAAGTGACACCCGCGTCCTGATGGAACTGGGCGGCCACGCCCCGGTGATCGTCTGCGAGGATACCGACGTGCAAAGGGCCGCCATCAGCAGCGCCGTGCGCAAGATGCGCAACGCCGGGCAGGTCTGCACCTCGCCCACCCGGTTCTTCGTGCATGAGAGCATTTTCGACGAGTTTGCCGAGAGTTTTACCGAGCGTGCGGCGGCCACCGTCGTCGGCAACGGGGTCGAGGCCGGGGTCGAGATGGGACCGCTGGCCAATGACCGCCGGGTGCCCGTCCTCACCGGGCTGGTCGAGGATGCGGTGGCGCAGGGCGCCGAGGTGCGCACCGGTGGCGCGCGGCTTGGCAACGCTGGGTATTTCTTTCAGCCGACGGTTCTGGTCGATGTGCCCAACTCGGCGCGGATCATGCAGGAAGAGCCCTTTGGCCCCGTCGCCGTGCTCAATCCCGTCAAGGATCTGGACGCGGCCATCGCGCAGGCCAATTCCGTGCCCTACGGGTTGGCGGGCTATGGGTTCACCAACCGCGCCGATTACATCGACCGGATGATCGACGAGGTCGAGGTGGGCAATCTCTCGATCAACACGCTGGAGGCCTCCTTGCCCGAAACCCCCTTTGGCGGGGTGAAGTCGAGCGGTTATGGACGCGAGGGCGGCTCCGAGGGGCTGGACAACTACCTGACCGTCAAGAACGTCTGGCACACCGCCGCCATCAGCTAACCCCCCGATGGTTCCGATGGCCCGGATCGCGCAGGACGTGACCGGGCCGATGCTCTGATCAACCCTTTGGTAATGCGATGCCAGGGGTTGGACAATCACAACGCGAGGGTTGAAACCTCCTATTGATCCCGTTTTCATGATGGAGGGTATGCAACCAGAACCCGCCCCGGCGCGAGTTGCCCCCAAGACTCAGGGGGGTGCACTTTAAGTAATAGAAATCAATGCCGTAGAACTACGTACTCGCAACATTCATGCCGCTTAACCACTTGCCTCTGGCGGAAACGGCGATATTGTCGCGGCCAAGAGGGAGGGTTGCGATGTTAATTCATTTCATCGACCGGCTGAACGAACTTGTTGGCAGGATCGTCTCGATCGTGGCGGTCATCTTCGCGACGATCATCATCTACGACGTTTTCATGCGCTATGTCCTGAGTGAACCCACCCGCTGGGCATTCGACGTGACCAAGCAGATGTACGGTTTCTATTTCGTCATGCTTGGCGGATATGCGCTGCGCCACCAGGCGCATGTGCGGGTCGACCTGGTCACCGAGATGCTCGGCTCGACCGCGCGGCGCTGGGTCGAGGCGGCGGGATACGTGATCTTCTTCTTTCCTTTCGCCTGGGTCTTCATGACCCGGTCCTATGACTTCGGGATGCGGTCCTTTGCGCAGGGCGAGACCACCTATGGCTCGGTCCAGCTGCCGGTTTACCCGCTCAAGATGGCCATGTCGCTGGCGGCGGCCCTGCTGCTTTTGCAGGGGATCTCGGAATTCCTCAAACTCGTCTTGAACCGACAGGAGATGCCCAGTGACGCCTGAGCTCATCGCATTGTGCATGTTCGGCCTGCTGCTGCTGGGCCTGTTCATGGGGCACCCGCTGGCCTTTGTGCTGGGCGGAACCGCCGTTCTGGGGGCCCTGATCGCGGGCAAGCCGATGGTGCTGGGCATCGTGATCAACCGGATTTTCGGCGACGTGCTGGACAATTTCACGCTGATCGCGATTCCACTGTTCATCCTGATGGCGCGATTCCTGTCCGACTCCGGCGTGACCGACAAGATGTTCGAGTCGCTGCGCCTGCTGATGTCGAACGTGCGAGGCGGGCTGGCGCTGGCGGTGGTGTTCATTTCCATCCTGCTGGCGGCGACCACCGGGATCATCGGCGCCTCGATCACCGTGATGGGGGTGATGGCGCTGCGGCCGATGCTGCAATACGGCTATAGTGCGACGCTGACGACCGGGGTGATTGCCGCCTCCGGCTGCCTCGGCATCCTCATTCCGCCGTCGATCATGCTGATCCTGATGGCCAGCTATTCGCCGCTCTCGGTGGGCGAGCTGTTTGCCGGGGCCATGGTGCCCGGCGTGGTGCTGGGCCTGCTCTATGCGGTCTGGGTGTTCATCGTCTCGGTGGTGCGCCCCGACATGGCGCCGGCGGTCGAGCCGGACGAGAAGATCAGCAAGCCGGAACTGTTGCGCATGCTGGCGATCGAGGCGGTGCCGCCGCTGGTGCTGATCCTCGGCATTCTCGGGTCGCTTCTGGCCGGGATTGCCACCGCGACCGAGGCCTCGGCCATCGGCGCGGCACTGGCCCTTGTCATCGTGATCATGCGCGGCAAGTTCCACTGGCGCAGTTTTTACGGCGCCATGCTGGAGACCGGCCGCACCTCGGCGATGATCCTGTTCATCGTGATCGGCGCGACCGCCTTTACCGGCGTGTTCAACATCACCGGCGGCTTGCGCGCCACGCAGGAGATCATCCGCAACCTCGACATGGCACCCTGGCTGCTGATCGCGATGATGATGTTCATCGTCTTCATCCTGGGCGCCTTCCTGGACTGGACCGGCATCGTTCTGCTGTCGTTCCCGATCTTCCTGCCGATCATTCAGGAAATGGACGTGAGCCTGTTGTGGTTCGTCGTGCTGATGTCGGTGGTTCTGCAGACCTCGTTCCTGACGCCGCCGTTCGGATACGCGCTGTTCTACTTGCGGGCCATCGCGCCCCGGTCGGTGAAGACCTCGCAGATCATCATCGGCGTGCTGCCGTTCATCGGGCTGATCCTGATGATGTGCGTGGCGATTGCCCTGTTCCCGCAGTTGGTCACCTGGCTGCCCGAAACCCTTTATACCAAGTAACCTGAGGAGGATGTGAAATGACGATCAAGACAACTATGATGGCCGGCCTGGCGCTGGCGGCGGGGATTGCGACGCAATCCGTGGCCCAGGAAAGCTGGACCATGACCACCACCTGGCCGACCTCGCTCGAACTGATCGAGATGGACAAGCATTTCGTCGAGCTTGCCAACAAGCTGACCGGTGATGATCTGACCATCGAATTCTTCGAAGGCGGCGCGCTTGTCCCCGCTGGTGAAGTCTTTGGCGCCGTCGAATCCGGTACCATCCAGGCCGGCGCCGACTGGCCGGGTTACTGGGCCGGCCGCAACTCGGCCTTCTCGCCGCTGGCCACCACGGCGAGCCTGTTCAACGCGGTCGACTACGTCAACTGGATCGAACAGTGGGGCGGCGCGGAGCTCTACAACGAGATCTACGGCAAGTTCGGCATGGTTTACCTGCCCTATGGCGTGACCAACAACGAATCCGGTTTCCGCACCAACGAAAAGATCGTCACGCTGGAAGACCTCAAGGGCAAGCGTCTGCGTCTCTCGGGGCTGGAACAGGGCCGTCTGCTCGAGAAACTCGGCGGCAACCAGGTCTCCATGGCCGGTGGCGAAATCTACCAGTCGCTGGAGCGTGGGGTGATCGACGGGGCCGAATTCTCGACCCCCAACGTCGACTTCTCCGGCGGCTTCCAGCAGGTCACCAAGTACTGGGCGACTCCGGGCTGGCACCAGTCGGCGTCGATCTTCGGCGTGATGATCAACAAGGCATCCTGGGATGCCCTGTCGCCGGAAACCCAGGAAAACCTGAAGATCGCGGCGCAAGCCAACCTGATCTGGTCGCTGTCCTTCACCGAGAAGCGCGCCACCGAGGCCTATCAGCAGTTCATCGACGCCGGGATCGAGATCTCGCGCTATGACGACGAGACCCTCGCCAAGGTGCAGGAAATGGCCAACGTGGTGATCGAGGAGACCGCCTGCGAGAACCCCGATTCCGCAAAGGTCTATCTGAGCCAGCTCGAGTACCTGGCCGATTACGCCAAGTGGCGCGATGCATCCGCCCCGTTCAACCTGGGTCGGACGCCGAACGGCCCGGACATCGAAAAGATCCGCGCCTGCGCCGAGTGATCCCGAAACGGGGCGGTTCAGCCGACCCGTTCCGAACGGAGACAGATCCGAAAAACCAGACCTGCCGCGTAAAACGCGGCGGGTCTTTTTGGTCTTGGGGGCGGCGGTACAGGATCCGGGCCGGGAGTCCTGCAGGCCCTCCAGCGCGTCAACAGGTGCCATAGCTGGCGACTCATCGGTATCACGAAGGGGGGCAGGCGCCGATCCGTTGCGAGTCGCGTGGTTTGCCCGGAAATTCGGCGCCCATGCTGCGCCGCATTGGCGCGCGTCCTGGCCGATCCCGGTTTTGCCTTGCGAAGAAAGAGGTTCCGGCGCGGGGTTGAGCCCGGTTGTGAACTTCTGCTGCGCAGCATCCTGTGGAAGAATCGTGGAGCGTTTTCGTGGCGGCAGGGGTCAACAACAAATATGGCCTCGGACTCCAAATAAAACCGTTGACCCTTCCCTCTGGATTGCTCCAAATTGTGTGGGCTAGCTGGGCGGCCACTAAATCTAGTGGATAGCACTAGGCCCTCAGCACGCAAGAACGGCACAGCAAGCATTACGCGGCACGGGCAGAACGCCCGATGCGAGGGTCCGGCGCGGCCCCGCAGCAGACCGGGTTGCCCAAGGGAGGCCGTGGAAACAAGGCGCGACAGGCGCCAGAGGGACTGGTCCGGTACCCGGGCCGAACGTGACGAACCGAAGGTCAGAGGCAGCAATAATGAAGATCGAAAGAAAATTCACCAAGGCAGGGCAGGACGCATACGCCGATCTGGACTTCGTGTCGGCGACATCCGAGATTCGCAATCCCGATGGCACCATCGTGTTCCGGTTGGAGAACATCGAGGTTCCCGCCAGCTGGAGCCAGGTCGCCAGCGACGTGATCGCACAGAAATACTTTCGCAAGGCCGGCGTGCCGGTGCGGTTGAAGAAGCAGCGTGAAAAAGACGTGCCGGAGTTCCTCTGGCGCTCGGTTCCCGATGGAAGCGACGTGGAAACCACTGGTGAAACCTCGTCCAAGCAGGTGTTCGACCGGCTGGCCGGGGCCTGGGCCTATTGGGGCTGGAAGGGTGGCTATTTCACCACCGAGGAGGACGCCCGCGCCTATTTCGACGAGATGCGCTACATGCTGGCCAGCCAGCGCGCCGCGCCGAACTCGCCGCAGTGGTTCAACACCGGGCTGCACTGGGCCTATGGCATCGACGGGCCGGCGCAGGGCCATCACTATGTCGATTACAAGACCGGCAAGCTGACCAAGTCGAAATCCAGCTACGAGCATCCCCAGCCGCATGCCTGCTTCATCCAGTCGGTCGGCGACGACCTGGTGAACGAGGGTGGCATCATGGATCTCTGGGTGCGCGAGGCACGGCTGTTCAAATACGGCTCGGGCACCGGCACCAATTTCAGCCACCTGCGCGCCGAGGGCGAGTCGCTCTCGGGCGGCGGCAAATCCTCGGGGCTGATGGGCTTTCTCAAGATCGGTGACCGGGCGGCCGGCGCGATCAAGTCGGGCGGCACCACCCGGCGCGCGGCCAAGATGGTGATCGTCGATGCCGACCACCCCGATATCGAGGAATTCATCGACTGGAAGGTGCTGGAAGAGCAAAAGGTCGCCAGCATCGTCGCCGGCTCCAAGATGCACGAGCAGAAGCTGAACGGCATCTTCGCCGCGATCAAGTCCTGGGACGGCAGCATCGAGGACGCCTGCGACCCCAAGACCAACGAGGGGCTCAAGGCGGCGATCCGCGACGCCAAGAAATCGGCGATCCCAGAGACCTATGTCAAACGCGTGCTGGATTATGCCAAGCAGGGCTATACCAGCATCGAGTTCCCGACCTATGACACCGACTGGGATTCCGAGGCTTACAACTCGGTCTCCGGACAGAACTCCAACAACTCGATCCGCGTCACCGACGGCTTTCTCAAGGCGGTACGCGAAGACGGCGACTGGGAGCTGATCAACCGTACCGACGGCAAGGTGTCGAAAACCGTCAAGGCCCGCGACCTGTGGGAAAAGATCGGCCATGCGGCCTGGGCCTGTGCCGATCCGGGCATCCAGTTCCACGACACCGTGAACGCCTGGCACACCTGCCCCGAGGACGGGCCGATCCGCGGCTCGAACCCCTGTTCGGAGTACATGTTCCTCGACGATACCGCCTGCAACCTGGCGTCGATGAACCTGTTGACCTTCTACAAGGATGGCGAATTCCAGGCCGAGGACTACATCCACGCCACCCGGCTGTGGACGCTGACGCTGGAAATCTCGGTGACGATGGCACAGTTCCCGTCGAAGGAGATCGCGCAGCTTTCCTATGATTTCCGCACCCTGGGGCTGGGTTATGCCAACATCGGTGGCCTGCTGATGAACATGGGGCTGGGCTATGACAGCGACGAGGGCCGCGCCATGGCCGGGGCCCTGACCGCGATCATGACCGGTACCGCCTATGCCACCAGCGCCGAGATCGCGGGGGAACTGGGGGCCTTTGCCAGCTATGAGCGCAACGCCGCGCACATGCTGCGGGTGATCCGCAACCACCGCAATGCGGCGCAGGGCAACGGTCACGGATACGAGGGGCTCGAGGTCAAGCCGGTGCCGCTCGATCACGCCAACTGCCCCGATGCGCGGCTGGTCAAACTGGCGATGAAGGCCTGGGACAAGGCGCTGAAACTGGGCGAGAAGCACGGCTATCGCAACGCGCAGGTCTCGGTCATCGCGCCGACCGGCACCATCGGTCTGGTGATGGACTGCGACACCACCGGGATCGAGCCCGACTTTGCCTTGGTGAAGTTCAAGAAGCTCGCCGGCGGCGGGTACTTCAAGATCATCAACCGCTCGGTTCCCGCCGCGCTGGAGAACCTCGGGTATTCCAGTGCCGAGATCGAGGAGATCGTCGCCTATGCCGTCGGTCACGGCTCGATCGGCAATGCGCCGGCGATCAACCCGACCACCTTGGCCGGGCACGGCTTTGGCGAGAACGAATTGGCCAAGGTCGAGGCGGCGCTGGAAAGCGCCTTCGACATCCGCTTCGTCTTCAACCAGTGGACCTTGGGCGAGGAGTTCTGCAAGACCGTGCTGGGCATTCCGGCGGAAAAGCTGAACGACCCCACCTTCGACCTGCTGCGGCACCTGGGCTATTCCCGCGCCGACATCGAGGCGGCAAACGACCACGTCTGCGGAACCATGACGCTGGAAGGGGCGCCGCACCTGCGCGAGGAGCATTACAGCATCTTCGACTGCGCCAACCCCTGTGGCAAGAAGGGCAAGCGGTTCCTTGACGTCAACAGCCACATCACGATGATGGCGGCAGCGCAAAGCTTCATCTCGGGGGCGATCTCCAAGACGATCAACATGCCCAACGACGCCACCATCGAAGACTGCCAGAAGGCCTATGAACTCAGCTGGTCGCTGGGGGTGAAGGCCAACGCGCTCTACCGCGACGGCTCCAAGCTGAGTCAGCCGCTGGCGGCGGCCCTGGTCGAGGATGACGAGGAGGCCGAGGAAATCCTCGCCACCGGATCGATGCAGGAAAAGGCCGCAACTCTGGCCGAGAAGGTGATCGAGAAGGTCGTGATCAAGGAGGTTGCCCGGGGCCGCGAAAAGATGCCGACGCGCCGCAAGGGGTACACCCAGAAATCCATCGTCGGCGGGCACAAGGTCTACCTGCGCACCGGCGAGTATGAGGATGGCCACCTGGGCGAGATCTTCATCGACATGCACAAGGAAGGCGCCGGCTTTCGCGCGATGATGAACAACTTTGCCATCGCGGTGTCCGTCGGGCTGCAATACGGCGTGCCGCTCGAGGAATTCGTCGATGCCTTTACCTTCACCAAGTTCGAACCGGCGGGCATGGTGCAGGGCAACGACAGCATCAAGAACGCGACTTCGATCCTCGATTACATCTTCCGCGAACTGGCGGTCTCCTACCTCGACCGTACCGACCTGGCCCATATCAAACCGCAAGGCACCAGCTTTGACGATCTGGGGCATGGCGAGGAAGAGGGTGTCTCGAACATCTCGGAGATGAGCGAATCCGCTGCCTCCCGCTCGCTGGAGGTGCTGAAACAGATCAGCTCCACCGGCTACCTGCGCAAGCGCCTGCCGCAGGAGTTGATCGTGCTCAACGGCGGCCAGAGCTTGGGCGCCACCGCGCTGAGCGGCAGTCCCGATGCCGAGGCCGCGCTGCAAACGCTGGTGCCCGAGACCGCGTCGGCCGGTGCCGCCGCCGCCTCCAGCACCGCGACGAGCAGCGGCACGGTGTCGATGGACGCCCGCGCCAAGGCCAAGATGCAGGGCTACGAGGGCGAGGCCTGTGGCGAATGCGGCAACTACACGCTGGTGCGCAACGGCACCTGCATGAAATGCAACACCTGCGGTGCGACCAGCGGGTGTAGCTGAGCGAACAGCGCCGACAGGGGCGCTCAGGGGCAGGGGGCCTTCGGGTCCGGCCCCGCCGAACAAGGGGGCGGGGCGGTCATGCGCCCCGCCTGGACAGATACGGCGCGGGACCGCGCGGAAACCGCTGGTTTCCAATCGGTTCCGTCCGGCGGGTTTCCTTGAAGCCCGCGTGTACGGGGTGGGGCAGGGTATCGCCCTTCCCACTCTTCTCCGGGGCGGGTGCGCTCGCCCCTGACGACGTCCTGGCCGCAGGCAAAAAACACTTTGAGCGGTCAACGAGATGAGCCTGGACGGCGAAACTGAGGGGGGGACGAAAGCCCCCCCTTTTTTTGTCAGGCCCTGAGCCGCCATTCCTCCCAGACGAAGGGATAGGACCAGCCCAGCGCGTGGGTCTCGGACAGGTGGTTCACGATATCGCTGCGCAGCTCGTGGAATTTCGGCTCGAACAGGTGGAACTGCACCATCAGTCGTGCGACCCGCCCGATCAGCCCGGCCTCGATCAGCGCCGGCAAAAGCTCGTATTCGCCGCCCTCGATGTTGATCTTGGCCAGTTGCACCCGGTCGATTCCCTGCTCGTCGAAGAAGGTTCGCGCCGCGATGACCGGGGCCGTAAAGCTGCGGTCATGCGTGGCCACGGCAGAGGAGGCATCCCCCGCGTCAGACAGCGACAGCGTGCCCGCCTCGCGCCCCATGGCGGCCTCGTGGATGGTGACGTTCGGGCGATCGGCGAACTTGTCGCGCAGGGCGGCGGCATAGCCGGGATGCGGCTCGAACACATGCACGCGGGCCTCGGGCTGGGCGGCCAGCACCGCGTCGGTCCATGTCCCCTCGAAGCCGCCGAAGTCGATCACCACCGACCCGGCCTCGAGGTCAAGGAAATCGGTCAGCCGCGCCTGCGCCCCGTCTTTTCGGAACTTGAGGAAGGAGTCGAAGAACACGCCCTTCCACGGGTTGCGACGGCGGTCCAGCCAGCGTTTCAACGATGCCATTTTGGTTTCTCCATCTTGAGTTGCACCATAGCCGCCGGGTGTGGGAGGGACAACCGCCGCTCAACCCTCCGGCGTGCGGCGCGGGACCCTGTGCTGCGCCGACGCGCTGCTTTTCACCTTTTCCGGCGGGGCGCTGCGTGCTATCCCATCGCCATGACCCGGACCCGTTGCATCATTATCTGCTGCATTCCCTGCTGAGCGTATCAGCGGGCCGGTTTCTGTCGTTTCCATCTCCGAGACAAGTTGCTAAGCCCGCGCCGAGCGCCGCGCCGTCGAGGAGTACGTCATGACGACGATCAAACTGCACAACACCCGCACCCGCCGCAAAGAGGTGTTCACCCCCATCGACCCGGACAACGTGCGGATGTATGTCTGTGGGCCGACGGTCTATGACCGGGCGCATCTGGGCAACGCCCGCCCCGTCGTGGTGTTCGATGTCTTGTACAGATTGCTGCGCGAAACGTACGGTGCCGACCACGTCACCTATGTCCGCAACTTCACCGACGTCGACGACAAGATCATCCGGCGCGCCGAGGAGAGCGGAAGGCCAATCGAGCAGATCACCGCCGAGACCACCCAATGGTTCCTCGACGACATGGGCGCGCTGGGGGCGTTGGAGCCCGACGCCATGCCGCGCGCGACCGAGTTCATCCCGCAGATGGTGGCGATGATCGAGGACTTGATCGCGGGTGGTCATGCCTATGCGGCCGAGGGGCACGTGCTGTTCGCGGTCGAAAGCTACAAGAGCTACGGCGCGCTCTCGGGGCGCACGGTCGATGACATGATCGCCGGTTCCCGGGTCGAGGTCGCGCCCTACAAGCGCAACCCGATGGATTTCGTGCTGTGGAAACCCTCCGAGCCCGACCAGCCCGGCTGGGACAGCCCCTGGGGACGGGGGCGGCCCGGCTGGCATATCGAATGCTCGGCGATGAGTTACGAGCTTCTGGGAGACAGTTTTGACATCCACGGCGGCGGCAACGACCTGATGTTCCCGCACCATGAAAACGAGATCGCGCAAAGCTGCTGCGCCCACCCCAAGGGGGAGTTCGCCCGCTATTGGCTGCACAACGAGATGCTGCAGGTCGAGGGCAAGAAGATGTCCAAATCGCTGGGCAATTTCTTTACCGTGCGAGACCTGCTGGACCAGGGCATACCGGGCGAGGTGATCCGGTTCGTGTTTCTGAGCACACATTATCGCAAGCCGATGGACTGGACGGAGAAGAAGGCAAAGCAAGCCGAGGCGACCTTGCAAAATTGGATGATGGCCACAGTTGATCTCGATCCTGTACCGTCGGAGGAGTTCCAGCCGAACCCGAAACTGCTCGATGCCTTGGGCGATGATCTTAATACGCACTTGGCGCTTACGATCGTGAATTCGATGCAATCAAAACCACAGGACCTTCTGGACCACGCGCGCTTCATGGGGCTCTTGTCGGATGACGTCAGGGCAAATTTTAAAGAACACTATCTGTCGATGGCGCATGGGTTCGGTGCGAGTGCAGAATTGGCTGAACTCGGGTTGGCTCTCGACCAACTCCGTAAAGAGGCGATGGAGAGCAAGGACTTTTCGAAAGTAGATACACAAAAAAAAGTCCTTATCGCTGCCGGGTTGGAAGTTCGAATGTCGAAAGATGGGGTCGAGTTGGTCCCTGGCCCAAACTTCGACGCCACCAAGCTGGAGGGTCTCGAATGACACGCCCCGTTCAAAACGCAGACCATCGCGCCCGGACAGCGCGGGGGGGACGCAAAGCGCCCGCCCCGTGGGGGGGCGGGACGGGCGCTGCCCGCTTCGCGGGCAAGGGGGCCATGGTTCCGCCAAAGACCCAATACGCGCAGGAGGAGATGCACCATGTCTAAGGCCACCCTGCTTAAGGATCGTCTCTACATCTACGACACCACGCTGCGCGACGGGCAGCAGACGCAAGGCGTGCAATTCTCCACGCCAGAGAAGATCCGCATCGCGCAGGCACTCGATAGCCTTGGCGTTGATTACATCGAGGGCGGCTGGCCCGGGGCCAACCCCACCGACAGCGCGTTTTTCGAGACCGCCCCGGCGACCAAGGCCCGGCTGACCGCCTTTGGCATGACCAAGCGCGCCGGGCGTTCGGCGGAAAACGACGACGTGCTGGCGGCGGTGATGAACGCGGGCACCGGTGCGGTCTGTCTTGTCGGCAAGACCCATGATTACCACGTCGAGACCGCGCTCGGCATCACACTGGAGGAGAACCTCGAGAACATCGGCGCCTCCATCGCCCATATCGTGGCGCAGGGGCGCGAGGCGCTGTTCGATGCCGAGCATTTCTTTGACGGCTACAAGGCCAACCCGGGATATGCGCTGCAATGTCTGCAGGCGGCGCAGGCGGGCGGCGCGCGCTGGATCGTGCTTTGCGATACCAACGGCGGCACCCTGCCGGAGGAGATCGCCCGTATCGTGCGCGCGGTGATCGCCGAGGGCATTCCCGGCGACCGCCTGGGCATCCACACCCATAACGACACCGAGAACGCGGTTGCCGGCACGCTGGCCGCCGTCGATGCCGGGGTGCGGCAGTTGCAGGGCACGCTGAACGGGCTGGGCGAACGCTGTGGCAATGCCAACCTGACCTCGCTGATTCCGACGCTGCTGCTCAAGGAACCCTATGCCAGCACCTATGAGACCGGCATCAGCCTTGAGGCGCTCAAGGGGCTGACCCGGACCAGCCGGATGCTGGACGATATCCTCAACCGGGTACCGATGAAACAGGCGCCTTATGTAGGCGCCTCGGCCTTTGCCCACAAGGCCGGGCTGCATGCCAGCGCCATCCTCAAGGACCCGGCGACATATGAGCACATCACGCCCGATCTGGTCGGCAATGCGCGCATCATCCCGATGTCGAACCAGGCCGGGCAATCCAACCTGCGCCGGCGGCTCGCCGAGGCCGGGCTGGAGGTCGCGCCGCGTGACCCCGCCCTTGGCCGCATCCTTGACCGGATCAAGGCGCGCGAGGACGAAGGCTATGCCTATGACACCGCGCAGGCGAGTTTCGAGTTGCTGGCGCGCGACGAACTGGGGCAACTGCCCGCCTTCTTCGAGGTCAAGCGTTACAAGGTGACGGTCGAGCGGCGCAAGAACAAGTATGACCGCATGGTCAGCCTGTCCGAGGCCGTGGTGGTGGTGAAGGTCGACGGCGAGAAAAAACTCTCGGTCAGCGAGTCCGTCGATGAACACGGCAGTGACCGCGGCCCGGTCAACGCGCTGTCCAAGGCGCTGGCCAAGGACCTGGGCCGCTATTCGGCGATCATCGAGGACATGCGGCTGGTCGATTTCAAGGTGCGCATCACCCAGGGCGGCACCGAGGCAGTGACCCGCGTGATTATTGACAGCGCCGACGGGCAGGGGCGGCGCTGGTCCACCGTGGGGGTCAGTCCGAACATCGTCGACGCCAGTTTCGAGGCGCTGCTTGACGCGATCCGCTGGAAGCTGGTCCGCGACGCCGCACCGACCGACGCATGATCTCCGGCCTCGCCCCGATCCTGCTGCGAAGCGCGCTGATCGGCGCGGCGGCTTACCTGGCGGTGGCCGGCGGGCTGATCCTGTCGCAGCGGCCGGGGCAGCCCTTCGCGGGCGGCGGGCTGACGTTCCCGGAGCCGGGCGGCGCAATCTCCGCGCCCGAGCCGCAAAGCTATACCGCGCGCGACGGCGTCGAACTGGCCTATCGCCTGTTTCCCGGCCCCGAAGGCACGCCGCTGGTGGTGCTGATCCACGGCTCCGGCGCGCAGGGGCTGTATTACGCCGGGCTGGCCGGGGCACTGTCGGCGCATGCCACCGTGCTCCTGCCGGATCTGCGTGGCCACGGGGCCAGCCGGGCCAAGGCCCCCGACGTGACCCATATCGGCCAGTTGGAAGAGGATATCGCCGACCTCGCCCGAGCGCATCTGGAACCGGGGCAGAAGTTCGTCCTCGCCGGGCATTCCTCGGGCGGCGGGCTGGCGATCCGCTATGCCGGCGGGGCGCAAACCCCGCGCCCGGACGGCGCGATGCTGGTGGCCCCGTTCCTGAAGTACGACGCGCCGACAATGCGCAATAATTCAGGGGGTTGGGCGCGTCCCTTGACGCGGCGGATCATCGGTCTGTCGATGCTCAACGCGGTCGGCTTCCGGGCGCTGAACGGGCTGACCGCGATCGAGTTCAACGTGCCGGAACGGCTGCGCGGCGAGATGACGGGCGCCTATAGCTACCGGCTCAATATTTCTTATGCGCCCAGGGCGGATTACCTAAAGGACATCAGTGCCTTGCTTCCATTTCTTCTTGTTTTGGGTGACGCCGACGAGGCGTTTCGCGCCGACCGGTTCCAGGCCACGATGGTCCCGGCCAATCCCGGCGGATCCTATCACCTGATCCCGGGGGTAAGCCACCTGGGCGTGATCAATGCCGCCGTTACCCCGCGCCTGATGGGAGAGTACCTTGACCAGCTCCAATGATGATCTGGCGGCCTGTGCCGGGCTGGTGCAGCGCGGCGATCCTGACCGGTTCCTCGCCACCATGGCCGCCCCCCCGGCGGCGCGGCGGGCCCTGTTTCCACTGTTCGCGATGAATGTCGAGGTGTCGCGCGCGCCCTGGGTCACGCAAGAGGCGATGATCGCCGAGATGCGGCTACAATGGTGGCGCGACGCGCTGGAGGAGATCGCCGCCGGTGGCCCCGTGCGCCGGCACGAGGTTGTGACGCCGCTGGGTGCGGTGATGACGCCGAAACTGGCGGCGGCGATGGATGAGCATGTTGCCGTAAGGCGTTGGGATATATATCGTGATCCCTTCGAGGATGCTGCCCATTTCGACCGCTACATCGACCAGAGTGCCGGCAGCCTGCTCTGGGCGGCGGCCAGTATGCTGGGCGCGGCCGAGGAGCGTGTGGTGCGCGATTTCGGCTTTGCCACCGGGTTGGCCAACTGGTTGCGCGCGGTGCCCGAGCTTGAGGCGCGCGGGCGCATTCCCCTGCTGGACGGGCGGCCCGAAGCGGTGCGGGCGCTGGCCGAACGTGGCCTCGATCACCTGTCGCGCGCAAGGGCGGCGCGCGGTGCGATCTCGCCCGGGGCACGCCCGGCGTTGCTGTCGGGGTGGCAGACCGGTGTCATTCTGCGGCAGGCGCAGCAGGAACCGGCGCGGGTGGCGCAGGGCACGCTGGGCCAGAGCGAGGCGCGCAAGCGGTTGACGCTGATGGCGCGCGCCGCCTCTGGGCGCTGGTAGTAAGCTCAGGTATCGCGCGTGCGACCTTGTTCGGGCTGGAACATCAGCCACAGCAGCGCGCCGCCGGCCAGCATCAGGAACGGACCCATCGCCATGTTCACGGCGGTCCAGCCCTCCTGCGCGGTGCCGCCTGAACAGTTCATCAGCCCGCCCGAGGCCAGCGAGGCCATGGTGACCCCGCCGAACACCAGCAGGTCGTTCAGCCCCTGCATCCGGCCGCGTTCATGCGGCTCATGCGCGCCGGCCAGCATGGTGGTGGCGCCGATGAAACCAAAGTTCCAGCCCAGCCCCAGCAGCACCAGCGCGATGAAGAAGTTCTCCAGTTCCACCCCGTTCAGCGCCACCGCACCGGCCCCGGCCAGGATGACAAGCCCCGCCGCCATGATCTTTTCCACCCCGAAGCGGGCGATCAGGTGTCCGGTGAAGAACGACGGGATGTACATTGCCAGGACGTGGCTGGTGACTACGTCGGCGGCGCTGTTCTGTTCGAAGCCGCAGCCGACCACCGCCAGCGGCGTGGAGGTCATCACCAGGTTCATCAGCGCGTAGGACACCATGGCGCAGATCACCGCCACCAGGATACGGGGGGTGGTGATCAGCTCCCACCGTGTGCGGCCGCGCGGCGCATCTGCCGCCGGTGCTTTCGGTTTGGGGATGTTGAGAAGCAGGAACAGCAGCGAGCCGACGACATTCACACCGATCACGGCAAGATAGGTGCCGAGGAAGGGGATCACCATCGCCTGCGAGGTGACCTTGACCAGTTGCGGCCCGATCACGGCCGACAACAGCCCGCCGGCCATCACGTAGGAAATCGCCTTGGGGCGAAACGTCTCCGAGGCGGTGTCGGCGGCGGCAAAGCGGTAAAATCCGTGCGCGCTCATGTAGATGCCGGTGATCAGGCTGCCCAGCAGGAACACCGGGAACGATGCGAGGTACAGGCCATAGGCCCCGATCGCCCCGCCGGTCGCCCCAGCCGTGGCCCCCAGCATGAAGCCCGCCCGGCGGCCCCATTTCTGCATGATCGCCGAGACCGGGGTCGCCGCCATCATCGAGCCCAGAACGATGAGCGAGATCGGCAGCGTCGCCAGGCAGGCATTGCTGGCCAGCGACTGGCCCGCCAGCCCGCCGACGGTAAAGATCATGGGCATCTGCGCCCCCAGCAGGGCCTGGGCGGCGACCAGGACGGCCACGTTTCGCTTGGCTTTTTTGTCGTCGATATCATGCATGACGCTTGCGTATCGGTGAATGTGAAGGGACACAAGACGGCTTGCCTGTGTCGATACAATTCCTATGGTCCGGGCATGACCACGGGACGGATCATCGAAACCGCCGATTGCGTCGCCGAGGGGGCGGCCTGGCTTGCCGCGCGCGATCCGCGGCTGGCGCGGGCGCTGGCGCAGACCGGACCGCTGCCGCTGCGGCTGCGACCGGACGGCTTTGCGCAGCTTCTGTCGGCCATCGTCAGCCAGCAGGTCAGCGTCGCCTCGGCCAATGCGATCTGGGGGCGGATGCAGGCGGCGCGGCTGACCGGCCCGCGCAAGATCGGGTGGGCCAGCGACGAGGATCTGCGCGCCGTCGGGCTCAGCCGGCAAAAGATCCGCTATGCAAGGGCGCTGGCCGAGGCGCGGATCAACTACGCCGCCCTGCGCGGCGCCCCCACCGAGGCGGTGATCGCGACCCTGACGCAGGTTCCGGGGATCGGGGTGTGGACGGCGGAAATCTACGCGATGTTCAGCCTTGGTCGCGCCGATGTCTTTGCCCCCGGCGATCTGGCCTTGCAGGAATCGGCTCGGCTGCTGTTCGATCTGCCCGAGCGTCCGCGCGAACGGGTCTTGCGCCGGATGGCCGAGGACTGGGCGCCCTGGCGCTCGGTTGCGGCGCGGCTTCTGTGGGCCTATTACCGCGTGGCCAAGGACAGGGAAGGGATCCGATGACACGAGTATTGAACGCCGGCCGCAAGGGGCCGCTGTCGGGGCAGACGCGCTCGATCGTGGTGTTTCTGCATGGCTACGGTGCCAATGGCGCCGACCTGCTGGGGCTGGCCGATCCGCTGGGCGAGCATCTGCCCGACACGCTTTTCGTGGCGCCCGACGCGCCGGAGAATTGCGCCGGCGCGCCCTATGGCTTCCAGTGGTTCCCGATCCCCTGGCTTGACGGCTCGAGCGAGGAAGAGGCCGAGCGCGGGATGCGGGCGGCGGTCGAGGACATCAACGCCTTTCTCGACGCGCTGATGGTCGACGAGGACGTGCTGCCCGAACAGGTGGTGTTGTTCGGCTTTTCCCAAGGCACGATGATGAGCCTGCATGTCGCCCCCCGGCGCGAGGATGCGGTGGCCGGCATCGTGGCCTTCTCCGGGCGTCTGCTCAGCCCCGAGACCCTCAAGGACGAGGTGGTCAGCCGGATGCCCGTGCTGCTGGTGCATGGCGACCAGGACGACATGGTGCCGCCGCAATCGCTTCCGGAGACCGCCGAGGCGCTGCAGGAGGCCGGGTTCAAGGATGTCTTTGCCCATGTGATGAAGGGCACCGGCCACGGCATCGCGCCCGACGGGCTGAGCGTGGCGCTGGCCTTCATGCGCGACAAGCTGGGGCTGTGATCCCGGCTGGTCGTAACCGGCACATTCGAGGTCGCCCCGGACCGGGGCGGCGCGGCGCAAAAGACCCCGACGGGGTGAGCCGCCGTTCAGATATCAGACCTCCATCAGAACACGGGCCGCGCGCAGCAGGGCGCGCGGATCGCGGTCGCTGCGCCTGACCGGGATCGGCGCGCCCCGCCCGGTCAGGGCGTGAACCGCTGCCCGCGCGCTGCGCACCGAATATTCGACGGTAAAGACGGTATCGAGCGGCTGTTCGACGAACTGCCCCATCAGGGCGAAGTTTCCCGCCCCCTTCGGACGCACCGCAGGCCGGTCGCCGCGCCGGCGCGGCATGAACTGGCTGGTGATATAGGGCATCCGACAGGGCAGAATCCGCGCGCCATCGAACCAGCGACGCGCATCAGGGGACAGGCGCAACTGCCAGCACAGCTCGGAGAGGATCTGGTCGCCGCTTGCCTGCCACATCGGGTTGGATACGAAATCGCCGTCACGGTCGCCGCGCAGCCCATAGCCCCAGAACACCGTGGTGCCCTCTGGCTGGGTCCGGAAATGGGGCTGGTTGAACAGCACGAAGGACAAAAGCCACGCGCTGTCGCGGATGGTCACCAGACCGCCGGTGCCCGTCTCATTGTCGGTCAGGGTCTCGATGTGGTCGCGGAATTCCGGTCGGTCCAGGGTCACCGTGAACGAGGTCCAGGCGGTTTTCTCGATATCCCCCGCAAAGGTGTTCGGCGTGCCAAAGCCGGAATGCTGCCGGGCCAGGGCGTGCCATAGATCAAGAGCGGGCGTCGGGCCGGGCGTCAGCGGAGGTGCGGCGGCATTGGTGCCATAGGTGGCGCCATCGGTCATCGACCCCAGCGTGAGGAACACCCGGTCCCCGGGCCGAACCGGGATATGCGCGCCCTCCGACAGCGTGATCGCGGTCACGTCGCGGCGGGCCTCGGTGCCTTCGATCTCGAGTCCGGTGACGACCGCGCCGCTGTCGAAACGCACGCCCTGGTCACGCAACCAACCCTCCAGCGGGGCGATCACGCTGTCATACTGGTTGTAGCGGGTGCGCAGGATCCCCTCGATCCGGGCGAAGCCAGGGAACAGGTGAAGGAAACGCCGCAGATAGCGCCGCATCTCAACGGCCGCGTGCCACGGCTGGAACGAGAACATGCTCGACCACATGATCCAGAAATTGCTGTCGAAAAAGGCGCGCCCGAAGCATGATCCGATGGTGCGCGCGCCGAGGCTGTGCTCGCCGGTCAGCATCAGCCGGTTCAACGCCACGATATCCACCGCCGCGAGGCCCAGGTGCGTCATGTCCGCCGGCTGCCCCGCCGCGATCAGCCGACAGTTGGATCCGGCCTGTACCTCGGCGTTGAAGGCCAGGATATCCTCGGTCACGCTGCGGTCGGGCATGTCGGGGGCCGGGACCTGCGACAGCAGGTCAAGCGTGTTGAGGAAATTCGGCTCGAACATCCGCCCGCCCCGGGTGAGGTACCCCCAGGTCGCCTCTCCGGCGCCATCAAGGGCGCCGCCGGGCCGGGACCGGTCGTCGAGGATGCGGATCGTCTCGCCGGCAACGCCGGCATCGCGGATCAGGGCGGATGCCGCCGCCAGCGCGGCGATCCCGCCGCCGACCATGTAGTGCAGGGCAGGGGACTCGGTCATCGGGGATCTCCTTGCCGGATCTCCCCAAGTTAGTCGGTCAAGCGCCGCCCGTCCTTGCGCATGATCAATCGTCCTGCCACAGGCGCGGCTCGGCGAACTCGACCGAGTTGCCGTCGGGGTCGCGGACATAGAGTGAGTGCGCGCCATTCGGCCAGTCGAACTCCGCGTCGATCTCCAGCCCCGCCGCCAGCAGCCGGGCGCGCATCGCCGCGATCTCGTCGCGCTCCATGGCAAAACACATGTGCCCGGGTCCGCGCGCCCCGTGGGGTGGCACCGGCATCGTCGTGGTGCCGGTGTCGGTCTCGGTCTCCTCAGGGTTGAAGATCAGCAGCATACCGGGCCCGACGCGGAAAAACACGTGGCGATTGCCGTCGCGCGTGATCCGCTCCAGCCCCAGCAGCCGGCCATAGAACGCCTCGGCCGCATCGAGATCGGCGGCATAAAGCCCGGTTTCCAGCACGGCGCCGGGGGCAGGTGCGGGGGGAAGGGAAGAGGTTCGGGTCATGACCACAGTGTATCAGCGGGCGGCGCGCCTGTCAGGGGGCGGCAGGTCCTCCCACGCGCCCGGGGCCAGCCCGTCCAGCGTCCACGGCCCGATGCGCCAGCGGATCAGCCGCAGGGTGGGGTGACCCACCGCGGCCGTCATCCGCCGCACCTGCCGGTTGCGCCCCTCGCGCAGGGTCAGTTCGATCCAGCAATCGGGCACGCTCTTGCGCACTCGGATCGGCGGATCGCGCGGCCAGAGGGCCTTTGGCGCCTCGATCCGCCGCGCTTTCGCGGGCCGTGTGCGGCCGTCCTTCAGCTCGACTCCATCGCGCAACGCTGCCAGCGCGGTGGCGTCGGGCAGCCCCTCGACCTGCACGAGGTAGGTCTTTTCCATCTTGTGCCGAGGATCGGTGATGCGCGCCTGCAGCCGCCCGTCATCGGTCAGCAGCATCAGCCCCTCGCTGTCGCGGTCTAGCCGCCCGGCGGGATAGACCCCGGGCAGGTCGATGAAATCCGACAGCGTCCTGCGCGGGCTGCCTTCGCTGCCCCGGTCGGTGAACTGGGGCAGCACGTCATGCGGTTTGTTGAAACGGATCAGCCGGGTCATGCCGCCGCCCTAGCGCAGCCGCGGTGAAAAGGAAATGTCCCGCTTGTGGATAACTGTCATCTGCCTGTCATCCGGGCAGCGTATCGCTGTTGCGACATGTAGTGGTTAATCTGTGCTTGCCAGAGGTCAACCACGATATATAGTCAAGATGAGGCTGGGGCGGGGTTCCCCGTCCTGGCGTCGGGAAACAGGCGGACAGGACGAGGGCGGACTCAGGTGATGGACGGCGATTTCAGATCGGATTTTGTACGACGGCCCGGGGCCCTGAAACAGCACCCGGCGCTGGTCCTGAACGCGGATTACCGGCCGCTGTCCTACTACCCATTATCGCTGTGGTCCTGGCAGGAGGCGATCAAGGCGGCCTGGCTTGACCGTGTGGATATCGTCGCCGAATACGACGACTTCGTGCACAGTCCCAGTACCAGCATCAGGATGCCCAGCGTGGTGGTCCTGAAAGATTACGTCAAACCTCAAAAGCGCGTGGCCTTCACGCGCTTTAATTTATTTCTGAGGGACGAATTCCGCTGCCAGTACTGTGGCGCCAAGGGCGACCTGACCTTTGACCACGTGGTGCCGCGCGCCGCCGGTGGCGTCACCAGCTGGGAAAACGTGGTCGCGGCCTGTTCGCCCTGCAACCTGAAAAAGGGGTCCAAGTCGCTGCGCCGTGCCGGCATGTCGCTGCGCCGCCCGCCGCGTCAGCCCGGGGCCGAGGAGCTGCGCAATACCGGGCGAAAGTTCCCGCCCAACCTGCTGCACGAAAGCTGGATGGACTTTCTTTACTGGGACGCAGAGCTGGAGGCCTGAAACCGCGGCGCCTGCCGCCATGAGGCGGCTTCGCGGCGACGGCAGGAAAGCCCCCTTCTTCTCTTTCCAAATACTCAATTTCTTCGTCTGGACATGACTCCAGCAAGAAACGATGGCGTTTCCATCGCTCTGTTGATTTGCCATGTTTTGGCGGGTCGCCCCTGGTTCGAAGAGGCGGGCTGTTCTCGATGATGCGACGATGAACGTCGTCTCTCGCGACCGGGGAACAGTGGCGCCGCCGGGCCGGCGACAGCGCGCGCGGGATCAGTCGAGAAACGCCTTTTCGACCACGTATTGCGCCGGCTTGGAGTTGGCGCCCTCTTCCAGCCCGTAGCCCTCGAGCATCTCCTTGATCTCGAGGTTGAAGGCGAGGTTGCCGCAGACCATGGCGCGGTCGTTGTCGGGGTTGATCGGATCGACGCCGAGATCCTCGAACACCTCGCCCTTGCGCATCAGGTCGGTGATGCGGCCCATCTTGGGGCTCTCTTCGCGGGTGGTGGTGGGGTAATACCGCAGCTTGTCGTGAAAACCCTCGCCGATCAGTTCGGCCAGCAACTCGTCGCTGCGGATGCTGTCGATCAGCTCCTTGCCGAATTGCAACTCTTCGACCTGGCGGCAGGTGTGGGTCAGGATCACCTCGTCGTAATCCTCATAGGTCTGCGGGTCGCGCAGCAGGCTGGCGAAGGGGGCGATGCCGGTGCCGGTGGCGAACAGCCAGATCCGCTTGCCCGGCAGGAGCGCGTCATGCACCAGCGTGCCAACGGGCTTGGGGCGCAGGATGATCTCGTCGCCCGCTTCGATGTGCTGGAGCCGCGAGGTCAGCGGGCCGTCGGGCACCTTGATCGAGTAGAACTCCAACTCCTCGTCCCAGGACGGCGAGGCGATGGAATAGGCGCGCAGCAGCGGTTTCTGCTTGCCGGTCTTTGGGTCGGGATCGCCCATCAGCCCGATCATCACGAATTCGCCGGAGCGGAACCGCAGCGAGGCGGGCCGCGTCACCCGGAAGGAGAACAGCCGGTCGGTCCAATGTTTGACGAAGGTCACCGTCTGGGCGTCGGGCAGGGTGGGGGCCTTGACGGGGGTGGCATCGGTTGCGGGATCGGTCGCTGGATCAGTCACGGGGCGCATCTCGGTCATTGTTTCCTTGCCGGTCGATATACCGACACCTCTGGGTAATCTTTGATTCAGGTCAGGTGAAGGGGAAATCCGCGACCTGATGTCTCGAGCCGCGTTTCAGATAGCGGTCGGTTGCGGCTGTCCGGGGCGATTTCAGGCGGGCGTCCGGGCGTCGGTGCCGCCGCGCAGCCGGGCCTGGTAGTCATGCGCGCGCCAATCGGCACGGGCGCGCCATTGATCCTCGGGCTGGCGCGCGGCGAGGGCGCTGTCGATCTCGACCTCGTCGAAGCCGGCGCGGCGGGCCATGGCGTATTGGTCGGCCAGGACGTGGCCGGTGGCGCGCAGCCGCCCGGCATAGCCCAGCCGCCGCAGGTCGCGCGCCAGGGTGAAGCCGCGCCCGTCGGCGAAGCTGGGAAAGGTGACGCGGATCAGGTCCAGCTCGGCCAGCCGGGCGGCCAGGTCGCCAGCCCGGTCGTCGGGGGCGAGGGTCGCGCTGCGCGTGTCGTCCCCCGACCAGTCGTCGGGGGAAAAGCCGGTATCGGTGACAAGAACGGTGTCGGTCATGCGGAGACTCCTGTGCGGACGAGTTTGCCGTTGACGAAGTGAATCCCGCATTCGTCCTTTTGCTGGCCGCGCCAGCGGCCGGAACGCGGGTCTTCGCCGGGTTTGACGGGCGAGGTACAGGGCGCGCAACCGATGGAAGGATAGCCGTGCGCCACCAGCGGATGCCGCGGCAGGCGGTTTTCCTCGATATAGGTCTGCACGTCCTCGGGCGCCCAATGGGCCAGCGGGTTGACCTTGATGCGGCCGGTGCCCTCCTCGAGCTCGAAGAAGTCGAGCGCGGCGCGGCGGCCGGACTGGAACCGCTTGCGCCCGGTGATCCAGCCGTCGAACCCCTTGAGCGCCGCCTGCAGTGGCCGGGTCTTGCGCAGGGCGCAGCAGGCGTCGGTGTTGCGCTGGTGCAGGGTGTTGTCGGGATCCTCGCGCGCGATGTCGGTGGCGCGGATGATCTGCAGGTTGCGCAGGCCCAGCCGTTCGCTGAGCTCGGCCTGGTAGACCAGCGTTTCGGTGAACAGCATCTCGGTGTCGATGAAAACCACCGGCACGGCGCGGTCGATCACCGCCGCCATGTGCAGCAGCACCACGGATTCGGCGCCAAAGCTGGACACCAGCGCGATGCGCCCGGCCTCGGTCAGGGCGGCACCCATCACCTCGGTCGCGCCGTGGTGGCGATAGCGGGTGTTGAGCGCGGCGACCTTGTCGGCCAGCGACGCGGAGGCCTCGGCGCCGGAGCCTCCGGCGGGAGTATTTTCAAAGAGAAGAGGCATGGGGGTTACGCGGCCTCGGTCCGGGTGCTGTCGTAGAGCGCCGATTTGAACGGATCGGCGCCAAGTCGGCGGTAGGTGTCGAGGAAGCTTTCCTCCGGCCCCTCGCGCAGTTCGAGATAGGCCAGCATCAGCCGTTCGATGGCCGGCACGATCTGGTCGGCGGAAAAGCCCGGGCCGGTGCGTTCGCCCAGCGTCGTGTCGGGGCCGCCGTCACCGCCCAGGGTGATCTGGTAGTTTTCCACCCCGGCGCGGTCGAGGCCGAGAATGCCGATATGGCCCACGTGGTGGTGGCCGCAGGCATTGATGCAGCCCGAGATCTTGATCTTCATCTCGCCGATCTCGTGTTCGAGTTTCAACTCGTCGAAGCGGGTGGCGATCTCCTGCGCGATCGGGATCGAGCGGGCGGTGGCCAGGGCGCAGTAATCCATGCCTGGGCAGGCGATGATATCGGAGATCAGCCCGATATTGGCGGTGGCCAGACCCTGTGCGCGCAGGGCGGCGTGCAGTGCCGGCAGGTCGGATTTGTGCACATGCGGCAAGATCACGTTCTGTTCGTGGCTGATGCGCAGCTCATCATAGCCGTAGCGTTCGGCCAGGTCGGCCATCGTGCGCATCTGTTCGGCCGAGGCATCGCCGGGGGTTGCCCCATGCGCCTTGAGGCTGATCGAGACGATGGCGTGATCGGCGCGGCGGTGCGGGGCGAGGTTGGTGTCGGCCCAGGAGCGGAACAGCGGGTCGGCGTCATAGGCGGCCTCATAGGCCTGTGCGTTGCCGCCGCGAAAGGCGGGCGGGGCGAAATGGGTCTCGATCTCGCGCAGCAGCGCCTGGTCCTCGCCGGTGAAGTCCGGTCGGATCTGCGCGAACCGCTCTTCCACCAGAGCGCGGATGGTGTCGATGCCGTTCTCGTGCACGGTGATCTTGATCCGCGCCTTGTACTTGTTGTCGCGGCGGCCGAGCTGATTGTAGGTCGCCAGCACCGCCTCGAGATAGGGCAGCAGGTCTTCGCGCGGCAGGAAGTCGCGCAGCACCTGCGCGACCATCGGGGTGCGGCCCAGCCCGCCGCCGATGAGCACCTGCAGGCCAATTTCGCCATTGCGTTCGACAAGGCGCAGCCCGACGTCATGCGCCTTGGTCACGGCGCGGTCGTCGGGGCTGCCGGTGATGGCGATCTTGAACTTGCGCCCCAGGAACTGGAACTCCGGATGGTCGGTGGACCATTGGCGGATCAGTTCCGCGATCGGGCGCGGATCGGCGATTTCATCCGCGGCAGCGCCGGCGAAAGGGTCAGCGGTGGTGTTGCGGATGGTGTTGCCCGAGGTCTGGATCGCGTGCAAGCCGACCTCGCCCAAGGCGTCGAGCATGTCGGGGATGTCGCGCAGTTTCGGCCAGTTGTACTGGATGTTCTGGCGGGTGGTGAAATGACCGTACCCCTTGTCCCAGCGTTCGGCGAGATAGGCAAGCTGGCGCATCTGTGCCGAATTCAGCGTGCCGTAGGGGATCGCCACGCGCAGCATGTAGGCGTGCAATTGCAGGTAGACGCCGTTCATCAGGCGCAGCGGCTTGAACTCGTCCTCGGTCAGGTGACCCTTGATGCGGCGGTCGACCTGGGCGCGGAACTGGGCGTTGCGGCTGGCCAGAAAGGCGGTGTCGAAGTCGGTGTAGCGGTACATGTCAGGATCCTGTTCGGCGGCGGTCCGGGGGAATTTTCTGCGCAGAAAATTGCCCACACTTGTGGAAGGGTGTTGGGCGTGCGGGATCAGGCCTCGGCCTGCTTGCCGTGAGCGTAGTTGGAGGGGCCGGTGGCGCGGAACGCCTCGCGGAAGTGAAGCGGCTCGGGGCCGTCGGGACCGGGACGCGCATCGGCGAGGTAGGCGCCGACGATGCGGGTTTGCTGGGCCTCGGCATAGAGCAGGCGCAACTGCGCGTGGGCCTCGTCCTCGATCAACTCGGCCTCGCTGATGCGGCGGCTCCAGCGGTCGTCGGCGGTAAGATAGATCACGTCGCCGTCGATCAGGTCCGAGGCGGTGACGATCTTTGGGGTGAAGGGACGGGGCATCAGGCGAATTCCTTTTGCTGTGTTGCGAGGCCGGGCAGGACCCGCGCGGCGGCGCGGGGGGCGAGCCCGTAGAGGGTGAGGACCGGACCATCAAGGCCGGCAGCGGAGAGCTCGACGGGCAACCGGTCCAGCGTGGTGGCAAGGATGCGCTGGTCGGGGCGCGAAGCGTTTTCGACCAGCGTGACCGGGGTGGCGCGCTCGGCGCCGTGCATGAGCAGTCGGCCCTGCACGAAACGGGCCGAGGCCTTGCCCATGTAGATCGCCGCAACCTCGCCCGGGCGGGCCAGCGTGGTCCAGTCGTGATCGGCAAAGCCCGCCATGTCGTGCCCTGTGAGCAGACGCACCGAGGCGTTGCGGCCCCGTCGCGTCAGGCTTTGACCGATGCTGGCGACGGCAGCAGAGGCGGCGGTGATGCCGGGCAGGATGCGCCAGGGAATCCGGGCGGCGTCACAGGCCTCGATCTCTTCGTCCAGGCGGCCGAAGATCGTGGCATCGCCGGATTTCAGCCGCACCACGCGGGCGCCGGTCCGGGCGTGGGCCACGATCTGGGCGTTGATTTCCGCTTGCGCCATCGAGGGGGCAAATCCGCGCTTGCCGGTTTCGATCAGGCGGGCGTCGGGGCCGGCCTCTGCCAGGATCTCGGGCGAAATCAGGCTGTCGTGCAGGACCACATCGGCCTGTGCCAGAGCACGTAGTGCCTGGCGGGTGAGCAGATCGGGGTCGCCGGGGCCGGCGCCGGTGAAAGAGACGGAGCCCGGCGCGAAGGCAGGTGCGGAGGAGGAGGGATCTTTGCGGTGCATGGCTGGCCCGTCCACTGTGATTGACTTGAGATCGAATATAGGAAAATGTTCCGTGCAATAGCCATATGCACGAAAGAAAAAGGACATATGTTCTATGTGTGGTGATGGATGGAACCTGTGTCCCAATGTGAAGGGGAAAGTAGAATGTCGGTACGGATGGATGCGCTGGACCGGAAAATACTGGCCGAACTGCAACGCGATGCCAGCCAGTCGCTGGACGTGATCGCGGGCAACGTGGGCAGTTCGAAGACCCCGGTGTGGAACCGGATTCGCAAGCTGCGCGACGCCGGGGTGATCGGCAAGCAGACCGTGATCCTGGATGCCGAGGCGCTGGGCTACGAGGCGTGTTTCTTCGTGCTGATCCGCACCTCGGAGCATGAGGCGGAGTGGCAGGCGACCTTTCTCAAGGCGTTGCAGGACCGCCCCGAGGTGCAGGAGGCGCACCGGCTGGCCGGTGATATCGACTATATCCTCAAGGTGCGGGTGAAGAATGCGCGTGCCTATGACGCCTTTTACCAGGCGCTGATCTCGGAGGTGCGGGTGCACAACGTCACCGCGCTGCTGTCGATGGAAGAGATCAAGTCGACCACGGATCTGCCGCTGGAGGGGTGACGGTCGCTGCCCGGCGGGGCGCGCTGTCTGGTCAATCCATGCGCGGGTTTGCTAATCTGGGCGCCATGAGTTCGAAACCCGCCTTTCCCCGCTGGATCGTCCTGGCCTTCGTGCTGGGCGTCGCGGCGTTGGGGGCGGGGATCTGGCGCTATGGCTATGTGCAGGCGCTGGGGCAGTTGGCGCAGCGGGCCGAGGCCGATCTGGCGCTGGCCAGCGACCGGCTGGCGACGCAGTTGCAGGTCTACCGGGAACTGGCGGTGCTGATCGTGGATCGCCCCGCCCTGACCGGGCTGGAGGATCCGGCTCGGCGACCGGCGGCGCGCGTGCTGTTGCGGGCGCTGGCCGACAAGACCGGGGCGCTGGACATCTTCTATATGGATACTTCGGGCCAGGTGCTGGCCGCGGCGCAGGGAATCATCGGCACCGACCTGGGCGGGGCGGGGTACTTCCGGCGTGCCATGCATGGGGCGCTGGGCAGCGGTCATGGCATCGTCGGGCCGCAGGGGCGGCGCGCTTATTACTTCGCGGCGCCTGCCTTTGCCGCCGACGGATCGGTGCGCGGCGCGCTGGTGGTGGTGGCCGATGTCGAGGACGTGGAGCGCAGCTGGCGTGGCAGCCTGCCGGCGGTGTTCTTTGTCGACGACCGGCAAGAGGTGTTCATCGCCAACCGCTCCGAGCTGTTGTTCTGGCGTCGTGTGCCCGGGCAGGTGGGCTTGGTGCCGGTGGGGGGCGGCCCTTTGTCGGTCTCGACCGGGCGGGTCGGCGGGCATGAGGTCTGGCGGCTGAACTGGGGCCAATACCTGCCGCGGCGCGCGCTGCACCTGGTGCGCGAGCTTCCGGTGGTGGGGCTGACCGGCGAGATCCTGGTCGACGTGGCCCCGGCGCGGCGGCTGGCCGGGTTGCAGGCGGCGACGGTGGCGGCGATCTGCCTCGCCTTCGGCGCGGTGCTGTTCCTGGTGACCGAGCGGCGCCGGGCATTGGCCGAGGCCAACATCAAGCTGGAGGAACGGGTGGCGGACCGGACCCGGGCGCTGTCGCAGGCCAATGTCAAGTTGCGCCGCGAGGTGGTCGAACGCGAGGAGGCCGAGGCGGCGCTGAAACAGGCGCAGGCCGACCTGGTGCAGGCCGGCAAGCTGAGCGCGCTGGGCCAGATGAGTGCGGGCATCAGCCACGAGTTGAACCAGCCGCTGATGGCGATCCGGCAGTTTGCCGACAACGGCGCGGCCTTTCTCGCCCGGGGCAGGGCGGAGAAAGCCGGCGAAAACCTGACCCGCATCGCCGAGATGGCGGCACGGATGGCGCGGATCATCAAGAACCTGCGCGCCTTTGCCCGCAACGAGAGTGAGCCGATGGCAAAGGTCGACCTGGTGGAGGTGATCGGCAGCGCGGTGGAGCTGACCGAGGCGCGGCTGCGCGCGGACGCGGTGGGGCTCGACTGGGCGGCGCCGGCGGGGCCGCTGTTCGTCTGGGGCGGCGAGGTGCGGCTGGCGCAGGTTTTCGTCAACCTGATCAACAATGCGGCCGATGCGATGGCGGGCCGGGCGGACAAGCGCATTGTCATCACGGTCGAGGACGAAGGCGATCGGCTGGCGGTGCGGCTGCGCGACAGCGGGCCGGGCATCGCCGATCCGGACAAGATCTTCGAGCCGTTCTACAGCACCAAGGAGGTCGGAGGAGACGAGGGGATGGGACTGGGCCTGTCGATTTCCTACGGGCTGGTGCAAAGCTTTGGCGGCAATATCCGGGGCGCCAATGCGGCTGGCGGCGGCGCGGTGTTCACCGTGGAACTGGACCGCTGGCGAGAGGAGCGTGCCGCATGACCCGCAAGGTACTGTTGGTGGATGACGACGCGGCGGTGCGCGATGCCCTGGGCCAGACGCTGGACCTGGCCGAGCTGGAGGCGATCACCGCGGGATCCTTCGTGGCGGCCAAGGACCATATCACGCCGGAGTTCCCTGGCGTGATCCTGTCGGATATCCGCATGCCCGGGCGCGACGGGTTTCACCTGTTGAACTATGTCCAGAAAGTCGACCGAGAGCTGCCGGTGATCCTTTTGACCGGCGAGGGGGATATCCCGATGGCTGTGCGCGCGATGGGCCAGGGGGCTTTTGATTTCCTGGAAAAACCCTGCGCGGCGGCGGATCTTCTGGCGGTGCTGGAGCGGGCGCTGAAGACACGGGCGCTGGTGCTGGAGAACCGGCGGCTGAAGCGGCAACTGGAGCGCGGCGATCCGGCGGCACGGATGCTGTTCGGCACCTCGTCGCGGGCCGAGAAACTGCGCGCGCGTGTGCGCAGCGTGGCGCCCACCGGCGCCGACGTGCTGGTGCTCGGCCCGCAGGGCAGCGGCATTTCCAAGGTGGCCGAGGTGGTGCACCTGATGTCGCCGGTGGCACGCGGTCCCTTTGTCAAACGCCCGGCGGCGGGGCTCGAGGCCGAGGGGTTCGCGGCGCTCTGCGAGCAGGCGGCGGGTGGCTCGCTGTTTCTAGACGAGGTCTCGGCGATGCCCGAGGCGACGCAATACGCGGTGCAGGAGGTGCTGGAGCAGGGGGCGCCGGTCCGGGTGATCGCGGGCTCGACCGCCGACCTTGCGCAGCGGGTCGAGAGAGGCAGGTTCAATGCCGACCTGTTCTATCGTCTTGACGTGATGCACATCCGGGTTCCGGCGCTGAGCGAGCGGCGCGAGGATATCCCGGTGCTGTTTCGACATTACGTCGCGCAGGCGGCCGAGCAGGCGGGAATCGCGGTGCCCGAGATCGACCCGGATCATCTGGCGGCGCTGATGGCGCAGGACTGGCCGGGCAACGCGCGGTCGCTGATGTCGGCGGCGATGCGCTTTGTTCTGGGCATGCCGGACGAGGGCGCGCAGGCGGGCGGGCTGGGCCTGGCCGAGCAGATGGCGCAGGTGGAACGCTCGCTGCTGGTCGCGGCGCTGGGGCGGCAGAACGGCCGCGCCTCGGAGGCGGCCAAGGCGCTCAAGCTGCCGCGCAAGACGTTTTACGACAAGCTCGCGCGCTATGGCATCCGGCCCGAGGACTACCGCCGTTGAAAGTGAGTCGCGGTGGCGACCACAGCTGTGCGGATTTCCGCACAGGGCGCCCGAATCCCGTGCGGAATTCCGCACAAGGGTGCGGGAGGTAGTCCGGGATCTGTTGAGGATAGTACATTAACATGCTGGAAATGTGTGATTTTTCGTTATGATCAAGATCGGGGTACCGGATGCTTGAGCGGGGCGATTCGAATCGCTTCACTGGCGCCGACGCATCGATTCCCGGTGCGCAGGGGGCAGGACGCCCCCCGACCCAGATCAAGATATCGGGAGGAGTGACCGATGAAATTGTTTGGTGTGGCAAGCCTTGCCATAGCGATGGGCCTTGGAGCCCCGGCGGCCTTTGCCGCCTGTGACGACGGCGAGATCGTCATCAAGTTCAGCCACGTGACCAATACCGACCGCCATCCCAAGGGGATCGCGGCGACGCTGCTGCAAAAGCGGGTGAACGAGGAGATGGACGGCAAGGCCTGCATGGAGGTCTTCCCGAACTCGACGCTTTACAACGACGACCAGGTGCTGGAGGCGATGCTGCAGGGCGACGTCCAACTGGCCGCGCCGAGCCTGTCGAAGTTCGAACAGTTCACCAAGAAGTTCCGCATCTTCGACCTGCCGTTCATGTTCAAGAACATCGACGCGGTTGACGAGTTCCAGAATTCGGACACCGGCCGGGCGATGAAGGAAACCATGGTGCGCCGCGGCCTGCTGGGGCTGCAGTTCTGGCATAACGGGCTGAAGCAGATCTCGGCCAACAAGCCGCTGATCGTGCCGGAAGACGCCAAGGGGCTGAAGTTCCGGGTGCAGAACTCCGACGTGCTCAAGGCCCAGATGAAGGCGATGGGCGCCTCGCCGCAGCCGATGGCCTTTTCCGAGGTTTATGGCGCGTTGCAGACCGGCGTTGTCGACGGGCAGCAGAACACCTGGTCGAACATCTACGGCCAGAAGTTTTTCGAGGTGCAGGACGGGGTCACCGAGGCCAATATCGGTCTGCTCGACTACATGGTCGTGACCTCGGTCGATTGGTGGGACAGCCTGCCCGACGACGTGCGAGATCAACTGGCCACCATCCTTCAGGAGGTGACCGATACCCGTAACGCACAGTCGTTCGAGGTCAACGAAGAGGCCAAGCAGGCCATCGTCGATGCCGGCGGCGTCGTGCGCCAACTGACGCCGGAGCAGCGCCAGGCCTGGGTCGACCTGATGAAGCCGGTGTGGGCCGAGTTCACCGACGATGTCGGCCAGGAAAACATCGACGCCGCGCAGGCGATCAACGCCAAGCACTGACCGCAATGGCGGATGCCGGGCCCGGCCCCTGGATCGGGGGCCGGGCCTGTCCTGTCCGCAGGCACTATCGGCCCGACCAGTCGGGCAACGGGGGCACTCATGTCGGATCACCACCTATCGGACTCGGTTCTGGGCCGGGTCGTCAATGAAATCGAGGAGACTGCCATCGCGGTGATCCTCGGGTTGATGACGATCATCACCTTCATCAACGTCGTGCTGCGTTATGGCTTCAACACCGGGATTATCTGGGGGCTGGAGGCAACCACCTTTCTGTTCGCCTGGCTGGTGCTGTTCGGGGTCAGCTATGCGGTCAAGGTCACCGCCAACTTGGGCGTGGACGCGGTGATCAACCTGTTCTCGGCCCCGGTGCGGCGATTCCTGGCGCTGGTCGCGGCGGCGGTGTTCATCGCCTACGGTGCGCTTCTGCTGAAGGGGGCCTGGGACTACTGGGCCAATTTCGCCAACCTGCCGCGGACCACCGGTCGCTGGTTCCCGACCGGGCTGGAGGAGATGAAACGCACCAGCTACCGCGGCTGGTACGAGGTGGTCGACATCCCGATGCCCGAGTGGCTGCGGTGGATCGAGCCGCTGATGAACGAGGGTGAGGAATACGAGAAGATCCCGCGCTTCATCCCTTATTTCATCCTGCCTTTCGGCATGGCGCTGTTGCTGTTCCGGGTGGTGCAGGCGACCTGGCGGATCGCCACCGGACGGGACGAGAACCTGATCGTGAGCCACGAGGCCGAAGACGCCATCGAGGACGTCGCCCACATGAACCGGGAGCGCTGAGCCATGGAAGTTGCAATTCTCTTCGGCATGGTCGTGGGGTTGATGCTGATCGGGGTGCCGATCGCGGTGTCGCTCGGGTTCGCCTCGACCGTGTTCCTGCTGGTGCTGAGCGACACCTCGCTCGCCTCCATCGCGCAAAGCTTTTTCCAGGCGATGGCGGGGCATTACACCCTGCTGGCGATCCCCTTCTTCATCCTGGCGTCAAGTTTCATGTCCACCGGTGGGGTGGCGCGGCGGATCATCCGGTTCTCCATCGCCATCGTCGGGCATTTCCCCGGCGGGCTGGCGATTGCCGGGGTCTTCGCCTGCATGCTGTTCGCCGCGCTGTCGGGCTCCAGCCCGGCGACGGTGGTCGCCATCGGCTCGATCGTCATCGCCGGGATGCGCGAGGTCGGCTATTCCAAGGATTTCGCCGCCGGGGTGATCGCCAACGCGGGCACGCTCGGCATCCTGATCCCGCCCTCCATCGTGATGGTGGTCTATGCCAGCGCGACGGATGTTTCGGTCGGGCGGATGTTCCTGGCTGGGGTGATCCCAGGGCTGATGGCCGGCACCATGCTGATGCTGACGATCTACCTGATCGCCAAGTTGCGCAACCTTCCCAAGGGCGAGTGGAAGGGCTGGGGAGAGGTGATGGAGGCCGGCACCGAAGCCGGCTGGGGCCTGTTCCTGATCGTCATCATCCTCGGCGGCATCTATGGCGGCATCTTCACCCCGACCGAGGCGGCGGCGGTGGCGGCGGTCTATGCCTTCTTCATCGCCAGTTTCGTCTATCGCGACATGGGGCCGCTGGCGCGGCCAGAGGGGGAACGCAACCTCAGCCTGATCCAGAAGCCGATCGCGCTGATCACGGTGTTCTTTCACCGCGATACCCGCGACACCCTGTTCGAGGCAGGCAAGCTGACGGTCACGCTGATGTTCATCATCGCCAACGCGCTGATCCTCAAGCACGTGCTGACCGACGAGCAGATCCCGCAGCAGATCGCGGCGGCGATGCTGAACGCGGGGTTCGGCGCGGTGATGTTCCTGGTGATCGTCAACGTGATCCTGTTGATCGGCGGTCAGTTCATGGAACCTTCGGGGCTGATCGTGATCGTGGCGCCGCTGGTTTTTCCCATCGCCATCGAGCTGGGCATCGACCCGATTCACCTTGGCATCATCATGGTGGTGAACATGGAGATCGGCATGATCACGCCGCCGGTGGGGCTCAACCTCTTCGTCACCTCCGGGGTGGCGGGGATGCCGATGATGCGGGTGGTGCGCGCGGCGCTTCCGTTCCTCGCCGTGCTCTTCGTGTTCCTGATCATGGTGACCTATATCCCGGTGCTCTCCACCTGGCTGCCCACCACCTTCATGGGGCCGGAGATCATCACCAAGTGACGGGTTGACCAGTGCCATGGTAACGAGTGGACCGCGCGGGCAGAAATGTCCGCGCGGTTTTTTTCTGGCCGCCGTGCCCCGCGCATCGCGCCGGTGGCTCAGCTGCTGGGCATCTTCAGGGTGTGGTCGCGTCCGCCCTTCTGGTAGCGGAGCTGGTCTTCGCCGATCGCCACGACCTTGCCGCCGTCGATCCGGTCGCCCACCTTGACCTTCTTGTAGCGGCCGCTGGACAGGCGGATCAGGGCGCGCCGGTTCGACGCGTTGCCATAGACGCCGATCAGGTTGATCCGGCGCAGGTTGATCTCGTTCTTCAGGGTTGCTTGCCGCGCGACCGAGGCCGAGGAGGGGATGCTGGGCGCCACCGTGGCCGGCGCCGCCGCGGCAGCCGTGGGCTTTTCGGGAATACCGATGGAGGCGCGGGCAGAGTTGCGGACGATCTTCTGGAAATCGCCGGGCCGCGCCCTGGGAACCAGCGCGCTGGCGACCGCTTGCGGTGTGGCCTTACCGCCGCCGCTGGTTTCGGTGGCGTCGTCTTGCGCACTGCGCGGGCGGGCCCGCGGTCGGAACCGGTTGAGTTCCGCGCGGCTTCGACCGCCAAGTTGGGTGCGTTCGGTCTGTTCGACCAGATCGGTCGGGCGTGGACGGGGTCGGAACCCGGCCAGCCGCTGGCGCAGGGCCGCGGCCTCGACCGCGGCGTCATCGGTGGCGGGGAGGCGTGCCGGCGTCGCTGGCGGCACCACCGGCGGGCGGCCGAGATAAACAGTGAATCCATCCGGTGTGACGGCGCCCTCGGGCGTGGCGGTGACCAACCCGCGCGTGTCGAGGTTGAACGCGGTGCCGGCGGCGGCGGGCGACGTGACCCCGCTGAGCGAGGCATCGGTGGCGAAATCACGCGCTGCCGGCAGGGCGACGGCGTCTTGTGACAGGTCGGTCCGGTCGATCGAGGCCACGTAGAGATCGTCGAGGTCGATGATCGCGGGGACCTCGGGCGTGTCCGGGGCGGCGGGCCATATGCCGGTGGCGGCGTAGAAGGTTTCCGTATCGGCACCGGCAAGATCGGCGGTCATATCCGGGTCGGGCTCGTGTTCCAACTCGGGATCAAGCGCGGCCTCGTCCGTTGCGGTCTCTTCTTCGGAGAGGGGGACGGTGCGGTCGCCGCGCAAGGCCTCGAGCACGGCGCTGTCGGTTTCGGAAAGCGCGGGCGACTGCGGCGCAAAAGGATGCGTCGGGGCGGTCTCGCCGTCGCCGGCGTCGGGCAAGGCCGTGGCGTCGGGCGGAAGGGCTGCGATCGTGTCCGATGGGGCAGGCGGCGGCAGCGCGCTGGTCATCGGTGGCTGTGCCGGCGCCGGGGCGCTGTCCCTGTCGGTGGCATTCGTCCCCTCAGGGGGGGCGATCTCGGCAGACGGGTCAGCATCCTGATCAGCGGCTGGCTCCGGGCGACCGGCGATTCCGGGCGCGTCCTTCGGGGCAAAGAGACGGGCCAGCGGCTCGGGCGTGAACAGCGCCGCCCAGGCCGCCATGGCGGCGAGGAACAACAGTAGGACGGCGGTGAGGATCAGGCCCAGATGGCGCGGTTTGCCGCGGGTCTGTTGCGTGGCGCGGGCGCCGAACACGGTCATGCGCTCGGCCTCGACCGGCGTTTGCTCTGGCGGCGGGGCGATGACGGTCGCGCCTTGCCCGACAGCGGGCGGCGTGACGGGCGATGGGGCGTTGGTCTTGCTCGACTGGCGGCGCTCGAGAAGCGCCTTGGCGCGGGTGCGGACCGATCCCAGAAGGACTGAGCCCCTCAAGGCCGCAGGGGCGGCTGTCTCCGGCCCGGAGATGACGCGTTTCGACGGATCCGGCATAGGTGGCGACGCGGGCGGCGAAACCGGGGTGGGGATTGGGCTGGCGGCGGCTGCGGGCTTTGTCGCTGGGTCGGGCCGGGAAACGGCCGGGGCGGGTTTCGCTCTTTCGGGCAGGGCATCGCGGCTGGCCCCGGAAAGCACCGGCGCGGCGCTGTCGCCCTCCTTGCCGCGTCGGCTGGAAAAGCCGATGGTGGGCGGAGCAGGCTTGTCATCCGGGTCGGGCGCGGCCGGTTCGGGATCGGGGGCGGTTTCCGGGGCTGCCGGCGCCTCGTCGGGCGTCTCGGCGCCGGTGATCTCTTCCTCGGACACGGTGGGCGTGTCCCCGTCGTCCAGAAAGATATTCCTCTCGGTCGGATCGTCAGCGGGTGTTTCGGTGGGCGCGGTCTCGGGCTGCGGGATCTCGGCGGGGCCGGTCACCACCACGGCGATGCCGTCGGGTTCGACGTCGGCCGTTCCCGCGTTTTCCGCAGCGCCGAAGAACGGCTCGCCCAAAAAGGGCTGGTCGCCGGGAATGGCGACAAAGCTCACCGGGTTGAATTGGTGTTCGACGGCAAACCCCTCGGCCTCGGCCAGGGTCTCGCGCGCGACGGCGGCGACATGGGTCATCGGCCCCTCGACCGAGATGTCGAAGGACAGGTCATCCACCGCATAGGGGGTGGCCCCATCCAGTGCCTCGCGCACCAGAACGCGGCGCGCCTCGCCCTCGGTATTTCCGGTTTCAAGCGTGAGATAGCGGATCTGGTCGTTGGGAATGATCAGCTTGCAACTGATGCCGTCGGGTTCAAGTAACAGCGCCGTGTCGCGCAGCTCGGACAGGGCGGCGGACAGGTCGGGAACGTCCAGAGACACCTCGCCGACACGACGCCATCCGCCGGCGGCGCGGTGCAACAGAGAGATTCCCTCAAACGAAAGTGAGAGCGCGAAACCCGGTTTCATACTGCTGAAAACTACCCAACCCGTTCCTGCATGCGCACGTGACGCCCGAGCCCGGACCATAAAGCAGGAGGTTGCCGAGGAAAAGAAAAACACTTGGCGGGATCTTGCCGATCCGGAACCCCTCGGCGCATCTTGGCGGCAAAGAAGGAGTGTTGCCATGTTTCATCGAATCCTGACCGCCGTCCTGTTCTGTTCGCTGCTGTCCGGCACCGCCTGGGCCGAACCGGTCGAGCGCCGTATCACCGTGGCCGGAGAGGGCCGGATCGAGGCCGCGCCGGACATGGCGACCATCACGCTGGGCGTGACCCATGAGGCGAAGGAGGCGCGCGATGCCATGCAGGCCACCTCGGAGGCGGTGGCGAAGGTACTGGAGCGGCTGGCGGCGATGGGCATCGCGCCGCGCGATCTTCAGACCCGGCAGTTGTCACTGAACCCGCTGTGGTCGGACAGCTCGGTCTCGGACCGCGACCGGCGGCGGATCACCGGCTTCGTCGCCTCGAACACGGTGATCGTGCGGGTGCGCGACCTGGCGGCGCTGGGGGGTGTCCTGGATGCGGTGATCGAGGACGGGGCCAACGATTTCAACGGGCTGCGTTTCGGTCTTCAGGATCCTGCGCCGCTCATGGACGAGGCGCGGCAGCGCGCGGTGAGTGACGCGATGGATCGGGCGAAACTGTTGGCCGGGGCCGCGGGGGTCACCCTGGGACCGGTGCTGTCGATCGACGAGCATGGCGGCGGGTCGGTGGCGCCGATGGCCGAGATGGCGATGCGGATGAGCGCGGCCGGCGCGCCGGTGGCGGCAGGAGAGCTGACCATCACGGCGAATGTGGCGATGGTGTTCGCCATCGCGGAGTAGGGAGCTTGAGGCCGCTGCCCTCGCAGAACTGATCCGGGATATTGGAGACCCCGGCTCGATGGCCGGGGTGACAGGTGGACGTTAAGGACGCTGCCAACTGCGCGCCAAACCTCTGTCATCCCGGACTTGACCCGGGATCGGTCCTGACGCCGAAGGCCCCGGCCCGTTGGCCGGGGTGGCAGGTGGTCGTCGGAGCAGGCCTGCGGCGGGGTTACGCGCCCGCCTTGTTCAGCGCCTGGTCGAGGTCACGGATCAGGTCGTCGGCGTCCTCGATCCCGATCGAGATGCGCACCACGCTGGGTCCGGCGCCGGCGGCCTCCTGCTGTTCCGGCGTCAGTTGCCGGTGCGTGGTCGAGGCCGAGTGGATCACCAGCGACCTTGTATCGCCCAGGTTGGCGACGTGGCTGAACAGTTCCAGGCTGTCAACGAACTTGACGCAGGCGTCATAGCCGCCCTTGAGCGCCACGGTGAACAGCCCGCCGGTGCCCTTGGGAAACAGCCGCTCGGCGCGGTCGTGGTAGGGTGACGAGGCCAGCCCCGCATAGGTCACGGCGTCGACGCGCGGATCGGCCTCAAGCCATTCGGCGACCTTTTGCGCGTTCTCGCAATGGCGCTGCATCCGCAGGCTCAGGGTCTCGATTCCCATCAGCGTGTAATGCGCCGCCTGCGGGTTCAGCGTCATGCCAAGGTCGCGCAGGCCCACGGCGATGCCGTGGAAGGTAAAGGCCAGCGGGCCGAAGGTTTCGTGGAATTTCAGCCCGTGATAGGCCGGTTCGGGTTCGCTGAGCGAGGGGAACTTGTCCGAGGCCGACCAGTCGAAGGTGCCCGAATCAACCACCACGCCGCCCATCACGGTGCCGTTGCCGGTGAGATACTTGGTCATCGAATGCACCACCAGCGTGGCGCCCTGTTCGATCGGCCGGCACAGGTAGGGGGTGGCCGAGGTGTTGTCGATGATCAGCGGAAGGCCGGCGGCATCGGCGATCTCGGCCAGCGCCGGGATGTCGGTGACATAGCCGCCCGGGTTGGCGATGGACTCGCCGAAAATGGCGCGGGTGTCCTCGTCCACGGCGGCCTTGACCGCGTCGAGATCATCGAAATCGACGAACTTGGCGGACCAGCCGAACCGCTTGATGGTCTGGCTGAACTGGGTCAACGTTCCGCCATAGAGCCGGGTCGAGGCGACAACGTTCCGCCCCGGGGCCATCAGCGGGAACAAGGCCATCAGTTGCGCCGCATGCCCGGATGCGCAGCAGACCGCTCCGGCACCGCCCTCGAGCGTGGCCATGCGTTCCTGCAGCACCGCGATGGTGGGGTTGGTCAGGCGCGAATAGATATAGCCGACCTCCTGCAGGTTGAAGAGGGCGGCAGCATGTTCGGCGTCGCGGAACACATAGGCCGTGGTCTGGTAGATCGGCGTCTGGCGGGCACCTGTGGCCGGGTCGGGTCGGGCCCCGGCGTGGATCTGCAGCGTGTCGAAACCGTATTGCGGCGCATCGGTCATGTCGGGGTCCTCCTGGAGAAAATATCGCAGCAAGCGATAGGGCATCGGCCGGGATGTGGCAACCGCGTCGGCCTGGGCCGGGGTGGTCAGGAGCTCATTAATCATACTGCGGAAATATGTTGACGCACCGAGTCTTCATACATACCTTCGCAGTATGTTATGAGGGAGTTCAAACATGGCAACTAAGTTGGACGTCGTGGCCGAGAATCCGGTCAAGAAGGGTGCTGGAAAAGCCGTCAAGAAACCGGGCCAGAAGGCCGGGGCCGCAGCGGCTGCCGCCGGAAAGGGCGCCCGCCGCAAGGAGCGGATGGCGCGTATCGAACAGGCCAACAAGATCACTGTGACCCTGCAGACCGACGTGCGCCGGGCCTTGGCGGCGCAAGCCAGGGCCGCGGGCATGGACATGGGCCATTTCATGCAGAAACTGGCCGAGTCCCACATCATCGACAGCGCGCCCGAGGGCGACCCGCTGGCGGCACGGCTCAAGGCCCGGCGCAGCGTGGTCGATCATGTGGTCAAGCTGGCGCAAGAGATGCAGGCCGAGGGCGGTTTTGACGCGGATTTCATCCTCAAGGTGCTCAAGCGCGCCCATGCGGACGCGGGTTTCGCCGGGATGTACGCCGCCGCCGTCGCGGATACGGCGGACAAGCCCAAGCAGGCCGCCCGTGCCGACGTGGCGCTGAACCAGCAACTCGGCCGCCTGATCAAGCGCGCGGTCGGTGCCAAGAGCAAGCGGGACGCTGCGGGCAAGATCATGCGCGCGCAGGTCAAGGGAGAGGTGATCTCCTCTTACACCCTGCTGGAAATGCCCGCCGCCTGACGACTTCAGGCCAGAGCGCGAGGCAAGGGGCCGTCCCGGTGGGGCGGCCTTTCGCGTTTCGCGCGCTTCGGACCTCGCCGCGCAGCTGTCACCCCGGACTTGACCCGGGATCGCCCCGAGGGGCTGCGCGATGCCTGCCCGGGCAAGGGGCCTAGCGCATCCAGAACCCGTTGGATTTGATCCTGTTGCGGATTGCCTGTTCCTTGCGGGGCAGGTGGTCGCGGTCGAACAGCGCGCGCACCTTCTGGCCGCGCCCCTGGTAGACCAGCCGCTTGATCGGCTCGTAGCCCTTGAGCACCTTCTTGATCTTGTTGGGGGCGGCAACCTGCTCCAGCACCTTGACCACATGATCGCTCTCACGGGCATAGAGCAGTGGGAACAGCCGGTAGTGACAGGTGACATCGCCATCCAGCAGGCCGGGGGGCAGCGCGTCGCGACCTCCGCCAAAGGAATGGATCACCAGCGGCAGCACGATCTGGTCGAGCCAAGGATCAAGGCTTTGCCCCACGAGTTCCACCGGTGGATCGTCGCGGATGCTGCGGGCGTAATCGAGAAAACGCGCGCCAAACTCCTGTGGGCAGCGGTGAAAGAAATAGCCCGCGTTGAAATAGAGATACTTTTCCCAATACTCATCAGGCTGGGCCGGGTCGAGGCTGCTGTCGAACTCCAACCCGAAGCGGTCATAAAGCGATTTCCAGATCGCGCCATAGCCGGGGCCGTAAAGCGTCGGTTCGGGCCATGTCCCTTCGCGCCGGAGCGAGGCGCCGGGGCGGCCGAAATCGAACGGCACGCGGGCAAGATCGCCAGTGACCAGCGTGTCGCTGTCGAAAAAGACGAAGGGTTCCCCCGCCGGCAGGGCAGAGAGACATTCGATCTTGTTGCCCTGCGGGTAGGACTGGCCGAAGACACGGGACTCGAAGGGCAGGATCTCGGCGCCCTGCCGGTCGAGCGCATCAAGTACCTCGCCGTTGCGGATCTCCGGGTTGCCCTCCCACATCGGGCCCGCCTGCGGCACGGCGACGAAAAGCCGCCCTTCGAACCCGGGGGACATCGCGCGCAGCGAGGCAGCGAAAAGCAGAGCCTCGTATTGCAGGCGGCCGGATTGACCGACAATGACGATATTGAATGCTTGGCGCGGGGCCGGTTTGTTTGCCATAGTTTTCCTGCCGCAGGGTTTGTCGCGGCGACTGCCTGATGCGGGCACTATAGGGGGCGCGTCGCGTTCCCAAAAGCCCGCCGTCGAAATTTTGGGTCTAGGGATTTGGGAGTTAAGCGATGCTTGAGTTGTTTCTGGTGATGTTCGCGGTTGCGGTGCAGTCCGCCGAGGGCGAGGAGATGGCCGCAGCGCCCCCGCCGGCGGTCACCGCGCCGGTGGAGGAGGCCGGACAGGCGGCGAGTGAGGCACCGCCGACCTTCCTTGCCCCCGCCACGCCCGCGCCCGCCGCCACGGCAACCGCCGAGGCACCGCCGGCGTTCCTGTCACCCGGGGCGGGGACGCAAACCGCGCAGGCCGAGGCGGCGCCCGTCTTCCTCGCGCCACAGCCCGCCGCCCAGGCCGAGGCGCCGCCGGCCTTTCTTGCGCCCTCGGGCCCGACGCTGGTGGCCGAGCCGCAGGTGCCCAGCGGCAAGTTCACCACCGCTACCGAGGTCAAGCCGATCCTGGCGGCAACCAAGGCCAACTGGATCGCGATCCGCCTCTACGAGGGGGTCGATTACCTTTACGTGACACAGATCTGGTCCTGGCGTTGCGGGCTGGTGCAGATGCGGGTCGGCGTGAACGGCGGACCGCTGGAGGTCTGGCCGCTGCCGGCCTGCCACGAGGAATACGCGACGCCCAACGCGGTTCTGGAGGGCGACGGAAACCCGCTGCGCATGTACCCGCCCAATTCCATCGCCACCGTCGATGTCGAGGTCACCTTCGACGACCTGAGCACCGATCACGCCCAATTCACCCGCAACAGCGTATTGATGCCCTGATCCCGTCGCCCAGGTCGCGGCGGCGCGCCTGACCTGCCCGAAAAACGGGCAGGCCGGGCGTAGGGGCATTTTTTTGACCATTTGGGAAATTTTACCAATTGATAAAAAATATGGATGTGGCACTCTGATGGCAATAAGGCAAAACATCAGGGAGACACCCAATGGCAAATGGCCATCAGGCATCCGGGATCGTGGCGGCGCGCCTGTCCGCCGATACCCTCGCCGACAACTTCAACGATCTGCACCCCGCCTATGCCCCGCATGAGGCGGCGGTCGCGGCAGACCGGTGCTATTTCTGCTATGACGCGCCGTGCATGACGGCCTGCCCGACCGACATCGACATTCCGCAGTTCATCCGCGAGATCCAGGCAGGGCACCCCGAAAGCGCGGCGCGCACCATTCTGGGTCAGAACATCCTGGGCGGGATGTGCGCGCGGGTCTGCCCGACCGAGACGCTGTGCGAAGAGGTCTGCGTGCGCGAGACCGCCGAGGGCAAGCCGGTCGAGATCGGGCGGCTGCAACGCTATGCCACCGATGCGCTGATGGCCAAGGGCGATCATCCCTTTACCCGCGCCGAGCCGACCGGCAAGCGCGTGGCGGTCGTCGGGGCGGGGCCTGCGGGCCTGTCCTGTGCGCATCGTCTTGCCATGCTGGGCCATGACGTCACCGTCTTCGAGGGCAGGGGCAAGCCCGGCGGGCTGAACGAATTCGGCATCGCCGCCTACAAGAGCACCAATGATTTCGCCGCGCGCGAGGTCGACTGGCTGCTGGGGATCGGCGGCATCACCATCGAGACCGGCAAGGCGTTGGGCGACGGGGTGACGCTGGACGGGCTCAAGGCCGATCATGACGCGGTGTTCCTTTCCATCGGGCTAAGTGGCGTCAATGCGCTGCGCGCCGCGGGCGAGGATCTGGCGGGCGTGCGTGACGCGGTCGATTTCATCGAGGACCTGCGCCAGGCCGATGACCTGGCCAGCCTGCCGGTCGGGCGCAACGTCGTGGTGATCGGCGGCGGCATGACGGCGGTGGATGCCGCGGTGCAATCGAAGCTGCTGGGCGCGGAAAACGTGACCATCGCCTATCGCCGGGGCCGCGAGGCGATGCCGGCCAGCCGGTTCGAACAGGATCTGGCCGCCTCCAGGGGCGTCAAGCTGATGTTCAACGTGATGCCGGTGGCGATCCTCGGCGAGGCCGCGGTGACCGGCGTGGAACTGGAATACACCACGGTCGAGGATGGCCGGGTCAAGGGCACCGGCGAGACCGTCACGCTGGCTGCCGATCAGGTGTTCAAGGCAATCGGCCAGACGCTTGACGGTGCGCCGGACGGCGTGGCGCTGGACGGCGGCAAGATCGCGGTGACCGGGGCCGGGAAGACCAGCGTCGCGGGAATCTGGGCCGGCGGCGACTGCGCCAGCGGCGGCGACGATCTGACCGTGACCGCCGTGGCCGAGGGCCGCGACGCGGCGATGGATATTCACAGCGCGCTGATGGCCTGAGGGCCGCGCGGCAGTACCTAGAAAACGCGGGCCGAAAACGGCTGCGACATACATCAGGGAGGCCGAACAAATGGCTGATTTGACGACAGAATTCCTGGGCATCAAGAGCCCCAACCCGTTCTGGCTGGCCTCGGCGCCGCCGACCGACAAGGAATACAACGTGCGCCGCGCCTTCGAGGCCGGATGGGGCGGCGTGGTGTGGAAGACCCTGGGCAGCGAAGGACCGCCGGTGGTCAACGTCAACGGGCCGCGTTACGGCGCGATCTATGGCGCTGACCGGCGGTTGCTGGGGCTCAACAACATCGAGCTGATCACCGACCGGCCGCTGCAGACCAACCTCGAGGAGATCACCCGCGTCAAGAAGGACTATCCCGACCGGGCGCTGATCGTCTCGCTCATGGTGCCCTGCGACGAGGAGAGCTGGAAGGCGATCCTGCCCCTGGTCGAGGAAACCGGCGCCGACGGGATCGAGCTGAACTTCGGCTGCCCGCACGGCATGGCGGAACGCGGCATGGGCTCGGCTGTCGGGCAGGTGCCGGAATACATCCAGATGGTGACGGAGTGGTGCAAACAGTACTATTCCAAGCCGGTGATCGTGAAGCTGACGCCGAACATCACCGATATCCGCAACCCGGCGCGGGCGGCCTTTGCCGGCAATGCCGACGCGGTGTCGCTGATCAACACCATCAACTCGATCATCTCGGTCGATCTTGACCAGATGGCGCCGGAGCCGACGCTGGACGGCAAGGGCACCCACGGTGGCTATTGCGGCCCGGCGGTGAAGCCGATCGCGCTGAACATGGTGGCCGAGATCGCCCGCGATCCGGCGACCGCCGGCAAGCCGATCAGCGCCATCGGCGGCGTGACCACATGGCGGGACGCGGCCGAGTTCATGGTGATGGGCGCGGGCAATGTTCAGGTCTGCACCGCCGCCATGACCTATGGCTTCAAGGTGGTCGAAGAGATGATCTCGGGCCTCAGCCAGTGGATGGACGAAAAGGGCTACGCCGCGACCTCCGATTTCATCGGCCAGGCCGTGCCCAACGTCACCGACTGGCAGTACCTGAACCTGAACTACGTCGCCAAGGCCAAGATCGACCAGGATGCCTGCATCAAGTGCGGCCGCTGCTATGCCGCCTGCGAGGACACCAGCCACCAGGCGATCTGGATGAAAGAGGACCGGGTGTTCGAGGTCAACGATGCCGAATGCGTCGCCTGCAACCTCTGCGTCGATGTCTGCCCGGTCGAGGATTGCATCTCGATGGTGCCGATGGCCCCGGGCGAAACCGACCCGCGCACCGGCAAGGTGGTGCAAGGCGACTACGCCAACTGGACCACCCATCCCAACAACCCGGCGGCCCAGGCGGCCGAATGATCGCGGGGCGGGGCGCCCGCGTGGCGCCCCGCTCAGGCCTGATCGGGCGGCGTGAGCAAACGCCGATACAGCGTTTCCATGAACTCCGGCGCGGCAGCAAAGGGATCCTCCGGCCCCAGCACCGCGCGCACCTGCACATCGAAATCCGCATAATGCTGTGTCAGTGACCAGATCGAGAAGATCAGGTGATAGGGATGCACCTGCGCGATCTGGCCGGCATCCATCCAGGCCCTGATTACCGCGACCTTTTCGTCGACCAGCGCCTTGAGATCGGTCGACAGCACGTCGTGGATGCGCGGCGCGCCCTGCACGATCTCATTGGCGAAAAGCCGGCTTTCGCGCGGCAGGTCGCGGGCCATCTGCAGCTTGCGGTGCATGTAGGCCAGGATCTCTTCCAGCGGCTCGCCAGATGGATCGAGCGCGCGCAGCGGATCGAGCCAGGTATCGAGCAACTGTTCCAGAACCGCCGCGTGGATCGCCTCTTTCGACGGGAAGTAATAGAGCAGGTTGGGTTTGCTCAGCCCGGCGGCGGTGGCGATCTCGTCGACGGTGGCGCCGCGAAATCCCTGGGAGGAGAACACGTCAAGCGCGGCATCGAGGATGGCGGCGCGGTTTTTCCGTTGGATTCGGGTCGGGGCGCGGGCCTCCGGCATCGGGCGCAATCTCCGCTCTTCTCAGGTTGCCTGTTTTTTCGTCCCTGCCCAAAAAACGGGCTACGAATGCGCGCCAACTCGCGGCAATTTCTTGACTGGCGCGTCGCCCGTGATAGCGTGAGTTTGACCTTTTGGTCAAATCATACATGAAGACAAAAAGACTGGGAGTGTGAGAGCCATGGCTGCTCCGGCGCAAAATCTGAAAATCAACGGCGATCGTCTTTGGGACAGCCTGATGGAAATGGCCAAGATCGGCCCGGGCGTGGCCGGCGGCAACAACCGCCAGACCCTGACCGACGAAGATGCCGCGGGGCGCGCTCTCTTCCAGGAATGGTGCGAGGCCGCCGGCATGACCATGGGTGTCGACAAGATGGGCACCATGTTCATGACGCGCCCGGGTGAAGACCCCGACGCGCTGCCGGTCTACGTGGGTTCGCACCTCGACACCCAGCCGACGGGTGGGAAATACGACGGGGTCCTCGGGGTTCTGGGCGCGCTGGAACTGGTGCGCACGCTGAACGATCTCGGGGTCAAGACCAAGCATCCGATCGTGGTGACCAACTGGGCCAACGAGGAAGGCGCGCGGTTCTCGCCGCCGATGCTGGCCTCGGGCGTGTTTGCCGGGGTCCATTCGCTGGACTATGCCTATGGTCGTCAGGATCTTGAGGGCGCGACCTATGGAGAGGAGCTCAAGCGCATCGACTGGGTCGGCGACGAAGAGGTCGGCGCGCGCAAGATGCACGCGTATTACGAGCTGCATATCGAGCAGGGCCCGATCCTCGAAGCCGAGAACAAGGAGATCGGCGTCGTCACCCATTGCCAGGGGCTGTGGTGGCTGGAATTTACCCTGACCGGGAAAGAGGCGCACACCGGCTCGACCCCGATGAACATGCGCACCAACGCGGGTCTTGCCATGGCGAAGATCCTCGAGATGGTTCAGGACGTGGCGATGGAGAGCCAGCCCAACGCCGTCGGCGGTGTCGGGCAGATGACCTTCAGCCCCAATTCGCGCAACGTGCTGCCGGGAACGGTGGTGTTCACCGTCGATATCCGCACGCCCGACCAGGCCAAGCTGGACGGCATGCGCGCCAAGATTGAGGCAGAGGCCGCCAAGATCTGCGACGGCATGGGGGTCGGCTGTTCGGTCGAGGCGGTGGGGCATTTCGATCCCGTCACCTTCGCGCCGGAACTGGTCGAGAACGTGCGCAATGCCGCCGAGCGTCTGGGATACAGCCATATGGATCTGGTGTCGGGCGCCGGCCACGATGCCTGCTGGGCCGCCAAGGTGGCGCCGGCAACCATGGTGATGTGCCCCTGCGTCGATGGCCTGAGCCATAACGAGGCCGAGGAAATCAGCAAGGACTGGGCCGCGGCCAGCACGGATGTGCTGTTGCATGCGGTGCTGGAAACGGCTGAAATCGTGGAATGATCCCGAGACGACGGGGGCAGGGAATCTGCCCCCGTCGTCTCGGAAAATCTGAGGCCAGAAAAAGGGTGTGGACCCGGAAAGCGGCGATGGACAAGGCGGAGCATTCCGTACCGGAACAGATCAAGACGCTGATCGCGGGCGAAATCGCCGCCTATCCGGCGGGCGACCGTTGCGGGCGGATGACGGTCGCGGCGTTCCGCGCCGCCCTGCGTGAGCCGCGCCCGGTGACGGTGAACTTCTCCGGCGGGATCACCCAGAAATGCTGGTCAGTGACGCGCGGCGATGGCTGCTATCGGGTGATCTACCTGCCGACGGCGGGATATTTCTCGCTCTGTGTCGAAAGCGATTTCGGACCGCTGGACATCGGCGTGCACGGGGATGCGATCGGGTGTTACGCTTCGGTCTGACAAGAACAACGTGGGAGTACTGAAAGATGAGCAAAGTGATCAAGGGCGGCACCGTCGTGACCGCCGATCTGACCTACAAGGCGGATGTGAAGATCGAGGACGGCAAGATCGTCGAGATCGGCCCCGACCTGACCGGGGACGAGATCCTCGATGCCGCCGGCTGCTTTGTGATGCCCGGCGGGATCGACCCGCACACGCACCTTGAGATGCCCTTCATGGGCACCCATTCCAGCGATGATTTCTATGCCGGAACCCGCGCGGCACTGGCAGGCGGGACCACCATGGTGGTCGATTTCGCGCTGCCCAGCCCGGGCGAGAGCCTGCTGGATGCGCTGAAGACCTGGGACAACAAATCAGCCCGCGCCTGCTGCGACTATTCCTTCCACATGGCGGTGACCTGGTGGAGCGAGCAGGTCTTTGACGAGATGAAGGTGGTGACCGAGGAACGGGGCATCAATACCTTCAAGCATTTCATGGCCTACAAGGGCAGCCTGATGGTGAACGACGACGAGATGTTCGCCAGCTTCAAGCGCTGTGCCGAGCTGGGGGCAACGCCGCTGGTGCATGCGGAAAACGGCGATCTCGTCGCCGAGATGACCGCCAAGCTGCTGGCCGAGGGAAACACCGGCCCCGAGGGGCACGCCTATTCCCGCCCGCCGCAGGTCGAGGGCGAGGCCACAAACCGGGCCATCATGATCGCCGACATGGCCGGCGCGCCGCTGTATGTGGTGCATACCTCCTGCGAGGAGAGCCACGAGGCGATCCGGCGCGCGAAACTGGCCGGCAAGCGGGTCTGGGGCGAGCCGCTGATCCAGCACCTGGTGCTGGATGAGAGCGAGTATTTCAACGAGGATTGGGATCACGCCGCCCGCCGCGTGATGAGCCCGCCGTTCCGCAACAAGAAACATCAGGACAGCCTCTGGGCCGGTCTGGCGTCGGGCACTTTGTCTTGCGTGGCAACCGATCACTGCGCCTTTACCACCGAGCAGAAACGCTACGGTGTCGGCGACTTCTCCAAGATCCCGAACGGCACCGGCGGGCTGGAAGACCGGCTGCCTGTGCTGTGGACCCAAGGGGTCGAGACCGGGCGCATCACGATGAATGAATTTGTCGCCGTAACCTCTACCAATATCGCGAAAATCCTCAACTGCTACCCGCAGAAGGGGGCGATCCTGGTCGGGGCGGATGCCGACATCGTGGTGATGGACCCGAGCATGGGCAAGACCATCACGGCCGACGCCCAGGCCTCGTCGATTGATTACAACGTCTTTGAAGGGATCGAGGTCACCGCCCTGCCGCGCTACGTCCTGAGCCGGGGCTTCGTTGCGGTCGACAAGGGCGAGCTGGTGGCCAAGGAGGGCCACGGCGAGTTCGTCGCGCGCGATCCGAACGCCACCGTCAACACCGCCCTGTCCAAGTGGAAAGACCTGACCGCGCCGCGTCCGGTGGAGCGCAGCGGCATTCCGGCGACTGGTGTGTAATCGGGGTCGGGCCGCCTGTATGGCGGTCCGAAAACCCTGTCTGATCAAGGCGATATAATGAACAACGAAACGACTACCCAGGCTGCTCCCCCCAAGGCCGTCGTCGAAGCAAAAGGGCTGGACCTGACGTTCCAGACCAAGGACAGCCCGGTCCAGGCGCTCAAGGACGTCAACCTGACCATCGACCAGGGCGATTTCGTCAGCTTCATCGGCCCGTCGGGCTGTGGCAAGACGACCTTCCTGCGCTGCATCGCGGCGCTGGAGCAGCCCACTGGCGGCAGCCTGACGGTGAACGGGATGACCCCGGACGAGGCCCGCCGCAACCGCGCCTATGGCTACGTGTTCCAGGCCGCCGGGCTGTACCCGTGGCGCACCATCGCCAAGAACATCAAGCTGCCGCTCGAGATCATGGGCTACAGCCGTACCGACCAGGACGAACGGGTGAAGAAAGTCCTGCAACTGGTTGACCTGGAAGGGTTTGGTGGCAAGTTCCCCTGGCAGTTGTCGGGCGGGATGCAACAACGGGCGAGCATCGCCCGCGCGCTGGCCTTCGACGCCGACATCCTGCTGATGGACGAACCCTTCGGCGCGCTGGACGAGATCGTGCGCGACCATCTGAACGAGCAGTTGCTCAAGCTTTGGGCGCGCACCGACAAGACCATCGCCTTCGTCACCCACTCGATCCCCGAGGCGGTCTATCTCTCGACCAAGATCGTGGTGATGAGCCCGCGTCCGGGGCGGATCACCGACGTGATCGAAAGCCCGCTGCCAAAGGAACGCCCCTTGGATATCCGCGATACGCCGGAGTTCCTCGAGGTGGCGCACCGGGTGCGTGAAGGACTCAGGGCGGGGCACGCCTATGACGATTGATCCCAGACATCCCGCCACGATCCGGGGGGCGTGGTCATGAAATCATTCCTCTCGATCCTCACCGTCGTCGCCGCGCTGATCGCCTTCTGGTACGCGGCCTGCGTGCCGATGAACATCCACGAGGCCGCGATCCAGGCGCAGCGGGCGGGGGTGGACGTGACCCCGGCCGAGGCACCCGAACGCCGGAAAACCGGGCGGATCTCGCTCGCGCTGCAGAACACGGGCCTGTGGTCGACGGTGTTCACGCAGGAGCGACCGCAGCTTCCCGCGCCACACCAGGTGGCGCAGGAGTTCTGGAAGACCACCTGGGGCATGATCGAACGGGGCCGCGCCTTTTCCAAGCGCAGCCTGATCCTGCACGGGTGGATCACCCTGTCGGCGACGCTGCTGGGATTTGCCTTTGGCACCGCGCTTGGCATCGTGTTGGCGGTGTCCATCGTGCATTCGCGTGCGATGGACATGAGCGTGATGCCCTGGATCATCGCCTCGCAGACCGTGCCGATCCTGGCCATCGCGCCGATGATCGTGGTGGTGCTGGCGGCGCTGAGCGTGGATGACATCGTCGCCAAGGGCGTGATCTCGATGTACCTCAGCTTCTTTCCCGTGGTGGTGGGCATGGTCAAGGGACTGCGCAGCCCGGACGCGATGCAGATGGACCAGATGAAGACCTGGAATGCCACCCGGACCGAAACCCTGTGGAAGCTGCGGCTGCCCTCCAGCGCACCCTATCTCTTTGCCTCGCTCAAGGTGGGCGTCGCGGCCTCGCTGATCGGCGCGGTCGTGGCCGAGTTGTCGCTGTCGAGCAACGGCGGGCTTGGCGCGCGTTTGCTCGCGGGCAGCTACTACGGGCAGACCGTGCAGATCTGGAGCGCGCTGTTCGCCGCTGCGGCCCTCGCGGCCGTGCTGGTCTGGGCAATCGGCGTGGCGCAGAAGATCACGCTCAAACGGATGGGGTTCGCGCAATGATGGCCTGGGTATTCGGATCGCTGGTGTTCTGGCTCGCGGCCTGGGCGCTCAACGCGCGGCTGTCGCGGCTGTCGGCCACTTGGGTGCGGTTCTTCGTGCCGACGCTGTTCGGCGTGACCGTGATCGTCGTCTGGGAGGGAATGGTGCGTGGCTTCGGGGTCAACCCGGTGCTCTTGCCCGCGCCCTCGGCCATCGCCGCCACCTTCGTGGGCGAAATCCCGACGCTGTGGGGCGACCTTGTGCAGACCTTCTTCAAGGGGGCGCTGTCGGGCTATGTGATCGGCTGCACCGCCGGGGTGCTCACCGCCATCGCGGTGGATCGCTCGCCCTTTCTGCAACGCGGGTTGTTGCCGGTGGGCAACTTCGTCGCGGCCCTGCCGATCGTCGGCATGGCGCCGATCCTGGTGATGTGGTTCGGTTTCGGCTGGCAATCCAAGGCGGCGGTCGTGGTGGTGATGGTGTTCTTCCCGATGCTGGTGAACGCGGTCGAGGGGCTGCAGGCTTCGGAGTCGATGCAGCGCGACCTGATGCGCACCTATGCCGCGACGCCGGGGCAGGGGCTGCGCAAGCTGCGGCTGCCCGCCGCGATGCCCTTCATCTTCAACGGGCTCAAGATCTGCACGACGCTTGCCCTCATCGGCGCCATCGTGGCCGAGTTTTTCGGCTCTCCGATCAAGGGCATGGGCTTTCGCATCTCGACAGAGGTCGGGCGGCTTGCGCTCGACATGGTCTGGGCCGAGATTGTCGTTGCAGCGATCGTCGGGTCGGCCTTTTATGGCGCGGTGGCGCTGGCCGAACGCGTCGTCACCTTCTGGCATCCCTCACAACGAGGCTGAGAGCAAAAACAACAAGAACCACTCAAGAAAATCCAAGAAAGACCAACAAGGAGTACTATCAATGAAAACGATCTATGGCGCAGTTCTCGCCGGTGCGATGGCCATGGGGGCCTCGGTTGCGCAGGCGGCCGATGATGTGACGCTGCAGCTCAAATGGGTCACCCAGGCCCAGTTCGGCGGCTATTACGTGGCGCTCGACAAGGGCTTTTACGAGGAAGAAGGCCTGAACGTCACCATCAAGCCCGGCGGCCCCGACGTGGCGCCCGCACAGGTGATCGCCGGCGGCGGTGCCGACGTGGTGCTCGACTGGATGCCCTCGGCGCTGGCCAGCCGCGAAAAGGGCCTCGACCTGGTGAACATCGCCCAGCCGTTCAAGAGCTCGGGCATGATGCTGACCTGCCGCAAGGACAGCGGCATCGCCACCCCGGCCGACTTCAAGGGCAAGACGCTGGGCGTCTGGTTCGGCGGCAACGAGTATCCGTTCCTGAGCTGGATGAACAAGCTGGGCTATTCCACCGATGGCGGCGAGGATGGCGTGACCGTACTCAAGCAGGGCTTCAACGTCGACCCGATCCTCAACGGCCAGGCCGATTGCGTTTCGACCATGACCTATAACGAGTACTGGCAGATCATCGACGCCGGCCTGACGCCGGAAGAACTGGTGGTCTTCAAGTACGAGGACCAGGGCGTCGCCACGTTGGAAGACGGCATCTACGTGATCGGCTCCAACCTCGAGGATCCGGCCTTCGTCGACAAGATGGAGCGTTTCGTGCGGGCTTCGATGAAGGGCTGGAAATGGGCCGAGGAGAACCCTGACGACGCGGCGATGATCGTGCTCGACAACGACGCCACCGGCGCCCAGACCGAAAAGCACCAGACCCGGATGATGCGCGAGATCGCCAAGCTCACCGCCGGTTCCAACGGCGCGCTTGACGTCGCCGACTACGAGCGCACCGTGCAGTCGCTGCTCTCGGGCGGGTCCGACCCGGTGATCACCAAGGCGCCGGAAGGGGCCTATACGCTGGCCATCACCGACAAGGCACTGAACTAAGACCTTTGGGGGAGTGTCGCGGGCCGCTCAACGGCCCGCCCCCTTGGCGCCCGTCCCGGGAAACCGGGGCGGGCGTTCGCGTTTTGCGGGGCGCTGTTCCCCTCGTCAACTGTCCTGAACTGTCATCGCCGCACAAGCGGGGATCTCCCGCATCCCGGTGCGCGGGAACAGATCCCCGCCTTCGCGGGGGTGACAGGGACGCGCGAAGCGCACAGGGGCTCGCGAATTGGGGAAAACGGGTGGCGTTTCGTACAGATTGAAAAAAGGCGCGCCGCCGGGGCGACGCGCCTGTCTCGTTCCCGTCGGGAAACGCGGGCCTCAGTCGGCGGCGCGTTTCTCGGCCACGATCATTTCCAGTTGGTCGGCGGGCAGGTAGCCGCGCAGCATCTCGTCCTGGAGCACGAAGGTGGGGGTGCCGGTGATGCGCAGGGTCTGCGCGAGGTCGTGGGTCTTGGCCAGCACCTCGGTCACCTCGTCGCTGTCCATGTGGGCAAGGATCGCCTCGGCGTCGAGGCCGAGCCCCTCGGCCAGACGGCGCAGGACCACGTCCGAGACATCGCCCTGGACCTCCAGCAGAGCGTCATGAACCTGACCATAGGCCTCGTCGCCGGCCACCTGCTTGGTTGCCACGGCAAAGCGCGACGAGATCAGCGATGCCTCGCCCAGGATCGGGAATTCCTTGACGATGAAACGGATGTTGCCGTCGCGCTCGAGCAGGGTTTCGATCTCCGGCACTGCCTTGCGGCAATAGCCGCAGCGGTAATCCATGAACTCGACCAGGGTGATGTCGCCCTCGGGGTTGCCGCCGACCCAGGAATAGCCGTCGTCGAAGATCGCCTTGGCATTGGCCTGGACCATGTCGAGGTCGGCCTTGGCCTCGGCGTCGGCCTGGCGCTGTTCGAGCAGTTGCACGGCCTCGAGGATCACCTCGGGGTTCTCCATCAGGTAGGAGCGGACCTCGGCCCGGAAGGCGGCGCGTTCGCCATCGGTCAGTTGCGACAGGTCGGTGGCCTGGGCCGGTCCGGCCAGGAGGGCCAGCGCAGTCAGGGCCGGGGCGGCAAATCGGATCATCATCAGTTCCTTTTCCGGTATCTTTCTAAAGCACTCAACACATCCCGGGCGCGTTGCCAAGGTGGCGAACCGCGCGGGCGCTGAATAACGGTGCGCCGGGCGCGGATGCCGGCCCCCTCCGGCCGACCGGTCGCGCGCAAAGCTGTGGCGCCGGGATTGACGCCGGCCGATAGAAGCGGTCTTTACCCATCGCGCAACCATGGGAGCAGAACATGCGAAACTCAAGCCGATCCCGGGTCGATCCCTTCATTGTGATGGACGTGATGGAGGCCGCCCGCAAGGCCGAGGATGCCGGGCGTCATATCATCCACATGGAGGTGGGCCAGCCCAGCACCGGCGCGCCCAAGGGGGCGCTTGCGGCGGTGAAGACCGCGCTGGACCAGGACGCACTGGGTTATACCGTGGCGCTGGGTCTGCCGGCGCTGCGCCAGCGCATCGCGCGGATGTACGGCGAATGGTACGATGTCGACCTGAACCCCGAGCGGGTGGTGATCACACCTGGCTCCTCCGGCGGTTTCATCCTGGCCTTTACCGCGCTGTTCGACACCGGCGACAGGGTGGGGATCGGCGCGCCGGGTTACCCCTCGTACCGGCAGATCCTGTCGGCCCTTGGCATGGTGCCGGTCGATCTGCCCGCCGCGCCCGCGAACCGCTATCAGCCGGTGGCGGAGGATTTCGCCGGTCTGGACCTGGCCGGGCTGATGGTGGCCTCGCCGGCCAATCCGACCGGCACCATGCTGGACCGCGATGCGATGGCGGCGCTGATCGGCGCGGCGCAGGGGCAGGGCGCCTCGTTCATCAGCGACGAGATCTACCACGGGCTGGAATACGAGAAAAAGGCGGTGACCGCGCTTGAGGTCAGCGACGATGTCTACGTGATCAACTCCTTCTCCAAGTATTTCTCGATGACCGGCTGGCGCGTCGGCTGGATGGTGGTGCCCGAGGATCACGTGCGGGTGCTGGAGCGGATCGCGCAGAACATGTTCATCTGCGCCCCCCACGCCAGCCAGGTCGCGGCGCTGGCGGCGATGGATTGCGATGCAGAACTGCAGGGCAACCTCGAGGTCTACCGCAAGAACCGGGCGCTGATGCTCGAAGGGCTGCCGAAGGCGGGCTTTGACCGCATCGCGCCGCCGGACGGGGCGTTCTATGTCTATGCCGACGTGTCGGAGGTGACGCAGGACAGCCGCGCCTTTGCCGCCGAGATCCTCGACAAGGCCGGGGTGGCGGTGACGCCGGGGCTGGATTTCGATCCGGTGCGCGGCGCGACCACGCTGCGGTTCTCCTACGCGCGCGCCACCGCCGATATCGAGGAGGGGCTGGCGCGGCTGGCCCGGTTCATGCAGGCGCGCGGCTGATCGTCCCCGGACCATTCCCAAGGCGGCGGTGCCGATGAAATCCGGCGTTCCCAACACCGGCGCGCTGGTCTATCCTGCGCGCAAGCGGTCCGACACGTGGCCGCACAGGTGATGGAAAAGCGGGCGGTGCGGGTGTTTCACAGGGTTCTGACGATTTTGGCGGCGCTTCTGGCCTTGGCGACGGCCACCCCGGCGCAGGAGTTTTCCGGGTTGGCGCGGATCGACCCGGAGGCCAGCCGGATCACCGATGCGGGACGGCGCGGGGTGTTCATCGACCTGCAGTTCAGCCAGGGGGTGCCGTACCGGCTGTTCACGCTGGACGGGCCGCCGCGCTTGGTGCTGGATTTCCAGGAGGTCGACTGGAGCGGGCTGGACGCCGACAGGCTGGTGCAGACCGATCGGGTGCTGCGGGCGCAGTTCGGGGCCTATGTGCCGGGCTGGTCGCGCATGGTGGTCGAATTGGCCGGGCCGATGGCGGTGAAAGAGGCCGAGCTGGGCGTCGACGAGGTGACGGCGGCGGCGCATCTGGCGTTGCGGCTGGCGCCGGTGCCGCAGGCCGAGTTCACGGCGGCGGCCGGCCCGCCCTATGACCCGCGCTGGGATCTTCCGGAACCGGCCGAGGTGGGACCGGGCCTGCGCGATGATCCGGACGGCCCCCTGTTGGTGATGCTGGATCCCGGTCACGGCGGCATCGACCCGGGCGCCGAGGAGGGCAACCTGCGCGAAAAGGACCTGATGCTGACCCTGGCGCGCGAGCTGCGCGAGGTGTTGCTGCGCTCGGGCGGGTTCGAGGTGGCGATGACGCGCGACGACGACCGCTTCGTGTCGCTGGAGCGACGCGTCTCGCTGGCGCATCAGGCCGGGGCCGATGTCTTCGTGTCGTTGCACGCGGATGCCCTGTCGGAGGGCTTGGCGCATGGGGCCACCGTCTATGTGCTGGCAAAGGACGCGTCGGACACCGCCAGCGCGCTTCTGGCCGAGCGGCATGACCGGGCCAACCTTCTGGCGGGCGCGGACCTGACCACGGCCGACGACCGGGTGACCGACATCATGCTCGACCTCGCGCGACAGGAGACCCATCCGCGCAGCGAGGCGCTGGCCAAGGCGCTGATCTCGGGGATGACCAACGTGGGCGGGCCGATGAACCGACGGCCGAACCGGTCGGCAGCGTTCTCGGTGCTCAAGGCCGCCGACACGCCCTCGGTGCTGATCGAGGTCGGGTTCCTGTCCAGCCCGCGCGACCTGAAGAACCTCGAGGATCCCGCGTGGCGGGCGCGGATCGTCAAGGGCATTCGCAACGGGTTGCAGAATTGGCGCAAGTCCGACCTGGCCCGCCGCCCGCTGGTGCGGCAATAGGAGGGCGCATGGAACGTTTGCGGATCATCAACCTGGGCCTGCCGAAATCCGGCACCACGACGCTGGGCGTGGCCCTGGGCAAGGCGGGGCTGAAGGTCGCCGACTGGCGCATTCGCAAAGGCCAGACCGAGGACAGGCGCATCCTGTCCGGCTTTGTCGGTGACCACCTGTACCGCGGTTATTTCGAGACCGGCGATCCGCTGGCACTGCTGGGTGAGTTCGACGCGGTGACCGAGATGAGCGTCGCCTCGCACGGGATGTCGCTCTGGCCGCAGATGGACTGGGGGCTGCTCGACGCGATCCGGCGGCACCATCCGGGGGTGAAATTCCTGCTCAGCCATCGGGATCCGGCGGCGCTGGTGAAATCCATGCTGGGCTGGTCCAACCTGGGTAAATCGCGGCTGCCGCAGCAGAACGTGCCGGGGCTGCCGACGGGCTATGGCGGAACGCCGGAGGAGCTGACGCGCTGGATCGAGGGGCATTACGCCTTTTGCCGGCGGGTGTTCGCGGGCGATCCGGGTTTCCTGGAGTACGACCTGACCGACCCGCAGGCTGCGGAGAAGATCGGCGGCTTTCTCGGGATTGACCTGCCGTGGTGGGGCAAGGCCAACGTCAAGGACCGCGACGCGGAGGAGGCCGAGGCCGATCGCGATGCGGTTGTCGCCCCGGCGCTGGCGCGTGGGACGGCGCCAGGGCGCGCGGTCTATCTGCATGCGGGCGGGCATCGCACCGGCAGTTCCAGCGTGCAACTGTGCCTGGCCGAGAATCGTGCGGTTCTGGAGGGGCGCGGCTATGCCCTGGGCTATTCGGCGCGCGACGGGGCGCCGGGCGGAACGCTGAAGCTCAAGCTGCCGGAACCGCGCCATGGTGGCGAAGAGGTCGCGCGGCTGACCGAACGGGTGGCGCGGGAGGTTGACCGCGTGACCGAGGGGCGCGACCGGTTGCTGTTGTCGGAAGAGAACGTGCCGGGGCGGATGATGCACCTCTACACCGGGCGGTTCTTTCCCGCCGCCGAGACCCGCGCGCAGGTGCTGGCGCAGGCCCTGGGCGGACCGGTGGCGCATCTGGTCTACGTGGTGCGCGATTACCCGGGGTTCTTTGTTTCCTGCCATCGCAAGCGGGCGGTGCAACGCCAGGTGCCCGGGTTCGACGCGTTCCGCGCCGCGCTGGACGGGCTTGACCGGGGCTGGCCCGAATTGATCGCCCTGCTGCAAGAGCAGCTGCGCCCGCAGCGGTTCACCGTGGTCGATTATGCCAGCCGGGGCCAGAGCCGGGCGGTGCTGGACAGGCTGTTGCCGGATGTCACCGCCGCGGACCTACGCGAGCCGGAGAAGATCCTGAACCTCAGCGCCACCGACCGGGCGTTGGAGGCGGTACAGGCGCGGTTCGCCGAAGGGGGCAGGCCGGCGCAGGCCGAGATCGACGCGCTGATCGCGGCCCATGCCGACGACCGGGAGGACCTGGGATTCGCCCGTTTCCCCGAGGCCGAACACCGCCGATGGCAGGCGCGCCATGCCGCCGATCTTGACCGTATCGCCGCGATGCCCGATATCGAGCTTATTCGCGGCTGACCGGCATCAACCTGCCGGTCGTCGTTTTGACCCCTGCGCGTCGATTGCCTATATTGGGGGATCGCGCAAAAAAAGGTTTTGCAGTGCTTCGGTTCATTCTCTCTTTCTTCGGGGCGATCTTCAGCGCGCTCACGCTGAGCATCTTTCTGGTGGCGCTCGGCATCGGCGGCGTGTTCTGGATGTATGCGCGCGATCTGCCCAGCCACGAGGCGCTGGCCCAGTATCGTCCGCCCACCATCAGCCGCATCTATTCCGGCGAGGGCGAGCTGATCGACGAATTCGCCCAGGAACGCCGGCTGTTCACCCCGGCCGAGGAGATTCCCGACCTGGTCAAGCAGGCCTTCATCTCGGCCGAGGACAAGAATTTCTACCAGCACAAGGGCTATGACCCGCGCGGCATCGCGGCGGCGGTGATCGAGGCGGTGCGCACCCGCGGCAAGACCGTGCGGGGGGCCTCGACCATCACCCAGCAGGTTATGAAGAACTTTCTGCTGTCCGGCGACCGCAAGGTCGCGCGCAAGATCAAGGAAATCGTCCTGGCCGCGCGGCTGGAACAGTCGCTGGACAAGGAACATATTCTCGAACTTTACCTGAACGAGATCTTCCTCGGCCAGAACTCCTATGGCGTGACGGCGGCGGCGCAGACCTATTTCAACAAGACGCTGTCGGAACTGGCCCCGCACGAGGCGGCCTTTCTGGCCTCGATGCCCAAGGCGCCGTCTGATTTCCACCCGGTGCGCAACAAGGAGCGGTTGCGCCAGCGCCGGGACTACGTGCTGCGCGAGATGCACCAGAACGGCTATATCACCCAGGCGGTGTACGAGCAGGAGGTGGCGCAGCCGCTGCGCTCGGTCCAGAACGGCGATTTCGAGAGCTTCCGCACCGCGCTGCCGCCGCGTGACTATTTCACCGACGAGATCCGCCGTCAGCTGACCGAGGATTTCGGCGAGGGCGAGTTCTTTACCGGGGGGTTCACCGTGCGCGCCACCGTCGATCAGCAGATGCAGCTGGAGGCCGCCCACGCCCTGCGCGCGCAGTTGGAGAAGTATGACCGCAACCGCGGCGTCTGGCACGGGCTGATCGCCACGATTCCCGCCGAGAAGCTGACCTCGGAAGAGAGTTGGCGCGCGGCGCTGTCCGATGTCGAGGCCCCGCGTGACGTGGTTCTGGAGAACCCGTGGTATCCGGCGGTGGTGCTGGAGGTCGGCAAGAACGACGCCCGCATCGGCATCGAGGGGGTCGAGGAGGACGCGGACGGCCACTGGATTCCCGCCAAGGACGTGCAATGGGCCCGCAAGCGGCTGGAGAACGGCAAGCTGGCCAAGAAGGCCCGCGTGGCCGGTGACCTGCTGTCGGTCGGTGACGTGGTTCTGGTGCGCCGGATGACCGCCGACAAGGACGGATCGTTCATCCGCTGGACCCTGCGGCAGGTGCCAGAGGTGCAGGGCGGTTTCATGGCGATGGACGTCAACACCGGTCGGGTGATCGCCATGCAGGGCGGATTCTCCTACCAGGATTCGGTGTTCAACCGTGCCACCCAGGCGATGCGCCAGCCGGGGTCGTCGTTCAAGCCCTTCGTCTATGCCGCCGCGCTCGACAGTGGCTATTCGCCCGCCACCATCGTGGTCGACGCGCCGATTGAGATCGACACGCCGCAAGGGCTGTGGCGGCCGCGCAATTCGTCGAACAAGTTCTACGGGCCGACGCCGCTGCGGACCGGGATCGAGATGAGCCGGAACCTGATGACCATCCGCCTGGCGCAGGAAGTCGGCATGCCGGTGGTGGCCAGCTATGCCGAACGCTTTGGTGTCTATGACGAGATGGGGCCGTACCTGGCCAACTCGCTGGGCTCGGAAGAGACCACGCTGTACCGGATGGTGGCGGCCTATGCGATGTTCGCCAATGGCGGCGAGCGGGTCGAACCGACGCTGGTCGACCGGATTCAGGACCGGTTCGGCAAGACCATCTATCGCCATGACAAGCGCGCCTGCGCCGATTGCGATGTCGCCGATCTGCCGCCGGGGCAGCCGCCGCGCATCGTGTCGAACCGGCGCCGGGTGATGAACGCGATCACGGCCTATCAGCTGACCTCGATGATGCGCGGCGTGGTCGAGCGCGGCACCGCCAGCGGCGCGGTCAACCTGCCGGTGCCGACCGCCGGCAAGACCGGGACCACGAACGAGGCGCGCGACGTCTGGTTCATCGGCTTTACCAGCAACATCGTCGCCGGATGTTACATCGGTTATGACCGGCCGCGTCCGCTGGGGCGGGGGGCCTATGGGTCGTCGATGTGCGGCCCGGTGTTCCAGTCGTTCATGGAGAAGGCGGTCAAGAAATTCGGCGGTGGTCCGTTCGAGGTGCCGCCGGGTGGGCATTTCATCAAGATCGACCGCTATACCGGCGCGCGGTTGCCCGATGACGCCAGCGGGCAATACGTGGTGGCGGAGTATTTCCGCGATGGCGAAGAGCCGATCTTTGGCCTGACCTATGACGGTGGCTTTGCGATGGGCTCGAACCTGCCGCTGTTCGAAGAGGTGACCGGTGGCGGGCGCGAGGTGACCACCTCGACCGGGGGCAAGGCGGTGGTCGGCCCCAAGGCGGATTTCGGAACGGTGAGTTCGGGCGGGCTGTACTGAGCCGGGTGCGGAGCGGAGCCGGGACACCAAACCCGGTTTTCGCCCGCGCCACCTTGCCCGTGCTTCTGCGCTGGTCTATCACCCTCACTCAATTCACGCAGCATCGCAGGATCCTCCATGCGCGCCGAGACGCAGAACACCGTTGCCGAGATCGAGAAATCGCTGGAGCTTCTGGCCCAGCGGATGAACCATGAGACCGCACAACACCGGCTGGAGGAATTCAACGCCCGGGTCGAGGATCCCAACCTGTGGGACGATCCCGACGCGGCGCAGAAGCTGATGCGCGAGCGGCAGATGCTGGTCGATGCGCTGGAGACCTACGAGGCCATCAAGCGCGATCTGAACGACAATGTCGAACTGATCGAACTGGGCGAGATGGAAGAGGACGAGGAGGTCGTCGCGGAGGCGGAGGCGGCGCTGAAGGCGCTGCATGAGAACGCCGCGAAGAAAGAGCTCGAGGCGCTGCTGAACGGCGAGGCCGACGGTAATGACACCTTTCTCGAGATCAACGCCGGCGCCGGCGGTACCGAGGCCTGCGACTGGGCGCAGATGCTGCAACGGATGTACGTCCGCTGGGCCGAGAAACGCGGCTACAAGGTCGAGCTGCAATCCGAGGAGGCCGGGTCCGAGGCGGGGATCAAGTCCTGCGCCTACAAGATCTCGGGGCCCAACGCCTATGGCTGGCTGAAATCGGAAAGCGGCGTGCACCGGCTCGTGCGGATCTCGCCCTTTGGCAAGGGCACGCGCGAAACCTCTTTCGCCTCGGTCTGGGTCTATCCGGTGGTCGATGACAATATCGAGATCGAGGTCAACCCGAGCGATATCCGTATCGATACCTACCGCTCTTCGGGCGCCGGCGGCCAGCACGTGAACACCACCGACTCTGCCGTGCGGATCACCCACCATCCCACCGGCATCGTGGTGACCAGTTCCGAGAAATCGCAGCACCAGAACCGTGACATCGCCATGAAGGCGCTGAAATCGCGGCTCTACCAGCTTGAACTCGACAAGCGGAACGCGGCCATCAACGAGGCGCATGAGAGCAAGGGCAGCGCCGGCTGGGGCAACCAGATCCGGTCTTACGTGTTGCAGCCCTACCAGATGGTAAAGGACCTGCGCACCGAGCACGAGACCTCGGATACCAAGGGGGTCCTGGACGGCGATCTTGACGGGTTCATGGCCGCGACGCTGGCGATGAACGCCTCGGGCAAAAGCCGCGCCGACGCCCAGAACGACGGCTGACGACGCCGATTTTACCCTGACGACGCAGATGTGCCGCGCCCTTCCGGGCGCGGTTTTTTCTTGTCCCCTCGGGGCGATGGATGTCGTTTTGACTGAAAAATATGCAGCAATATTTCAATCAAGAGGGGATTGTGGTAATTTTACTCCGCTTTAGTGTTTGTATCCTTGCGGGAGGAAGGAATGGTTGAGGTTCTCAATGTGACATTTGACGGCATCAACGCGGTGTCGCGCTTGCCCGGTCAATCGGATGTGGAGTGGTCTTCCAAGTTCATGGCGTATTACAGCGTCTACCACTCGGAGGCGGAACTCTTTCGGGCCAACGTCAGCCTGACCGGAGACAGTTGGACGGTCAAGACGCTGCGCTTTGGCGGAGAAAAGAACAAGACGAATATCACCGATCTGGACAACGGGTCGGGGCGGCGTATCGACTTTCTCGAACTGGGCTACAATTCTGATGTCGAGCTGATCTCGACCCGGGCGCGTTATATTTTTGGCTGGGACGGGGAAAAGCACGAGGTCAAGCTGGGCAACCAGCAGGACGGCTCGACCTACAGCATAAACCTCTATGCGGACGAGAACATCGTCACGACCGGCAACGCCTATGTGCAGCAGATCAACACGGGCAACTTCGGCGAGAGTGCGATCGGCGACGTGATCAAGATCGGCTCCGGTGGCGCGGGGCAGGTGCAGACTCACGACGGCAGTGACCGGGTGACGACCACCACGGGGTATGTCGAGGCGATCTCGACCGGGAACGGACGCGACATCGTCAAGACCAACAAGGGATACGTCGAGTTCATCCATGTGGGCGCCGGAAATGACAAGGTCACCATCGGTGCCGGTGGGGTCGAGACCGTCAAGACCGGAGCCGGCAAGGATGTGGTGATCACCAATGACGGCTGGGTCGGGGCGATCAACACCGGCAACGGCAATGATACCGTCAAGTTGGGCGGTGGCGGTGGTGGCCAGGTTCGGATGGGAAATGGGAATGACACGATTGTCCTGTCTCCCACCGATCCGGATTATGGTCTTTCGATCCTCGGCGGCTCCGGAACCGACACCATCAGCTTTGCCAAGTTCGGGACCGCGATCGTCTTTACCCTCGACAGCGACGGCGCCTGGCAGAACCCGGCGGCAAAGAACGGCAACCTGGAAAAGCCCGGGAAAGGATATTTCCAGGCCAGTTCCATCGAGAACCTGATCGGCAGCGTCAAGGGTGATCGTTTGAGCGGGGACGACGGCAAAAACCTGTTGAACGGTGGCAAGGGCAATGATGTGCTGGCCGGTGCGGAGGGGAATGACACCCTGATCGGCGGACAAGGGAAGGACACCTTTGTTTTCGCCGCCGATGGCGGGACGGATCGGGTCAAGGATTACGACCAGTCCGTCGATACGTTGCGGATCGCGGATCACGAGGGCGGGTTCGCGACGCTGAGCATCTCGGACAAGGGCAAGAACCTCGAGATCATCCACGACGGCGGCACGATCCTGTTGCTGGGCGAGGCGGGAACCAGCCTGGGCGCGGGGGATTTCGATTTCGTCTGAAGCACCGGCGTCGGCGAAAAAAGATGTGGTGCAACAATATGTTTGCGTCCGCAGATGGAGGGGCTAGGTTGGGGTCAACCCGAGCTTGCATACAGGCCCCCCCATGACCCTGACCCGACAAAGCGCCAGTGCGATCTTGGCCGATCTCTCTGCCGGCCGCCTTTCCGCGGAAGACCTGATGCGGGCGACGCTGGACCGCGTCGCCGAGGTCAACGGAACCGTCAATGCCATCGTCGCCATGCCGGACGCCGATGCGCTGATGGCGGCCGCACGTGCCGCCGATACCGCCCCCCGGCGTGGCCCGCTTCACGGGCTGCCGATCGCGGTCAAGGACCTGGTCAAGGTGGCCGGCCTGCCCGCGACGCAGGGCTCGCCGTTGATGGCCGATTTCGTGCCCAAGACCGACGATATGATCGCGGCGCGGATGCGGGCGGCCGGGGCGATCTTCATCGGCAAGACCAATGTGCCCGAGTTCGGGCTGGGGTCGCATACCTTCAACCCGGTCTATGGTGCGACCGCCAACCCCTATGATCCGGCGTTCAGCTGCGGCGGCTCGTCGGGGGGCGCGGCGGTGGCGCTGGCCACGGGGATGGTGGCGCTGGCCGACGGGTCCGACATGATGGGCAGCCTGCGTAACCCGGCGGCCTGGAACAATGTCTACGGGTTCCGGCCAAGCTGGGGGCTGGTGCCCTCCGAGCCCGAGGGCGATACCTTTCTGCACCAGATCTCGACTCTGGGCCCGATGGCGCGCAGCCCGCAGGACATCGCCCTTTTGCTCGACGTTATCGCCGGGCCGGATCCGCGCCAGCCGCACGGGCTGCGCCAGGATCCCATCGCGCCGCTGCAGCCCTGCGATCCGAAGGGGATGCGCATCGGCTGGCTGGGCGATTGGGGCGGCGCCTATCCGATGGAGGCGGGCGTTATTGATTGCTGTCAGGGCGCGCTGACGGTGCTGGAAGAGATCGGCTGCCAGGTCGAGCCGCTGGCACCGCCGTTCCCGGCCGAGTCGATCTGGGAGAGCTGGATCACCCTGCGGTCGTGGAAGGTGGCGGCGGGACTGGCCACGGCGATGGCGCAACCGGACCAGCGCGCCAAGCTCAAGGACAGCGCCATCTGGGAGGCCGAGCGCGGGCTGGCGCTGAGCGCGATGGAGGTGCACCGCGCCAGCGTGATCCGGTCGGACTGGTACAAGCGGGCCGCCGCGCTGTTCGAGGAGTATGACGCGCTGGTTCTGCCGGCGGCGCAGGCCTGGCCCTTTGACGTGGACCTGCCCTGGCCGCAGGAGATCGACGGGCACGCGATGGATACCTATCATCGCTGGATGGAGGTGGTGGTGCCGGTCAGCCTGTTGGGGCTGCCTTGCCTGGCCGCGCCGGCGGGCTTCGGTGCGCAGGGCCTGCCGATGGGGGTTCAGATCTTTGGCCCGCGCGGCGGCGATGCGCGGCTGCTGGCGCTGGGGGCGGCCTATCATGCGGCGACCGAATGGCCACAGAGGATGCCGGCGATGTAACCGGACCAAACGGGAGGAGGATCAACAGGGATGGAAAAGAAACACGGCGTACCGCCGCTGCGTCCGATGACGGGGGCGATGCTGCGCCAGGCGCTGGCCTGCGGCTGGCGCGACTTTCGACGCGCGCCGATCTGCGGGTTGGCGTTTGCCGGATTTTACGTGCTGGGCGGCTGGGCCATGATCGCGGTCACCTGGCAGACGCAAACCACCTTCTGGCTGGTGCTGGCAGCGATCGGGTTTCCGCTGCTCGGGCCGTTCGCGGCGGTGGGCCTTTACGAGGTGTCGCACCGGATCGAGCACGGCGAATCCTGGCGGCTGGGCGAGATCATGGGGGTTGTGGCGCAGCAGAGGCGGCGGCAGTTGCCGTCGATCTGCGCGATCATCGTGGTGGTGTTCCTGTTCTGGTTCTTCCTGGGCCATATGATCTTTGCCCTGTTCCTGGGGCTGTCGACGATGACCAACATCTCCTCGTCCTTCGAGGTGTTCGCGACCTTTGACGGGATCAAGATGCTGGGCTTCGGCACGCTGGTGGGGGCGCTGTTCGCGCTGCTGCTCTACATGATCACGGTGCTGGCGCTGCCGCTGTTGCTGGACCGCGAGGTGGATTTCGTCACCGCGATGATCACCAGTTTTTCCTACGTGCAGCAGAACCCGGTGCCGATGCTGGGCTGGGCGGCCTTCATCGCCGTGGCAACCTTTGCCGCCATGGTGCCGGCGTTCCTGGGGCTTTTGGTGGTGTTGCCGCTGCTGGGCCATGCGACCTGGCACGTCTATCGCCAGGCCCGCATGTCAGAGGTCGGGGCAGGGGCCGCCGTGCCATGCCCGGACCCGGATCGCGCCTAGCGGCGCTCAGGCGCTTTCCCGTCCGGCGGCGACCAGTCGGGCGCGCAGGGCGGGGGCCTGCGGGTGGTCACCTTCCAGCGCATTGACATAGGCATGGGTGAGGTAGAAATACCGCGCCTCGTCCTCCTGCGCGGTCTCGGCCGCCTCGCAATACAGCGTGACCAGCGCGGCGCGGTCACCGCGCGTGTGCGCCGCCAGCAGCCGGTCGTCGAGGTCGCTCACTCCGCCGCTCGCGCGGTGCCGCGATGGGCCTCGATCCGAGTTGCCACCCAATCGTGAAACAGGTGGGTCGGCCCGTCCATCGCCGGTGAGAAGCGGCCACCGTCAAAGCCGGGGGCGTTGCGACCGGCCTGCATCCCCTCGACCACGAAGATGTCCTCTTCGAACACGGTCTTCCACAGCGCGGCATTGGCGGCGCGCAGGTCGGCGTCCGTTTCGGGCGTGGCGTAGTAGAGATGCACCTGTTCCACGGTACGGTCGATCGTCGCCGGTTGCAGCACGATGGCAAAGGCATGGTCGCGGTGCACACCCAGCAACACGTTGGGAAAGACCGAGATGTACTCGGCGGCGCTGTCCCAGGCGGCGGACAGCCCGGCGAAATCGGGGAACCTGCCACCATCCGCCCCGGTGAACTGGCGATAGACCCGCGTGCCTTGCCCCGAGAACTGGTCCGGCGCCTCGATATGATAATGGTCCTCTAGCCGGGAATAGCTGTTGAGGCCGGGATGGACCCAGGGCAGGTGATAGCTTTCGCAGTAGTTCTCCACCGCGAGTTTCCAGTTGCACCGGACCGTGAGTTCGAACGTGCTCTCCGCGCCGCCATGGAACAGCGGCTGGTCGAATGCGGCCCAGCGGGCGATCAGATCGGCGTGCACCTCTTCGAAGGGGGCGGCGTCGCCGCTCAGGTTGATCCAGACCACGTCGCGCCAGACATGGCTGCGCACCTCGACCAGCCCGAGGGTGGATTTGTCGATGTCTTCGTGCGTGTTGTGGCCCGGCCCGCCCACATGCGGGGTGGAGACCAGCCGCCCGTCGGTGCCATAGCACCAGGAATGATAGGGGCAGCGGATCGCCCCCTCGATCCGGCGCGGTTCGGAGACCAGGATCATGCCGCGATGGCGGCAGATGTTCTGGAACACCCGGACCCGGCCCTGCTTGTCGCGCAAGAGCAGCAGCGGCATGTCCAGAAAGGTGATCGGCCTGGCGTCGCCGGCCGCGGGGACATCGGCGGCGACGGCAAGCCCGGCCCATTGCCGCGCCAGCAGTGCCTGGCTCTCCTCGGCAAAGACGGCGGCGTCGGTGTAATGCGCGTTGGGCAACCCGTTGGCCCGGGCGATCGGGCGGCGGACATCGGACAGATCGGTCATCGGCGCGGTCATGGCTGTCTCTCCTTGTTGGTCAGACAGCCCATCCCCCATTTCGCCGGTTCCGTCCGCCATCACAGCGACAGGAGTTTTCCCAAAACGACAAACCCGGACGAAAACGGGGCTAGCGGAACGGCGTGCCGATCTGCAAAAGGCGTTTGTGATAGGGCAGGAGGTCGTCGGCGGTCCGAAAGCCGGTGCCGCGCGCGGCGGCCAGCACGGTGCCGGTGTCGCGGCCCAGATGCTCATAGACCACGCGGGTGACACGGCTCACGTTGACGCTTTCACGGATGGTCCGGGTGACGTAGCCGACCCAATAGTTGTTCTCGTAGGAGGGCACCCGGCTGAGGAAATTGAACGAAGAGGTCATCGCGTCATGACGCGACAGGTTCAGGCCGATGCCTTCTTCCTGGCGGATGACGAAGCCGCGAAATTCGCGCGCCCGGGGGGTATCGGGCAGCCCCTGCTGCCGCATCGCCTCCCTGGGTTCGTAGCCGCGGGCAAAGGTCATTTCGCCATCGCGAAAGACATAAACGAGGCCGACAATGATCAGCGCGCTGTCGAGGAAACTGCTGCGCGAGAACCGGTAGAACCCGGTCGGAAACAACGCTTCGGGGAGGTCGAGGGCGGCCTTGCCGAGGAAATCGGCCAGAAACGGGCTGTTCAGAACCATTCTGTTGCGGGTCAGAGCCTCGACCGGTTCGAGCAGGATTCGCGCATCGACGTCGAAGAAGCTGCAGATCCGATCCAGCACATCGGGGCGCGGAAAGCTTTCCCCGGACAGGTAGCGGTTGAGTTGCGTGCGGTTGATGCCGAGACGCCGCGAAAGGTCGGAAATAGAGGGGTAATTTCGGGACAGAACCCGAAGGTTGGCGCCGAACATGTTGCGCAATTCGGCTGGAGAACGGCTCGGCTTGGGCATGTCTGGCGGCTTTGCTCCGTCTGGGTTGCGCTGGAAGTCCGGGCTTTCCCTCAAGGATTGTTGTCAGTATACTTCCAATGACACCAATATACCTAACCCGACTCTCACGAGTCTCACTTTGATGCTATTCCGCGTCAAGCACAACGGATTTCGACACAATAATCATCAGCGTGACGCCCAATTGCTCGTGTTCTGCCCCGGTTATTTTTCTAATATCGGAACAGGAACGGAACGACGGGGGTCGATGTATGTTTGGTGTGGTGCTTTGGTGTAATACATTTGAGAACAAGGCTGTTATCTGGTGCGAGGATCAAGGGGACCTGGCGTATTATCGCCGGTTGGAAGAATCCGAACCGATGGAAATGGATGCCGGGGATCTGGTGCAATTTGAGGTTACGACAGGGTGCGACATGCGCCTTGCGCACAACCCGCGGCTGGTGGCCGAGGGGGTCTTTGGCGGATTGGCGGACAGGTTGAAGGGGGCGAACACCCCGGCGGCGCCGGGCGCGTCGACCGGGTGCACGACAGAGATCGTCCGACTCGAGACGGCGGCGCGGAACCGACGCCGTCCCGATCGCGCCTAGGCCGACCGCCCCCGGGCGTCAGAAGCCGCGCGAGAGGGCGGCGACGCCGGTCCGGGCAATCTCGGCCAGGCCCAGCGGGCGCATCAGATCGGCAAAGGCGTCGATCTTGTCCGGCGCGCCGGTGATCTCGAACACGAAGCTGTTCAGCGTGCTGTCGACCACGTTGGCGCGAAAGATGTCGGCCAGCCGCAGCGCCTCGACGCGTTTCTCGCCGTCGCTCACCACCTTGAGCATGGCAAGTTCGCGCTCGACCGAGGCACCCTCGACGGTCAGGTCGTGAACCTCGTGCACCGGCACGATGCGGCCCAGTTGCGCCTTGATCTGTTCGATCACCTGCGGCGTTCCGGTGGTGACGATGGTGATCCGGCTGCGGTGGCCGGTATGGTCCACCTCGGCCACGGTCAGGCTTTCGATGTTGTAGCCGCGCCCCGAGAACAACCCGATGACGCGGGCCAGCACGCCCGGTTCGTTCTCGACCAGAACGGCGAGGGTGTGTTTCTCCTGCACGTCCGAGAAGGTGGGCCGCAGGTTGTAGGCGGAGTGCTTGGTCGCGCCTTTCTTGATGTGTAGGGCAGACATGTTCTGTTCCTCGATTTCCGGCGCGTGCCGGACAGTTCCGAATATTCGGGGCCGCTGCCGCAAAGGACTGCGGCCCGTATCTCTTACACCAGCGCCGCACCCTTGGTGTCGATCACGCCGCGGGTCTCGGCATCGCCCAGCAGCATCTCGTTGTGCGCCTTGCCCGACGGGATCATCGGCAAGCAGTTCTCGTGCTTTTCCACCAGGCAGTCAAAGATCACCGGCCCGTCGTAGTTGATCATCTCCATGATCGCGTCGTCCAGGTCGGCCGGGTCCGAGCATTGGATCCCCTTGGCGCCAAAGGCCTCGGCCAGCTTGACGAAATCGGGCAGCGCCTCGGACCAGGACTGCGAATAGCGTTCGCCGTGCAACAGTTGCTGCCACTGGCGCACCATGCCGAGGCGTTCGTTGTTGAGGATGAACTGCTTGACCGGCAGGCGGTACTGCACCGCGGTGCCCATCTCCTGCATGTTCATCAACCACGAGGCCTCGCCCGCGACGTTGATCACCAGCGCATCCGGATGTGCCGTCTGCACCCCGACCGAGGCCGGGAAGCCATAGCCCATGGTGCCCAGCCCCCCCGAGGTCATCCAGTGGTTGGGATCCTCAAAGTTCAGGAACTGCGCCGCCCACATCTGGTGCTGGCCGACCTCGGTGGTGATATAGCGGTCATGGCCCTTGGTCAGCTCTTCCAGCCGTTGCAGCGCGTATTGCGGCTTGATGATGGTCTCGCTGCCGGCATAGGCGAGGCAGTTGACCTTGCGCCAATCGTCGATCTGGTCGCGCCACTGGGCCACCGGGGCCGCGTCGGTCTTGCGGCCGCGCGATTTCCAGACCTTCAGGATATCCTCGAGAACATGGGCGACATCGCCGACGATGGGGATGTCGGTCTTGACCACCTTGTTGATCGAGGAAGGGTCGATGTCGATATGCACCTTGATCGACTTGGGGCTGAAGGCGTCGATGCGCCCGGTGATCCGGTCGTCGAACCGCGCCCCGATGGCGATCAGCAGGTCGCAATCGTGCATCGCCATATTGGCCTCGTACAGCCCGTGCATCCCCAACATGCCAAGCCAGTGCTTGCCGCTGGCGGGATAGGCGCCCAGGCCCATCAGGGTCGAGGTGATGGGAAAGCCGGTGGCATCGACCAGTTCGCGCAACAGCTGGCTGGCCGCCGGACCGGAGTTGATCACCCCGCCGCCGGTATAGAACACCGGTTTCTTGGCCTTCTCGATCGCGGCGACCAGTTCGGTGATCTCCTCCAGGTCGCCCTTGACCCGCGGCTGGTAATGCAGGGTCGAGGGTTTCGGCGCACTATAAGTCCCCGAGGCGAACTGCACATCCTTGGGAATGTCGATCAGCACCGGGCCGGGCCGACCGGCGGTGGCGACGTGGAACGCCTCGTGAATGGTGCCCGACAGGGCATCGGGGTCCTTCACCAGCCAGTTGTGCTTGGTACAGGGGCGGGTGATGCCCACGGTGTCGGCCTCCTGGAAGGCATCCGAGCCGATCAGGAAGGTGGGCACCTGGCCGGTGAGAACGACGATCGGGATCGAATCCATCAGCGCGTCGGTCAGTCCGGTCACCGCGTTGGTGGCGCCGGGGCCGGAGGTAACGAGCACGACGCCCGGCTTGCCGGTGGACCGGGCATAACCCTCGGCGGCGTGCACCGCGCCCTGCTCATGCCGCACGAGAATGTGGCGGATGTCGTTCTGCAGGAAGATCTCGTCATAAATCGGCAGGACCGCGCCACCGGGGTATCCGAATACCGTGTCCACACCCTGATCCTTCAGGGCCTGAACCACCATTTTCGCTCCGGTCATCTCACGTTTCATCTGCTTTGCTCCATCCGCGGCAACGCGTGCATTCGCCCGTTCCAAGTTTCATCAGCACAAAAAAAAGCCCCCGGTCGAACGAGGGCGCATGGGTCAGATTATGGTCTACCGTTACCGGCCCATGCGCGTGGTTCCTACAATTACGACTAGTGCGGCCATGGCCATCGGCTCCTCTTGCTGCGGCGCAGATTATGTCCGGGCGAGAGGGGCGTCAACAGGCAATGCTGCGAAAAAATGTCCTTCACGCGGGGTTCTGGTGAAATTTTGTTTCTTTCGGGGGTCGTTGGGGGACATTTCCGCAAAGAAAATGGCGATCAGCCGGATATTTCGGCATCCAAGGTCGCGCCGCGCTCCCGGCGGTCCGGACCGGGGCGACCGTGAGTCTGCGTCGATGTGCGATGTCGTCGGGGCCGGGCCTGCCGCTCAGTACCTCACGCCGGTGCCCTGCAGCACCCCGTGTTCCAGCGCATAACGGGTCAGTCCCGCGGTCGAGGAGATCCCGAGCTTGCGCTTGATGTTCTTGCGGTGGGTTTCGACCGTGCGCACCGAGATGTCGAGGTCCAGGGCCACCTGCTTGTTGGATTTGCCCTGTGCCAGTTGCAGCAGGATGGTCTGTTCGCGGCCAGTAAGCTGTTCGCGCCCGTCACCTGTCTTGGGTTCCAGCGACCCCTTGGCCCCGGTGCAGAGATAGCGTTCGCCGCGCGCGACGGTGTCGATCGCCTGCTTGATCTCTTCCGTCGGGACATCCTTGAGCACGTAGCCCATCGCGCCGTGGCTCAGCGCCGAGGTGATATATTCCTGGTCACCGTGCATCGACAGGATCAGGATGCGCGCGCAGGGCACCCGTTCAAGCAGGATCTCGGTGGCGCTCAACCCGCCCAAGCGGGGCATGTTCAGATCCATCAGGATCACGTCGGGGGCCAGCGCCGGCGCCTGCTCGACCGCCGCCTGTCCGTCGCACAGCGTGCCGACCACGTCGATGTCGTCGTAGTTTTCCAGGATAGACTGAATGCCCTCGGCCACCATGGGGTGATCGTCGACGATGAGAACGCGGATCGGGGCGGTCATGCCTGGGCCTCCATCTTGGGCGTTGCTGCGTCTTCGGGCGGCAGCAGGTGGCTCAGGGGCAGGGTGGCCTCGATCACCGTGCCGCTTTGCGCGCCGCGAGATGACAGAAATCGCAGGGTGCCGTCAAGTTGCTCGATCCGTTCCTGCATGTTGCGCAGGCCGATGCCGGGGCCGGTGCGTCCCGATTGCGGCGGCAGGCCGCGACCGTTGTCCGAGATCCGCAGGGTGGCGCCCAACTTGTGGCCACGCAGGTCGATCTCGACCCGGGTGGCGCCGGAATGGCGCTCGACATTGGTCAGGGCCTCCTGCGCGATGCGGTAAAGCGCGATCTTGGCATCCTGGTCCAGCCGGTTACGGAACACGACGGTCGTGAACTCGGTCGCGATGCCGGTGCGGGCGGCGAAATCATCCGTCAGTGCCTTGATCGCCGGGCCAAGCCCGAGATCGTCCAGCACGCCGGGGCGCAGGTCGCGGCTGATCCGGCGCACCTCCGAGATGGCGCTGCCCAGGTATTCGATCCCCTTGTCCAGCGGCTCTGCGGCGCGGGCATGGTCGCCGCGCTCCAGCCGACGGCGGGTGTTGTCCAGCGCGTAGCGCACTCCGACCAGGATCTGACTGATGCTGTCGTGCAATTCGCGGGCGACGCGGCCGCGCTCCTCCTCCTGCGCATCGAAGACGCGCTGGGTCAGTTTCTTGAGCTTGGCATCGGCCAGTCGCCGCTCGCGGATGTTCACCACCATGCCCGAGCTGAACACCAGCAGCAGCGCCGCCAGCGTGATGGCGATGATATAGTAGAAGGTGCGTTTCACCCGCGCCTCGACCTCGGCGCGCGAGGCGGCGACCTGGGCCAGTACGTCGTCGATGAAAACGCCGGTTCCCACCGCCCATTGCCAGTCTTGCAGGCCCAGAACATAGGTGACCATGCGCGCCTCTTCGCCGGTCGAGGGCTTGGGCCAGAGGTGTTCATGCCAGCCCGCGCCGCCCCGGGCGATCCGGATGAAGGCGTCGACGGTCGGGGTGCCCTCGCTGTCGGTCAGCCCGGCCCAGTTGTGGTTGATGAACTCGGTCTGGCGCGGCGAGACAAGGTTGTTGCCGTCGTAATCGTAGACAAAGAAGAACCCCTCTTCGCCGTAGATCATCGCGGCAAGGATCTGCAGCACCCGTTCCTTGGAGCGGTCGTCGTCGGGCGCGGCGGGGCCGTAGATGAAGTAGAAGGCGTTGCGCGCCTGGGTGACGTAGTTGCGCAGCTCGGCCTTCTTGGCCTCCAGCATCTTGTGCTCCAGCGCGCGGATCTCGCTCTCGGCCAGTTGCCGGGCCTGGCTGGCCACCAGGATCGAGATCGCCACAGCCGCCAGCAGCAGCGGGACGGAGGCCAGAAGAAAGATCTTCTGGCCGTAGCTGGGAGAGAGCAGGGCACGCAGGCGTTTCATCCGGTGACCTTCGCCTGCCGGGGCGGCCGAATCAATGGCCCGTCCTGCCGCAACGGCGCGGAAATCGTGCCCCTGACGGCGAAAATACGGGCGGAAGGGGATGTTTTTGCCGGGTTTTTGCGCAGTGACTACGTACAACTTGGTATTCCGCAAAGGGAAACGACCGGTTAACTTGCCTCCACTTTCCTCGTGCCCCTGGCGCGGGGATCGACGAATGTATCCGAATGGGAGGAAAACCGAAATGGATCGTCGTTCTTTTCTGAGAACAACTGCACTTGGTGGCTCGGCCGCCGCCGCGACCTCGCTGGCCGCCCCGGCCTATGCCCAGGGCAAGCGGACCCTGACCATGGTCAGCACCTGGGGCCGCGGCCTGGCCGGCGTGCATGACAGCGCGCAATACTGTGCCGACACGATCACTGCCTTGACCGACGGCCAGCTGACCGTCGAGCTGAAGGCGGCCGGCGAGCTGGTGGGGGCCTTTGAAGTGTTCGACGCCGTTTCCGCGGGTCAGGCCGACATGTACCACGCCGTGGACTACTATTTCCTTGGCCAGCACCCGGCGCTGTCGTTCTTCTCGCAGGTGCCTTTCGGGATGACCTTCCAGGAATTCAACAACTGGTACTACCAGGAAGGCGGGATGGCCCTGGCCGACGAGCTGTATTCCATCTTTGGCCTGAAATCCTTTGCCGCGGGCAGCACCGGCCCGCAATCGGGTGGCTGGTTCAACAAGGAAATCAACGGGCCGGAAGATTTCCAGGGCCTGAAATTCCGGATGCCGGGCCAGGGTGGCCAGGTGCTGGGCAAACTGGGCGCCAGCGTTCAGAACCTGCCCGGTTCGGAAGTGTACCAGGCGCTGTCCTCGGGCGCCATCGACGGCACCGAGTGGATCGGTCCCTGGGCGGATGAAAAGGCCGGTTTCCAGGAAATCACCAAGACCTACTACACCGCCGGCTTCCACGAGCCCGGCCCGATCCTGACGCTGAACCTCAACCTCGACGTGTACGAGAGCCTGACCGCGTCGCAAAAGGCCGTGGTCGAGCAGACCGCGCGCGCGTCGAACATCTGGACCATGTCGCTGTTCATGGCCAACAACTCGGCCGCGCTGCAGCGTCTGCAGTCCGGTGGCGTCAAGGTGCTGGAATTCCCCGACTCGGTCTGGGATGCCTTCGGCACCGCCGCGAAAGAGGTCATCGAGGCCCCGTTGGACGACGAGTTCTACAAGAAGTGCTACGACAGCTACATGGCGTCGATGACCTCCTCCGCCGGCTGGATCAGCCGTTCGGAAGGGGCCTATTCGGCGCAGCGCAACCGCGTCTACGGCATGTGATCTGACACGATCATCAAAGGATGTGCCCCCGCAATCGGCGGGGGCCTGTCCGCAGCTGCAGCCAGGTGGCCGGGGCGTTTGCCCTGCGCCGCCCGGATTGCGCACCGGCTCACTCGCTAATCAGGGGCATCGGCAATGGACGAAACAGCCGCCAACGGGACGTTCGGGGCAATTCTCGACGGTCTGACCTGGCTCGTCAGCAACATCATCATGGCGTTCTACAATGCCGGCTACGCGATCAGCCATCCGCAGATGTGGCTCGACTGGTCCGACAAGCAGGCGATCATGCGGTTCGTCTACTACGGTGGATCGACCGAGTTCTTCTTCGTCGTTTTCACGCTGTTCCTGGTGGTTACCGCCGTCGGCCTGTTCCGGCGACAGGTGATGTGGGGAACGGTGCGGGCGCTGGAAGGTTTCGCCAATACGGTCGGCCGCTTCTTTGCCTGGGCCGGCCTGATCATGGTGCTGCAACAGATCATCATCGTCTTCGTGCAGCGGATCTTTGCCCGGCCGGACCTGGTCTTTGGCGTCGGCCTGTCGTTCCAGAAGGACATCAGCTGGTTCGCCGAGGAATTGAAGCTCTACAACGCGATGGTGGTGGCGCTCTGCGCCGCCTATACCTTCGTGCAGGGCGGGCACGTGCGGGTCGACCTGTTCTATTCCGCGGTGCGGTTCCGCACCAAGAAGGTGATCGACATGATCGGCGCGCTGGTGTTCATGATGCCGATGGCGGTGCTGGTCTGGATGTATGGCTGGTTCTTCCTGTGGCGGCACCTGATCGTGCCGAAACCCTCGGCCAGCGACACCATCGACCGTCTGCTGATGAAATCGCGCGCGCTGCGCTGGAACGTGGAGACCATCGGGTTCAGCCCGAACGGGTTCAACGGGTATTTCCTGTTCAAGATACTCCTCTGCGCCTTTGCCGCGATGATCTTCCTGCAGGCCATTGCCGTGCTCTACCGCTCCTACCTGGAGTTCCGCGAGGGCGCCGGCAGCGAAAACAAGTACCTCGACAAGGACAGCCTTGGCGAAGGTGAAGAAGCCTACGAAGGCGCTCATTAAAGCAAGGGACAGCCACGCATGCTATTCGGTCTTGATGGCGTCGAAATCGGCCTGATCATTCTATTCCTCTGCCTGTTCGGAGGGATCCTCTCGGGGTTTCCGGTGGCCTTTGCCATCGGCGGGGCCGGGGTTATCTCCTTTGGGATCATAGCCGCGCTCGACAGCGCGGGGTTGCTGATCCACCAGGCGATCGACACCTCCTCCCAGGCCTATAACGACCTGGTCAGCTCGGGCATCCGGCCCGACAGCATATCGATCTTCCGATACCCCGACCTGCCACGCGCGGCCCAGTCGATCTTTCCCGGTGGATGGGAAATGGCGCTGGACCGCAACGTGTCCTTCATCGTCAATCGGATGAACGAACGGGTTTTTGCCGGGGCCTCGATCGAGACCCTGCTGGCGGTGCTGATGTTCGTCCTGATGGGCATCACGCTGGAGCGGTCGAAAATCGCCGACGACCTGCTGACCACCATGGCGCGGGTCTTCGGCCCGCTGCCCGGCGGCCTTGCGGTGTCGATCGTGGTGGTGGGGGCCTTTCTCGCCGCCTCCACCGGCATCGTCGGCGCCACCGTGGTCACCATGGGGCTGCTGGCGCTGCCGACGATGCTGCGCAACAATTACTCGCCGGAACTGGCGACCGGGGTGATCGCGGCCTCGGGCACGCTGGGGCAGATCATCCCGCCCTCGATCGTGATCGTCCTGCTGGGCACGCTGGCCGGCGATCTCTATTCCACCGCGCAGGAGGCAAGGGCCACTGCGGCGGGCTGTTCCGACGCGCTGACCTATCTCGGCGAACCGGCGGTGGTCTCGGTCGGCACGCTGTTCCAGGCGGCGCTGCTGCCGGGCATCCTGCTGGCGCTGCTCTATGCCGGCTATGCCTTTGTCTACGCGCTGCTCAACCCGGGCAAGGCCCCGGCGGTCGAACTGGGGTCGGCCAGCAAGGAACCGATCACCCGCGGCGAGGCGCTGGGGTGGTTCCTGGCCGCACCGATCGGGCTGATCGGTGGTGTGATCCTGTTGTCCAGCGTCGGCATTGTCGGCAGCCAGGACATCACGGTCTCGAGCTATTCCAGTATCGGCGAGGGGGCCAGCCTGCGCACCAACGTCAACGCGGAATGCAAGGCCGCGATGATTGAACTGCACGGCCAGTCGGCCTGGGACCAGGCGGTTGCCGAACAGGCCAAGATCGACGCCAGCGACGAAGATACCCAAAGCCGCAAGCTCAGCGACGAGGAAGTGTCGCAGGCGCTGGCGGACAAGATCGCCTCGACCCCGCCGATCGGCAGCGGCATCGCCACGCTGATCGTGCTGCTGGGGCTGGTTCTGGTGGGCGGGCGCGGCGTGTCGCCGTCCTCGGATCCCAAGCCGCTGATCATCGGTGCAGCAGGGCTGCTGCTGGTGGCGCTGGTCGACCTGACGCTGATCGGGCCGACCACCTCCTCGGGGGCGACCTGGCTGCTGGTGGCGCTGCCCTTTGCGCTGGCGCTCTACGGCGGTCGCCACGCGGCGGCACGGCTGGCCACGCATGACCTGATCCGGGTGGTGTTCCCGCCGCTGGTGCTGATCGTGGCGGTGCTCGGGTCGATCCTCGGCGGCATCACCAACCCGACGCCGGCGGCGGCGCTGGGGGCGGGCGGGGCGATCATGCTGGCGGCCTACCGCAAGCTGCAGGATCAGAACCGCTCGGGGCATGTGATCATCTGGTCCACCTTCGCGATCCTGATCTGCATCCTGATCGGGGTGAACTTCGACCTGCGGATCAGCCAGGTAGGGGGGGTGAGCGCGGAAAGCTGGATCGCCTTCTTCGGGGCCTACGGCGCCTATCTCTACGCGCTGTTCGGGTTGATCTACGGCTGCTGGGTGCTGTTCACCGGCGGGGTGCTGACCCCGATCGTGCGCGAGACCGCCAAGGTCACCTCGATGGTGTTCACCATCCTGATCGGCTCGCAGCTGCTGAACCTGGTGGTGATCTCCTTCGGGGGCGAGCATTACATCCAGCAGTTCCTCAAGAGCTTCGACAACGAGTTCACGGTGTTCCTGATCGTGATGCTGGTGCTCTTTTTCCTCGGCTTCGTGCTCGACTTCCTCGAGATCATCTACATCGTGATCCCGATCGTCGGGCCGGTGATCTACGGCGGTTCCTTCGATCCGAAATGGGTGACGATCATGGTGGCGGTGAATCTGCAGACCTCGTTCCTGACGCCGCCGTTCGGCTTTGCGCTGTTCTACCTGCGCGGCGTGGCGCCGAAAGAGGTGACCACCGGCCACATCTATCGCGGCATCCTGCCCTTCGTGCTGATCCAGGTGCTGGGGCTGGGGATCCTCTGGTTCTTCCCCGGGATCGTGACCATCGTGCCGAACCTGATCCCGAACTGACCGGGAGTGGATGGACAACAGGAAAGGGGCCCCTCTCGGGCCCCTTTTTCATCGGGACATACCGGGACAGGAGGGGCGCTGCCCCTCTGCGCCTGCGGCGCATTCACCCCGGAGTATTTGGAAAGAGAAGAAGGAAGAAGGGCGCGCGACACGGCAACGATGACCTGCGCGCCCGTTTTCGGGCCCGTATCAATCCGGTGTCACGCCCGCGTCGGGCGCCGGTCGGGGAGCGAGATATTGGCGACCTGCTCGGCGATCGGCTCGGTGCCCAGCGGGTGCTGCGTCGAGGAGAAGGCCTCCGGATCGGTCACGCATTGCCAATAGCCGCCGGAAAACACCTCCAGCCCCGAGAAGTTGGACTTGTACCCCATCTTCGGGCTGCCCGGCACCCAGTAACCGAGATAGACGTAAGGCAGCCCGTTTTCGCGCGCGATCTCGATATGGTCGAGGATCATCCAGGTGCCGAGCGAGGCATGCGGCAGGTCCGGGGTGTAGAAGGAATAGACCATGCTCACCCCGTCCTCGAGCACGTCGGTCAGGCTGACCGCGATCAACTCGCGCGTCTCGGGGTCGGTGTATTCCACCACCCGGCTGCGCACCGGGGTCTCCTCGACCATGGCGGCGAACTCGAACACGTCCATGTCGGCCATGCCGCCATCGGCGTGGCGGGCATCGAGATAGCGGCGGAACAGGGCGTATTGCTCTTCCGTGGCCCAGGGCGAACTGGCCCGGCGCGCCAGGTGGTGGTTGCGCCGCGCGGCACGCTTCTGGCTTTTGGTTGGGCGAAAGGACCGCACGTCGATCCGCGCCGAGAGACAGGCGGCGCAATCCGAGCAGGAGGGCCGGTAGAGCACGTTCTGCGAGCGGCGAAACCCCTGTTGCGACAGCGAATTGTTCAGTCGCTCCGCCCCCTCGCCCTGGAGCGCGGTGAACAGCTTCCGTTCCATCCGCCCCTCGAGATAGGGGCAGGGTTGGGGGGCCGTCACGTAGAATTGCGGCGCGATGGGCAGGGTATGGCGCATGTCTCTCCCGCAGGGTTTCCGACGGATGATAACAATGCAACCCGCGCGCGCCAAGTCAGGATTGATTGCCCCGGTGTCGCGTCCCGTGGCAGGCTCAGAACAGCGCCCGGCGGTTCAGGGCGACGGTGCCCAGAACGCTGTCGGTCAGGCCCTGTCCGCGCCGCCCGGTCAGCATCATCACCACCGATATCACCTGCAGGATCGGAATGCCGACGCTGATCGTGTAGCCGGCAGTATGGGCCACCGCCTGGCCGAGGTCGAGCCGCGCGCCGGTGGTGTCGCGCAGCTCGATCCCCGCGAAACGCATGCCCCAGGTGGCGGATCCACTGGCGATGGTCACCACCCGATAGGCAAAGCCGAGCACCAGGAACAGCAGCGGCCAGATGAACAGCCCGACAAAGGCCGTGGCCAGCACCGCGCCGAGGCAAAGCACGAAGGTGATCGCGCTGTCGACGACCCAGGCGATCAGCCGCTTGCCGGGGACGGAGTCGTAGAACTGCGGTTGGCTGTCGGGGTCGGGCAGGGCGTGCATCCGGCGGGTCTCCTGTTCACATACAGGCGCCCCGGAGCGGGCTCCGGGGCGCATTGGTCAGTCCGGGCTCAGGCCTCGGCGCCCTTGGGGGTGTCCGGGTCGTCGGCGTCGCGGGTCTCTTCGGCGGCGCGTTTGGCGCGGTCCTGCATGAACTGGTCGAACTCGGCCTTGTCCTTGGCCTCGCGCAGCCGTTCGAGGAAGGATTCGAACTCGATCTGCTCCTGTTCGAGGCGGCGCAGGGTCTCGTCCTTGTAGGCGTCAAAGGCGGTGTTGCCCGAGGGCGTCATCGCGCCCATGTGCCGGAAGGTGCCGCGCCCATGGCGGCGGTGCTGACGGTGGCGGCAGGAATGGCTGAACATGCGTTTGCTCCAGATCATGTAGGCAAGTAGGGCCAGGCCAATCGGCCAGAAGATGATGAACCCAAGAACCATGGCCGCGATCCAGGCGCCTTTGCCCCTGTCGTCAAGCCAGGCTTCGGTCCGCGCAAGCCAGCTGAAGCGCGCAACAGCCGGGGCCGGGTCGGAAAGCGTGGTCATTGTCGGTATCTCCAGGTCAGATGTGATGTGAATGCCTTTCACATAAAGATAGATCGGAGTCCGGCGGCCCCTTTGCAAGGGCGGATGTGAAAGTTTTTTACATTAATCAGGAATGTGTAGCGAAATCATGAACTTGCGCATCCGTGAGGCGCAACAGGTCGGCCGGCGCGATGGGAAAGACATGGTGCGGCGTCCCGGCGGCGGCCCAGACCACGTCGAACGCCTGCAACCTGGGGTCCAGGAAGGCGCGGATCGGGTTCAGGTGCCCCACCGGGGCGACGCCGCCGATGGCAAAGCCGGTCTGCGCCCGCACCAGCGCCGCATCCGCCTTGCCCAGCGGCTCGCCCGCCACCTCGGCGGCGCGGGCGGCGTCCACCCGGTTGCCGCCGGCGGTCAGGAACAGGATCGCGGCGCCGCTGGTCTCGCCGCGAAAGATGATCGACTTGGCGATCTGGTCCACCGTGCAGCCAATCGCCGTCGCGGCATCTCCGGCGGTCCGGGCCAGGTCGGTTTCGCGGATCTGCGGGTCAAGCCCGGCGGCCTCGAGGGCGGCACGGACGCGTTTCATGCTCTTGCTCATGGGATGCAGGATTGCTGCGCGTTCGGGGGAAATTCAAGCCTTTGCCGCATTGACGCCGGGGGGCGGCAGACGCAACCTGCGGCCATGAGCAACGCATTGCAAATCGCGCGCCTGCCGCGCGCCTTCGATCCCGCACTGGGCGAGGAAACCCGCGCCGCCCTGCCACAGGTCCGTGGCGAGATGTCCGACCTGATCGCCGGGGCGGGCGGCTCCAGCCCCTATCTCAAGGGGCTGATCGAGCGTGAAGCCGACTGGTTGGAGGGCGCGCTGCACGATCCCGACGCCGCCGTCGCCGGGCTGTTGGACAGCTGCCGCGCGCTGCCCCCGGACCAGATCAAACCCGGGTTGCGCCAAGCCAAGCGGCGGGTCGCGCTGATCACTGCGCTGGCCGATCTCTCGGGCGCCTGGCCGTTGGAGCGGGTGACCGGGCTGTTGACCGATTTCGCCGGGCTGGCCTGTGACCTGGCGCTGAAATCCGAGATCGCTACCCTGATCCGTCGCAACAAGCTGCCGGGCATGACCGCGGATGACATTGAGACCGCCGCCGGGCTGACCGTGCTGGCAATGGGCAAGATGGGCGCGCATGAGCTGAACTACAGCTCGGACATCGACCTGATCTGCCTGTTCGATGAAACCCGCTATGATCCCGATACCTACCAGGAGGCGCGCCATGCGCTGGTGCGCGCCACCCGCAACATGGCGTCGGCGCTGTCGGACAAGACCGGCGACGGCTATGTCTTTCGCACCGACCTGCGGCTGCGCCCCGATCCCTCGGTGACGCCGGTCTGCATCTCGATGGCCGCCGCCGAGACGTATTACGAAAGCCTCGGCCGCACCTGGGAGCGCGCCGCCTATATCAAGGCGCGCCCCTGCGCCGGCGACCTCGAGGCCGGCGCGCGGTTCCTGCAGACCCTGCGCCCCTTCGTCTGGCGCAAGCACCTGGATTTCGCCGCGATCCAGGACGCCCACGACATGCGCCTGCGCATCCGCGAGAACAAGGGCACCGGCGGGCGCATCACCGTGCCGGGCCACGACATGAAACTGGGGCGGGGCGGCATCCGCGAGATCGAGTTCTTTACCCAGACCCAGCAGCTCATCGCCGGCGGCCGCGATCCCGAGCTGCGCCTGCGCGGCACGGTCGAGGGGCTGGCGGCGCTGGCGCGCAAGGACTGGATCCCGCAGGACTTGGCCGACACCCTCTCGGCCCATTACCGCGCCCACCGCGAGGTGGAGCACCGGATCCAGATGGTCCACGACGCCCAGACCCACAGGGTGCCCAACACCGAGGACGGCATCGCGCGCGTCGCCTGCCTGATGGGCATGGACAGCGCTGCGCTCACCGCCGATCTGGCCCGCCGCCTGGACGAGGTGCACCAGAGGACCGAGGCGTTTTTCGCCCCCGACGTCGCCCCCGGCACCACCTCCGACGCGCCCCCTGTCGAGGCGCAGTTCGATGCCTCGGTTCTGGCGCGCTGGCACGGCTATCCGGCGCTGCGGTCGGAGCGCGCACAGCATATCTTCGAGCGGCTCAAGCCCGAGATCCTGTGCCGCCTTGCGCGGACCGCGAAACCGGACGAGGCGCTGCTGGCGCTGGACGGCTTCCTGTCGGGGCTGCCGGCGGGGGTGCAGTTGTTCTCGCTGTTCGACGCCAACCCGCAGCTCATCGACCTGCTGGTCGATATCGCCGGCACCTCGCATGCGCTGGCCAGCCACCTGTCGCGCAACGCGGGCGTGTTCGACGCAGTGATCGGCGGCGATTTCTTCGCCGACTGGCCGGGCGAGGCGGCGCTGCGCGAGGAATTGACCGCGCTGCTGGCGTCAGAGGACGACTACGAGCGGCAGCTGGACAGCGCCCGGCGCTGGATGAAGGAATCGCATTTCCGCATCGGCGTGCACCTGCTGCGCGGGCTGATCGACCCCGAGACCGCCGGGCGACACTATGCCGATCTGGCCGGGGCGGTGCTGTTTGCCATCACGCCGGTGGTCATCGCCCAGTTCGCGCGCAAGCACGGGCCGCCGCCGGGGCGCGGTGCGGCAGTGCTGGGCATGGGCTCGCTCGGGGCAGGGCGGCTCAACGCCAGTTCGGATCTCGACGTGATCGTGATCTATGATCCGCAGGAGGCCGAGGGCTCTGACGGGCCGCGTCCGCTGGCGGTGCGCCCCTATTACGCGCGGCTGACCCAGGCGCTGATCACCGCGCTCAGCGCGCCGATGGCCGAGGGGCGGCTTTACGAGGTCGACATGCGGCTGCGCCCCTCGGGCACGCAGGGGCCGGTGGCGACAAGCTGGGCCAGTTTCACCAATTACCAGCGCAACGAGGCCTGGACTTGGGAACACCTGGCGCTGACCCGCGCGCGGGTGGTGGCGGGCGATCCCGATCTCGGCGCCGATATCGAGGCGTTCCGGCAAGAGATCCTGGCCCAGCCCCGAGACCGTGCCGCCGTGCTGGCCGAGGTGGCCCAGATGCGCGCGCGCATCGCCGCGGCCAAGACACCGACGGGGGTCTGGGATGCCAAGACCGGGCCGGGGCGGCTGCTGGATATCGAGCTGGTTGCTCAGGCTGGCACCCTGCTGTCGGGCGGGGCAGAGCGCGACGTGGCCAGCGGGCTGACCGGCGGTCACGCCTGTGGCTGGCTCACCGCGCGGGAGGCCGAGGCCCTGGGCGCCGCCTATGACCTCTATTGGGCAGTGCAGACGGCGGCGCGGTTGATCTCGGCCAGCGGCATCGGCGAGGACGGGCTGGGCGAGGGCGGCGCGGCCTTTCTCTGCCGCGCGACGGGACAGGACAGTACGGACAGCTTGCGCGCCGCGCTGGAGGCGCGCTATGCCGAGGCGGCGGCGCTGATCGATGCCGCGCTCATCCGGGAGGGAGCCGATGAAAGGGGATCTTGAGATCGACCGCAAGGGGCTGGTCCGCGAGGCCTATCGCATCGAGGGGATCACCGCCCCGGAATGCCGCAGCATCTTTCTCGACTGGGCGCTCAGCCTGCCGGAGGGAGAGGACAGCAGCGCGGCACTGCGCCTGTTGCTCGACCGCTACGGGTCGGCGGCTCCGGACCACCCGATGACACAGGTTCTGACCGATGGCCTGGCGCAGGCGGGCCGTCCGCGCCGGCGCGGCGGCTGGCGCGCGCGCCCGCGCGACTGACCGGCGTCCGGACCTCTACGCAACGCTGGGCGCGGGCAAGGCTGTCATTCCTGCGAAAGCGGGGACCTCCCGAACAGGACGCTGAAGATCCCCGCCTGCGCGGGGATGACAGTGACCGTAACGCGTGATTGCGAGGGTGAAGCCGGGCTCCACCGCTGTCATCCCCGCGAAGGCGGGGACCTCCCCAATGTGCTGGCCCATGGATCCCCGCTGGCGTGGGGATGACAGTTACCCACGCGGGCGGCGAGGCGCACTTCCCCTTCCCAAGGCCCGCCGTTGCCCCTAAGAGGACGCCATGACAACGCCTGATCCCAACCCCGACCTGCCCCGCGTCCGCTTGATGCCCAAGGCCAACGCCCGCGCCATCCGCCACGGCTTTCCCTGGGTTTATGCCAACGAGCTTGTGACCGACCGACGCACCAAGGCACTCAAACCCGGTGCCCTTGCGGTGCTGGAGGACAGCGCCCGCACACCGATGGGGGTGGTGGCGGTGAACCCGGCCTCGCGCATCATCTGCCGGATGCTCGACCGCGACCCGAACGCGCACATCGACCGGGACTGGTTCGCCAGGCGTCTTGCCCATGCGCTGGCGCTGCGCGACCGGCTGTACGACGCGCCGTTCTACCGGCTGGTCCATGCCGAGGGCGACGGTCTGCCCGGGCTGGTGATCGACCGCTTCGGCGATACCGTCGTGGTTCAGCCCAACGCCGCTTGGGCCGAGGCGCGGCTCGACGATCTGACCGCCGCGCTGGTCGAGGTCACCGGCGTGACCACCGTGCTCAAGAACGCCGCCGGGCGCACCCGCGCGCTCGAGGGGCTGGACGATGAAAGCGCGGTGCTGGCGGGCACGGCGCCCTCGGCGCCGCTGCCGGTGCCGATGTCCGGGGCCACCTACATGGCCGATCTGACCGGCGGGCAGAAAACCGGGCTGTTCTATGACCAGCGCCCCAACCACGCCTTTGCGGCCCGGCTGGCCGGGCCGGGGACGCGGGTGCTCGACGTGTTTTCCCACGTGGGCGGGTTCGCGCTGGCCATGCTGGCGGGCGGGGCCGATCACGCGCTGGCCGTCGATGGTTCTGCCCCGGCGCTGGAGCTGGCGGCCCAGGGAGCGGCGGCCTCAAACCTGTCCGACCGGTTCGAGACCCGGCAGGGCGATGCCTTTGACACCCTCGCGGCGCTGGCCGAAGAGGGAGCGCAGTTCGACGTGGTGATCTGCGATCCGCCCGCCTTCGCGCCATCGAAAAAGGCGCTCGACGCCGGGCTGCGCGCCTATGAGCGCATCGCGCGCATGGCCGCGCCGCTGGTGGTGCCGGGCGGTTATCTGGGCCTGTGCTCCTGCTCGCACGCCGCCGATCTGGCCAACTTCCGTGCCGCCTGTACCCGTGGCATAGGCAAGGCCGGGCGCGCCGGGCAATTGCTGCGCACCGGCTTTGCCGGGCCGGATCATCCGCAACTGCCGCAACTGGCCGAGACCGGCTATCTCAAGGCGCTGTTCTACCGGCTGTGAAACTCGTCCTCGACACCTGCGTGCTCTACCCCACGGTGATGCGCGAGATGCTGCTGGGCGCGGCGCGGCTGGGCCATTTCACCCCGCTGTGGTCGGCCCGCATCCTCGAGGAATGGGCCCGCGCCGCGCGCAAGCTGGGGCCGACCGGCGAGGACCAGGCGCGGGGCGAGATCGCGCTTATGAGAGCCGGCTGGCCGCAGGCCGAACTGCCCGCCGCGCCCGGGATCGAGGCGCGGCTCTGGCTGCCCGACCCGGCCGACCTGCACGTGCTGGCGGTGGCCGTGGCGGGTTCGGCCGACGCGATCGTGACGGTGAACCGCCGGGACTTTCCCAGGAACATCCTCGCCGAAGAGGGGCTGGATCGGTTGGAGCCGGACGGGCTTTTGTACGATTTGTGGCTCAAAGACCCCAAGGGGCTGACCGATGTCGGCGCCCGGGTGTTGGTCCAGGCCAACGCGATGGCCGGCGGCGGCTGGGACATCCGCGCCCTGATGAAAAAGGCGCGGCTGCCACGTCTGGGCAAGGCGCTGGCGGGGTAGCGACGCCGCGGTCACATCCACCCACCGCGGCACGGCCATTGCCGCCATGCCTGTTCGAAACTTGCCCGGGGGCCGCCATGTTGGCGCCCCAATTTCTTGTGATCATTCTGGGAAAATCTCACGGCACCTATGGGGGCACGGACCGATGGAAACACTATTCCAATTGCTGATCGACAGCGCCATGAACATGTACGCGGCGTTGCGATTCCTGATCATTCCGGCAATCGTTTTCCTGATCCTCCAGATCCATTTCCGGCGGGAACACTGGCTGTCCGACTTGAAACAGGCCAAGCAGGAAACCGGACTGTCGTTGAAAATCTTACTGTTCAACGCCGCGGTATCTGTGCCGCTGATCTCAATCGTGTTGACGTTTCTGCACGGATGGATTCACGAACACGGGCTGTACCTGTTCAAATCGGCACATTGGGAGGCCCTGCCAGTGCCGTTGGTGCTGTTCTTTGCGGTCTTTTTCGGTGATTTCGTAGGCTATTGGCGCCACCGTTTCGAGCATACGCCCATCCTGTGGCCCGCCCATGCTGTGCATCACTCGGACACCGAAGTGACATGGCTGACCTCGGCCCGCTGGCACCCTTTTAACCTGCTGACCGTCCACGGGATTGCCGGCACGGCGATGCTGGTCATGGGGTTCCCTGTCTGGGCGCTTTTGTTCAACTCGATGATGCGCGGGCAATACGGGTTCTTCATCCATGCCAACCTGCCCTGGACCTATGGCAAGCTGGGCAAGTTCATCGTGTCCCCAGCCATGCATCGCTGGCACCACTCGGCCGAAGAAAAGGCGTTTGACAAGAATTTCGCCGAGATCTTCTGCCTCTTTGACCGGATGTTCGGTACCTATTACCTGCCCGGCCCATGCGATGGCCCATTGGGCGTCCACGATGACATGAAACCGACCCTGCGCAGCCAGATCGGATTTGCCTTTACGCCCAAAGCCTACAAACGCCTCTTTGCGCGCAAACCGGCTACCAAGGAGGCCAAGGCATGATGTCCATCCGCCCTGGTTTACCGCCATGACGATTTAGTTGCGGCAAGACCTCGGCCCCGTTGCTATTCTTGGCGCGATGCGGGAAATGCCCGCAAGGAACCCGCTAGGCGGTTCGGGAAAGGGTGGGCAAGCGGTTGGCCGGCCAGCCGTTCCCACGTCAGGTGTAGACCGCGAAGGTCAGTTGTCCAGGACCAGGCCGGCCATCACCTCGGCGGCGATTTCGAACGAGCGGATGCGCGCCGCCGGGTCGTGGATCTGCCCCGAGATCATCACCTCGTCCGGTTGGTAGCGGTCTATCAGCGCCTTGGTCTGGTCCCGTACCATCTGGGTCGTGCCGGTGGCACTGACCGACAGCGCATCGTTCACTGCCGCGATCCAGCGCGGATCGGCGACGTCCTCGATCCGGTCCACCGGCGCCGGAAGCCTTCCGGCTTTACCTGAACTAAGCCGGATAAATGACTGTTGCATAGAGGTTTTCAGGCGCACTGCTTCTTTCGCGTCATCGGCGGCAAAGATGTTCATCGCCATCATGAAATAGGGTTTCTCTAGCGTCTTGGACCGCTGGAACCCGCGCCGGTAAACCTCGACCGCCTGGCCCAGGGCATCGGGCGCGAAATGCGAGGCAAAGGCGTAAGGCAGCCCCAGGTGCGCAGCCAGTTGCGCGCCATAAAGCGACGAGCCGAGAATCCAGACCGGCACCTTGGTGCCTTCGCCCGGGATCGCGTGCAGGCGCTGGTCCGGTTCAGGATCGTCCAGATAGGCCATCAGCTCGGTCACGTCCTGCGGAAAGGTATCCTGTGCCGCCATGTTGCGGCGCAGCGCGCGGGCGGTCGCCATGTCGGTTCCCGGCGCGCGTCCAAGGCCCAGGTCGATGCGGTCGCCGTGGATGGTGGCCAGCGTGCCGAACTGCTCGGCGATCACCAGCGGCGCGTGGTTGGGCAGCATGATGCCACCGGCGCCGATCCGCATGCTGCGGGTCGCGCTGGCGATATGACCGATCATCACCGCGGTTGCCGACGAGGCGATGCCGGGCATGTTGTGATGTTCCGCCAGCCAGTAACGGTGAAAGCCGAGCGCCTCGGCCGCGCGGGCCAGCGCGACGGAATTGCGCATCGCTTGAGCGGCGTCCGAACCCTCGGGGATCGGGGCGAGGTCGAGCAGGGAGTATCGCATGTCTGTCCTTGTGAATGATGGTCTCTGATCGGGGGATCAGCTTTGCGCGTTCCAGCGCGCCTCGAGCCGGTCCAGCGCGGCGATCCGCTCTTCGGTCCTGGGGTGGCTCATCAGCCAAGCAGGGGTGACACCGGCGCGCGATTGGGTCAGCTTTTCCAGCTTGGTGAACAGCGACTTCTGCGGTGCCACGCCGATCCCGGCCTTGGTCAGCAGGGCGGCGGCGTATTCGTCGGCCTCGTACTCGTCGCCCCGTGACAGCCGCGCCGCCAGCAGCCCGGTCAGCGCGTTGGCGATCCAGACGCCGGCCACCGGGATGATCCGGCCCAGCACCATGACCAGCGCGGTGCGCAGCGCGTTCTGACCCGAGAAATCCAGCATCCGCCGCCGCGCGTGCCCCAGCGCCACGTGACCCAGCTCATGCGCGATCACCGATGCCATCTCCTCGCCCGTGACCTCGCCGTTGCGGTACTTGCGGTAGAACCCCCGGGTGATGAAGATCCGCCCGTCCGGCGCCGCCAGTCCGTTCACCGGGTCGATTTCATAGATATAGACCGGGATACGCGCCAGCCCCAGCGCGGCGGCAAGCTGGTCGGTCAGATGCTTGAGCCGCGCATCGGCCAGTTCGGTCGATTTTGCGTCAAGCTCCCGATGGGTGCGCCAGACCGAGACCCGGTACATGGCAAGCCCATAGAGCAGGGCCAGAAGGATGGGGGTGAACTTCAGCATATCTCTGGATATGGGCCGGGATGCAGCAGGGGGCAAGGGCGTCGTTGCGGCGGCCCCCCGTGCCGGGCTGCGAAAAACGTGGTATCCTTGCGCAGCGAGAGTGGAGGGGAGGCGATGCCCGAGGAAGCGGTCACGATACTTCTGGGAACCACCAAGGGCGCCTTCGTGCTGCGCGGCATGCGTGAGGGGGCGGACTGGGCGGTTTCGGGGCCGTTCTGCGATGGCTGGCCGGTCAACCACGTGATCGGCGATGCGGCCTCGGGCGTGTTCTGGGCCGGCGGCGGCGGTGACTGGTACGGTGCCGCGGTCTGGCGGTCCGGGGATGGCGGCGAGACTTGGCAAAAGACCCGGCTGACCCGGGGCACGATCGACGACTGGGCCGAGAGTGACGCCGGTTTCGCCGAGATGTTCGGGGTCACCGGAGACCCCCTGCCGTTCGACGACCAGTTTGCACAGGTCTGGTCGCTGTGCCACGCCCACGGCGCGCTGTATGCCGGGACCAAGTCCGCGACGCTTCTGGTCAGCCACGACGGCGGCGGCACATGGGCGCGGGTGGACGGGCTGACCGATCACCCGTCCGCGGCGGATTGGACCCCGGGTGCGGCGGGGCTGACCCTGCACACCATCCTGTCGCACCCCACCGATCCACAGCGGATGTGGGTGGGGATTTCCGCCGCCGGTGTCTTTGCCACCGAGGACGGCGGCCAGAGTTGGGAGCGGCGCAACCGGCTGTCCAATGCCGCCGCCTGTCAGCCGCACGATCACCCGGCGGCCCCCCGCGACGGCGAGACCGGCCATTGCGTGCACAACATGATGCTGGCGCCGGGCGATGGGACCACCCTGTACCAGCAGAACCACCACGGGGTCTGGCGCTCCGGCGACGGGGGCCGCAGTTGGGAGGATATCAACGACGGGCTGCCCTCGACCTTCGGGTTTCCGATCCGGGTTCATCCGCGCGATCCTGACACGATCTGGACGCTGCCGCTGAACGGCGACGACAGCGGGCGGTTCCCGCCCGGCGCGGCGGCGGCGGTCTGGCGGTCCCGCGACGGCGGAAAAAGCTGGCAGGATCATCGCGCCGGGCTGCCGCAGAGCGGCTGTTTCTTTACCGTGTTGCGCCAGGCGATGGCGGGTGATTCCGGTGATCCCGCCGGGGTCTATTTCGGGACCAACAGCGGCTCGGTCTTTGCCAGTTTCGACGAGGGAGAAACCTGGTCCGAGGTTGCCCGCCACCTGCCGACGATCCTGTCGGTCGAATTGGTCGAGGGGATCTGAGCCGCCGCGCCTAGCGCGTCAGTTCCTTCATGCCCTGTTCCAGCCCCGAGAGGGTCATCGGCACCATGCGGTTGTCGAAGAGTTCGCGGATCATCTGGATCGAATGGGTATAGGACCAGTATTTCTCGGGCACCGGGTTGATCCAGAGGTTGTCTTTCCACTGTTCCCGCGCGCGTTGGAGCCAGGTCTGGCCGGCCTCGGCGTTCCAGTGTTCGTTGGCGCCGCCGGGATAGGCGATTTCATAGGGACTCATGCTGGCGTCGCCGACGAAGATGCACTTGTAGTCCGGCCCGTAGGTGTGCAGCACCTCCCAGGTCGGGGTTTGTGCATCCCAGCGGCGGCGGTTGTCGCGCCAGACGCCTTCGTACAAACAGTTGTGGAAATAGTAGTATTCGAGGTGCTTGAACTCGGTCCGTGCGGCCGAAAACAGCTCTTCGACCACCTTGATATGCGGGTCCATCGAGCCGCCGATGTCGAGAAACAGCAGCACCTTGACCGCGTTGTGCCGTTCGGGCCGCGTCTTGACGTCGAGATAGCCGTGTTCGGCGGTGGCGCGGATGGTGCCGTCGAGGTCCAGCTCCTCATGCGCGCCCTCGCGGGCCCAGCGGCGCAGCCGTTTCAGCGCCACCTTGATGTTGCGCGTGCCCAGTTCGACGGTGTCGTCGAGGTTCTTGAACTCGCGCTTGTCCCAGACCTTGACCGCGCGCTGGTGGCGGCTTTCCTTCTGGCCGATGCGCACGCCTTCGGGGTTGTAGCCATAGGCGCCGAAAGGCGAGGTACCGGCGGTGCCGATCCACTTGTTGCCGCCCTGGTGGCGGCCCTCCTGTTCCTTCAGCCGCTCGCGCAGGGTTTCCATCAGCTTGTCGAAACCGCCCAGGGCCTCGATCTCGGCCTTTTCCTCGGCGCTCAGGTGTTTTTCGGCCATCTTTTCCAGCCAGTCGGCGGGCAGGTCGACCGCCTCGAGCACCTGCTCAAGACCGATCTGTTCCAACCCCTTGAAACTGGCGGCAAAGGCGCGGTCGAACTTGTCGAGATTACGCTCGTCCTTCACCATCGCGGTGCGGGCGAGGTAATAGAACGCCTCGACGTCATAGGTGGCCAGTCCCGCCTTCATCCCCTCCAGGAACGAGAGGTATTCCCGCAAGCTGACAGGGATGCCGGATTTCCGGAGATTTTCAAAGAAGGGCAGGAACATGGGGGCCTCGCCTACATCGCCGCGCGGTGGATCATGATCGTCGCAATCATTCCCACGATCGCAAAACCGATCGCGTAGACGGCGGCGTATTGGGCAATATCGGCGAGCGTTCCGCCGCGTTTCCTGGCCGTCACCCCGCCCAGAAGGGCGCCGATCAGCGCCGCTGAAATTACGATCATCCTAGGTTTATCCGCGCCCTCTGTTCTGGGGGTTCAGCGCCGCAATTTCGCGCATCTTGGCCCGCACCGCCCAATCTGAGCCAAATCCGTAACGTGCCCATCCGAGGCTGTCCAGTCTGACGCTGCGGGCCTCGTCGGGGCGGCCCAACTCGTCGAGCGCCTCGGCCTTGAGCAGCATCAGAGTCGAGAGCAGCGCGGCGTTCTCGGAGCGCGCGGCCACGTCGAGCATCGGGTCGATCTCGCGCAGGGCCTGCGCGCCGTCACCGATGGCAATCTGATAGGCTGCCGTCTGGGTCACCACATAGGCGGCGTGCAGGCGGGTGGTCGGGCTTCGCGAGAGGAGGGACAGGGCGGCACGGAAATGCGGTTGCGCCGCGTCGGGATCGGTCATCTGGGTGATGCGCCCCAGCATGTAGTGGCTGAAGGCGCGACGGTGATCCTGCCAGCCCTGCGCCTGCGCGGTGCGCGCGGCCGAGATGGCGGCCGCCCGCCGGGCGGCAGGGGCCGCATCGGGGCCAAGCGCGGTCTGCACCGCGTCGATCCAGGCGCGCGGCGTGGCGTTGACCGGGGTGGCGGGCCGGTGGGTTCCGGCCGGGTTCAGCCGCGCCAGCAGCGCCGGCAGCTTGGCCGCGACCTGGCCCTCGGTCATGCCGCTGTGCAGTTCGGGGGCGTAGGTGGCGCGCAGGATCAGCATGTCGAATCCGGTCAGGACCGTGTGCACGTTGTCATCGTTGAACACCGAGTCGGGCAGCCGGTAGAGGTCGTTGAGCGGCCCGAGCGCCTGGGCCAGCTCCTCGTGCAGGCAGTCGCGCAATTCCTGCGGGCTGGAATCGTGCGGCACGAAGATGCCCATCCGGGTACGGGTGCGCAGCACCGACCAGTTGGTCTTGGGCTTGCGGCGGTCGCGGCGAAACTCGTCGAAGCTGGAGACGTTGGGCACCACGAAACAGGCGGCCTGGGGCAGGGCGCGGCGAATCTCGGCCCGGCTGACCGCCTCGATGGTGATGTTGGCCGCTCCTTGCGTGATCTGGCGGACGTCGATCCCGGCCTCGCGCCGCAGGCGCGTCAGAAGCCGGCGCAGGTCGGGCTCCAGGCTGGGCGGCGGCGCACCGGTGATACGCACGGTGATCGGTGTCTCGAAGCGGGTAAAGACCTCGAGCTTGCGGCCGCTTTCAAGCTGGAAATGCAGCGAGAGGAAATCGGCGGCGATATTGGCGTTGGATCGCGCCGGCGCGTCGGGGGACGGGGTGGCAAAGGCCTTCATCGGGGGCAGCGTGCTGTCGGTGATCTTGGCCCGCGTCGGCGTGTCGGTCAGAGGGACCGTGTTGCAGGCCGCCAGCGCTACGCCGAGGCAGAAGACAAGCGCGGCCCGGATCATGGGCGCTGATACTTGATGAAAGGCGTGAGCACACCGACCCGGTCATACAGCTTGCGGGCGGTGGCGTTGAAGTCTTGTGTCAACCAATAGACAGACGGGGCGCCATGCGCGTCCGCCGCGGCATAAACACCTTCGATCAGCGCCCGCCCGACGCCCTGTCCGCGCCGCTCTGGCACGGCATAGAGATCCTGTAGATAACAGACATTCTCGATCTTCCAGCCATGGCGGTGAAACAGGTAGTGGGTCAGACCCACCAGTCCGCCGTCGGCCTCGGCCACAAGGGCGCTGAAATCCTGCGGATCCTCGCCCAGCAGGCGGGCAAAGGTGCTGTCATAGACCGCATCGGGCAAAGTGGTTTCGTAAAACTCCAGATAGGCACGCCATAACGCGGTCCAATGCGGGCGATCCTCGGGACGCAGGGGGCGAATGATCAGATCGGTCATGGCAATATCGGGGCGGTCCAATGCAGGGAATCGTGCTTCGACCATGGGGGCAAAGCGGACGAGGTTTAGGTCCTGTCACGATATTCACGAAAGTCTCGCGCTGCAATGGCGGGGTTTGGATGGTGCCATTTCGCGCCGAACCGAGGTCTTCGGAAAATGCGACCCCCGGTGACATCCATTCCATGCCAAGGGATCGCGGCACCGAGGGCGCCGCGAAAAGGCCCTGGGCCGTCAGCGACGGTCCCGGGGCGCTGAAAGGGTTACCGCTGGCTGCGCGCCATGAAGGCCAGTCGTTCGAACAGGTGCACGTCCTGTTCGTTCTTGAGCAGCGCCCCGTGCAGCTTGGGCAGGGCGTTGACGCCGTCGCGCTTGAGATCCTCAGCGTCCAGATCTTCGGCCAGCAGCAGCTTGAGCCAGTCCAGCACTTCGGAGGTCGAGGGTTTCTTTTTCAGCCCGGACGTGTCGCGCAGCTCGTAGAACTGGGTCAGCGCCGTGGTCAGCAGCGATTCCTTGATGCCGGGGTGGTGCACCTCGACGATCTTGCGCATGGTCGCCTCGTCGGGGAAGCGGATGTAGTGAAAGAAACAGCGCCGCAGAAAGGCGTCGGGCAGTTCCTTTTCGTTGTTCGAGGTGATGATCACGATCGGGCGCTGGCGGGCGCGGATCGTCTTGCCGGTCTCGTAGACGAAAAACTCCATCTTATCAAGTTCTTGCAGAAGGTCGTTGGGGAACTCGATGTCCGCCTTGTCGATCTCGTCGATCAGCAGGACGACCTTTTCCTCGGCCTCGAAGGCCTGCCAGAGCTTGCCCTTCTTGATGTAGTTGCTGACGTCATGCACCCGCTCGTCGCCAAGCTGGCTGTCGCGCAACCGGCTGACCGCGTCGTATTCATACAGGCCCTGTTGGGCGCGGGTGGTGGATTTGACGTTCCATTCGATCATTCCAAGGCCAAGCGCGTCGGCGACCTGGCGGGCCAGTTCGGTCTTGCCGGTGCCGGGCTCGCCCTTGACCAGCAAGGGGCGTTCCAATGTGACCGCAGCATTCACCGCGATGGTCAGGTCTTCGGTCGCCACATAGTCCTTGGTGCCCTGAAATCTCATGTTTTCCAACCCTTTGCTGTTCGCAGTTGCGCGTTACGGCCTGGCGACGGTTTTAGCGCAGATGAAATGCTATTGTGTAGTGACAATCTGAAATCTCTCGGATAAACGCAGCGGCAGTAAGGGGGAGCCAGATGTCGAAATCAGTAGGTTTGACGGACGTTATTGGCCAGACCAGGGGACCCAAAATGAATCAGGAAAACTTTCTGCCGGATGACTACCGTCCGGCCGAGGATGAGCCGTTCATGAACGAGCGGCAGCTCGAGTGGTTTCGCCGTGAATTGCTGCGGCAGAAAAACGAACTGTTGAACGAAAGCAAATCCACCATCGCCGGGTTGCAGGATGGCACGCGCAACATTCCCGACGTGGCGGATCGCGCCAGCGAAGAGACCGACCGCGCGCTTGAACTGCGCATCCGCGACCGCCAGCGCAAGCTGGTGTCCAAGATCGACGCAGCCCTGCGCCGGATCGACGAGGGTGAGTTCGGCTATTGCCAGGACACAGGCGAACCGATTTCGCTCAAACGGCTGGTGGCGCGCCCGACCACGACGCTGAGCCTTGAGTCGCAAGAGCGCCACGAACGCCGCGAGAAGGTGCATCGCGACGACTGAGCGCGGCGACGGGCGGTGAGAGAATATGGAAACGCCGGGGTCGGTCGCCCTGGCGTTTTTCGTTGAGGGCGGCCAAGGGCCGCGACAGGCACGGACGGGCAGGGTTTCATGGGGCTGAAGGGCCGGAACATCATCGTGGTGGGCGCAGGCGTCGGCGGGCTGGCGGCGGCGTTGGCATTGCGGGCGCGCGGCGCCGAGGTCACGGTGCTGGAACAGGCGGGCGAGATTTCCGAGGTGGGCGCCGGGCTGCAGATCAGCCCCAACGGAGTCGCGGTGCTGCACGCGCTGGGGCTCGGGGATGCCCTGGCGCGCATCGCTATGCCCTCGCGCGCGGTGGTTCTGCGTGACTACCGCCGGTCCGGCGAAGTTCTGCGGCTGGACCTGGCGCGCCATGCCCCGGACCAGGATTTCTACCTTGTGCACCGCGTCGACCTAATTGACATGCTGGCGTGCGCGGCGCGTGCTGCCGGCATTCCGCTGCGCCTGTTGCAGCGGGTCGACCGGGTGACCCCCGGTGCGACGCCCGCGCTGCATCTGGCCAACGCGGCCCAGGCTCGGGCCGACCTGGTGGTCGGGGCCGATGGGCTGCATTCCAGGGCGCGGGTGGCGCTGAACGGGGCCGATGCGCCGTTTTTCACCGGCCAGGTGGCCTGGCGCGCCACGGTGCCCAACCGCTTGCAACTGCCGCCGGAGGCGCGGATCTACATGGGGCCGGGGCGGCACCTGGTCTGCTACCCGCTGCGTGGGGGAACGCTGGTCAATATCGTGGCCGTGCAGGAGCGAAAGGACTGGGCCGAAGAGGGCTGGCATCACCGCGACGATCCGGCCAACCTGCGCGCCGCCTTCGCCGATTTTCGCGGGTTGCCCGCCGAGCTTCTGGAGCAGGTGCGCGAGGTTCTGCTCTGGGGGCTGTTCCGGCACCCGGTGGCGGAACGCTGGCAGGGCGCGGGGGTGGCGATCCTGGGCGATGCCGCCCATCCCACCCTGCCGTTCCTGGCCCAGGGCGCGAACCTGGCATTGGAGGATGCCTGGGTTCTGGCCGACTGCCTGGCCGGCGAGGAGGACCAGGTGTCCGCGCTGGGGCGCTACCAGGCGCGGCGGCGGGACCGGGCGGTGCGGGTGATCGCGGCGGCCAATGCGAACGCGTGGAAATACCATTTCCGGCTGTCGCCGTTGCGCGAGATCGGGCACCTGGCGCTGCGCCTGGGCGGCGCGATGGCCCCGGCGCAGGCGGTGCATCAGTTCGACTGGATCTACGGGTACGACGTGACCGCATCGGGCCGCTAATCGTGGCGCCCCGTCAGGGGCGCATCAGCGCGGCGCTCAGAGCTGTTTGATCATCACCTCCGCCGCGACCGGCTGGAATCGGGCGCGCTCGAACAGGGCGCGGGATGGCGCATCCGGGGCGAGCCGCAGGGTGAGCGCCCGGACCCCGGCCGCGCCCAGTGCCTTGGGCAGGTCGGCCAGCACCTCGGTCGCGATGCCGCGGCGGCACACCGCGGGGCGGATGAACAATTCCTCCAGCCGCGCCTCGATCCCGGCCTCTGCCAGCGACCAGCCAAAGCTCAGCACGGCATAGCCCAGCGGCGCGCGGGTCGGTCCGACCAGGTAGACCGCGCCCTGCGGCAGCCCGTCGAGCAGCGGCGCCAGTCCGGCGCGGCGGCTGTCGTCGTCGCGCGCGATCCCCATCTCGGCGTGACAGGCGGCGCTGAGTGTGACCAGCCGCTCCAGGTCCTCGGGTCTGGCAAGGTGCAGCGCGGTCATAGCCGCGCCAGCCGCTCGGTCAGCAGGGCAAAGAACCCATCCGCGTCCAGATCGCCCATGAAGGTGGCATTGGGCGCGCGCTCGGTCACCTGCCACCAGTCGGCCACGGTCATCCCGAGGGTAAGGTCCGAGCGGGTCTCGATCTCGACGTTGATGTGACGACCACGGAACAGATCGGGGCGGATCAGGTAGGCGGTGACACAGGGATCGTGCAGCGGCGCGCCGGCGCTGCCGTATTTCTCCTTGTCGAACCGCTCGAAGAAATCGGTCATCTCGGCCACCGCATGGCCCACTGGCGTGCCCAGCGCGCGAAAGGCCGCGTTGCGGGACCCGGTCACCAGCGCCTTGTGGGTGACATCCAGCGGCATGACGGTGATCGGGGCACCGGCGCGGAACACGATATCGGCGGCCTCGGGATCGACGTAGATATTGAATTCGGCTGCCGGGGTGATGTTGCCGACCTCGAAATAGGCACCGCCCATCAGCACCACCTCCTGCACCCGCGCGACGATATCGGGGGCGTCGCGAAAGGCGGTGGCGATATTGGTCAGCGGTCCCAGCGGGCAGAGGGTAACGGTGCCGGGGGGATGGGCGCGCAGGGTGTCGATGATGAAATCGACCGCATGGCCGGCGGCAAGGTCGACCTCCGGGTCGGGCAGGGCCGGTCCGTCGAGCCCGGTCTTGCCATGCACGTGCTCGGCGGTGACCAGCGGGCGCGCCAGAGGGGTGTCGCAGCCGGCGTGGACGGGGATCTCGGGGCGCCCGGCCAGTTCGCAGACAATGCGGGCGTTCTTCGAGGTCAGCGGCAGTGGCACATTGCCGGCCACGGCGGTGATTCCCAGCACCTCGATATCCTCGGGGCTGGCCAGTGCCAGCAGGATGGCAACGGCGTCATCCTGTCCGGGGTCGGTGTCGATGATGATTTTTCGCGCGGTCATGGTGGCCTCTGTCCGGTTTGGCGCGACAGTTGCAGGCGCACGCGGCGATGTCCAGCGAGGGGCGCCGCGGCCGGGCCGAAACGCGCCCCTTCGGGGCCGCGTGCCTCCGGCGGGAGTATTGGGAAAGAGAAGAAGGGGGTCTCTTCGTGGGGATATTCCGGGGCCGGTCCAGGGTTCACCTACCCCTTGTCCTTTTCGCGCGCCTTCACCGCATCCCAGAGCGCGTCCATCTCGGCAAGGTCGCTGTCCTCGGGGCGTTTGCCCTGGTCGGCCAGCGCCGACTCAACGGCGGAAAAGCGGCGGGTGAACTTGGCGTTGGCGCGGCGCAGGGCGGTTTCGGGCTCCACCCCCAGGTGACGGCCGAGGTTGGCCATGACGAAGAGGAGATCGCCGTATTCCTCCTCGATCTCGTCCGGGCCGAGGCTGTCGCGGGCCTCGACCAGCTCGTTGGCCTCTTCGGCGATCTTGGCGATCACGTCGCCGGCGTCGGGCCAGTCGAAGCCGACGCGCGCGGCACGTTGTTGCAGCTTGTAGGCGCGCAGCAGCGCGGGGAGATTGGGCGCGACCCCCTCGAGCGCGCCGCGTTGCGCCTTTTGTGCCCGTTCGGCGGCCTTGATCGCCTCCCAGTCGCGGGTCTGCTGTTCGGCGCTCTTGTCGCGGTCCTCATCACCGAAGACATGCGGATGGCGCGATACCATCTTGTCGGACATGGTGCGCACCACGTCCTGAAAGGTGAAGTACCCGGCTTCCTGTGCCATCTGGGCGTGGAAAACCGACTGAAACAGCAGGTCGCCCAATTCGCCCTTCAGCTCGTCCCAGGCGTTGCGCTCGATGGCGTCGGCAACCTCGTAGGCCTCCTCGATGGTATAGGGGGCGATACTTGCGAAATCCTGCTCGATGTCCCAAGGGCAGCCGGTTTCCGGGTCGCGCAACCGGCGCATGATTTCCAGCAGCCGTTCGATTCCCGCCGTCGGGTCTTGGACAAGGTCGTTTTCGGGCATTGCGGAGGCTCCTGTTCCGGTGTCAGATGCATCCATTCCGGATGAGGCCGAAGGAGTCCAGCCCATGCCCGTCGTCAACCGCATCGCCGATTACGCCGAGGAGATGACCGGCTGGCGCCGTCACCTGCATCGAATCCCCGAACTGGGCTTCGATTGCCCGCAGACGGCGGCCTTCATCGCCGAAAAGCTGAAGGGGTTCGGCGTCGACGAGATCCACGAAGGGCTTGCCCGGACCGGCATCGTGGCGATCATCGAGGGGCAGGGGCCGGGCCCCACCATCGGGCTGCGCGCGGATTTCGACGCGCTGCCGATCCCCGAGGCGACCGGGCTGGACTATGCCTCTGCCCACGCGGGCAAGATGCACGCTTGCGGCCATGACGGGCACAGCACGATGTTGCTGGGGGCGGCGAAATACCTGGCCGAAACACGCAATTTCGCGGGAAAGGTCGCGCTGATCTTCCAGCCGGCGGAAGAGACCGGCGGCGGCGCCGGGGTGATGGTCGAGGAAGGGGTTCTGGATCGCTTCGACATTGCCCAGGTCTATGCGCTGCACAATGCGCCGGGGATCGAGGCTGGCAGTTTCTATACCACGCCGGGGCCGCTGATGGCGGCGGTGGACGAGTTCCACGTGCATATCAAGGGCGTCGGCGGGCATGGCGCGATGCCGCATGAGACCCGCGATCCGGTGGTCGCGGCGGTGGCCATCGCGCAGGCGTTCCAGACGATTGTCAGCCGCAACCATTACGCGCTGGACGACCTGGTGGTGTCGGTCACCCAGATTCACACCGGCACCACCGACAACGTGATCCCGGAAACGGCCTATCTGAACGGCACGGTGCGGACCTTCGATCCGAAGGTGCAGCAGATGGTGATCGAGCGGATGAAGACCATCGTGGCGGGGCAGGCGCTGTCCTTCGGGGTGGCGGCAGAGCTGGACTATGAACGAGGCTACCCGGCGACGGTCAACGACACCGACAAGACCCGCTTTGCGGTGGAGGTGGCCGAGGAGGTCGCCGGCGCGGCGCGGGTGCAGGGCGAGTCCGGGCGCGAGATGGGGGCGGAGGATTTCGCCTATATGCTGCAGCACCGCCCGGGTGCCTATCTGTTCATCGGGCAGGGCGACAGCGCCGGGCTGCATCAGCCGACTTACGATTTCAACGACGAGATCGCGCCTGTGGGCGCCTCGTTCTTTGCCCGGCTGGTGGAACGCGCCCAGCCGCTGGCGGCCAAATAAGGAGGGTCCATAATGGCCATGAGCGATGTCGAAAACGAGATCGACGCGGGCTTTACCCGCGAGGATCTGCGGGGGATCAATCTCGAGGCGGCCTATGGCGGCGCGCCCTCGTTCCTCAAGCGGCGCTATACCAAGGATCTGAGCGGCGCGCAGATCGCGGTGACCGGGGTGCCCTTTGACATGGCGGTGTCGAACCGGCCCGGCACGCGGCTGGGTCCGCGCGGGATTCGCGAGGCGTCGAGCTATCAGCCCTATGACGAACCCTATGGCTGGCCGTTCAAGGCGCTGAGCGAACTGGCGATCGTGGATTACGGTGACCTAGCCTATGATTACGCCAATATCCCGGCGTTTCCCGCCGCGCTGACTGCGCATATCGCCAAGATCCTGGCGGCCGGTGTGGCGCCAGTGACGCTGGGCGGGGATCATTACATCACCTACCCGGTGCTGAAGGCCTTTGCCGAGAAATACGGGCCGATGTCGCTGTTGCAGTTCGATGCCCATACCGACACCTGGGCCGATGACGATCCCGACCGCATCGACCACGGCACCATGTTCTACAAGGCGGTGAAAGAGGGGCTGGTGGACCCGGCGCGCTCGGTCCAGGTGGGGATTCGCACCCATAACGACGATACCATGGGGGTGAACATCATCGACGCGCGCGAGGTGCACGAGACCGGCCCGCAGGCGGTGGCGGCAAAGATCCGGGGCATCCTGGGCGATCACCCGACCTATCTGACCTTCGACATCGACGGGCTCGACCCGGCCTTTGCGCCCGGCACCGGCACGCCTGTCTGGGGCGGGATGACCTCGGCGCAGGCGTCGATGATCCTGCGCGACCTGGGCGGGATCAACATCAAGGGCGGCGACGTGGTCGAGGTCTCGCCGCCCTTCGACATGGCCGGCATCACGGCGGTGGCCGGCGCCCATGTGGCGGTGTCGATCATCTGCCTGCTGGGCTGGACCATGTTGATGTGAGCCGGGGATGGGGCGGATGATGGTGGTGCTTTGGGTTCTTCTGGGGCTGGCCGTGGCGGGGATGGCCTATGTCCGGCTGGCCCCCAGCAATCCGGCGCGTTGGCACCGCCCGCCAGATGTGAACAGCGACAAGACCTTCAAATCAGGGGTGAAGCGGCGGCTACCGGCAGGGCCGGATGGGCTGGCGCGGCTTGACGCGATCATTCGGGACACCCCGCGCACGCGGGTTCTGGCCGGGTCGCCGGGCGAGGGCATGATCACCTATGTCACCCGCAGCCGGGTGATGGGGTTTCCCGATTACACCACTGTTCAGAAGGTGAACGGAACGCTGGAGCTCTACGCGCGTTTGCGCTTCGGGCGCTCAGATCTTGGGGTGAACGGCGCCCGTGTCGAGGGGTGGCTGGCGCGATTGCAGGCGCGATGACAGGCAGCCCTCCTGCACCTCGCGCCACATCGGCACATTGAGCGACATCTGGCATTGCGCCATGAACATCCGCCCGTCCACATGCAGGCAGATGGTTTCGCCCAGTTCGACGCGGCCGCCGGTGCTATCGGTGCAATAACAGTCGCGCACGCTGCCGTCGGGGGCGATGACATCGGCCCGCACCGGAGCGGCGGCAAGGGCGAACAGCGGGACGAAAAGCAGGGCGAGGTGGGTCATCGGGCGGGCTCCGGTCGGTCTGTTCTGCTGAGCCTAGCACGGCATTCCCCTTGACCAAAGCCCTGGGATGGAGGACACCGCGCCAATGGTTCCCGAAGAACGTCTAGAACAGATCACCCAAAGGTTTGAGTACCTTGAAGCCGCGATGGCCGGCGCCGCCGGCGGCGAGATCGCCGCGCTGGCCAAGGAGTATTCCGACCTCAGGCCGGTGGTGGAGAAGATCGCCGAATGGCGCGCCCTGCGCGACGAGCTGGCCGAGGCCGAGGCGATGCTGGAAGACCCCGACATGCGCGAACTGGCCGAGGAGGAGATCCTCTCCCTCAAGGCGCGTCTGCCCGAGGCCGAGCACGATCTGCGGCTGGCGTTGCTGCCGCGCGACGAGGCCGACACCCGCTCGGCCATGCTGGAGATCCGGCCCGGCACCGGCGGCGACGAGGCGGCGCTGTTCGCCGGCGACCTGCTGCGGATGTACCAACGCTATTCCGAGGGGCGCGGCTGGCGCTGGGAGGTGATCGAACTGCAGGAGACCGAGCTGGGCGGCGTCAAGGAGGCGGTGATCCGGATCGGCGGCGAGAATGTCTTCGCCCGGTTGAAATACGAATCCGGCGTGCACAGGGTACAGCGGGTGCCCACCACCGAGAGCGGCGGACGCATCCATACCTCGGCGGCGACGGTGGCGGTCCTGCCCGAGGCGCAGGACGTCGACATCAGGATCGACGCGAACGATATCCGCATCGACACCATGCGCAGTTCCGGTGCCGGCGGGCAGCATGTGAACACCACGGATTCGGCTGTTCGGATCACCCATATTCCCAGCGGGATCGTGGTGACGAGTTCCGAGAAATCCCAGCACCGGAACCGCGAGATCGCGATGGATGTGCTGCGCACGCGGCTTTACGACATGGAGCGGCAGAAGGCGCATGACGCGCGCTCGGAAGCGCGCAAGAGCCAGGTCGGCTCGGGCGACCGCAGCGAACGCATCCGCACCTACAACTTTCCGCAGGGGCGGATGACCGATCACCGCATCAACCTGACGCTCTACAAGCTGGAGCAGGTGATGCAGGGCGACCTGGATGAGGCGATCGACGCGCTGACCGCCGACGACCAGGCCCGCATGCTGGCCGAGATGGGCCAATGAGCGGCGGCCAGACAGCGGCGCAGGCGATGGCGGCGGCGGCGGCCCGGTTGCGCGCGGCGGGTGTCGATGACCCGGCGCGGGATGCGCGGGTGCTTCTGGCTCATGCAGCAAGGATCGAGGCGGCGCGGGTGACGCTGATCGCGCCGGAGGACCTGGAGCCGGAGATCGCCGAGCGGTACGAGCAGTTGATTGCCTTGCGTGCGATCCGGGTGCCGGTATCGCACCTGATCGGAGAACGGGCTTTCTATGGCCGCCGGTTCAAGGTCTCGGGCGACGTGCTGGACCCGCGACCGGAGACCGAGACCCTGATCGAGGCGGCGCTGGCGGAACCCTTCGCGCGGGTGCTGGACCTTGGCGTCGGTTCGGGCTGCATCCTGGTGACACTGCTTGCCGAGCGCGGCGAGGCCACCGGGCTGGGCGTGGACCTGAGCGAGGCGGCCTGTCTGCAGGCCAGTGCCAATGCGGTGCTGCACCGGGTGCAGGCGCGGGCGGAGATCCTGCAATCGGACTGGTTTTCCAATGTCGCGGGGCGCTTCGACCTGATCGTGTCGAACCCGCCCTATATCGCGGCGGGCGAGATGGCCGGGTTGGCCGACGAGGTGCGCCGGCACGAACCCGAACTGGCGCTGACCGATGGCGGCGACGGGCTGGGCGCCTACCGGGCCATCGCGGCGCAGGTGACCGGGCACCTGGAGCCCGGCGGGCGGTTGCTGGTCGAGATCGGCCCGACCCAGGCGGCGGCGGTCTGCGCGATCCTGTCCGCAGTCGGTCTGAGCGATATCGGCGTGGTGCAGGACCTCGACGGGCGCGACCGTGTCGTTTGCGCCCGGTTGCGGTAACGGGTGCAAATGGGGGGCGATATCGGCGGAAAGTTTACCGTAAGGGCGCAAAAAACCGGTTTTTTCCCTTCGCCCTCTTGTGCCGACCCGCAGGACATGTTTACTCAGAGGTGTTGCCCCGGCAGAGGCTGTCGCAGCTTCCGTGCAACACAAAGCCCCCGAAGTCGAAGATCCGGCCACTGAACCCAGCGCATGAGGCGCACCCGGATCACACGACAGTGAAGACAAGGCTGACGTAAGAAAAAATGAGATCGTCCAAATCCCGTTCGCGGTCGAAGTCGAACCGCAACCGTCCCTCTGGCGGAAACATCGTCAACCGCGTGTTTGACAGTTCCGGCCCCGAAGGCAAGGTGCGCGGTACGCCGCAGCAGATCATAGATAAATACAACCAGTTGGCCCGTGACGCGCAGCTGTCCAATGACCGCGTGGCGACGGAGAACTTCCAGCAGCACGCCGAGCATTACCTGCGCATGCTGAGCGAGGCCCAGCGCGAGCAGGACGCCCGCCGCGAGGAGCAGGAGCGGCAGAACCGCGAACGCCAGGCCGAGCGTGACCGCGAGCGCGCCCAGCGCCAGGAGCGCGAGGCCGCCGCCGGTGCTCCGGATCCGGCCGAGGCGCCGCAGCCCGACGTGATGGACCTGGGAACGGGCGAGGCCGAGGCCGAAAGCGGGTTGGTCGAGACCCCGGAAAGCAAGCCGAAGAAAACCTCCACGCGCAAGCCGCGCACGCGCAAGCCGGCGGCCAAGCCGAAGGACAGCGCAGCGGAAGAGGGAGGCGCCAAGGGCGACGCCAAGCCCGAGGCGAAGTCCGAAACCCCGAAAGACGAGACCCCCGGCGATGCGGGTGAGGCAAGCACCGCCGCCGAGTGATCGCAGCCGGGCGAAACAAATTGATGTGACCCAAGGGGCCGGGCGGGAAACCGCACCGGCCCTTTTCGCACCCGAAAGACCGAGATCGAAGGGGATCATGGCGTTGTCCACGCCGGGCCGGGTGCCCGCCTTCCCGTGGCGGGGCGAATCGTTGGCGGGGTGGTTGGGCGCCCTGTCTGACCGGGGCAGGCCCTCGGGAACCGATCCCGCTCAGGGGCGGGCAAGCGCCCGGGCGAGGGCGCAGAACTGCTCCAGCCCGACCTGTTCGGCGCGTTCGGTGGGGGCGATGCCGGCGGCAATGAGCCGGTCCTCGATATCCGGGGCCTGCCCCTTGAGTGCGGCGCGCAGCATCTTGCGGCGCTGGTTGAAGGCGGCGGCGACGACCCGCGACAGCACCGCCGGGTCGGCCGGAAAGCGCGGCTCGGGCAGCGCCTCGAGATGCACCACGGCGCTGGAGACCTTGGGCGGCGGGGTAAAGGCCCCGGGCGGCAGGGACATCACGATGCGGGCGGTGCAGCGCCATTGCGCCAGGATCGCCAGCCGCCCGTAGGCCTTGGAACCGGGCGTGGCCACGATCCGCTCGGCCACCTCGCGCTGGAACATCAGGGTCAGGCTTTGCCAGAACGGCGGCCAGTCGGCGGGCGTGAGCCAACGCACCAGAAGCTCGGTCCCGATGTTGTAGGGCAGGTTGGCGGCGATGCGGATGGGCGGCGTCAGATGCGCCAGCGGATCAACCTCGAGCGCGTCGCCGTTGATGATCTGCAACCGGTCGGGATAGGCTGCGGCGATCTCCTCCAGCGCGGGGATACAGCGGGGGTCCTTTTCGATGGCCAGAACCTTGCGCGCGCCCTCGGCCAGCAGCCCGCGGGTCAGCCCGCCGGGTCCGGGGCCGATCTCCAGAACGTCGCATTGGGTCAAGTCCCCCGCCTGCCGCGCGATCTTGGCGGTGAGGTTGAGGTCCAGCAGGAAGTTCTGGCCCAGCGATTTGCGCGCGGACAAGCCGTGACTGGCGATCACCGCGCGCAGCGGCGGGAGGGGGTCGATGGCGCTCATCCCGTGGCGGCCATCCGCTGCGCCAGCTTCAGCGCCTCGATCAGGCTGGAGGGATTGGCCTTGCCCTGTCCTGCGATGTCAAAGGCGGTGCCGTGATCGGGCGAGGTGCGGATGAAGGGCAGGCCGAGCGTGACGTTGACGCCACGGTCGAAATCGAGCGTCTTGATCGGGATCAGCGCCTGGTCGTGGTACATGCAGATCGCGGCGTCATAGCGGGCGCGAGCGGCGGCGTGGAACATCGTGTCGGCGGGATGCGGACCGGTGAGGGTAAACCCCTCTTGCGGGATCCGGGCCAAAAGCGGCGCGATCCAGTCGATCTCTTCGCGGCCCATGGCGCCGCTTTCACCGGCGTGGGGGTTGAGGCCGGCGACGGCGAGGCGCGGCTGCGGGATGCCGAATTGGTCGCGCAGGCTGCGGGCGGTGATTTCGATGGTTTCGCGCAGCAGCTCGGGGGTGAGCCGGAGCGGCACCTCAGACAGGGCGATATGTATGGTGGTGGGCACCACGCGCAGGGCGTCGCTGGCCAGCATCATCACCACACGTTCCACCCTGCCGAGGGCGGCCAGAAACTCCGTATGGCCGGGATAGCCGAACTCGGCGCCGTCGATCAGCGCCTTCTTGTGGATCGGCGCGGTGCAGACGGCGCAGGTCTGGCCGGACTGTGTAAGCGCAACTGCGCGTTCGATGGCGGTGATCACGCCGCGCGCGTTGGCCGGGTCTGGGTGCCCGGGCGTGGTCGGGTTGGCGAAGGGATGCGCCAGCACTGGAAAGGCGGAGGCGCAGGCAGCGATGGCCTTGGCCGGGTCGTCCAGCACGGCGACCGGGGTTCCCTCGGGCAGGTGGCGCGGATCCCCGATCCAGACGAAGGGGCAGTCGCCGCGCAGCGCCTGCCAGGCGCTGACGGCAATTTCCGGCCCGACCCCTGCCGGTTCGCCACAACTGAGCGCGACGGGGCGGATCATCGTTCGAGGATCTGCGCGTCGGCCCGGAGCTGTTCGATTTGGCTGGCGGAGAAACTCTGCAGTCGTTGCTCGATCAGGGCGTTGCCGATCTGGTCGCGGCTGGCCTCGGCGATGGACTGCGCGGTGCGGCCGCAAAGCATGAGCAGGACCAGAGTCTGACCGTTGTTGCGGGTGAGCGCGGTCGAGGTTTCGTCGGTGTCCAGCTTGGACAGTTCCAGTGCCACGTCGCGCGGGATATCGCGCGGGGCGCGTTCGTTGCGCTCCAGCACCTGGGGCGGCTGATCCTTGGCGATTCCGTAAAGATCGTCGCAGGTGTCGGTGCTGTCGATGATCCGTTGCGCCGTAGCCAGCGCCTCGGGCGAGCGGCCGCCGGGAATCAGGTAGCTGGCATAGTCGATCTTGGCATAGCTCGGGTCGCTGCCCCCGGTTTCCCGGATGCCCCGCATCTGGAACAGCGCCACGGCGTTGGGCAGCGCCAGCGGTGCGGTGACCTCGCCCTTTTTCAGTCCCAGGATCACCGATTGCAGCGGTGCGGGAAGGCGCGTCAGCGGCATCCAGCCCAACCGGCCGCCATCGGCACGGCTGTTGCTGGCCGAGTACTGGGTCGCCGCGGCCGAGAAGGCGTCATAACCTTTCACTTGTGCGATCCGGTCGGCCAGCGCCTCGACCTGTGCGGCGGTCTGCGGGGTGATCGGAATGATCACTTCGGACAGCAGCACCTGGATCCCGCCCGAGGCCCCGCCGCGGCCCATGGCGCGGTCGACTTCCGCGTCGGTTGGGCGGGCCCGGGCGCCGAAGCGGGCAGTGACGTAGTTGCGCCACAGCAGGTTGACCTTGACGAAATCCCGCAGGGTCTGGCGCGAAATGTTCTCCTGTGCGAGCGCCTGCAAAAGCGCGTCGGTGGACATGTTGGCGCGGCCGGCGAATTCGTCCATGCCGGCTTTCAATTCCTCGGGCGTAAGCTCGATCCCGGCCGCCTTGGCGGCCTGCAGTTTCAGCTTGTCTTCGATCAAAGCCTTGCGCGCCAGTTCGGGGGTGTTGCCGGGGGCGTTCAACACGCGCAGGAGAAGCGCGCGCTGTTCCAGCTCATAGCCGGTGATGGCATCGCCGTTGACGGTGATCGCAGGCGAGAACAGGCCCTGTGCCAATGTGGCGCCGGGCAGGGTGGCGATGAGGGCCATTGCAGCCAGACGCACGGAAAAGCAGGTGTTCCGGTGCAGAATGGTCAGAAGGGGGGTCAGGATTTTCCGCATGATCGCCTGTATTTTTCTGTTCCGCTCTCAACGGCAAAGCCGCTGAGGGCGATGGTAAATCCGAAATCGGTCGAAGGCTCAACACTTGTTGACGAGGTATAGCTGCGGTCGATCGAAAGATCGACTGTCACGCATTCATTCTGATAAACAAGGCCGACCCCCGCGCTCGACGCGCTGTCATCCGCGATGTCATAGCGCAGGTTGGCGCTGGCGGTCCAGTTCGCGGTGACCCGGTAGCTGCCGTCGAACCAGAATTCGGAGACATCGGCGTCTCGGTCCTCTGCCGGGTCGATCCCGAGCCAGAGGTAGGAGCCGCTGATCCGGGTGCGCTTGCCGGACCAGCTGCCGCGCAATTCCGCCTTGTTGAAGTGAAGCGAGTCGTCCAGCAGCGACCGACCGGTCAGGCTGAATCCCTGGTCCAGCAGGATCTGCCCGGCGACCAGCAGCGCCGAAGCCTCGCCCGACAATCCCGACGTGACGGAGAAATTCGGATCTGCGAGGCCGCGAAAGACCTGGCCCACCGTGGCGTTGGCCTGCCAGCCCGAGGGTGCGTAGTGGGCCCAGTTCACGCCCACGGCAGCCGCAGTGCCATCCTCGCGCGCATCCGAAGAGGGGAACCGTGACAACGACAGCAGGTTGCCCTGGTCGAACTCGACAAAGGTGCTTGCGTCGATTGGCGCGGCGGGGCCGTTCACGTCGCTCCAGCCGATCTGGACCAGTGGTTCAAGGAATTGTGTCGCCCCTGAACCGGTCCCGCGCGTCATCGGATAGCGCAGCGCCAAGGCCGCGCGCGGCGTGGTGCGCTCGATCGTGGAGGGATAGAAGGTATCGTCGGAAATCGCGAAGTGATCGGCGGAGAACCCCATGGTCCAATCGGCGCGGAACCCGCTGTCGAAGATCCAGTTTCGGCGCCATTCCACGTCCGCCGTCAGGCGGGTGACGTCACGGCCGATGACGTTGGCCTCCGAGCCGCGGCGGAATCCTCGCATGTCCAGACCCAGGCGCAGCTCTCCGCCAAGGGTATTGGGGAAGATCCGCCGCTCATAGGAAAAATCGCCGATCAGGGTGGGAAGCTCCGACTCGTCCTCGTCGTCGAGCAGCGAGTCGTAGTGGAGTATTGCGCTGCGAAATGCGGTGTCGCGGGTGGTGCGGGTCAGCTCCACTTCGCTTTCCAGCCGGTCGTAATCGGTCAGCCCGTAATCCACCAGGTAGGCGTTGTCCGAGGCGGTCTTGATGTCGAAGCTGAGTTTGAACCGATTGGCCAGGTCAAAGGCGCCGGTGCCGAAGAAGTAACCGCGGTTGTCGCCCGGGATCAGGTCGTCGCGGGTGTGGGCGCCCTCGAGTTCGATCCGGCCGTTGCTGAACGCCTGGCGATACCGCAGGGTCAGCGTCCGGGTCTTGGGCGAAAGATAGGGCGTGACGGTCAGGTCCTTGTGATCGCCGATCCGGAAGAAATAGGGCACCCGGATGCCGGTGTTGAGCTTCGAGGTGGTGCGGATGGTCGGGATCAGGAAGCCCGAGGCGCGCTCGAGCGAGGGGTCGGGCAGGCGCAGCGCCGGAAAGTAGAACACCGGGACATCGAGCACGCGCAGTTGCGCGCCCTCGAAATAGAGCTGCCGTTCCTGCTGGTCATGGGTGACGCTGCGGGCACGGATCTGCCACAGCGGCGGACGGCCGTCCTCGCAGACTTTGCAGGAGGTGACCGAGGTCTTGTAAAGCTGGGTGTAGCGGCCGCCGACGCGGACCATCTGCAGCGCCGCCAGCTGGACCTGCTGATCGAAGACCAGACGGGCGCCGCGCAGCAACCCGTCGCGCAGGCCGCGGTCCATCTCGGCGGCGTCGGCCAGCACGGTGAACTGGTCGCCCTGGTCGATGCGGATCGGTCCCTCGATGGTCATCTGGCCGGTCTTGCGGTCAAAGGTGATCCGCTCGGCCCTGAGGCGGGTCTCGCCCTGGAAGGCCTCGACCGAGCCCTCGGCGACGAGCTGCCGTTCGGGGGTGATGAAAACGCGATCGGCCACCAGCATCGCCGGCGGCTCGGTCCGGGTGTCTTGCGACGGGCCGGCCTGGGCCAGCGCGAGGCTGCCCAGATGGGTGCCCGCCACCAGCACGACTGCGGATATCAGAAGGCGCAGCATCATCCGTCCTCCGCGTGCAGTAGCAGGCCGAGCGACAGGAACACCGCCGCCAGCGGCGGCGCCCAGGCCGCCAACATCACCGGGATCTGCCCGTTCTCGCCGAGGATCTGGGCGAAGTTGCGCACGAAATAGAGCGAAAACCCCAGCAGGACCGCCGAGAGCACTGCCACCCCGGTGCCGCCGAACCGGCTGTGCCGCATGGTAAAGGCGGCGCCCACCAGTACCATGGCCACCAGGAACAGCGGCCGGGCCAGTTCGACCTGGTACCAGACCTCGTGGCGGCGGGTGGAGAAGCCGGCCTGGGCCAGCTGGCGGATGGTCGCCGGCAGCGCATAGATCGACACTCCGGACGGGCGGCCGAGGCTGTCGCGGATCCGGTCGGGGGTAAGCGTGGTTGGGATGCGCAGGATCTCGTGGGTCGCGGCGGTGGCCTCTGGGTTCAGCCCGGCGGCCAGCGGCCAGACCTTGGCGTTGGTCAGCACCCAGGCCTGCTCCTCGAGCCGGGCACTCTTGGCGGTGATGCGTCGCACCGGCCCGCCATCCGGCGCATAGGTCAGGATGGTCACGTCGAACAGCGTGACCGCGTCACCGCCGTGACCGGTGGCGTGGATCACCGATTGCCCCTGAGCGCCGCCCTGACGCAGCCACAGCCCTTCGCCGCTGAGCGACAACACCGACAGCCCGGTGCCGCGAAAGGTTTCGGACAACTGGCTGTAGCGGTTAGAGGTGGCCGCGGCGATGGGGTTGAGGGTGGTCACCGCCAACCCGCCGATCACCAGGGCCACGGCGACGGGCGCCGCCAGTGCCCGCAACCCGGACCGTCCGGCGGCGCGGGTGACGACCAACTCGCTGCTGCGCGCGAGGCTGACGTAAAGCACGACGGTGGACAGGATCATCAGCAACGGCAGGATCTGGCTCATGGTGGCGGGGGCGCTGAGCAGGCTGAGCCGGATCAACTGCCCGAGGCCCACGTCCAGCCCCTCGAAACGGCGCAACTGTTCGATCGCGTCGATCAGCAGGATCAACGCCAGGAAGATGGCCGCGATGGTCGCAAAGGCCTGTAGAAACCGTCGCGCGAAATACCTGTCGAGAATCATTCGGGCGCCTCCTCGGCGCCCGGCTTGGCAGGCAGCAAATTGGGCAGCGTCGTTCCGCTGACAGGTAGTGGCACTGCGATCCCCCCGGAGCCGGCCATTGGTCTTGCGGCGGACCTTACTGCAATTGATTGGCAGGGAAAACTGCTATCTGGTCATTCCGCGACCCGCGCGCTACCCATGAGGGAACCCCGCGAAATCAAGGAGACATCCATGACCCGTACGACCCCGATCCGCTTTGCCGACCTCGATCTCGACGCCCTCGAGGGGACCGAGGGGCGTGTTGTCGTCACGGTCACGCCCGAGGGCACGCTCGACCCGGCGGCGCGGCGGGCCAACCGGCTGAGCAAGGGCGCGGTCAAGCGCATGGTCGAGAGTGCGCGGTTCGCTAAGGCGAAGAGCGGCGATGTGATCACGCTGGCTTGGCCGGCGGGCATGGCCGCCGAGGCGCTGGATATCCTGGTGCTGTCGAAAAAGGCCGACGCGGTGGCGGCACGCAAGGCCGGCGCGGCGCTCGTGGCGCGGGCGGCGGGCGCGCCGGTTCTGCTGGCGCTGGGGTCGTCCCATGTCCGCTCGGCGGTGCTGGTGCAGGGGATGGTGCTGCGCAGCTACGCCTTCGACGCGCACAAGACGGGGGAGGAAGACAGCGACGCGACCGGCGACATCACGGTGATGCACCCCCGGCCCGAGACGCTGGAGGCCGAGGCGGTGCCGCTGCTGGCGGTGGCCGAGGGGGTTCTGATGACCCGCGACCTGGTCAACGAACCGGCGAACGTGCTGACCACGACCGAGTTCGCCGATCGTCTGGCGGCGATGCGCGACCTGGGGCTGGAGGTCGAGGTTCTGGAAGAGGCAGACTTGGAAAAGCTGGGGATGCGAACCCTGCTCAGCGTCGGCCAGGGGTCGGCCACCCCGACCAAGGTGGTGGTGATGCAGTGGAAGGGGGGCGCCGCAGGCGAGGCCCCGCTGGCGCTGGTCGGCAAGGGCGTGGTGTTCGACACCGGCGGTATCAGCCTCAAGCCCGGGGCCGGCATGGAGGACATGACCATGGACATGGGCGGCGCCGGGGTGGTGGCGGGCACCATGCGGGCGCTGGCGCTGCGCAAGGCCAAGGCCAATGTCGTCGGGCTGGTCGGGCTGGTCGAGAACATGCCCTCCAGCACCGCGACCCGACCGGGCGACGTGGTGAAATCCATGAAGGGCGACACCGTCGAGATCATCAACACCGATGCCGAGGGGCGGCTCGTGCTGTGCGACGTGATGTGGTACGCGCAGGACCGCTTCGCACCCGCCGGCATGATCGACCTGGCCACGCTCACCGGCGCGATCATCATCGGGCTGGGGCATGAGAACGCCGGCGTGTTCTCGAACGACGACGCGCTTTGCGGCGATTTTCTCAAGGCCGCTGCGGACGAGGGCGAGGGCGCCTGGCGGATGCCGCTGGGTGCGGCTTACGACAAGATGCTGAAATCGCGCGTCGCCGACATGAAGAACGTCGGCGGCCGGCCCGCCGGGTCGATCACCGCGGCGCAGTTCCTGCAGCGTTTCGTCAAGGAGGGCACGCCCTGGATTCACCTCGATATTGCAGGCGTGGCCTCGATCAAGGAGGGCACGGATCTGGCGCCCAAGGGGGCGACCGGCTGGGGCGTGATGGCGCTGGACCGGTTGGTGCGCAACCGGTTCGAAACCGAATAGGGCCATGGGCGCGGCCTATTTCTATCACCTGACGCGGCGCCCGCTGGAGGCGACGCTGCCGCTGTTGCTGGACAAGGCCCGCGCGGCGGGCTGGCGCATCGCTGTCCGGGGCAGCGACCCGGGCCGGCTGGCCTGGCTCGACGAAAAGCTGTGGTTGCTCGGCGACGAGAGCTTTCTGCCGCACGGGCTGGCCGGCGGTCCGCATGACGCGGATCAGCCGATCCTGCTCACCACGGCGCCGACGGCGGCAAACGACCCGGCCTGCCTGATGGCGGTGGACGGGGCCGAAGTCACGGCGCAGGAGGTGCGGGCGCTGGAACGGGTCTGCATCCTCTTCGACGGCCAGGATGGCGCAGCTCTGTCCCGGGCGCGCAGCCAGTGGAAGGCGCTGACCGATGCCGGGTGTTCGGCGCAATACTGGTCCGAGGACTCCGGTCGCTGGGAGAAGAAGGCCGAGAAATAGCAGCGCGCCGCAGCACGGCTGACGGTCCGGCGCCGATGCGGATCACGAAACCTGACAGGTATCCCGGCAGTTATTTCAATATGTTCACCTTGATGAGCCGCTTGGTTGCAGCGCGGCGGCCCTTTGCTCATGGGGTGGAAGGGTGGCGGCGGCGCGCTGCCGACGCGGGCAAAGGCGCATTTACATCAACGGGTCCCGGACGGAAGACGGGGAGCCTCAACATGGAGATGCAGAATGCTCAGAACACACCTGACGATCCTGGTTGCCGTTGCCGCGCTGCTTGCCCCCGTGGCCTCATCCGCCCAGCCGGTTCCGGCGCCACACCCCGGGCCGGTCGTGGCCGGTCCGCACGGGCCGGATTGGGGCCTGCTGGTCCCGGTCGCGTTGCTGGCGCTCATCGCGGGGGCGTTGACGCATAAGCACTGAGAAAAAGGTGAGGTTTTGCGTGGCGCAGGGCGCGCAAAACGCACCCGCAGGGGAAACCGTGGCTTGGCCTAGCGCTCCAGCACAAGGTGCTGTCCGGCGATCTCGATCCGGCCCCAGCGTTCCAGATAGGACATGCCCAGGAGTGACTGGTCCATCGCGCCCTCGTTCACCCAGGCGCGCAGGTTGCGGTCCTCGATCGGGCCCAGGGAAACCTTGGCCAGTCGCACGGGGGCGGTGCGGATCGCGCCGTTGGCGGTATTGGCGCGCCCGGTAAAGGCCAGGTCGGCGGTGTCGATGCCGGTGCGGGCCGCATCATCGGGGCGCAGCACCACGGCGCTGGCGCCGGTGTCGATCATGAACTGCACCGGCGCGTCGTTGACCAGAAGGGTGAGGTAGAAATGCCCGTCGGGTGAACGCGGCACCTCGATCCGGCCCTCGGTCGCCACGGCGGCGCGGCCGGGCAGGGCGGTGCGCCGGATGTCGTCCCACAGCCCCACCACTGCGATCACGGCGAGAAAGATCAGAACCCAGCCCGCCGCCTGTTGCAGCGTCCGGCCCAGGGCCTGGCGGTTATGGACGATCAGCCAAAAGACGAGAACGGCCCCCAACAGGCCCAGATAGGCCAGGCTGCCGATATCCCATGAATCCATTCTCGTAGCCTCCGACGTATTCCCCCTCAGATGTAGGCATTGCCGCCCCGGTTACCAGTTGGCGAGGCCAAAGGTCCGCAGCCCGTCCAGCACGAACTGCACCGAGAGCGCGGCCAGCAGCATGCCCAGCAGCCGGGTGATCACGTTGATCCCGGTCTTGCCCATGGCGCGCTCGAACAGCCCGGCGGAGAGAAACAGCAGGAACAGAACGGCCAGCACCGCCAGCATCACCCCGACCACCATGGCCAGCCCGGCCAGACCGGGTTTCTGGCCCGCCAGCAGGATCATGGTGGCGATCGAGCCGGGGCCGGCGATCAGCGGGATGGCGAGGGGAAACACCGAGGGGTCGTGGCCGTCGTCCTCGTCTTCGGCCTCCTCGGCCTGGCCCTCGCGCCGCTTGGTGCGGCGTTCGAACAGCATGTCGAGCGCGGTGAGAAACAACAGGATGCCGCCGGCGACGCGAAACGCGGGCATCGAGATCCCGGCAAAGCCCAGCACCGCCTCGCCGAAACCGGCGAACAGGGTCAGCAGGATCGCGGCGGTGAGGCAGGCGCGCAGCGCCATCGCGCGGCGCCGGGCGGGGGCCATGCCTTGGGTCAGCGCCACGAACATCGGCGTCAGCCCGATCGGGTCGATGATCACGAAGAGCGTGACGAAGGCGGTAATCAGAAAGGCGGTGTCCATGCGGCCCCCCGGAGTGTGGTTGCGGGCAGGATGGATTGGCGCGGCAGGAAAGAAAACCCCTCCGCGCGCGGCGAAGGGGCCAGGACGTCAGCCCCCGGCCGCGTCCAGCTTTTCCTGCGCGGCGATCCAGAGCGCCTCGGCCTTGTCCATGGCGTCGCTCACCTCGGCGTACTTGCGGTTCCAGACTTCCAACTCGCCGTTGCGGGTGCCCTCGTACAGTTCCGGGTCGGCCAGCTTGGCTGACAGCTTGTTCTGCATGTCGCTGATCTTCGCGACCCGCTCCTCGCATTTGCGCAGCTCGGCGCGCAGCGCCAGCAGGGTTTCGCGCGGCGGGCGTTTCGACCGGGCCGCCGGTTTCGGCGTGTCGGATTTCTTGCGCGCCGGCTGATCGGCCGACAGGAGGAAGGCGCGGTATTCCTCGAGATCGCCCTCATAGGGTTTGACGGTCCCGTCCGACACCAGCCAGAGCCGGTCGGCCACCATCGACAGCAGGTGCATGTCGTGGGACACGAGGATCACCGCGCCGGAATAGGCGGTCAGCGCCTCGACCAGCGCTTCGCGGCTTTCGATGTCGAGGTGGTTGGTCGGCTCGTCGAGGATCAGCAGATGCGGCGCATCCAGCGTCGCCAGGAGCAGCGACAGCCGCGCCTTTTGCCCCCCCGAGAGCTTGCCCACGACGGTTTCTGCCTGGTCGGCGCCAAGGCCGAATCCGGCCAGCCGGGCGCGCAGGCGGGATTGCTGTTCGCCGGGCCGCGCACGTTGTAGGTGTTGCAGCGGCGTTTCGTCGATATAGAGCTCGTCGACCTGGTGCTGGGCGAAAAAGCCGATGCGCAGTTTCGACGACCGGGTGATCTTGCCGTCGATCAGTGCCAGCCGGTCCGACAGCATCTTGGACAGGGTCGATTTGCCCTCGCCGTTGCGCCCCAAGAGCGCAATGCGGTCGTCCTGGTCGATGCGCAGGGTCATGCCGCGCAGGATGACCTTGTCGCCATAGCCGGTCGAGGCTCCCTCGAGCGAGATGATCGGCGGCGACAGTTCCTCGGGTTCGGGAAAGGTGAAGACGGTGCGCGCCGCATCCTCGGGCGCGGTGATCTTTTCCATCTTTTCCAGCATCTTGACCCGCGATTGCGCCTGTTTGGCCTTGCTGGCCTTGGCCTTGAACCGGTCAACGAAGCTTTGCAGGTGGGCGCGGCGCGCATCCTGTTTCTTGGCCGCCGCCGCCTGCAGAGCGCGCTGTTCGGCGCGTTGGCGGGCGAACTGGTCGTAGGGGCCGCTGTACAGGGTGAGGGTCTTGTTCTCGAGGTGCAGGATCGCGCCGACGGCCCGGTTCAGCAGCCCGCGATCGTGGCTGATGATGATCACCGTGTGCGGATAGCGCGCCAGGTAGCTTTCCAGCCAGAGCGCGCCCTCGAGGTCGAGATAGTTGGTCGGTTCGTCCAGCAGCAGCAGATCGGGCTGCGAGAACAGCACCCCGGCCAGCGCGACCCGCATCCGCCAGCCGCCGGAGTAATCCGAACAGGGGCGTTGCTGGTCGGCGTCGGAAAATCCCAGCCCCTTGAGAATCGCCGCCGCCCGCGCCTCGGCCGACCAGGCGTCGATATCAGCCAGCCGGATCTGCACCTCGGCGATGCGAGAGGGGTCGGTGGCCTCGTCGGCCTCGGCCATCAGCGCGGCCCGCTCGGTATCGGCGGCCAGCACGGTGTCGATCAGCGACACGTCGGAGGAGGGGACCTCCTGCGACACACCGCCGATACGGGCCCGGCTGGGCAGCGAGATGGAGCCGGACTCCAGCGCCAGTTCCCCCCGCAGCAGCCGGAACAGCGTGGTCTTGCCGGCGCCGTTGCGCCCGATCAGGCCGACCTTGTGGCCATCGGGAATGGTGGCGCTGGCGCCGTCGAGGAGGGGGCGGCCCGCGACCGCGTAGGAGATGTTTTCAATCCGTAACATGGGCCGGCTCATAGCAGAGCGATTGCGCCGCCGCCAGCGCCGGTGGATGGTCATTTCGAAAGGCGCGTGCTATCGGCCCAAGCTGTTGGATTTTCCGGACCGGACCCGCCCATGCGCCCTGCTCAGACCCCGCCGCACCTGCTGACCCTGATCCTGGCCAACGCCCTTTCTGTCCTGACGCTGAACATGTTCCTCCCCTCGCTGCCCAAGATGGCCGAGGCGCTGGAGGCCGACTATGGCCTCGTGAACCTGTCGGTGGCGGGATATCTGGCGATCTCGGCGGTCCTGCAACTGGTGATGGGGCCTCTGTCGGACAGTTTCGGGCGGCGCCCGGTGATGCTTGTCTCCACCGCGATCTTCGCCGCCGCTTCGGTCGGTTGCGCATTGGCGCAGGACATCTGGGTGTTTCTGGGGTTCCGCATGTTGCAGGCGGGAATCGTGTCGGGACAGGTGCTGTCGCGGGCGGTGATCCGGGACTTGCACGAGCCAAAGGCGGCGGCAAGGATGCTGGGCCATGTTGCCATGGCGATGGCGCTGGCCCCGATGCTGGGGCCGATGCTGGGGGGCGGGCTGGACATGGCCTTTGGTTGGCGGTCGTCCTTCGTCCTTTATGCGCTGCTGGGCATTCTCATGCTGGTAATCCTGTGGGGCGATCTGGGCGAGACCAACCCCGTCAGCGCTAGCCTGAGCCTTGGCGACCAGATGCGCGACTACCCCGAGCTTTTCCGGTCACGCCGGTTCTGGGGCTACAGCCTGTGCTACGCCTTTGCCGTGGCGGGGTTCTTTTCCTTCATCACCGGGGCGCCCTTGGTGGCGGCGGCGTGGTACAACCTGAGCCCGGCGGCGCTGGGGCTTGGGATCGGGATCATCACCGTGGGCTTCATGGCGGGCAATTTCGTCTCCGGCCGGATCGGCGCACGCAGCGCGCTGGTGACCATGGTTCTGGCCGGGCGCATCTTTGCCACCGTGGGGCCGGTTGTGGGGCTGGTGCTGTTCTGGTCCGGGGCGGGAACGCTCTGGGTGTTTTTCGGCTCGGCCATCGTGGTGGGCTTCGGCAACGGGCTGACCAATGCCAATGCAAGTGCCGGCGTGATGTCGGTGCGTCCGCGGCTGGCGGGCAGCGCCTCGGGTCTTTCGGGGGCGATGACGGTGGGACTGGGGGCGGTGATGACCAGCCTCACCGGGGCCTTGGTGACGCCGGAACACGCGCCTTACATCGTGCTGTCCATCATGCTGGCGACCAGCGTCCTCGGGCTGATCGCGGCGCTTTTCGTGCGGTGGGTCGACGCGCGCGATCCCTTGCCGACGTTGAACTGACGAAGCCTTGCGCGCGCGCAGGAGAGCCGTGGTGCGGAAGGCTTTTCAATCGCCTCGGCCCGTGCTACGCGGCGCGCAATGTCAGCATCGTCCCGCAGCCCCGCTGGGACGGGTCATCAAGGAGCATTCTCAATGGCACTGGAACGCACGTTCTCGATCATCAAACCCGACGCAACCCGCCGCAACCTGACCGGCAAGATCAACGCCAAGTTCGAGGATGCCGGCCTGCGCATCATCGCGCAGAAGCGGATCCTGATGACCAAGGCACAGGCCGGTGAATTCTACGGCGTGCACAAGGAACGCCCGTTCTATGACGAACTGTGCGAATTCATGTCCTCCGGTCCGGTCGTGGTGCAGGTGCTGGAAGGCGAGAACGCCATCGCCAAGAACCGCGAAGTGATGGGCGCCACCAACCCCGCCGACGCCGCACCGGGCACCGTCCGCGCCGAGTTCGCGGAATCGGTTGGTGAAAACTCGGTCCACGGTTCCGACGCACCGGAAACCGCCGCCGTCGAGATCGCCTATTTCTTCGCCGGCACCGAACTGGTCGGCTAAGCGACCCCAGGATCGGGCAGGGGGCGCTGCGCCCCTTGCCCTTCCGGGATTGACGGAGAACGCCCTGCGGGGCGTTTTTTCGCTTCTCCCGTCTGCGATTACCGGCGCCGTTCGACCACCCCGATAGCATCAAGCGCGGTCTCCAGCGCGCTAAGCCCGGCATCGCCCTTGCCGCGCGCCTCGGCGCGGATCGCGTCGAACCGGCGGCGCAGCGCCGCCTTTTCCTCACCCCGGCAGTCGTTCCAGGGGCGCCCCTGCAACCCCATCACCAGCGCGTAATAACCGATGAAATGCGGCCGGCTGCCCGCCGCCAGCAGCCGCGCATAGGCCGCATCGGCCCCCAGCGCGCGCAACTCGTCCGCCGAATGGATTCCGGCACGGGCAAAGCTTTCCTCGGAGGCCGGGCCAAGGTTGCGGATGGATGAGACGGGGTCGGACATGGGCAAACCCTATCCCGGCCCGTGGCGGCTGGCCAGTCTCGACGGGGCAGGGCGCCCGTGCAAAAGCTTCAGGCATGAATGGTTACAGCATGGAAAGTTTAGGCTTGAAGTAAAAATCGACTCGCTCTAGCCTTTCCCCAACGGCCGGGTTGCCGGTCCTTTGAAAACAGTCACAGGGGAAAACTCATGCGTATTGCGTGTCTGGGCGGCGGGCCGGCGGGCCTTTATTTCGCGATCTCGATGAAGCTGCGCGATCCGGCGCACGAGGTCGTCGTGATCGAGCGCAACCGCGCCAACGATACCTTTGGCTGGGGGGTGGTCCTCTCCGATGACGCGCTCGAGAACCTGCGCGAGAACGATCCGGTCAGTGCAGAGGCGATCCGCGAACATTTCGCCTATTGGGATGACATCGCCGTGGTGCACGATGGCGTGCGCAACGTCTCGGGCGGGCACGGGTTCGCCGGGATCGGGCGCAAGCAGATGCTGATCCTGCTGCAGGAACGCGCCCGCGAGCTGGGCGTCGAGCTGCGGTTCGAGACCGAGTTCGAATCGGCCGAGGCGATCCGCAAGGACTATGACCTCGTGGTCGCCTGCGATGGGCTGAATTCCAAGGTCCGCACCGAATACGCGGATCACTTCAAACCCGATATCGACACCCGCAAGTGCAAGTTCCTCTGGCTCGGCACCCACCAGCGGTTCGACGACGCCTTTACCTTCATCTTCGAAAAGACCGAGCACGGCTGGATCTGGGCGCATGCCTATCAATTCGACGACAAGACCGCGACCTTCATCGTCGAATGCTCGCAACAGACCTGGGAGAATTTCGGCTTCGAGGACATGAGCAAGGAAGAGATCGTCGAGACCTGCCGCAAGGTGTTCGAGGCTCACTTGGGCGGCCACGAACTGATGTCGAACGCCGATCACCTGCGCGGTTCGGCGGTCTGGATCAACTTCCCCCGCGTGTTGTGCGAGAAATGGTATCACGAGAACGTCGTTCTGCTCGGCGATGCCTCGGCCACGGCGCATTTCTCGATCGGGTCGGGCTCGCGGCTGGCCTTTGACAGCGCCATCGCGCTGGCCAATTACGTGCATACCGAACCGACGCTCGAAAAGGCCTTCGAACGCTACCAGGAAGAGCGGCGCCTCGACGTGCTGCGGCTGCAATCGGCGGCGCGCAACTCGCTCGAATGGTTCGAGGAGGTCGAGCGTTACCTCGATCTGGACCCGGTGCAGTTCAACTATTCCCTGCTGACCCGCTCGCAGCGTATCTCGCACGAGAACCTGCGCCTGCGCGATCCCAAGTGGCTGGAATCGGCCGAGAAATGGTTCCAGATGCAAGCCGGTGTGCCGGCGGATGCGCCGGTGCGCGCGCCGATGTTCGCCCCCTTCAAGCTGCGCGAGATGGAACTGGTCGACCGTGTCGTCGTCTCGCCCATGGCACAGTACAAGGCGGTGGACGGCACCCCGACCGACTGGCATTTCGTCCATTACTCGGAACGCGCCAAGGGTGGGGCTGCGCTGGTCTATACCGAGATGACCTGCGTCAGCCCCGAAGCGCGGATAACCCCCGGATGCCCCGGCCTCTACGCGCCCGAGCATGAGGCGGCGTGGAAACGCCTGACCGATTTCGTCCACGCCGAGACGCAGGCCAAGATGTGCTGCCAGATCGGTCATTCAGGGCGCAAGGGCTCGACCTGCGTGCCCTGGGACGGGGGCGGCATGGACGCGCCGCTGGCACAGGACAACTGGGAAATCCTCGCCCCCTCGGCGCTGCCCTACAAACCGGCCAGCCAGACCCCGCGCGAGATGACCCGCGCCGACATGGACGCGGTGCGCGACCAGTTCGTCGCCGCCGCCGAGATGGCCGAGCGTGCCGGGTTCGACATGATCGAACTGCACGCCGCCCACGGCTATCTGATCGGCAGCTTCCTGTCGCCGGCCACCAACCAGCGCTCGGACGAATACGGCGGCAGCCTGGAGAACCGGCTGCGCTTCCCGCTCGAGGTGTTCAACGCGATGCGCGCCGTCTGGCCGCAGGAGAAACCGATGTCGGCGCGGATCTCGGCCCATGACTGGGTCGGCGAGGAGGGCAACCAGCCCGAGGACGCGGTGGAGATCGCCAAGGCCTTCGATGCCGCCGGTGCCGATATCATCGACGTTTCCTCGGGTCAGACCGTGTCGGAGGAACAGCCTGTCTATGGCCGGATGTTCCAGGTGCCGTTCTCGGACCGCATCCGCAACGAGACCGGGATCAAGACCATGGCGGTCGGCAACATCTACGAACCCGACCACGTCAACTCGATCCTGATGGCGGGGCGCGCCGATCTGGTCTGCCTGGCGCGGGCGCATCTGGCCGATCCCTACTGGACGCTGCACGCGGGCAGCCAGCTGGGCGACCGTCACGCGAGCTGGCCCGATCCCTATCGTGGTGGTCGTGACCTGTACTGGCGCCTGGCCGAGCGCGAAGCAGAAGCGGCGATCAAGGTATGAGCCTTTCGGGCAAACATGCCGTCGTCACCGGCGGCGGCACCGGGGTGGGGGCCGACGTGGCCCGTGCCCTGGCCGAGGCCGGCGCCAAGGTCACCATCATGGGCCGCTCGGAGGCCCCGCTCAAGGCGCAGGGGCTGCCCTATCAGCTGTGTGACGTGACCGACGCGGGTGCGGTTCAGGCCGCCTTTGCCGCCGCGCGCGCGGATCAGGGGCCGGTCGGGATCATGGTCGCCAACGCCGGCGCCGCCGACAGTGTGCCCTTTGCCAAGATGACGCCCGAGCAACTCACCGCGATGCTTTCGGTCAACCTAGTGGGGGTCTCCAACTGCTGGCAGGCGGCGCTGCCCGACATGAAGGCCGCCGGCTGGGGCCGGATGATCGCCATCGCCTCCACCGCCGGGCTCAAGGGCTACCCTTACGTTTCCGCCTATTGCGCGGCGAAACACGGGGTGGTCGGGCTGACCCGGGCGCTATCGCTGGAACTGGCCCGCACGGGCATCACGGTGAACGCGATCTGTCCCGGGTTCATCGAGACCCCGTTGCTGGAGCGTTCGATCGAGAATATCGTCGCGACCACCGGCATGAGCGCGGAACAGGCGGAAAAATCCCTGAAATCGGGCAACCCGCAAAAGCGTTTCATCCAGACCGACGAGGTCGCCGGTGCCGCGCTGTGGCTGTGTTCGCAGGCCGCGCGTTCGGTCAACGGCCACGCGCTCAGCCTTTCGGGGGGAGAAATATGACACCGCAATCGGTCGAGACCGGCGACGAACCGCTGTCGAAATCCCGGCTGCGACTGTGGCTGAAATTGCTCAAGGCGAGCAACCTGATCGAGGACCAGATCCGCCGCCGCCTGCGCGACCAATACCAGTCGACCCTGCCGCGTTTCGACGTGATGTCGGCGCTGTCACGCAGCCCCGAGGGGCTGAAGATGTCGCAGATCTCGGAGATGCTTCGGGTGTCGAACGGCAATGTGACCGGCATCGTTGACCGGCTGACCGACGAGGGGCTGGCGCTGCGCGTGGCGGTGCCGGGCGACCGGCGCGCCTCGCTGGTGCGGCTGACGCCCAAGGGGCAGGCGGCCTTTGCCGAACACGCCGCCGCCCATGAAAGCTGGATCGACGACATGCTGGACGGGCTGAACGCCGACGATGTCGAGGGGATGATCCGTCGGCTCGATTACCTGAACGAAACACTGGAGGACAAAGAATGACCATGCGCACCGACGTGCAGCATTTCAAATGCGAGATCACCGACGGCATCGCCACCGTCGCGCTGGACCGGCCCGAGCGCAAGAACCCGCTGACCTTCGACAGCTATGCCGAGTTGCGCGACTGGTTCCGCGACCTGCATTATGACGACAGCGTCAAGGCAGTCGTCTTTGCCTCGAACGGCGGCAACTTCAGCTCGGGCGGGGATGTGCATGACATCATCGGCCCGCTGACCAAGATGACGATGAAGGAGCTGCTGACCTTTACCCGCATGACCGGCGACCTAGTCAAGGCGATGGTCAATTGCGGCAAGCCGATCATCGCTGCCGTCGACGGGATCTGCGCCGGCGCCGGGGCGATCATCTCGATGGCGTCCGACCTGCGGGTGGCCACGCCGGGGGCAAAGACGGCGTTCCTCTTCAACCGAGTCGGGCTGGCCGGCTGCGACATGGGCGCTTGCGCGATCCTGCCGCGCATCATTGGCCAGGGCCGGGCGGCGGAACTGCTGTACCTGGGTCGCTCGATGAGCGCCGAGGAGGGGCTGTCCTGGGGCTATTTCAACAAGGTGGTGCCGGAGGACGAACTTGCGGCGACCGCCCGGGACATCGCCGCGCGGATCGCCGCCGGGCCCAATTTCGCCAACATGATGACCAAGACCATGCTGGCGCAGGAATGGTGCATGTCGATCGAACAGGCGATCGAGGCCGAGGCACAGGCGCAGGCGATCTGTATGCAGGGGCAGGATTTCCACCGCGCCTACCATGCCTTTGTCGCCAAGGAAAAACCGGTCTTCGAGGGCGATTGATCCGGGCGCCCGGTCCGGCAACGGGCCGGGCGGGTGGCCGGCGGCAGCGCCTCCGGCGGGAGTATTTGAAAAGAGAAGAACAGGGGAGGGGTGCAAGATGCCCGACCGGAGTTTCCTGAACTGGCCGTTTTTCGAGCCGAAGCACAAAGAGCTGTCCGAGGCGCTGGAGGCCTGGGCGAGCACGCACCTTGGCGCCATTGATCACGGCGATACCGATGCCGCCTGCCGCGCGCTGGTCGCCGGGCTGGGCGAGGCCGGGTTCCTGACCCATTCTGCCGTCAATCCCGAAACCGGCACCGGGCTGGACGTGCGCAGCCTCTGCCTGATCCGCGAGACACTGGCGCGCCATGACGGGCTGGCCGATTTCGCCTTCGCGATGCAGGGGCTGGGCACCGGCGCGATCTCGCTGTTCGGCACGCCGGCGCAGCGCGCCGAGTGGCTGACGCAGACGCGGGCCGGCAAGGCGATTTCCGCTTTTGCGCTGACCGAGCCGGCCTCGGGGTCGGACGTGGCCAATTCGACCATGACCGCGACGCGGGACGGCGATCACTTCGTGCTGAACGGGGAAAAGACCTGGATCTCCAACGGCGGGATCGCGGATGTCTATTGCACCTTTGCCCGCACCGGCGAGGCGCCCGGCGCCAAGGGGCTGTCGGCCTTCATCGTGCCCGCTGATACGCCGGGGCTGGAGATCGCCGAGCGGCTGGAGGTGATCGCGCCGCACCCGCTGGCGACGCTGCGGTTCACCGATTGCCGGATCCCGGCCAGCGCGCTGCTGGGCGAGGCGGGCGCCGGGTTCAAGATCGCGATGTCGGTGCTGGACGTATTCCGCTCCACCGTCGCTGCCGCCGCGCTGGGATTCGCGCGCCGGGCGCTGGACGAGGCGCTAGCGCGGGTCACAAGCCGCACGGTGCAGGGCGCGCCACTGTTCGACCTGCAGATGGTGCAGGGGCATATCGCCGACATGGCGCTGGACGTGGATGCGGCCGCGCTTTTGGTCTATCGCGCCGCCTGGACCAAGGACAGCGGCGCGCCGCGCGTCACCCGCGAGGCGGCGATGGCGAAACTGTTCGCCACCGACCAGGCGCAGCAGGTGATCGACAAGGCGGTGCAATTGCACGGCGGCGACGGCGTGCGCTCGGGCGAGGCGGTGGAAAAGCTCTATCGCGAGATCCGCGCGCTGCGCATCTACGAGGGCGCCTCGGACGTGCAGCGGGTGGTCATCGCCCGCCAGGCGCTGGGGGCGTTCCAGCAAGGCTAAGTCAGGACAAACAGGACCGGGAAAAAGCCGCGTCAGACGGCGGATCCCGGTCCCAATCAGGAGAGGGAAGACCGAATGCTCAGACCATCTGCCCATAGCGATACATTCACCCGCGACAACCTGCCGGCGCCCGAGACCTGGCCCGACCTGTTGCTGGACGGGTTCGACTATCCCGACCGGCTGAACGCGGGGGTGGAGCTGACCGACGCCATGGTCGACAAGGGCTTTGGCGATCACACCGCGCTGATCGGCAACGGGCGACGGCGCACCTACAAGGAACTCACCGACTGGACCAACCGGCTGGCGCATGCGCTGGTCGACGATCTCGGGGTGAAACCGGGCAACCGGGTGATGATCCGCTCGGCCAACAACCCGGCGATGGTGGCCTGCTGGCTGGCCGCGACCAAGGTCGGCGCGGTGGTGGTCAACACCATGCCGATGCTGCGCGCCGGGGAACTGGCGAAATACGTGGAAAAGGCGCAGATCACCCATGCGCTCTGCGACACCCGGCTGATGGACGAGATGACCGCCTGTGCCAAGGACAGCGACATCCTGGAAACCGTGGTGGGGTTCGACGGCACCTCGAACCATGACGCCGAACTGGACCGGCTGGCGTTGCAGAAACCGGTGAAGTTCGACGCCGTCGACACCGCCCAGGACGACGTGGCGCTGATCGGCTTCACCTCCGGTTCCACCGGGGAACCGAAGGGCACCATGCATTTTCACCGTGACCTGCTGATCATCGCCGACGGCTACGCGCGCGAGGTTCTGAACGTCACCCCCGAGGATATCTTCATCGGCTCGCCGCCCTTGGCCTTTACCTTCGGGCTGGGCGGGCTGGCGATCTTTCCGCTGCGCTTCGGGGCGGCGGCGACGCTGCTGGAAAATGCCTCGCCGCCGAACATGATCGAGATCATCGAGAAATATAAGGCGACTGTCTGTTTCACCGCGCCGACCGCTTATCGCGCGATGTTGGTGGCGATGGACGAGGGGGCCGACCTGTCCTCGCTGCGCGCGGCGGTCTCGGCGGGCGAGACCCTGCCGGGTCCGGTTTATGACGCCTGGATCGAAAAGACCGGCAAGCCGATGCTCGACGGGATCGGCGCCACCGAGATGCTGCATATCTTCATCACCAACCGGTTCGATGATCACAAGCCCGCCTGTACCGGCAAGCCGGTCACGGGCTATGAGGCCAAGGTGATCGGCGAGGATGGCCAGGAGGTGCCGCGCGGGACGGTCGGCCGCCTTGCGGTGCGCGGGCCGGGCGGCTGTCGCTATCTCTTCGGCGAGCGTCAGGGCGAGTATGTCCAGGACGGCTGGAACGTCACCGGTGACGCCTTCGTGCAGGATGAGGACGGCTATTTCCATTTCGCCGCGCGCAACGACGACATCATCCTGTCGTCGGGCTACAACATCGCCGGGCCGGAGGTCGAGGCGGCCTTGCTGGCGCATGAGGCGGTGCTGGAATGCGCGGTGATCGGTGCTCCGGACGCGGCGCGCGGCCAGATCGTCGAGGCGCATGTGGTGCTCGGCGCCGGCCATGTGCCGGGCGATTTGATGGTCAAGCTGTTGCAGGATCACGTCAAGGCGGTGATCGCGCCCTATAAATACCCGCGCTCGGTGGTGTTCGCCAAGGAACTGCCGAAAACCGAGTCGGGCAAGATTCAACGCTTCAGACTGAGGAACGCGGAATGACCGGATCGGCCTATGATCCCGGGGCCGAAGGCGCCCGGATGAGCTTTGCGGACGCCATGTCCTATGGCGATTACCTGGGGCTCGACGCCCTGCTGGACCAGCAGCGCCCGCTGAGCGGTGCCCATGACGAGATGCTCTTCGTCATCCAGCACCAGACCAGCGAGCTGTGGATGAAACTGGCAATCCACGAGATGACGGCGGCGCGCGACGCGATGAACGCCGGCTCCATGCCGCAGGCGTTCAAGATGCTGGCGCGGGTCAGCCGCATCTTCGAACAGCTCAACAACGCTTGGGACGTGCTGCGCACCATGACGCCGGCCGATTACACCCGGTTCCGCGAGGCACTGGGGCCGTCGTCGGGGTTCCAGTCCTACCAGTACCGGATGATCGAATACATCCTGGGCAACCGGAACACCAACATGGTCAAGCCGCACGCGCATCAGCCCGAGGTGCAGCAGATGCTGACCGCGGAACTGGCACGGCCCAGTTTCTACGACGACGTGATCCGGCTTCTCTTCACCACAATCGACGGGCCGGACGCCAAGGTTCCGGCGCTGCAACTGGATCAGCCGCACAGCGCGCTGCCCGAGGTGCAGGCCAAGTGGAAGCAGGTCTATGAGGACGTGGACAAGTGGTGGACGCTCTATGAACTGGCCGAGAAACTGGTCGATCTGGAGGATTACTTCCGCCGCTGGCGGTTCAACCATGTCACCACGGTGGAACGGGTGATCGGCTTCAAACGCGGCACCGGCGGCACCTCGGGCGTGCAGTACCTGCGCCGGATGCTCGACGTCGAGCTGTTTCCCGAACTGTGGCACTTGCGCGGAGAATTGTGAGAATGAGCAAAGCAACCTTGCCCCGAAAGGATCTGTTCGATCTGCCCGAGGGCGTTCTGTATCTTGACGGAAACTCGCTGGGGCCGCTGCCCAAGGGTGCGGTGGACCGCGTCGGCGCGGTGATGCGCGACGAATGGGGCGCGGACCTGATCAAGGCCTGGAACAGCGCCGGCTGGATGGATCTGCCGCGAGTTGTGGGCGATCGGATCGGCGAATTGGTGGGCGCACCGGCGGGATCGGTCGCCACCGGCGATACGCTCTCGATCAAGGTTTACCAGGCGCTGGCGGCGGCGCTGAAGATGCGTCCGGGCCGCAAGGTGATCCTGTCGGACAACGGCAATTTCCCCTCGGACCTCTACATGGCCGAGGGGCTGGTCGGGCTGTTGGGGCAGGGCTACGAGCTGCGCGCGCCCGACCCCGAGGCGGTGGCCGAGGCCATCACCGAGGAGGTCGCGGTGGTGATGCTGACCCAAGTCGATTACCGCACCGGTCGCATGCACGACATGCAGGCGATCACCAGGCTGGCCCATGACGCGGGTGCGGTGATGATCTGGGACCTGGCCCATAGCGCCGGCGCGGTGCCGGTCGATCTGGCCGGCAGCAACTGTGAATTCGCGGTCGGCTGCTCCTACAAGTATCTCAATGGCGGCCCCGGCGCGCCGGCCTTCATCTATGTGCGCCCGGATATCGTCGAGCAGGTGCAGCCCGCGCTTTCGGGCTGGCTGGGCCATGATGCGCCCTTCGCGATGGAACGGCACTATCGCCCGGCGATGTCGACCGAGCGGTTGCGGGTGGGTACGCCGCCGATCCTGCAACTGGCGGTGCTGCAACAGGCGCTGACCGCCTGGGACGGGGTGGATATGGAGGATCTGCGCGCCGCCTCGCTGACGCTGACCAATCGCTTCATCGCCGAGGTCGAGGCGCGCTGTCCGCAACTGGAACTGGCAACGCCGCGCGACGGTACGATCCGGGGCAGCCAGGTCTCGTTCCGGTTCGAGCATGGCTATGCGGCGATCCAGGCGCTGATCGACCGCGGTGTGATCGGCGATTTCCGCGCCCCCGACATCATGCGTTTCGGCTTCACGCCGCTTTACATCGACGAGGACGACGTCGTCGCCGCCGCCAAGATCATCGAGGATGTGATTGGCAACGAGTTGTGGCGCGACGCGAAATACCAGACCCGCTCGCGGGTGACCTGAGACAGAACGGAAAGGCAAGACATGACGAACAAGGTTATCCAGCCCGACGGATGGGCACCGGCCAAGGGCTATGCCAACGGCATTCTGACGGCGGACGGAACGCTTTACGTGGGCGGACAGATCGGCTGGACCGCCGAGCAGAAGTTCGAAAGCCACGATTTCATCGGCCAGATGGAACAGGCCCTGAAGAATATTCGCGACGTGGTCGAGGCCGCCGGCGGCGGGCCTGAGCACATCACCCGCCTGACCTGGTTCGTCAAGGACAAGGCAGAGTACATGGCGCACCAGGGCGAGATCGGCCGCGCCTATCGCGGCATCCTGGGCCGCAACTTCCCGGCGATGTCGCTGCTGGTGGTGGCCGACCTGCTCGAGGACGAGGCGCTGCTCGAGATCGAGGCGACCGCGCATATCCCGCAATAGGCGGTTCGGATCGCCTGGCAATCGGGCCGTTCCGGAAACGGGGCGGCCCGTTCGCGTTTCGTGGTGTCAGGCAGCGTGCACAACGCTGTCATCCCCGCGAAAGCGGGGACCTCTCAAGCCAAGCGCCTCGGTCCGGGATCCCCGCTTGCGCGGGGATGACAGGAGAGGGCGTGACGGATGACCCCCGCGCCGGGCCTCAGACCTCAAACAATCGCCCGTGACCCGGCGAGCGCCCCGAATGCCCGGCCAGCCGCGCCGCGCCCCAGGCGCCGGCGGTGGCGCTGGAGATCACCGGCAGCCCATGCGATGCCTCCAGCACCGGGATCACCGGCAGGGTGTGCAGCCCGCCGCAGGAGATGAACAGGCAATCGGCCCCCGGCGCGGCGGCGATGGCGCGCTCGCCCAGCGCGATCAGGTCGGCGTCGCTGGTGGCGAACACCTCCTCGACCGTTTTCAGGTGCATCGCCTCAAGCGCCGCCACCTCGTACCCGTTTGCGGTCAGGTAGCGGGTCAGCGCGGCGTTCACCGGTTCGGTATAGGCGGTGCCGACCGCAACCCGTTTCGCGCCCACCGCAGAGAGAGCGTCGAGCACCGAGTCGGTCATCGTGGTCGCCGGCACGCCGCCGCCCGCGCGCAACGCCTGCAGCACCTCGGCATTGCCCTCCGGCCCACGATAGAAGCTCAGCGAAGTGCCCATGAGCGAGATCGCCTCGGCTCCCTGCGCCCGCAAGTCCCCGGCCAGATCCGACAGCCGCCCGATCACCTGGTTGAAGCCCTCCGGCGTCACCTCGGGAATGCCGAGCCCGACCGATATGAACTCGAGATCGGGATAGAGCTGCGGCGGCTCGGGCGGGACCGCGCCGGCGGCGGGGGGCACGATCATTCCGATACGGGTCATGCCAGCCCCTTGAGCGTGAGCACGATGGTCGAGATATCATCCTGCGCGTGGCCCTGGTCGCAGGCGGTGCGCATCAGCGCGCGGGCGGTCTCGGTCATCGGCAGCGCCGCGCTTCCCTCACCGACCTCGGCCACCGTGTCGAGATCCTTCAGCATCATCGCCACCGTGCCCAGCGGGTTCTCGAAATTCTCGGCGGCCATGCGCGGCGCCAGCAGTTGAAACGGCTTGGAATCGGCGAATCCGCCGGCAAGCGCGTCGGTCAGGCGGGTGGCGTCGACTCCCTTGGCCTTGGCGAATTGCACCGCCTCGGCCACCACCGCCATGGTGCAGCCCGAGATCACCTGGTTCACCAGCTTGGTCATCTGCCCGGTCCCGGACGGCCCCATGTGGGTGACCCGTTGCGCCAGCGGCGCCATCAGCGGTTCGGCCATCGCGAAATCAGCCTCTGTGCCGCCGGCCATGATGGTCAGCGCCCCGGCGGTGGCCGCCGGTGTGCCGCCCGAGACCGGCGCATCGACCCAGCCCATGCCGTTGGCCGCGCGCAACCGCTCACCAAAGAGACGGGTCTGCTCCGGGTCCATCGAGGAGAAATCGACGAACAACGCCGGCCCCGTCACCCCCGACACGCCATCCGGGCCGAACAGCACTGCCTCGACCGCCGACGCATTGGTCAGGCAGGCCATCACCGCGTCGCTGTGCCGCGCCAGCTCCGCCGGGCTGGTCGCGCGCCGCGCCCCGGCGACGACGGCCTCGTCGCATTTCGATGCGGTGCGGTTCCACACCGTCACCTCGTAGCCCGCCTTGAGCAGGTTGCGCACCATCGGGCCGCCCATCAGCCCGGTGCCAAGGTATCCCAGTCGCGGCTTATTCATCGTCGAGTCCATCCATCGGCCACTCGGCGGCACCCGAATGGGTCACCGCGCCGTAATAGGCGCTTTGCACCTGCGCTGCGTATTTCTCATGCACCCCGGCCAACCGGCGGGGCGGGCGCGCTTCAAGCGCGGCGCGGCGTTTGGCAAGTTCGGCCTCATCGACCAACAGGTCGATGGCGCGGGCCTCTTCGGTGTCGATGCGGATGATGTCGCCGTTTTCGACCAGCGCCAGCGGCCCGCCATCGCCGGCCTCGGGCGAGAGATAGCCGATGCACATCCCCCGCGTCGCGCCGGAAAACCGGCCATCGGTGACCAAGGCCACCTTTTCGCCCATGCCCTGGCCATAGATCACCGCCGTCGGCCCCAGCATCTCGCGCATGCCGGGGCCACCCTTTGGCCCCTCGTTGCGGATGATGATGACCTCACCCTCGGCGTAATCACGTTTGCGCACGGCGGCCATGCAATCCTCTTCGCTCTCGAACACGCGGGCAGGGCCTTCGTGAACGCGGGTCTTCAACCCGGCCACCTTGATGAAGGCGCCCTGCGGCGCGAGATTGCCCTTGAGCACGATCACCCCGCCCGAACTGTCGCGGGCGTTGGTGACCGGGTGGATCACGTCGCCATCGGGGGCAGGGGCATCGGCCACCGCCTCGGCCAGGGTCTGGCCGGTCAGGGTCAGGGTGTCCCCGTGCATGTGGCCGCTGGCGATCAACTCCTTGACGATCATCGCCACCCCGCCCAGCCGGTGCACGTCCAGCGCGTAATACTGCCCGCCGGGGCGCAGGTTGCCGATCAGCGGCGTGCGCTCGAACACCGCGCCGACATCGTCCATGGTAAACGCGATCCCGGCCTCATGCGCGATCGCCGAAAGATGCATGCCCGCGTTGGTCGATCCGCCGGTGGCGGCAACGATGGCACAGGCGTTCTCGATGCTCTCACGGGTGATCAGCTCACGCGGCAGCGGGCCGCCGTTTTCCAGGATCTGCATCACCAGCTTTCCTGCACGGCGTCCCAGGGCGGCGCGTTCGGAATAGACCGCCGGGATCAGCGACGAGCCCAGCGGCGCGATGCCCAGCACCTCGGAGACCATGCCCATGGTGTTGGCGGTGAACTGCCCCGGGCAGGCGCCCACGGTGGGCATCGCGGCGCGCTCCATCTCGTCCAACTCGGATTGCGACAATTCGCCGGTCATCACCGCGCCGGCGCCCTCGTAGGTGTCGAGGATGCTGATCGTCTTCCCCTTGTACTGTCCCGGCAGGGTCGAGCCGCCATAGACAAAGACCGAGGGCGCGTTCAGCCGCACCATCGCCATGATGATCGCCGGCAGGTTCTTGTCGCAGCCGCCGTAGCCGACCAGCCCGTCATAGGCATGGCCGCGCATCACCAGTTCGATGGAATCGGCGATCACCTCGCGCGACATCAGCGAATTCTTCATGCCCTGATGGTTCATGGAAAACCCGTCCGAGACGGAAATTGTCGTGAATTCCCGGGGGGTTCCGCCCGCCTCCTGCACGCCGCGATAGGTATGCGCGGCTTGGTCGCCCAAGTTGGCGTTGCAGGGCGAAGTTTCGCCGGCGGTGCTCATGACGCCGATCATCGGGCGCGAGATGGCGTCGTCATCGAGCCCCATGCCACGGTAAAAGGCGCGGTGCGGCACCCGGTCGAGCCCGTCTGTGGTCACGCGAGAGCGCAGTTTGCGGGGTTTGGGATCAGGTTTGGTCATTTGTCCTCCGGGACGGCGGTTCGGTCTGGATTTCGCCGCGCGCCGACGTCAACATGGGCGCGAACGAAAATGCAACAGGCAGGGAGTTTTGCAGGATGAACAACGGGTTGGACAGCGCGGCACAGGCCGCGGCCGTCGCGCGAAAACAAATCGAACGATACCAGATGCCACAGGGGCTGGACGGGCCGTCGACCGGCCCGGCCTATGGGTTCCAGGATGCCTATGTTGCCGCCCTGGGCTTGCCGGTCGGTGGCTACAAGCTGGCGGTGAACGGGGCGCCGCAGATGGCGCATTTCGGCGTGTCCGAGCCGGTCTCGGGCCGGATCTTTGCCGGTGAAATGTACGATTCCGGCGCCGTTTTGTCCAAGGCCGGATTCGAGGCGGTCAGCATCGAGCCCGAGATCGCCGCAGTGATGGGGCCGGGGGTGGAAATGCTCTCCGGTCCGGTGGATCGGGCCGGGGCGATGGCCGTGATCGAATGCTTCCGCCCGGCGATCGAACTGATCGACCAGCGCGGCGTGCCGATGTCCGAGGTCGGGCTGAGCCAGGCCATCGCGCTCAACGTGTTCAACGCCGGCATCGTGCTGGGCGCGGGGCGCGTCGCGCCCGAGGCGCTGGACCTCGACGGGCTGGAGGTGACGCTCGATCTCGACGGCGAACGGGTGGGGCAGGCCATCGGCGCGGCGCCGCAGCACCCGGGCGACGCGGTGGCCTGGCTGATCGGCCACCTGGCCGCGCGCGGATTGCCCCTGTCGCCCGGCATGGTGGTGATGTGCGGCACCCACCTGCCGCTCCGGGTGCTGGACCCGGAGGTTGGCCAGGTGGATGTCACCATGGGGGCACTGGGTGCCGTCGGCGTGACCCTCGCCGCGTAAGCGGGGGTCAGGCCACATAGGAGGCCAGCCAGGTCGATATCCAGGGCACCAGCACGATCAGCGACAGCCGGAAGATATCGGCCACCCAGAACGGCGTGACCCCCTTGAAGATGGTGCCCGTGCTCACGTCGGGCAGCACCCCGCGCAGCACGAAGACGTTGAGGCCCACCGGTGGGGTGATCAGGCTGATCTCGGTCACCACCACCACCACGATACCGAACCAGATCGGGTCATAGCCCATCTGCAGGATCAGCGGATAGAAGATCGGCACCGTCAGCAGGATCATCGACATGCTCTCGAACACGCAGCCCAGCAGGATGTAGATCACCAGGATCGAGGCGATCACCAGCCAGGGGGTGTCCTGGAACTGCATCGAGATCTGCACCAATGCCTGCGGGAAATCGGTCAGGTTGATGAAGTTGGCGAACAACAGCGCCCCGATCAGCACCGCGAACAGCATGGCGGTGGTGGCGACGCTTTCCTCAAGAATGTCCAGCAGCACCCGCCAGCTCAGCGCGCCGCGAAACAGCGCGAAGAGGAACGAGCCGAGCGCGCCGATGCCGGCGGCCTCGGTGGGCGAGAAGACACCACCATAGATGCCGCCCATCACCACGATGAACAACACCAGGACGCCCCAGACCGAACGCAGCGCGTGCAGGCGCTCCGGCCAGGTCTGGCGCACGGCCGCAGGCCCCTCGCTCGGACGGCGCCAGATCACCCAGCGCACGGCCAGCAGGTAGAACAGCATGCCGATCGCGCCGGGCAGGATGCCGGCGGCGAACAGCTTGCCGATGCTTTGCTGGGTGAGGATGCCGTACATCACCAGCATGACCGAGGGCGGGATCAGGATGCCCAGCGTGCCGCCCGCCGCGATGGAGCCGGTGGCCAGCGAATCCGAATAGCCGAACCGCCGCATCGAGGGCATGGCGACCTTGGACATGGTGGCGGCGGTGGCCAGCGACGATCCGCAGATCGCCGAGAACCCGCCGCAGGCCACCACGGTCGCCATCGCCAGCCCGCCCTTGCGGTGGCCGAGAAAGGCGTTGGAGGCATTGTAAAGCTCGGACGCCAGACGGGCCCGGGCAACGAAATTTCCCATCAGTACGAACAACGGCACGACCGAGAGTTCATAGTTGATGGCCGCGTCAAAGGCGGTCTGGCCGACGTTGTAGAGCGCGGCGGTCGGGCTGTTGACCCAGGCCATGCCGGCAAAGCCGACCAGCGCCATGACAAAGGCGATGGGAATGCGCAGGAAGGCGAGGATCAGGAGGACGGCAAGGCCGACGAGGGCTTCGATCATGTCGGATTATCCCCGGATCTTTCTGCCGGTGATCACCAGCACGATATTGGCAAGCGCGGCCAGCGTGGCCACGGCGCACAGGACGGCCATCAGGGCGCTGAACGGCCAGAGGTTGAGGTAAAGCTCGTCGGTCACTTCTTCGTAATAGCGCTGGTCCATCGACTTGATCACCAGCCGCCAGGTGATCAGCCCCAGTGCCGAGGCGCTGAACAGATGCACCACCACCGACTGCACCCGGGCCAGCGGCGCCGGAATGATGCTGTCGAGCAGGTCGACGGTGACATGCCCGTCATAGAGCACGGTCAGAGGCAGCGCGCAGAAGATGATCGCCGGCATCATCAGCGACACCACCTCGTAGGTCGCGGGCAGGGGGGCGGAAAACAGGTACCGGCCCGCCACGTCGACAAAGGTCAGGACCATCATCGAAAACAGCAGCAGGCAGGCGATGCGCGACAACAGCCGCGCGAGCGGGGTGAAACCGCGGATATGATCCGCGGTTCCATAGGTGCTTTGAAGGTCCACGCGTTATGCTCCCCGGGCCTTATTCGGCGGTCAATTCGGCCATCTGGGCCTGGAAGTACTCATACATGGCCTTGCCATCGACACCTTCGGCCTCGGCGGCAGCATAGTAATCGGCAAGGAACTGGTCGCGCAGCTCGGTGATGGCGGCCATCAGCTCGGGCGAGGCGTCGACGATGGTGTTGCCATTGGCCGTGAGATCTTCGAGCCCCTTGGTGTTGATCACGTCCCAGCCATGGCCGGCCAGCTTGGCAAAGGCTTCGCCCGAGTACTTGTCGACGATTGCCTTGTCCTCGTCCGGCAGCTTGTCATAGGCGCGCTGGTTCATGAACAGGAAGTGGCTGGAGGAATACCAGCCGCCCGGCACGTTGGTCGAATACGTGGTGACGTCGCTCAGGTTGAAGCTGGTCACGCTCTCATAGGGGAACATGATGCCGTCGGCGATGCCCGAGGACAGGATCTCGTAGGATTTCGACGAGGGCTGGCGGATCGAGACGCCGCCCCAGGCCTCGGTGATGGCCATCGGGATCGGGCCGCCGGTGCGCATCTTTTGCCCCTCCATGTCGGCGGGGGTCGCGATCAGTTTCTTGGTGTGGTGCACCTGGCCGGGGCCGTGCATCATCATCCCGACCAGGTGAACGCCCTTGTACAGGCCCTTGTCGGCCAGGAACTTGTCATGGGTGCGTTGCAGCGCGATCGAGGTGGCCTCGGCGCTGTCACCCAAGAGTGGCAGTTCGGCAAACAGATAGGCAGTGAACTGCTTGCGCGCATAGCCGTGCACCGAGAACGACACATCGGCCTGGCCGGTGCGCACCGCGTCCAGTGCGGCGGGCGGCGAGGACACCGGCTTGGGCAGCCGCTTGAAGGTGATGCGGCCTTCGCTTTCCTTCTCGATCGCCTCGATCCACGGGACGTAGATGTTGAGGTTGACCGGGTGGCTCCACGGAATCCACGACGAATAGGTCAGCTCGGTCTGCGCCAGCGCGGCGCCTGCGGTGAGACCGGCGGCGGTGACGCCGGCGGCAAGGGTGGTGATCAGGGTTTTCATTTTCATGGTCTTTTCCTCTCCTGTTGCGGATCGTTTTTTTTGTTCATCTTCAGGCCACGGGTTAACAAACGCAATTGTTCAGTCTGGAGATTGGCTCCTGTTTTCAGATGGTTACAACTGCAGCGTGCCGATGCTGGCACCGCCGCACACATAGAGTGTCTGGCCCGTCGCAAAGCCGTTCTCGGGATCGCAGAAGAACAGGAAGGCGTTGGAGATGTCGCGCACCTCGCCCAGCCGTCCGACCGGGATTCGCGCCGCCAGCGCGGCCTCGTGCTCGCTGTCCTTCTCGATGATGCCCCAGAAATTGTCGGTGCGCACCGGGCCGGGGGCGACCACGTTGACGGTGATCCCGTGCGGCGCCAGTTCCAGCGCCCAGGTCCGCGCCATGCCGATCATCCCCGCCTTGGTCGCCGAATAGGCGGTGCGGGTCGGCACCCCGAGTGCCGCGCGCGAGCCGTTGAACACGACGCGACCAAAGCCGCGCGCCTTCATCGCCGGCAGAAACGCCTGGATCAGGGTCAGCGCGCTGCCCAGGTGGATCTGGGTCAGGCCAAGAAGATCTTCTGGCTTGGCCTCTTCCAGCAGGTTCGGCCAGATCAGCCCGGCGTTGTGGATCAGGTGGGTGACCTCGTGCTCGGCTGCGATCTTTGCCGCCGTCTGGGCCACCGCATCGGCGTGCAGCAGGTCGCAGCGTACACTGGTCAGGTTCTCATGGGTGAACTCGGGGTCGTGCCGGGCAATCGAGATCACCTTGTAGCCCCGTTCCAGCAGGCGTTGGGCGAGGTCGGCGCCGATCCCCTTGGAGGCGCCGGTGATGACGGCGGTATAATCGGTCATGCGGTGTCCTTTTCTGTCCGCTCCGGCCACCGGCGGGCGGCGGCAAAGGTGTCGTGCGCGCTGGCAAAACCGCCTGACCTCATGGCAACAGCTGGATGTTGCCGAAGGCGGCGTCGCTGTTGAGCAGATCGACCCGCTTGTTGGCGATGCGGATCTTTCCCCCCTCGACGCAAAGCTCATGCGTGGCGGTCAGCGCCAGCAGGAACTGGTCGTCCAGCCGGGTCTCCACGTAATGCATGCTGGTGTTGGTGACGTAACGGTTGGCGTCTGCGTCCATCACGTCGACGAAAGGGCGCTGGATCACGTGGTGACAGCGGCTTTTCGGTTTCTGGCTGAAGGTGCGCGCGCCGTTCAGCCGCTCCACCCGCAGGCGCAGCATGAACTGATCCTCATGAAGCAGCGAGGTCACGCAATCCGGGTCGGTCTGCTTGTAGTCGAGCGGCATCCAGTAGATCCCCTCGGGCATCCACAGCTCCAGCCACTCGGAAAAGCGGCCCTCGTCCAGCATGCGGGCCTCGTCATAGATGAAATCGATCAGGTCGTCGCGGGAAGGAAAGCTCATTCTGCGGCCTCCACCTTGTCGGTTGCGGGCTGGGGCGACATGAACTTGACCCAGGCGTGGAACTGGTTGCGCATCTGCCGTTCGGTGGTGCCGTTCTCAACTGCCTCGTGGTCGAAATCCTCGCCCTCCTCGTACAGGCGCTGCACGTTCACCCATTCCATGCCGTCGGCGGCCAGCCCCTCTTGCGCGCGCTCGTACATCTCGAGGTCGTCGTGACCGACCATCGAGGTCGGCGCGTTGATCAGCCGGTTGTACATGGCGGTGCGGGCAAGCAATTGGTCGGGCGCATCGACAAGGCGATAGATATAGCTTTCGACCAGCGTCTTGTCGGGGCCCAGCGGGATGAAGTTGCGCAGTTGCTGGATCGGCCCCTTGATCATGATGTTGGGGAAATAGACGGTGTTGTGCCGGTTCTCGCCCAGGATCTCCTTTGCCTTTTCCTCGCCATAGGCTTCGACCATCTGGTCGAAATAGCCGGGGATAGCCGAGTAATCGGAATGGATTGAGTGGTGCACGCCGGTGTGCCCGTGGCCGTTGGGCCAGGTGCGGATGCCCATGTTCTCGAAGAATTCATAGGGAGACATGAAGGGCGCGATGATCTCCATCGCCATCGGCTTGGGCTTGTCCTCGGGCCAGTCCATGTCCTCGAAGATCTTGACCGCAGTGCCGGCACTGGATTCATGCGCCACCATCGGGTGGCAGGTGTCGGTCTGGTTCTCGACCAGCATTTTCCAGTTGCACTGGTGCATGTAACGCAGCGGCGGGCCGGCCACCTCCAGCCGTCCGGCGGGCGAGCGGTCGACCATGTTGTCGAGCGAGGACAGGCTGTCGCCGAAGTACTCCTCGAAACTGATGCCCTCATCCGCCAGCCGGGCAAAGATGAAGCCGCGGTAATTCCTGACCGCGCCGACAGCTTTCATCCCCTGGCCGTTCTCGGTCTTGTCCAGCCCGGTGCCCTCGTACCCCTTTTTCAGCGGGATCGCCAAAAGGCAGCCGTCGGTCTTGAACGACCAGGCGTGATAGGGGCAGCGAAAGAACTTGCCGGTGTTGCCGGTCCGGTCGATGGCGATCTTGGTGCCCTTGTGCGGGCAGCGGTTATAAAGAACGTTGATCTCGCCATTGCTATGGCGCACCTGGATCACCGGCTGATCGCCGATCTGGGTGGTATAGTAATCGCCCTTGTTCGGTGTCTGGCTGTCATGCCCGACAAAGACCCAGGTGTTGGCAAAAAGATGTTTCATCTCCAGCCGGAACACCTCCGGGTCGATATAGACGTCTCGGTGAACCTGGTGCGGCTGCACCAGGTCGGTGACGGTATCGACGGTATAGGCTGGCGTGGCGGCTGGCATGGCGGGCTCCTTCCCTAGAGATCGAGGACGAGTTTGGCCGTTTTGGCGCGGCTGACGCAGATCTGCATCAGCTTGCCCTCGGCCTTTTCGCTGTCTGACAGGACCACGTCGCGGTGATCTGGGGTGCCCTCCAGCACCTCGGTTTGGCAAATGCCGCAATCGCCGCGCTGGCAATCATAGATCAGGTCGACGCCGCCCTCTTCCAGCACCTCGATGATGCTGCGACCCGGCGGGATGGTGAACACCTGCCCGGTCGAGGCGACCTCGACCTCGAAGGCGCTGTCGCCTTCTTGCGGTTGCGGTGTGGCGAACAGTTCGAAGTGGATCTGCGCGTCGGGCAGGCCGGCGGCGTTGGCGGCGGCGCGGGCGGCCTCGATCATGCCCTTGGGGCCGCAGACGTAAAGATGCGTGTCGGGGGCGATCCCGCCGAACAGCGCGGCCAGGTCCAGCGGTGCCGCGTCATCGAAATGACAGGTGAGCTTGTCACCGAAGGCCGTGCCCAACGCATCGGCAAACCCCATCAGCCCGCGCGACCGGGCGGTGTAGTGCAGGGCAAAGGGGCGGTCGGCAGCGGCCAGCGCGGTGGCCATGGAGATTACCGGCGTGATGCCGATACCGCCGGCCAGCAAAAGCGCCGGACCGGCATGGTCGCCCAGTCCGAAATCATTGCTGGGCGCGGTCGCGGAAATCCTGTCACCCGGTTGAAACCCGTGCATTTGCATGGAGCCGCCCTGGCCATCCTCTTCGCGCTGCACCGCGATGCGCCACGTGGCGGCGGGGCGCGCGTCGCCCGGCCAGTCGATCAGCGAATAGGACCGCGTGCCAAGCGGCCCGAGGTCGAAATCCAGGTGCGCCCCGGCGGTATGGGGCGGCAGTTCTTTCCCGTCCTGCGGACGCAGGGTGATGACCCGGATACGGTCGGTTTCGTCTTCGATGCGGTCGATGACCAGTTGTTGTTTCACGCGTTTTCTCCCTGTGCAAATAATATGAAAATTCATATAAAACCGGTCAACCCCTTTCTTGTGCCCCGGGGGACGAATTCTTGACCTCGGGGTGCGCAGGGCCTAAGCCGCGACCTGAAAAACAGATGCCGTCCAATGAATGATTTGAAAAAAAACGAGCCTGATCAACCGTTTGTCACATCCTACCTGCTGTATTTGCTGGCGGCGGTCAGCGATCGGGCAAGTGCTGAATTTCACGACCATGCCCGTGCGGCGGGCTTGCGGGTGCCCGAATGGCGGGTGCTGGCCTGCCTTGCCGACGAGGATGGCGCGATGGTCACGCGGCTGGCGCGGCTGTCGTTGATGGAGCAATCGCGGCTGACTCGAATCATCGACCAGATGGCCGTGCGGGGGTTGGTTCGGCGCCAGTCCGACCCCGAGGATCGGCGCCGGGTGCGGGTGTTCCTCTCCGACGAGGGGCGGGACCTGGCGCTGCGGCTGATCGTGGACGCGCGCGCGCATGAGGCCCGTATTCTGGATGACCTGGGCGGTGCGGATGCTCAGCGGATCAAGCCGATGCTCGAGACGCTTCTGGCGCAACTCGACGGCCGGACCCCGGGCTGAGGCGTCAGGCGCGGCACTCCGGCACCGGGGTGTGCGCCGCGCCATCGCGGAAATAGGCGATCAGGTTGTCGGCGGCCAGGTCGAACATCGCCTGCCGGGTCTCGACCGTGGCGCTGGCGGCATGGGGCGAGAGGATCACCCGTTCACTGTCGCGCAACGCCTGCGGCACCTCGGGCTCGTCATCGAACACGTCCAGCGCCGTGCGGCCCAACCGCCCCTCCTGCAGCGCCGCGATCAGGGCGGGCTGGTCCACCACCGATCCGCGCGCCACGTTGACGAGGATGCCCTCGGGCCCCAACGCGTCGAGCGCCCGCGCGTCGATCAGCCGGTCGGTCCCGGCGCCGCCGGGCAGGCACAGGATCAGCGCGCTGCAGCGCCCGACCATGTCGTACAGATCGGGGCAGAATTCGTACGAAACCTCCGGTTGTTCCCGGCGCCCGTGATAGAGGATCGGCCCGCCGAAAATCTCCAGCTTTCTCGCCAGTTCGCGCCCGATACGGCCCAACCCGACGATGCCGATCGGCTGCCCCTCCAGCGTGTGGGTCAACGGGGCCGGACCGTCGCTGGCCCAGCGACCAGAGCGCACATGGCTGTCCTGCAGGATCAGGTCACGGCTGGCCGCCAGCAGCAGCAGTAGAGCGTAGTTCGCCACATCAGCGTTCAGCACGTCGGGCGTATGGGTGACAAGGATGCCGCGCTGTTTCGCGGCGGCGACGTCAATCATGTCATAGCCGACGCCGATGCTGGAAATGATCTCGAGATTCGGCAACCGGTCCATCAGCTCGGCCGTCAGCGGCGCGAAACTGCCGTTGGCCAACCCGCGCACGGTGGTTCCGTGCCGTGCCAGCCAGGCCTCGCCCGGAAACGGATCCGGGTCGGCACGCAGGGTGAAATGCGCGGCCAGGCGGGTTTCCAGCCGGGGCGGCAGCCGCCCGCGTCCATAGATCTCGATACGGTCTTCCATGCGGTCTCCTTGGCGCGCGATCGGTGAGGGCGGCCCTGTGTCCGGCGCAAGCTGACAGAGGATCGTCCCGAGGGCCAGTCGCTTTGTCGCCGGGGCGGACGGCCGCGGCGATCGCTGCATCCAAATGCGGCACGTGGAATGCGACGCGCGTGAAGGTAACTTGCGACATGCGACAAGGTGGTCGCCGCAGACCGGTTGCGAATACCTGATTTTTCATGGAAAAAAGATGCGCAGAACGTGGCGGCCGGAGGGATGGGGCAGATGCGCGAAGCGACGGAACACGCAGAGTTGGACGGTTCGGCGGTGCGCGCCGAGTCCGAGACGCAGCCCTGGCTGGGGGAGGTCGGGCTGAACGGCTTTGCGCCCTACCTGATGAACCGGATCATGGGCCGCTATAACAACGACCTGCGCCGTGAGATGTCGGCGATGGGGCTGAGCACGGCCAAGATGCGGGCGCTGGCGGTTCTGTCGGTGATGGACGGCATCCAGATGTCCAAATTGGGCGTTTACGCGGTGGTGGAACAATCGACCCTGTCGCGCGCGGCGGAGTCGCTGTGCGCGGATGGGCTGGCCCGGCGCGAGACCGACCCGGACGACCTGCGCGCAAGTCGTATCTACCTGACACGGGCCGGGCGCGCGGCCTTTGACCGGCTGTGGCCGCATATGGCCGCCAGTCATGACCGGATGTTCGAGGGCATCGACGAGGCCGAGCAGCGTGCCTTTCTGGGCACGCTGCACAAGATGCTGGCCAATATCAGGCAGCACGCGTTCTGACCGGCCCCGGGTCCGCCCGGCACATGTGTCGCCATCGGCAGGAAACAGAAGCAATTGACACGAAAACGTTAACGCTTCGAATCATGCGCGGAACCGTCTGATTGTTCACAGGTTCGCCAATGGTTCGGCTGTTTTTTTGATATTGGTTCCAAAATTCGCAAGGTCGCTTGCGCAGGGAAGACCGGGGACCGGTCACAATCCCGTTGCGAGATCCCTCGCGACACTCTGACTGAATGTAAACATTTCGGAAACAATGGGGCACGGATTTCGACCTTCACGCTGCTAAAACCGGAAGGAACCGGGGAAATACCCGATTCAGCCGCCGTTTTTGCGAAACAATCTTTGGCGGATTTTCGGGCAAGCCAGCTACCGAAAACCGTCTGACCGGACGATTGGGCCAAAATGGCCATGATTTTGTTCGAATTTTCGTTTTGTGCGCTCCGACCCCTGGGGTAATTCTTAATCAGCCTACTGGGGGGCGATGTCTGAAGGTCGCATTGGCGACCGACTGTTCGCATCGAATAGATGCAGGAAGATCCCGTGTGGCCGGGTCGTGACCAGGCTGCGGCGGGGCGGGTGCCGGGCGCAACGCGCCTGGAGCGGTTTGCCATGTGTTTGAACATGGCAGCGCACCGTCCTTCCTGTCTGTCGCGATGGGGAACCGGGTCGGGATTGCCGCGCGAGCGAAGGATCGCTTCCAGGGCCCCAGGTGCCGCGACCATGCGGCAGGCGGCTCGGCGAGGGTCGAAAAGGAGAATGAGTGATGCCAGATAAATGTACGCCAGGACCTAATAGTAACGGCATTGTCGAAGGAGACGGTGACGACAACCGGATCGACCTTGCCTATACCGGCGATACGGACGGCGACATGATCGACAATGGCGATGCCTCTCTCCCGGGCGAGGTCGGCGACGACGATATCGTGGATGCCGGCGGCGGCGACGATTACATCGAGGCCGGCGAAGGCAACGACGAGATCTATGCCGGCAGCGGCGATGACGAGGTCTATGGCCAGGCCGGCGACGATGTCATCTATGGCGATGGTAACGCGCCCGGTGGCGTCAACGGCCCCGGCCGAGCGGTGTTCCAGTGGGACCAGGCCCCGGACCCGGACGATGCCAGCGCGATTGATGTCGGCGACGATCTGAGTGGCGGTTTCACCCAGACCACGGGCGGCGTCGACGTGACCTTTACCGTTGTGGCGCAAGGCCCCGGCAGCGCCACGACGTTCTCCGGCCAGACCCAGAACGTGGACGGCATCTCCACGATCGACGGGACCCCGGCGGACGCCACCAGCGCACTCGATTCCGACGCCTATGTGGAAAACCAGCCGGTGATCTATGAACTCGGGTTCTCCGACCCGGTGGAAAACGTGTCGTTCCGCATCAACGACGTCGACAACGACGGGTTGGTCACGGTCAAGGCGTTTGACGCCGACGGCAACCCGGTCGAGGTGACCCTGACCGGTGGATCCAACCTGACCATGGCGGATACCGATTCCGTGGCCGGCGTTGACACCGCCTATTCCAACGGGGGCAACCCGCCCTATACCGACCCGTCGCACTCGGTGCTGGTCGAGATTGCCGGCCCGATCTCGAAACTCGAGATCACCCACGATCAGGACGGCCCGCTGGATTCCGGCGTCGCGGTGACGGATATCTATTTCGACGCCCCCGGTTGTGACACCGAGACGGGCGGCGACGACACCCTTCACGGCGGTGACGGGGATGACATGATCTACGGCCAGGATGGCGATGACACCATCACCGGCGGCGATGGCAACGATACCGTAGACGGCGGTGATGGCGACGACGTGATCGACACCGGTTCGACCACCGGCACGCCGCTGCCCGACGGTGGGTTCCCCGCTTATGATGGGAACCCCGCGGTTGCGGCCGATCCCGACCCCTATGATGATCGCGATACGGTCAATGGCGGCGCGGGCGATGACATCATCACCACCGGAGATGACAACGACATCATCGACGGCGGCGACGGCGATGACACCATCGACGGTGGGCTGGACGACGATACGATCCAGGGCGGTGCGGGCGACGATGTGATCGTCGGCGGCGACGGCAGCGACACGGTCGACGGCGGTGACGGCGACGACGTGATCGACACCAGCTCGATCTCCGGTGCGCCGCTGCCCGATCGTGGGTTCCCCTCTTACCAGGGGCTGCCCGAGGTGACGGCCGATCCCGACCCCTATGATGATCGCGATACGGTCAATGGCGGCGCGGGCGATGACATCATCACCACCGGCGATGACAACGACATCATCGACGGCGGCGACGGCGATGACACCATCGACGGCGGGCTGGACGACGATACGATCCAGGGCGGCGCGGGCGACGACGTGATCGTCGGCGGCGAAGGCTCGGACACGATCGACGGCGGCGCGGGCGATGACGTTATCTATGGCGGGCTCGACCCGGTTTATCCCGATGTGCTGAACATCCCCGACGATGGCAGCGCCGGTGCCCCCGACCCCGAGACGACCAACGGCATGGACGTGATCCACGGCGGCGACGGCGACGACATCATCTTTGGCCAGGACGACGATGACACCATCTATGGCGGCGCCGGCGATGATGTCATCGACGCGGGTATCGACGACGACTATGTCGAAGGCGGCGCCGGCAACGACCAGATCACCGGCGGCCAGGGCGACGACACGCTGTATGGCGGGGACGATCGCGATACCTTCTATGGCGGTGGTGGCAACGATTATGTCGATGGCGGCAGTGGCGGCGACGACTATGACGTGCTGGATCTGACCGGGACCAATTTCACCATCACCAGCCAGACGCTGGACCCCGACGGCAACAGCACCTCGGGCACCATTGATTTCTTTGATGCCGGTGGCGACCGGACCGGGACGATGACCTTCAAGGAAATCGAGGAGATCATCCCCTGTTTCACCCCCGGCACGCGCATCGCGACGCCGCAGGGTGAACGTCTGGTCGAGGATCTGGAGGTCGGCGACAGGGTGATCACCCGCGACAACGGCATCCAGGAAATCCGCTGGCTTGGCTCGCGCCGCCTGAACGGGCTGGAACTGGCGCTGTCGGATCATCTGCAGCCGGTGCGGATCCGCAAGGGTGCGCTGGGAGCCGGGTTGCCCGAACGCGACATGATGGTGAGCCCGAACCACCGGGTGCTGATCGCCAATGACCGCACTGCGCTCTATTTCGAGGATCGCGAAGTGCTGGTCGCGGCCAAGCACCTGGTCGGGATGGAGGGCGTCGAGCGTGTCACGCAGTCGGCGGTGACCTACATCCACTTCATGTTCAACCAGCACGAGGTCGTGCTGTCCGACGGCGCCTGGACCGAGAGTTTCCAGCCCGGCGACCTGACCCTCCGCGGCATGGACGGCGACCAGCGGCGGGAACTCCTCGAACTGTTCCCGGAGCTGGAAACGCAGCAAGGGCAGCTCAATTACCCGGCTGCGCGTCGCGCGCTGAAAAAGCACGAGGCCGCGCTCTTGCGGCAGTAACCCGAGGGGCGGGGGGAGCCTGACGGTTGCAGCTACAGGACGACCGCCGCGCGATGCGGGGGGAAGGCAGGGTTCACGCCCTGCCTTTTCCCGTTTTGCGATCGCGTTCCGCGCGCCAGCAGGCCCAGTCCTCCGGCGTGTCGAGATCGTGCAACGCGTGCTGGCCGGGCAAGGGCACCAGCATCACCCGGTCGGCGTGGCGCCGGATCACCACCTGGGCGCCGGCATCGCCGTTCAGCGCCGCCAATTCCGGGAACAGCGCCCGCGCCAGAACCACGGGGTGACCGGGTGCGCCATCCTCGGTGGCGCCGCGCCATATGAGTGAATGTTTTTTTGAAACAGTGGCTTGCGCGACGTGGATTATGTCCTGCGTCAGGATGTCGGGCAGGTCGGCCAGCAGGATCATCACCGCCTCGGCCGTGTCGGGCACCGCTGCCAACGCCCGCTTCAGGCTGGCCGAGAGGCCATCGGCCGCGTCCGGCACCTCCACCGGGACAACCGGCAGCCCCTCCAACGGGGCGTGGCGGGGATGGGGTGCGGGCGGCAGGGCCACGATCACCGGCCCGATCCCGGCGGCGCAGGCGCGCTTTGCCACCCGCCGCAACAGAGGGTCGCCGTCCACGTCCTCCATCAGCTTGTCGCGCCCGCGCATGCGGCGCGACTGTCCAGCGGCCAGCAGCAGGATCGGTATGTTTTTCATGTGACGATCATGGCGCCTGAGGCGGGGGTTGTCACCCGCGCATCCGCGCCCCGTCGGCATCGAATAGCGGCGTGGTGACCAGCCGCGCCTTGCGCATGGCCCCGAGGATCTCGATCTCGACCTCCAGCCCCTCGGCGATGTGGTCGGCGGGCAGGAACCCCAGCGCGACCGATTTCCCGGCATGGTGGGAATAACCGCCCGAGGTGCAGAACCCCTGTACCGACCCGTCCAGCCAGATCGGTTCATAGCCGTTGACATCGGCATCTTCCGCCGCGACGACAAAGGCGGCAAGCCGGCGGGACGGGCCGGTTTCACGTTCGGCCTCTGCCGCCTGTCTTCCAATGAAATCAATCTCTTTCCCGAAGGAGATGAAGCGATCCAACCCGGTCTCGCCCGGGGTGTAATCCGGCGAATACTCGGCCATCCAACTACCAAAGAACTTGTCCAGTCGCAGGCTCATCATCGCGCGCATGCCGAAGGGGGTGATGCCATGGTCCTGGCCGGCGGCGATGAGGGTGGACCAAAGCTGTCGCTGCGCCATCGGATCGCAATAGATCTCGTACCCCAGGTCGCCGGTATAGCTGACCCGCTGCACCAGGCAGTCGGTCATCCCCACGGTCATCCGCCGCACGTCCATGAAGCGCAGGGCGGCGGCATCGTCGCGGGTGCAGGCGGTGAGCAGATCGCGCGCCCTCGGTCCGGCGATCTGGAAACCGTTCAGGTTATCGCTTATATTCTCAATGGTTACGCCGTTTTCCTGATGTTGTAGGAACCAGCGCATGTGAAAGGCCTGCGCGCCGTAGGAGGCGGTGAGTTGAAAGCTCTCGTCGCCAAGGCAGGATACGGTGAAATCGCCGATCAGCCGGCCGCACGGTGAGAGCATCGGCGTGAGCGACAGCCGCCCCGGCGCCGGAATCCGCCCGGCCATGATCCGGTCAAGCCAGGCGCGTGCGCCCGGTCCGCTGACACGATACTTGCCAAAGTTGTGAACTTCATTGATTCCAACGGCTTCCCGTACGGACTTCACCTCGCGCGCGGTGGCCGCGAAGGCGTTGGAGCGGCGGAACGACGGGGTTTCATAGCGTGGCTCCTCGCCCTGAGCGAAATAGTTGACCACCTCCAACCCGTATTGCTGCCCCCAGACCGCGCCCATGTCGGAAAAGATGTCGTACATCGGTGTGGTGCGGTTGGGCCGCGCCGCTGGCAGTTCCTCGTTCGGGTAGGAGACCGAGAAACGTTTCTGATAGTTTTCAATGACTTTCGGGCGGGTATAGCCGGGACCGATCCAATCGCCGAAACGGGCGACATCCATCGCCATCACGTCGCGGTCGGGTGCGCCCTCGATCATCCATTGTGCCAGCGTGAGGCCGACGCCGCCACCCTGGCTGAACCCGGCCATCACCCCGCAGGCGGACCAATAGTTGCGCACGCCGGGCACCGGGCCGACCAGCGGGTTGCCGTCGGGGGCAAAGGTGAAGGGGCCGTGGATCACCGACTTGACCCCGGCCTCGGCCAGGACGGGAAAGCGTTTGTATGCGAATTCAATGCTTTCCGATATCTTGTCAAAGTCATCCGGCAAGAGTTCGTGACCGAAACTCCAGGGCGTCCCGTCCACCGCCCAAGGTTTGCAGGGCTGCTCGTAGAACCCGATGCACAGCCCGCGTCCCTCTTGCCTGAGGTAGCTTTCGCCGGCCGGGTCCATCACGTGCGGGTGTTCCCGGTCGCGCTCGTAGATCTGGGCAATATCGTCGGTGACGATGTATTGATGCTCCATCGGGTGCAGCGGGACATAGATCCCGGCCATCGCGCCGACCTCGCGCGCCCAGAGGCCGCCGGCATTGACCACATGCTCGGCGTGCACGGTGCCCTTGTCGGTGACCACGTCCCATGTGCCGTCGGGGCGCTGGTTGGTTTCCTTGACCATGCAATGGGTTTCGATGGTGGCGCCGCCCATGCGCGCCGCCTTGGCATAGGCATGGGTGGTGCCGGAGGGGTCGAGGTGGCCGTCGAGCGGATCGTAGAGCGCGCCGATGATCCCGTCGAGATTGGTGATCGGGGCGATCTTGGCAATCTCCTCCGGGCCGACGATCTCGGTCTCCAGCCCCATGAAGCGGTGCTTGGCGCGTTCGGCCAGCAGCATGTCGAAGCGGTCGCGGTTGTCCGCCAGTGTCACGCCGCCGACATGGTGCAACCCGCAAGAGAGGCCGGTGATCTCCTCCAATTCCTTGTAAAGGCGAATGGTATAGCCTTGCAGCGCCGCCATGTTGGTATCGCCGTTCAGGGTGTGAAACCCGCCCGCCGCGTGCCAGGTGGAGCCGGACGTGAGTTCGGAGCGTTCCAGCAGCATCACGTCCGACCAGCCCAGCTTGGTCAGGTGGTACAGAACGGAACATCCGACGACACCGCCGCCGATCACGGCGACACGGGTGGTGGTTTGCATGGGGGCCTCCTGTTGATCTGGGGGCAGCCTGTGATGTGACGCCGGGGTTCGCTTGCCCGAATACGACGAGAAGTGTCGCTGGGGGACAGGAGACTTTGGGGAATTCCCGCCCCGTTTTGTACGGTTGCGACCGGAAATGTCGCCGGGTGGCGATCCGGCGGGCGGCGGCGCGGGCAGGCTGGCGGTCAGCGAAACCGGCCCAGGGAGCCCACCTCATGCGGAACCACGCACAGGCCGTCGTGATCGGCGGCGGCGTCATCGGATGCTCGATCCTTTACCACCTGACCAAACTGGGATGGACCGACGTGGTCCTCTTGGAGCGCGACGAGCTGACCAGCGGGTCCACCTGGCATGCCGCCGCCAATATCCACGGGCTGCATGACAACACCAACATCAGCCGCATCCAGCATTACACCATGTCCCTCTACAAGGAACTGGAGGAGGAGACCGGGCAGGGCTGTGGCGTGTTCCAGCCCGGCTCGCTTTACCTCGCGCAGACGCAGGCGCGCGAGCACCAGTTGCGGCTGCAGGCGGCCAAGGCGAAGCTGTACGGCATGAACTTCCACGAGGTCAGCCGCGACGAGGCCGAGCGGCTGCATCCGCTGGTCGATTTCACCGGCATCCGCTGCATCATGTGGGAACCCGACGGCGGCAACGTCGATCCCTCGGGCGTGACCCAGGCCTATGCCGCGGGGGCAAGGGCGCGGGGGGCGGAGATCCATCGGTTCACCCCGGTGACGGCGACCGAGGCGCAACCGGACGGATCGTGGATCGTGCGCACGCCCAAGGGCGAGATCCGCACCGACTGGGTGATCAACGCCGCCGGGCTCTGGGGCCGCGAGGTGGCGGCACTGGCCGGGCTGACGCTGCCGCTGCAACCGACCGAGCACCAGTATTTTGTGACCGAGACCATTGCCGAGATCGCCGCACTGGACCGGCGGCTGCCCTCGGTCGCGGACCGCGACGGCGAGTATTACCTGCGGCAGGAGGGGCAGGGCTTGCTGGTCGGCGCCTATGAGCGCGACATGCGGTTCTGGGCCGAGGCGGGCACGCCGCTGGATTTTGCGCATGACCTGTTCCCCGACGACCTGGAGCGGATCGAGGAAAACATGATGCGCGCCATCGACCGGGTGCCGGCGGTGGGCGCGGCAGGTATCAAGCGAGTGATCAACGGGCCCATGATCTGGTCGCCGGATGCCAACGTGCTATTTGGCCCGGTGCCCGAGATGACGGGCTATTTCTGCTGCAACGGCATCATTCCGGGGTTCAGCCAGTCGGGCGGCATGGGGTTGATGGCGGCGCAATGGATCGTCGAGGGCGAGACCAGGTACGACATGTTCGCCTGGGACATGGCGCGGTTCGGCGATTGGGCCGATACAGCCTTTACCAAGGCGCGGGTGCGGGATGTCTATGCCCACCGCTTCTCGATCCATTTCCCGAACGAGGAGCGTGCGGCGGGGCGGCCGGCGCGCACTCGGCCGGTGTATGACATGCAGCAACGGATGGGCGCTGTCTTTGGCCTGAATGCGGGCTGGGAGCATCCGTTGTGGTTCGCGGATGAGCCCGGCGCGCAGGACAGCAACGGCTTTACCCGGCAGAACTGGTGGGGGCCGGTGGGCGATGAATGCCGAATGCTGCGCGATCGGGCCGGGATCATCGATATCTCCAACTTTGCCAAGTACCGCGTGGCGGGGCCGGGGGCCGAGGATTGGCTGAACGCGCTGTTCGCCAATCGGATGCCGACGCGCGTGGGCCGGTCCTGCCTGACGCCGCTGATCGGCAAGCGGGGCGGGATCGCGGGGGATTTCACCGTGACCCGGCTGGGCGAAGAGGAGTTCTGGGTGATCGGATCGGGGATGGCGGAACGCTATCACCAGCGGTTCTTCCGCGCGGTGCCGTTGCCCGAGGGGACGGTGTTCGAGAGCCTGACCGAGGCGGTCTGCGGCTTCAACGTCGCCGGGCCGACATCGCGCGAGATGCTGCAGCGGCTGACCAATGCCTCGCTGGAAACGGCGGAGTTTCCGTTCATGGCGAGCCGGCGGATCGAACTGGGCGGCGTCGATTGCCTTGCGCTGCGGGTGTCCTTTACCGGCGACTTGGGGTGGGAGCTGCATTGCGTGGCAGAGGAACAGGTGCGGCTCTATTCGGCCCTGATCGAGGCCGGGCGCGCGGTGGGCGCGGGGCCGGTGGGCAGCCGGGCGCTGATGAGCCTGCGGATCGAAAAGGGTTATGGCTCCTGGGGGCGGGAATACAGCCCGGAGTATTGGCCGCAAGAGGTCGGGCTGGACCGGTTGGTCAAGCTGGACAAGGATTTCCTGAACAAGGCCGCTGTTGAGGGCACGCTGGCAAATCCGCCGCGCGAACAGTTGGTCCTGCTGGCGCTGGAGGAGGCGGACGTGACCGCCTCGGACGCGGATGCCACCGGGGGTGAGCCGATTTTCAAGGATGGCGAGGGCATCGGGCGGGTCACTTCGGGCGCCTACGGGTATTCGGTGGGGATGTCGCTGGCGCTGGGGTACGTGAGGGGCGCCGGGCCGGGGGACGCGGTGGATGTGATGGTGCTGGGCCGTCCGCACCGCGCGCGCATCCTGACCGCGCCGCCATTCGATCCCACCGGCGCGCGGCTGAGGGCGTGATCGGGGCGCGTCAGTCCGGGGTGCGCAGGGGCGAGTTCTGGACCACGACCACGGCCAGCAGCGGCAGCGCCACGGTGATCAGCGCCACGGTGATCAGGAGCCAGCCCAGTTGCGAATAATCCGCCGGGGTGACCAGCGCGCCGGCCTCGTCGCGCACCTCGCGCGTGACGGTGAAGATCTCGTTCATGTAGCGGGTGCCGAGGCTGCTGGCCGAGAGCGCCAGGTTGGTGAAGGAGGCCATGACCGCAAAGAACGTCGCCTTGAGGTTTTCCGGCGCGTTGCGGGCGATCCAGGCCAGCATCGGGATCATCGCGATCTGGCCCAGCGGGCTTTCCACCGCGGCGTCGATGATGGCGATGAAGCGGGCGTCCACGATGCCGCCGGTCAGCGCGGCGGTCCAGGTCTGGACCCCGTAGAACAGCCCGATGTTGGGCAGCGACAGCAGCCCCGCCGCCAGCGACAGCAGCACCACGATATAGACGATGGAATGGTTGGCCATCAGCGGGCGGAGCACGAACATGCCCACCAGCGTAAGCATTGAGATGATCAGCGACAGCACCGCGAGGAACTGTTGGTCGAACCCCAGCTCGTCGATGGTGAACCAGGTCGCGCCGGCGCCGGGAAGCGGTGTCGCGCGGAAGATGAAGATGATGATCGCGGTGCCGATCAGCGCGCGGGCCTTGGCCGGCTCCAGCACGGCGATGAGCTGGCGCATGAGAAACAGCACCACCGCCATCGAGCCGGCAAAGATGATTTCCTGCGAATAGGGCATGTCGGACAGGCCGACCGTCAGTGTCACCGCGACGAACAGACCGCCGCCGATGAAATAGGACCAGTTGGGTTTGACCGCGCCACTCTCGGGGGCGAACTGTGCCTCGGCCTCGGTGCGGCTGATCCCCCGGGCGACCAGCGCGGCGATGTGGCGCCGTTGCTGGATCATGGCGAGGATCACCCCGGAGACCGAGATCACCGGGATCGCCAGCCCCATCAGGTAGACCCGGCCATAGACGGCGCCCTGTTCGGCCAGCGGCAGCGCCTCGATCCCCGAGAACAGCGTGATGTTGAGCGCGGCGACCACCGTCAATGCGCCGATCAGCGCGACGCGGCCCAGCGTCTGCATGGTGGTATGCTGGGCGCGCAGGGTGTCGTCGTCCAGCGGCGCGCCGGTGGCGTCGAGTTTCGGCACCGCCTCGACCGAGAGCGCGTCGGCCACCGAATCCTGGATCACGTAGCCGCAAGGCGACAGCAGCGAAGCGAGCACGAACCAGGCCGTCACCGGCATCACCTCGGTCATCCAGGGGGTGCGGTTGGCGAGCCCGTACATGATGGTGAAACTGGCCGCGATCAGCCCGGCGCCGATGAACACCAAAACCCATCGCCATCGCCACATCAGGTCGACAAGGTGGCCCATCGGCATCTTGAGCGCCCAGGGCAGTCCGGTCCAGAAGGCGAGGCCGGCCACGAACGCCGCCGAGACATCAAGGTAATCCTTGATGAAGAAGGTGCCGACGACGCTGGTGATCCCCGAGGCGCCATAGGCGAAATAGACCATCAGCGGCGGCAGGAACGACCAGCGCAGCTGGCGGGCCAGATCGAACACGACCGCGTCGATCCAGCCGCGCAGCGCGCCCAGATGGCCGGTCATAGCGGTCGGATCTTGAGCGCGGTGACGCGGTTGCCCTCGCGCTCCATCACCTCGAAGCGGAAATGGTGGAACGAGAACACCTGCCCGACGGTCGGGATCATCTGCGCCTCGTGGATGACCAGCCCGGCGACGGTGTTGGCCTCGTCATCGGGAAGCTGCCAGTCGGTGGCGCGGTTGAGGTCGCGGATCGTCATGGCGCCATCGACAAGGTATTGCCCGTCCTCGGTCTTGCGGACCGGGTGGTCGGCGTCGACGTCGAACTCGTCGGTGATCTCGCCGACGATCTCCTCGAGGATGTCCTCGAGCGTGATCAGCCCCTGCAGCGAGCCGTATTCATCGACCACCAGCCCGAAATGCGACCGCATCCGCAGGAACTGTCGCATCTGGTCGTCCAGTGTCGTGGTCTCGGGGACGAAATAGGGCGGCTTGGCCACGTCGGTGATCTGGAACCCGCGCAACGCGTCGGGCGTTCCGTCGGGGCCGCCGATCCGCTTGTACATGGCGCGCAGCAGGTCCTTGGCGTGGATCACGCCGATGATGTTCTCAGGCTCGTCGCGGAACACCGGCAGCCGGGTATGGGGGCTGTTGACGCATTGGGCAAAGATGTCCTGCGGGGCGGATGCGGCGTCGATCATCTCGATCCCCGAGCGGTGCAGCATGATCTCTTCGACGGTGCGGTCGCCAAGGTCGAGCGCCCCGAGGATGCGGTCGCGGTCCTCTTTCTCGACCACCCCCTCGGAATGGCCCAGTTGCAGCGCGCCGGCGATCTCCTCGCGCACGGCGAGCACCTGGCTGTCGGGGTCGATGCGCACGCCGAACACCCGCAGCACCGCGCGCACCAGCAGCCGCACCGCGGCGACGATGGGGGAAAAGACGGTGACGATGACGCCGATCAGCGGCGCGACGGCGGCGGCGGCCTTTTCCGAGTTGGTGATCGCATAGGTCTTTGGCAGCACCTCGGCAAAGATCAGCACCAGAAAGGTCATCACCAGCGTCGCCAGCGCCACGCCGCTTTCGCCAAAGACCCGGGTAAACAGCGCGGTCGCCAGCGAGGCAGCAAGGATGTTGACGAGGTTGTTGCCCAGAAGCACCGAACCGATCAGCCGTTCGTTGTCCTCGGTGATGCGCAGCGCCTTTTCAGCCCCGCGCGATCCCTTGTCGGCCTGCGCGCGCAGTTTCCCGCGCGAAGCGGCGGTCAGCGCGGTTTCGGAACCGGAAAAGAACCCCGAGAGGATCAGCAGCAACAGAATGCCGCCCACCGTTCCCCAGAAAGCGGTGTCGAGGTGGGTCGAGATGGTCTCCATCGGAATAGAATGCCCTTTGTCCTGCATTCGGTTATGGGGATGGACCGGGCGGTTATCAAGACCGCGTCGGGTCAGTTCCCGTCTTTGCGGGGCTGCGCCAGCGGATGATGCTCCAGCACCAGTTCCGAAAGGCGCTCGTCCAGCACATGGGTATAGATCTCGGTGGTGGATATATCGGCGTGTCCCAGCAGCGTCTGGATCGCGCGCAGGTCGGCGCCATTGGCCAGAAGATGGGTGGCAAAGGCGTGGCGCAGGGTGTGTGGCGTGACCCGGGCCGGATCGACACCGCCGGTGACCGCCAGTTCCTTGATCAGCAGGTAGAAGCGGTGCCGCGTCAGGTGGCCGGATTTTCCGCGCGACGGGAACAGGAACGGCGACGGGGCGGCGCCCTTGGCCACGGCTTTCTCGTCGGTCGCGTCGCGTTCGGCCAGCCATGTGGCCAGCGCAGCCCGCGCCGGCGGTGACAGCGGCACCATCCGCTCCTTGTCGCCCTTGCCGCGCACCAGCAGCATGTTGGGATCGCCGCGCGCGGCGGCGGCGGGCAGCGAGACCAATTCGCTCACCCGCATGCCGGTGGCATAGAGCAGCTCCATCAGGCAGGTGTTGCGCAGCCGGTCCGCCGGGCTGCGCCCGGTTTCCCGCGCTGCCGCCAGCAGCCTGTCGACATCCGGCACGTCGAGGGTTTTGGGCAACCGCTTGTCACGTCCGGGGCCGCGAATCTGGATCGCCGGGCTGTCGGCGCGCCAGCCCTCCTCGAAGGCAAAGCGGTACAGCTGCCTGATCGCCGAGAGCCGCCGAGCGCGGGTGGCGCGCGACAGCCCTTGCGCATCGCAATCGACCAGATAGGCCTCGATCACGGCGCGGTCGGCGCTGGCAAAGTCGCTGTTGCGCCGGTCGAGCCAGCCGGCGAAATCCTTGAGGTCACGGCCATAGGCCAGTTGGGTGTTGGTGGCCGCGCCCAGTTCCGCCGCCTGCGCCTCCAGAAAGCCGCTGATCCAGCCGGCGTGATCCGAGGGGGCCGCCATCTCAGGTCCGGCCGATCAGCATCAGTTGCAGCGCGCCACGCCGCGCGGTGTCTTCGAGCCCGATGGCGCGCAGGGTCGCCAGCGCGGCGGTGAGGTCGGCGGGATTGCCGCGCGCGCCGCTGTCGAACAAGGAGATTCCGCGCAGGATCACCTCGCCCAGGCGGCCGTCGTCGAGGGCGGTCCGAACCTCCTGCGGGGGCTGAGCGGTGCCGGAGAACCCCTCGGATATGGCCTGCGCCCGGTCGTTCGGCGGTACCGCGTCACCGGGCGCGCCCTGGGCCAGCTTGGCAAGGAAAACGGTGTCTCCCCCGTCATCCGGCGGGGTGCGCGCGGCGGTCTCGTATCCGGGCGACAGCAACCGGACGCGCCAGGCCAGCGCCCCGACCGCGCCGGTCAGCGGGTAGGCGGCCAGACGGTCGGCGAAGAGATTGGCAAAGGGCACCTCGAGCCCGGCGGCGCGGACCTGTTTCCAGACGGCGGGCAAGGTCTTCGTCACCGCCTCGGCGCTGCCGGTGTTCAGCGCGGTATCGAACCGTTGCACCGCCGCGACCCGGTCCCAGACCCCGCCCGAGGCCGCCGGGGCGCGTTCGGTGTAAAGACCCAGAAGCTTGTTGGGATTGAGCGCGCCGATCCGGGTCAGACGCTCGGCGGCCTCGATCTGGGCCTTCCAGCCGGCCAGGTCACGCAGATCGGCATTGGCAAAGGCGCGCGGCAGGCGGGTGCTGGGCATCCGTTCGCCGATGGCCTCGAACAAGCGGAAGGTCAGCGGATCGGGGGAATCGGGGGCGGGCAGGGGCGGCGCCCCCTCGAAGATCTCGGGGCTGAGGAACCGGTCCAGCAGGTCAAGCTGGGCACGCGGCAACAGTTCCAGCGCATGGGCGGTTTCAAGCGTCAGCGCGGCGGTCTGCCAGTCGCCGGCGCGCAGCGTGCAAAAGATCGTCGCGGCGAAATCCGGGGCCAGGTGCGGCTGTGCCTCGAGCGCGGCGCAGCTGTCGTCCTCCTGCCCGACCAGGAGCGTGGCGTCGAACCAGCGCCGGAACAGCGCCCGCGACCGGGGCGGGCCGGCAATCTCGGTCAGGGCCAGGGCTGGATCGGTGGCGCCAAGGTCGATCAGCCGGTCGATCTGGGCCAGCAACAGCGACTCGGCCGCCTGCCGCGAGGCCCCCGGCGGCGGGCGTTTCTCGGCCAGCAGCAGGGTATAGAACAGCGCCTGCATCGCCGGGCTGGTCTCGACCGGGGCGGATTTGATCAGGCGGGCCAGTTGCCGTGCATCGCTGCCGCGCCACAGATCGACCGGCAGCCCGGTGATATCGGGCGGTACCAGCCCGACCGGCGGCGCCAGTTCCTCCAGCGCGCTGACCTCGATCTCGGGGCCAAGGGCATGTTCGGCCACCGGCGGTTCCAGCAGCACCGGTCCGGGCAGGGACGACGGGTGGGCCTGACCCAGCCAGTCGATCGCCGAAAGCGGTTCCTCGGCGGTGGCGGCCAACGGCAGCCATAGTGCGACCAGCGCGACCCTAGTTCGCATGCAGCGTCACCGGTTGCCGGATCTCGGCGCGCGGCGGCGAGAAATCGGCACCGAACCACGGCCCCAGATATGCGTAGATCACCAAGCCGATCGCGGCGAGAATAAGAAGGTAGAACAAGTACTTGATCAAGCGCCCCATGAGTGTTCCCTCTGCCCGTGCCTCTGCCGTTTTGCTCAACTTATATATGGCCTTTTGGGCAAGATCACGTCATTCACTACAGAATGAGCGAAATTGAGCATAGTGTCGCCAAATCGAGCACGGTTGCGCCCGCCGGAGACGGCGCCGGCCGGCCCGGGCGGCTGAAAAAGACCATCGTCATGGTCGGCATGATGGGGGCGGGCAAGACCGCAGTCGGCCGCGCCCTGGCCGCAAGGCTGGGGGTGCCGTTCCTCGACAGCGATCACGAGATCGAAGAGGCGGCCAACATGACCATCCCGGAGATCTTCGCGCGCGACGGCGAGGCCTTCTTTCGCAAGAAAGAGGCCCAGGTGATCGCCCGGCTGCTGGTGGACGCGCGCGGCGTGCTGTCTACCGGGGGCGGCGCCTTTCTGTCGGCCGAGAACCGAAAGACGATCTCGGACAAGGGCGTCTCGGTCTGGCTGAACGCGGATCTGCCGGTGCTGTGGGGCCGGGTGCGCCACCGCGACACCCGCCCGTTGTTGAAAACCCCCGACCCGAAGGCGACGCTGCGCGATCTTTACGAACAGCGCGTGCCGTTCTACGCCGAGGCCGATCTTGCCGTGGTCTCGGATGCGCAGGTCTCGGTCGAGGGGATGGTGGACCGGGTGCTGGCCGCGCTGGCCACGCGCCCCGATGTATTGGAGCCGGAAGAATGACGGAATGCGTCCATGTAGCGTTGGGCGATCGGGCCTATGACGTGCAGATCGGCCCGGGCCTGATCGATGAGGCGGGCGCGCGCATTGCGCCGCTGCTGGCGCGGCCACGGGTGGCGGTGCTGACCGACGAGACGGTCGCCGCGCTGCATCTCGAGGCGCTGCGCGCCGGGCTGGCCGCCGCCGGGGTCGAGATGGTGGCGCTGGCGCTGTCGCCGGGAGAGGCGACCAAGGGCTGGCCGCAGTTCACCCGCGCCGTCGAATGGCTGCTGGAGCAGAAGGTCGAGCGGCGCGATATTGTCGTCGCCCTGGGCGGCGGGGTGATCGGCGACCTGGCCGGGTTCGCCGCATCGGTGCTGCGCCGGGGCGTGCGCTTTGTCCAGATCCCGACCTCCCTGCTGGCGCAGGTCGACAGTTCGGTCGGGGGCAAGACCGGGATCAACACGGCGCAGGGCAAGAACTTGGTCGGCGCCTTTCACCAGCCGTCGCTGGTGCTGGCCGATACCGCCGTGCTGAACACGCTGACTCCGCGCGATTTCCTGGCCGGCTACGGCGAGGTGATCAAGTACGGGATGCTGGGGGACGCGGAGTTCTTTGCTTGGCTTGAGGCCGAGGGGCCGGCTCTGGCCGCCGGCGACATGAGTGCGCGGGTGCGGGCGGTGACCCGGTCGGTGCAGATGAAGGCCGATATCGTCGTGCGCGACGAGACCGAGCAGGGCGACCGCGCGCTGCTCAATCTCGGGCATACGTTCTGCCATGCGCTGGAGGCGGCGACGGGTTATTCCGACCGGCTGCTGCATGGCGAGGGGGTGGCGATCGGCTGCGCGCTGGCCTTCGAGCTGTCGGCGCGGTTGGGCCTGTGTTCGCAGGAGGACCCGAGCCGGGTGCGGGCGCATCTGCGCGCGATGGGGACAAAGGTGGACTTGGCCGACATTCCGGGCGATCTGCCGGATGCCGCCGGGCTGTGCGATCTGATGGCGCAGGACAAGAAGGTGGTGGACGGTCAGCTCCGCTTTATCCTCGCGCGCGGAATCGGCGAGGCCTTTGTCACCTCGGACGTGCCGGGCGAGGCGGTGCGCGAATTGTTGCAGGACGCGTTGGCGGCGCGGTGAGGGGGGCCGCCGCTCAGCGGCCGTTGATCACCATCAGCTCGCCGACGTTCTCGCGGGTGATATAGCCGATCATGTTGCCCTTGCTGTCGGTTACCGTCACCGCCGGCGCCCCCTGGTAGAGCGCGTTCAGCACCTTTTCCAACCGGGTGGTCAAGGTCATGCTGGGGATTCCGGTGGTCATGATCTCCGAGACCGGGCGGCTTCGCGGCCCTTCCTGCGCGAGGGCGGCGAACAGCGCGGTCCGGGTGACGAAGCCCAGAAAGGTGCCGTCGATCCCGATCACCGGAAATTCGTGCTGGGTGGTATGCACCAGCGCCGAGGTGGCGGCCTGAAGGGTATCCTCGGGGGTGAGGCTTTCGAAACTGGTGATGGTGGCGTCGCGCGCGACCAGCTGCCGGGCCACGGCGCGCATCGCCACATCCTGGCTTTCGGCATTGGCGGCGATGAAGACGAAGACCGCGATCAGGATCAGCATCGGGTTGCCGCTGCTCAACCCGGCGAAGCCGAACAGCAGCGCCACGATCTGCCCGGCGGCGGCCGCGATCCGCGTGGCGCGCACCCGGTTGGTGAACAGCGACAGAACCGCGCGGAACACGCGCCCGCCGTCCATCGGGAAGGCCGGGATCAGGTTAAACACGGCCAGGAACAGGTTGACGAAGGCCAGCCGCCCGAAAAAGTCGGGTCCGGTCAGGTCCGTCTCGCTGGCGATGTCGAAGCTCATGTCCACCCCAGCCAACATGAGCACCGCCCAGATCACCACGTTGACCATCGGGCCGGCCAGCGCGACGAGGATTTCATGCGTCGGTGTCTCGGGCATCCGTTCCAGCTGCGCCAACCCGCCGATCGGCAAAAGCGTGATGGTCGGCGTCTTGATGCCATAGCGGCGCGCGGTCAGCGCATGGCCGAACTCATGCGCCACCACGCAGGCAAACAGCGCGATCACGAAGACCACGTTTTCAAGCGCCGCCGGCCATCCGCCGTCGGCATAGGTGACATAGCCGATCCAGGCCAGCAGCAGGAAAAAGGTGACATGCACCCGAAGCTCGGATCCGAACAGCCTGCCGATGGAAAAAGACCAACCCATTTCAATGCCTTACGTCAAAAAAGTAAAGGGGCGCGCCAATCGGCCCGCCCCTGGATCCGCTAGAACGGGATTTCGTCGTCGTCGATGTTGCTCGACGGGCCGCCACCACCCGCAGCGGGAGCGCCGCCATAGGGGTCGCCGCCCTGAGGGCCGCTGTCGTAGCCGCCGCCGTAACCGCCGCCCTGGCTGCCGCCATAGCCGCCACCGCCCTGACTACCGCCGCCCTGGCCACCGTCGCGACCGTCCAGCATGGTCAGGGTCGAGCCGAAGCCCTGCAAGACCACCTCGGTGGAGTAGCGGTCCTGGCCGTTCTGGTCCTGCCATTTGCGGGTCTGCAACTGGCCTTCGATATAAACCTTCGATCCCTTGCGGAGGTACTGCTCGGCGACGCGCACCAGACCTTCGCTGAAGATCGCGACCGAGTGCCACTCGGTCCGTTCGCGGCGCTCGCCGGTGTTGCGATCCTTCCAGGTCTCGGAGGTGGCGATGCGCAGGTTGCACACCTTGCCGCCGTTCTGAAAGGTGCGCACCTCGGGGTCGCGGCCCAGGTTGCCGATGAGAATGACTTTGTTCACTGAGCCGGCCATGTAAGCCCCCGTCTTGTTTTGTCCGATTGTTGCCCGAATCTGTACGATCCTTGGAAGGGCACCCTATACCTCAGGCAGAGAGGTTGAAACATGGTTATCCGCGTCCGTTTGCCGGGTTTCGCCGACCCGGCGGGGTCGGGGGCGCGGCAACTTTCCTTTGTCGCGATAACCTGTATAGTTGCGCCGGATTTGACCATGTGAGGCAGGGCGGAATGCACAGGCTTGCGGTAGGGATTGCGGTGGCGGTCGGGCTGGCTATGCCGGCGGCGGCGGATATCTTTTCCACCCGCAGCCAGAAGAACCTGTTCAAGTCGCAGACCCGGGTTCTCGATACCCGTGCAGCGATCCAGTACAACGATTCCGTGCGTCTTCAGCCGCCAACGATCCACACCCCGAGCAAGTGGGGTTCGCTGCCCTATACCGGCAAGTACAAGGGGGAATACCTTGCGATGGCGCGCGCGGCGGCGCAGCGTCACAAGGTGCCCGAAGACCTGTTCCTGCGGCTGGTGCAACAGGAGTCGGGCTGGAACCCCAATGCGAAATCGCACAAGGGCGCGCTGGGGCTGGCACAGTTGATGCCCGAGACCGCCCGCCGGTTGGGGGTGGACCCGGCCGATCCGAAGCAAAACCTTGACGGCGGCGCGCGTTACCTGGCCAAGCAGTACCGCAATTTCAAATCCTGGCGGCTGGCCTTGGCGGCCTATAACGCGGGGCCTGCAGCGGTGCGCAAGCACGGCGGCGTGCCGCCCTATGACGAGACCCGAAATTACGTCAAGGCGATCTGGGGCAGTACGGACGGCTGATCCCGGTTCATCGGGCCCACTGGTCGATGACATCGGGCTATTTTCCGCCTCGCCATTCCTGACTATAACACTCTGGAAATTGAGTCGCGCGGTGGGAGTACGGGCATGAACTGGGCATTTCGGATTGGCTGTGCGGGCCTTGTCGTGACCACGACGGCCCTTGTCGCGCCGCTGATGGCCGCACCGGCCTATGAAAGCTGGGAAGCGTTGGGCGAGGCGCTGTTCTTTGATCCCGAGCTGTCGCGCGACCGGACCCAATCCTGTGCCACCTGCCACGACCCGGCCGCCGGCTTTGTCGATCCGCGCGAGACCGACCTGGGCCGGGCCGTTTCGTTGGGCGATGACGGGCATTCACTGGGCACGCGCAATGCGCCCACCGCCAGCTATGCCGCGCTGACGCCGCCGTTTCATCTGACCGCCGAGGGCAAATGGGCCGGCGGGCTGTTCCTGGACGGGCGCGCCGTGGACCTTGCGGAGCAGGCCGGGGGGCCGCCGCTGAACCCGGTGGAAATGGCGATGCCTGACAAGCCCGCCGTGGTGGCGCGGCTGCGGGAAAACCCGGACTACGTGGCGGCGCTGGAAGGGCTGGCCGGAGCGGATGTATTCGACGACGATGCGCGCGCCTATGATGCCATGACCCGGGCCATCGCCGCCTATGAGCGCACGCCGGAGTTTGCCCCTTTTGACAGCAAGTACGACCGGTACCTGCGCGGCGAATACCAGTTGACGCGGGAAGAGGACCTGGGGCGGTTGCTGTTCTTTTCGCAGCAGTTCACCAACTGCAACCTGTGCCACCAGCTCGGGACCAGCCCGGTGGACCCGGCAGAGAGTTTCACCAACTACGAGTATCACAACATCGGCGTGCCGGCGAACCCGAGGCTGGCGCATATGGCGGCACCGGACAAGGGGCTGCTGGACAACCCGCAGGTCGACGACCCGGCGCAGGCGGGCAAGTTCAAGGTGCCGACACTGCGCAACGTGGCAGTGACCGGCCCCTACATGCACAACGGCGTGTTCGAGGACCTGAGGACGGTGGTCCTGTTCTACAACAAATACAACAGCAAGGCGCAGGGGCGGCAGATCAACCCGGAGACCGGCGCGCCCTTTGGCCCGCCAGAGGTGGACGGCACGCTGTCGATGGAAGAGCTGACCACCGGCCCGGCGTTGGAGGACGATCGCATCGACGCGCTGGTGGCGTTCCTGAAAACGCTGACCGATGCGCGGTACGAGGATCTGCTGGAGGAGTAGGGCGCAGCGGCGGGCGTGACCGGGGGGCGGTGCGTTCGCCGATACATCGGCCACCGACCACACGCCATGGTGAAAGGCCACACGTCCATCGGTGCGGGCAAGAATTGGCACCGACTGGTCCTCGTGATCTTCGTCGCCTCCTTACTCTCGCATAGGGTGCGGAAATTTAGTTGCAAGAAACGCGGAAATTTAGTAATAAATGGAAATTGTAACGAGTATCTGGAGGGGAATAATGCATTTTAGAACCTTTTGCTTTCTTGCCGCCGGAATTGTTCTGGCCGGATGTATGGAAACAGCATCAGACGTTGAAATGGACCCGCTCAAGTCGCGACTGTCCGGCATGAACGGCGTGCATGAAACGGGCACCACGATCACGCTTCATCCGAACGGCCGCGTCACGGGCCAAACCGCGGGTGGGGATGAGATTGCCGGCGCCTGGGATGTCCGCAATAAACAGTATTGCCGCACCATCTCTTCTCCCGAGACGATCGCCGGGACGAGCTGCCAGGATGTTGTGTTTGAAGGCAGACAAGTTTCATTCATCAACGCAGACGGGTCGTCATCGACGTTTACGATGCAGTAACAAGAGGTTGGTTCCTCGGTCGCTCGTCTTTCGCCGCGGCACGTTCGAACGAAATGGACAGGCCACCGAGCGTGTTCGATGCCCCGAGGCATCGGGGCGGAAAGATTGCGGGCCGCTTACGCACGACCTGTCCGGGCAACACTTCAGGCGGGTGCGATCCGCCAAACCCCAGACAAGGTCGACCACAATGGGGGCTGGTCCGCCCCGTGCGACGACAGAAATCCGAATGACAAGGCGGCACCGTCAACGTTCCGTACCGAGATCCGCTGATATGCGGAGCGGCGGCACCTCATTTGCTTGGGACGTCGATACGCCGATCTTGGATTGTGGACTGCCATCCTCTGCGTTTGGCTGTCCCGTTCCCCTGTCCGGGCATTCGGGCCACGTGCTGCGGATGACCGGCTCTGCCCTGCCGAGGCCCCTTTCACTCCGCCGCGATCTTGATCACCGGCCCCATCTCGGCTGACTTGTCGTCGCTCTGGCGGCATTTTACCTGGTGGCCCTCGGCCAGGGGGCGTGACCAGGGGCGGGTGCGACATCGTCTACCTTGCCGGGTCCGCCTGGATGATCCAAGGGGTTATGCAAGGGTCGTATTGCATTGTAATCCCTACGACCTGCGATAGATGATTTACCAGATGCGGAGTGCAGAATGACCAAGGATCCCTATGCCGCTCTGGGCCTGTCCAAGGACGCCACCCCAGACCAGATCAAGAAGGCCTATCGCAAGATCGCGCGAACGTGCCATCCCGACCTGAACCCCGATGACCCCGCTGCCGAGGCGCGCTTCAAGGAGGCGGGGCAGGCCTATGACCTGCTCAAGGACCCGGAGCTGCGCCGGCGGTTCGATGCCGGGGAAATTGATGCGACGGGGGCCGAAAAGGCGCCGCGCGGTTATTACCGGGACGAGGCGCGCAGGCCGGAGAACCCCTATACCCAAAGCCGTACCGCCTCTGGCGGAAATCCGTTCGGCGCGGGGTTCGATGCGGATGATTTCTTTGCCCACTTCGCCCGCGGCCGGGGGGCCGCCGGACATGACGAGGGGTTTGGCCGCACGAGTTCGGGCGACTGGCCGGGGCAGGACACCCGATACCGTCTTGCGGTGCCGTTTCTGGATGCCGTGCGGGGGAGCAAGACCCGGATCACCCTGCCGGACGGAAGCGCGCTCGAGGTCAAGATCCCCGAGGGGGCGCATGACGGGCAGACCCTGCGTCTGCGCGGCAAGGGAGAGCCGGGCCTCGGGGCCGGGCGCCCCGGGGATGCCTTCATCACGCTGGACGTTACCCCGCACCCCGATTTCGAACGCGACGGTGACGACATCCTGGTGACCTTGCCGATCTCGATCGACGAGGCGATCCTGGGCGGCAAGGTTCCGGTCGCCACGGTGACGGGGGTGGTCAAGCTGACGGTGCCACCCGGTGCAAGTTCGGGGCAGGTGCTGAGGCTCAAGGGACGCGGGGTCAAGGGCCGGTCCGGCAAGGGCGATCAGCGGGTGACGCTGCGCATTGTCAGCCCGCCGAAGATCGACGACGAATTGAAACACTTCATGGAAGGCTGGCGGGCAAATCACGCCTATGACCCCCGCGCCGGAAAGGAGAGATCATGACCCACGCCTATGCCCCGGAGCAGGTGATCGAGCGCGTCACCGCACTGACCGCCGAGCGTCTGGACCTGTTCGAGCGTTTGCGCATCGTGACCCCGGTGATGACATCGGAGGGGCCGCGCTATCGCAAGCTGGACGTGCGCCGGATCACGCTGATCTGTGAATTGACCGATGATTTCGAAGTGAACGAGGATGCGCTGGTCATCATCATGTCACTGCTGGATCAACTCCACGGGGCGCAAAGCCAGCTCGAGCAGGTGGTGCGGGCGATCAGCGCGGAACCCGCCGAGATCAAGGCGCGGCTGTCGCAGCGGTTGCGCGAGCACGGCGTGCCGGACTGATCCGCGCCTTCGACACCGACATCCCCCCGGGATCGGCCCGATCCCCTTATGATTTCGGGCCGGTCCCGTTCGTCTGTTCTGGCTGTCGTGGCCGGCCCTGCGAGACCGGACTGATTTACCTTACTCCGCCGCGATCTTGATCACCGGCTCCATCTCGGCCAGCTTCTCGTCGCTCAGGTGGCATTTCACCTGGTGGCCCTCGGCCAGGGTGCGCACCGGGGGTACCTCGCGGTCGCAGAGTCCGCCGGGCACCTGGTCTTTCCAGCGGCAGCGGGTCTGGAACGGGCAGCCGGGGGGCGGGTTCATCGCCGAGGGGATGTCGCCTTCGAGCACGATATGGGTCTTTTCGACCGAGGTGTCGGCAATCGGCACCGCCGAGAGCAGCGCCTCGGTATAGGGGTGGTAGGGCGGGCTGAACACCTGGTCGGTGGTGCCCAGTTCGACCACGTGGCCCAGGTACATCACCATCACCCGGTCGCTCAGGTAGCGCACGATGGACAGGTCATGCGAGATGAACAGAAGCGTTGTCTTCTCCTCGCGCTGGATCTCCATCAACAGGTCGGTGACGGCGGCCTGAACGCTCACGTCCAGCGCCGAGACCGGCTCATCGGCCACCACGATACGGGCGCCGCCGGCAAAGGCGCGGGCGATGCCGACGCGCTGTTTCTGCCCGCCTGAAAGCTGCCGCGGCATCCGCTCGGCAAAGGCGCGGGGCAGTTTCACCAGGTCGAGCAATTCCAGCATGCGCGCCTTGCGCTCGGCCTCGGAATTGCCGATGCCGAAAATCTCCAGCGCGCGGATGATCTGCCGGCCCACCGTCATCGAGGGGTTGAGCGTGTCGAACGGATTCTGGAACACCATCTGCACCTCGCCCACGGTCTTGGCGTCGCGGGCCTGGATCGGGGTCTGCTCGATATTGCGCCCGTCGAGCAGGATCTCGCCGTCGGTCGCCGTTTCCAGCCCCATCAGGACCTTGGCAAAGGTGGATTTGCCGCAGCCGGATTCGCCGACGATGGCCAGGGTTTCGGATTCGCGCGCCTCGAAGGTCAGTTCCTCGTTGGCCTTGACGACCTTCCTGGCGCCGCCGCCGAACAGGGCGTTGGCCGCCACCTCGTAGTATTTCTTGAGCTTGTCCATGCGCAGCACGACCTCGCCGATCTCGCCCTTCTGCTTGGTCTCCATTAGTTCGGGTGGCGCCTGCCAGTCGATCTCCTGGAACTTCAGGCAGCGGGTGGCGTGGCGGTCGTTGCCGGGCACGTCGGACATCGGGATGGATTTGGCGTCGCAGCGGCCGGCCTCGAAATAGTCGCAGCGCGGGCCGAAGTTGCAGCCCCTGGGCCGTTCGTGCGGCAGCGGAAAGTTGCCCGGGATCGCCTTGAGCGGATGGGCGTTCTTGTCGGCGCCGGGCAGCGGGATCGAGCGGAACAGCGCCTGTGTATAGGGGTGCTGCATCTCGTCGAAGACGTCCTCGATCGAGCCGCGCTCGACCGCCTCGCCGGAATACATCACGCAGATGCGGTCGCAGGTTTCCAGCACCAGCCCGAGGTTGTGCGAGATGAACAGCATCGAGGTGCCGTATTTCTTGCCCAGATCCTTGACCAGTTCGACCACGGCGGCCTCGACGGTGACATCGAGCGCGGTGGTCGGCTCGTCCAGGATCAGCAGCGAGGGTTCCGACATCAGCGCCATGGCGATGACGATGCGTTGCTGTTGCCCGCCCGAAAGCTGGTGCGGAAAGGAATTGAGGATGCGCTTGGGGTCGGGCAGCTTGACGTCGGTGACCACCTGCAGGGCGCGGGCATAGGCCTCGTCCTCCGAGGCGCCCTGGTGGATCATCGGCACCTCCATCAGCTGCTTGCCGATCTTCATCGCCGGGTTCAGGCTGGCCATCGGTTCCTGGTAGATCATCGCGATCTCGGAGCCGCGGATGTCGCGCAGCTCGTCGGCGCTCATCTCGCCCATGTCGCGGCCCTTGAACTTGATCGAGCCGCCGACGATGCGGCCGTTCTTGCCCAGATCCCGCATCACGCCGAGTGCCACGGTCGATTTCCCGCAACCGCTTTCCCCGACCAGGCCGACCGCCTCGCCGGGTCGGACCTTGACCGAGAAATCCATCACCGCCGGGATTTCCCGCAGCCGGGTGAAGAAAGAGATCGACAACCTGTCGATGTCCAGGATCGGGCCGTCGTATTTGGGTTTCGGCATTCTTCTGGTCCCCGTTGGCTTGCGGGGCCGGTGCCCCGTCTTTGTCTGGCTTGTGATACGCCGGGGGTCCGGGGGCAGGGCCCCCGATCCACCGTCAGTCCTTGAGCGATTCCTCGCGCAGCCCGTCAGCGAGCAGGTTGAGACCCAGCACCATGCTGAGCAGCGCCAGCGCCGGGGGCAGGGCGGGGTGCAGGTAGATCGACAGCAGCTTGCGCCCCTCGTTGATCGTGGAGCCCCAGTCCGGGCTTTCCGGCGGCAGGCCGAGGCCGAAGAAGCCCAATGTGCCCAGCAGGATGGTGGTATAGCCGATGCGCAGGCAGAAATCGACGATCAGGGGCCCGCGCGCATTGGGCAGGATCTCCCACAGCATGATGTACCACGGGCCCTCTCCCCGGGTCTGGGCGGCGGCGACGTAATCGCGCGTCTTGATGTCCATCGCCAGCCCGCGCACGATGCGGAACACCGTGGGCGAATTGACGAAGACCACCGAGACGAAGACCACCAGGATGCCGCCGGGGATGTCGAACAGGTCGAGGATCTGCGGCAGCGCCGGGATCGTGACCGTGTTGGAGTTGACCAAGTAGCCATCGGTGGAGATCAGCGACAGGTACAGCCAGAACGACACCCCCAGAACCCCGATCAGAAGCGGCGTGCGGAACCTGGGCTGGGTGTAATAGCGCGAGTTCAGCAGCACCGCGAGGAACACGATGGGAAAGATGAACAGCACCGCCGCCATGTAGCTCGGCACGCCGGTGTCGACGATCTCGGGCGTGACCAGCAGGTAGAACAGCAGGATCACCGGAAAGGCCAGGATCAGGTTGGCCAGGAACGACAGGAAGGTGTCGAGCCGCCCGCCGTAGTAGCCCGCCGGCAGGCCCAGGGTGATGCCGACCATGAAGGCAAAGAGCGTCGCCAGCGGCGCGATCTGCACCACCACCCAGGCCCCCTTGACCATGCGGCTGAACACGTCGCGCGCCAGGTTGTCGCCGCCCAGCAGGTACCAGGCGTACTCGCCGGCCTCGGCGCCGCGCAGGGGGGTGCCGGGCACCTTGTTTTTCATCCCCGAGACCTGCGACAGGGGATCGTGGGTCACGATCAGGTCAAGCGCGCCGAACACGCCGGTAAAGACCCAGAACATGACCAGCGCAAAGCCAATCATGCCGATCGGGCTGTCGAACAGTTTCCCGTAAAGGCCCAGCCGCCGCTTGAAGGCCACCGAGACGGCGAAGAGGATGACCAGTGCGACCCAGACAGAGGTGAACTGGTAGAGGACGCGGGTGATGATCTCGATCCAGCCGAGAGGTTCCATGGCTCCGATCCTCCCTTATGAAATCCGGATGCGCGGATTGAGGTAGACATAGCCGATATCCGAGATCAGCTGCGTCGCCAGAACCACGATCACCGAGACCACCGAGACCGCCAGCAGCAGTTCGATGTCGTTGTTGCCCGCCGCCTGCACCAGCGTCCAGCCGAAGCCCTTGTAGTTGAACAGGGTCTCGACGATGACCACGCCGTTCAGCAGCCAGGGAAATTGCAGCATGATCACGGTGAAGGGCGCGATCAGCGCATTGCGCAGCGCGTGCTTCATCACGATGTTGCGAAACGTCACCCCCTTGAGGCGGGCGGTGCGGATGTATTGTGCCGTCATCACCTCGGTCATGCTGGCCCGCGTCATCCGCGCGATATAACCCATGCCGTACAGGGCGATGGTCAGGACCGGCAGAAAGAAATTCTCGAAATTGGCGTTGTCCATCGCGCTGGTGGCGGTGCCCTTGAACCATTTCAGCCCGACGGTCGAGGAGGCAAATACGGCGATGAAGATCACGCCGGAGACATATTCGGGCGTGGCCGTGGTGATGATCGAGAAGGTCGAGAGCGACCGGTCCAGCGGCGAGCCTTCGCGCATCCCGGCCAGCACGCCGACGATCAGCGCCGAGGGCACCATCAGCACCAGCACCCAGAACATCAGCTTGGCGGTGAGCCCCAGCCGGGTGCCGATGATGCCGGACACCTCGTCGCGGAACACGGTGGAATAGCCCCAGTCGCCCTGCAGGATGCCGCAGAACCGCGGCGCGGCGGCGGCCTCTTGCGCCGTCGCGGTGCCCCGCAGGCAGCGGCCGGTGACGCCCTCGTCGGTTTCATGGGTCCAGCCCGGAACCACGCCCAGCCACTGGCCGTATTTCAACGGCAGCGGTTGCAGGTAGCCGTTGCCCTCGAGCCAGCTTGCCACCGCCTCGTCGGACATGCGGAAGTTGCCCTGCGTCTTGGCCAGCTTTTCGAGGTTCGGGTAGAGGTTGGTCAGAAAGAACACGATGAAGGTCAGGCATAGTGCCGTCAGGATCATCACGCCCGTCCTGCGCAGGATGAACAGTCCCATGGGGCCCCCTGTTGGTCAGGCTATCTATCGGCCCTTTGCGGGCCTATTGGTGGCAGGCGCGGAGAGCGCACCGCAGGAAAATCGGGCCGCCCCTTGCGGGACGGCCCCTGTCTTTTCGCCGGGTCAGGCGGCCCAGCCCCACTTGTAGTGGTGGTGTTCGTAGGTGATGTGCATGTCGGTGCCCACCAGCCCCTCGCGCATGTGGCGATAGAGCGAGCGCCAGTAGGGCTGGATCGTCACGCCTTCTTCCTGGATCATCGCTTCGCCCTTGGCAGCGATCTCGCGGCGCTTGTCGGCATCGGCGATGGCCAGCGCCTCCTCGAGCAGCGCGTCGAATTCCGGGTTGGCCCAGCCGAACTCGTTCCAGGCCTCGCCCGAGCGATAGGCCAGCGCCCAGATCTGCACGCCGAGCGGGCGGTGGTTCCAGTTGGTCGAGCTGAACGGGTATTTCACCCAGTCGTTCCAGAAGGTGTTGCCGGGCAACACCGTGCGCTTGACCTTGATGCCGGCGTCGCGCAGCTGCGCGGCCACGGCGTCGGTGGTGTTGCGGCGCCAGTCGTCGTCGATCGAGACGATCTCGTGCTCGAAATCGGCCATGCCGGCCTCTTCCATCAGCGCCTTGGCGGCGGCGGGATCGGCCTTGATCTTGGGCAGTTCGGCATATTCCGGGTGAATCCGGCAGACGTGGTGGTTTTCGGCCACCTCGCCGCGGTTGCCATAGCCCAGTTCGAGACAGACGGCGTTGTCGACGGCCAGCGACAGCGCCTTGCGCACGCGCTTGTCGGCATAGGGCTTCATGCCGTCGATCTCGGCCAGCTGGTTGGGCCGGATCACGATGGTCGCGGCGGTCACCACCTCGGACTGGACCAGGCCGATGTCGTTCATGATGTCGATGAACTCACCCACCGATTCATAAAGCATGTCGACCTCTTCGGACTCGATCGCAGCAAGCCAGGCCGAGGGATCGGTGCCGTAGTCGATGTACTCGATCTTGTCGAGGTAGGGGCCGCCATAGACCTCGGTGCCCCACCAGGTGTGATCGGTTGCGCGCTCCAGCGTGGCGCCGACGCCGACCTCGATATTGGTCAGCTTGTAGGGGCCGGTGCCGATCAGCTCGTTCGGGTTGGCCGGGTCATAGCTGGCATGCACCACGCCGGCCGGGTAATCGGCGAGGCCGGGGATGATCGAGATATCCGGCGTCGCGCATTTGAGCAGCACGGTGGAGGCATCGACCACGGTGATCGCGCCCTCGCGCGCCTTGCCGGTGTCGGGATCAACCAGCGAGCCGACGCGCGCGGCCATCGAGTTGCCCTCGACGTCCTTTTCGCACCAGCGTTCGAAGTTGCGGGCCACGTCCTCGGCGGTGAAATCGTCGCCGTTATGCCATTTCACGCCCTGGCGGACCTTCAGCGTGTATTCGGTGGCGTCCTCGTTCACCGACCAGCCGTCCAGCAGCATGCCGCGGAACGACCCGTCGTTGTTGTACTCGACCAGATATTCGCAGGTGCCACGGGTGACGCAGCCGATCTCGGACCAGTCTGCGGTGCGGGTGTCCTTGAGGGCCTTGACCTGCATCTGGACGCGCAGCGTGCCACCCTGCTTGGGGGTGGCGGCCTGCGCCACGCCGGGCGCCGCGACACCGATCAGACCATAGGCCGCGGTCGCGGAAACGCCCAGCGCGGTGGCGCGGGTCAGAAACTCGCGCCGGCTGAGCTTGCCGTCCTTGTACTCCTGCGCGTGCATATGCGCCGCCGGATGGACGGGTTTCGCATTGAGTGTCGGGTTGTTCATGAAAGTCTCCCTGTGGGCCTTTTGATCTTGTTGAATGTCGTTGGTTGGTGCCGGTTTGAACGGCACCGCTCCGGCTGAACGTCTATGTCTCTTTCCGGATCTTCCCCATGCCCTTCATTCGGCATCAGAAATTCCCATCCGTCAACGGTTGGAATGCGCTTTACAGTGTAAAAAAACGACATCGACAAGTCAAAAAACGACAGGAGGCTTTTGGGGCCCCGTCAGGCCGCCGAGCGGACCGACTTCCGCAGGGCGGTCGGTGTCTTTTGGGTATGTTGCTGGATAAAGCGGGTGAAATAGGCCGCGCTGCCGAATCCGAGGTGGCGCGCGATGTCCTGCACCGGGACGTCGGTGCTGATCAGCAGGGTCCGCGCCGCGTGCAGCAAACGCTCGGTCAGCAGGGTGGCGGCGGTACGCCCGGTCTCGGCGCGGCAGACCCGGGTCAGGTGGGTCGGGGTGACCCCCAGCGCTTCGGCGTGGTCGGCCATGCTGGACCCATCGGCATAGTCGCGCACCAGCCGGTCGCAAAAGGCGGTCACCAGCCGCTGGGCGGCGCTCCGGCCGGGGGCCGGGTCGTCGGGCAGGTGGCGGCGCAGCCAGACCGCCATCAGGTCGCCATAGGCCCGCATCGCCGAATGATAGAGCGGGCGCTGCGCGTTCTGTTCCCGGCCCATCGCCTCAAACAGGACGGTCAGCTCGGCCTGGGCCGCGACGTCGCGGATGCGCAGGTGCTGCACCGTCTGCGGCAGGGTCAGGTTGGCCCCATCCGGGATCACCAGCGCCTGGCCGAAGCCGTTGCGCATCAGTTCGAGCGCCATCAGGTTGCGCGCCGGGATGAACAGCGCGTTATGGGTGCCAATGCCGTGTCGCGCCCCGTCCAGCAGGGCCACGCCCTGGCCCCGCGTGATCCAGATCAGAAGATGCTCGGCTCGGTCATGGGCGAGTTCGAGTTGCCATGCCCCCGCCTTTGCCAGTTGCGCCAATGTCACCAGGCGCAGGTCGTCCATTTCATTTGGATCGAAGGGCATGGGCACAAAAATGACTGTTAACGTCGGGGGTTATGACCCTTTTTACACCACAGAAACGCCGCGCGGACAAGTCGGACGCTCAGCCCGCCGGGCGGATCGGCTGCCAATGGCGCATTTTCGCCCGGAACCAGGTGCGTTGCCGCTTGGCAAAGCGGCGGGTGGCGATGGTGGCGCGTTCACGCGCCTCGTCGAGGGTGCAACCTCCCTCGATATAGGTCATCAGTTCCGGCACGCCGATGGCGCGAAAGGCGGGCAGGGCCGGGGCGTAGCGGTCGCGCATCGCCGCCACCTCATCGATGGCGCCCTGTTCCAGCATCGCGTCGAAGCGCCGCGCGATCCGTTCGAGCAGCCAGTCCTTGGGCACGTCGAACAGCAGCGGTACGGCGGAGGTCAGCGGCAACAGCGGCGGCGGCGTGTCGGCCTGCCAGTCGGCCAGCGGTCGGCCGGTGGCTCGCTGCACCTCCCAGGCGCGCTGGACGCGTGCCCGGTTGCGCCGGTCGAGGCCCGCGGCGGTCGCCGGGTCGAGATCGGCCAGCAGGGTGTCCAGCGGGATCAGGTCGGCCTCGGCGCGCAACTCCGGCGGGGTGGGCGGGATCTCGGCCAGGCCCTGGGTCAGCGCGGTGAAATAGAGCCCGGTGCCGCCGGTGATGATCGGGCGCTGGCCGGCCTCGAGCAGCGGCGCGACCTCGCGCAGCCAGTGACCGGCGGAATATTGCGCATCGCAGGGGACATGACCGTACAGGCGGTGCGGCGCCTGCGCCTCTTCTTCCGCGCTGGGGCGCGCGGTGATGACGCGCCAGCAGGCAAACACCTGGCTGGCGTCGGCATTGACCACGACGCCGCCCCGTTCCTGCGCGATCCGCAGGGCCAGCGCCGACTTGCCCGAGGCGGTCGGCCCCGCGATCAGCACCGGCCGGTCGTCGGGGATTTCGGGGAGCGGGCCAAGTTTTTGCATGTACGCCTGTTCGAAACCGTGGAAACCGGCGCCGGTCCTGCGGTTGGCGCATTGAACCTTGGGCCGATTTCCGACATTTTGCGCGAAAATAACCTCGTGCCGGAGAGAAGCGCAACATGACCTCGTCAAATCCCCCAGAATCGCAATCGAAACAGACGACATACAGGCGCGTGCTGCTGAAGATCTCGGGCGAGGCGCTGATGGGCGACCAGGGCTTCGGCCTGCATCCGCCGACCGTCCAGCGCGTCGCGCAGGAGGTCAAGTCGGTGCATGACATGGGCGTCGAGATCTGCATGGTGATCGGCGGCGGCAACGTGTTTCGCGGTTTGCAGGGCAGCGCCCAGGGGATGGAGCGGACCACCGCCGACTACATGGGGATGCTGGCCACGGTGATGAACGCGCTGGCAATGCAGAGCGCGCTGGAAGAGATCGGCGTGTTCACCCGGGTGATCAGCGCGATCCGCATGGACGAGGTCTGTGAGCCCTACATCCGTCGCCGCGCGGTGCGCCACCTTGAGAAAAAGCGGGTCTGCATTTTTGCCGCCGGCACCGGCAACCCCTATTTCACCACCGACACGGCGGCGACCCTGCGCGCCAACGAGATGGCCTGCGAGGCGATCTTCAAGGGCACCAAGGTCGACGGAGTGTATGACAAGGATCCGGAAAAATTCCCCGATGCCAAACGCTATGACGAGGTCAGCTATGACGACGTGCTGGCCAAGCGTCTGGGGGTGATGGATGCCAGTGCCATCGCGCTGGCACGCGACAACAACCTGCCGATCATCGTGTTCTCGCTCGACGAGCCCGGCGGGTTCCGTGGTATCCTTGCGGGCGAGGGCACCTATACAAAGGTGCGCGGCTAGGGGTATAGACCGCGCAAGCATGTAACGTGCAGGCGACAATCCGCAGTTTGGGGAGAGGGCAGACATGTCCGAGGATTTTGAACTCGATACCGATGATCTGAAACGCCGCATGGACGGCGCCATGGCGAACCTGCGCACCGAGTTCGCCTCGTTGCGCACCGGGCGGGCCAGCGCCTCGATGCTGGAACCGGTGCAGGTCGATGCCTATGGCCAGATGACTCCGATCAACCAGGTCGGCACCGTCAACGTGCCGGAACCGCGCATGGTGACCGTGAACGTCTGGGACAAGGGCCTTGTCGGCAAGGTCGAAAAGGCGATCCGCGAAAGCGGGCTGGGGATCAACCCGCAGCTCAACGGCACCATCATCATGCTGCCGATCCCGGAGCTGAACGAAGAGCGGCGCCGCGACCTGACCAAGGTCGCCGGCCAGTATGCCGAACACGCCCGGGTGTCGATTCGCAACGTGCGCCGCGACGGCATGGACCAGATCAAGAAGGCCAAGGCCGACGGCATGTCCGAGGACGACCAGAAGTTCTGGGAGACCGAGGTGCAGGAGCTGACCGACAAGATGATCGCGGCGGTGGACGAGGCGCTGGAGTCCAAGCAAGCCGAGATCATGCAGGTCTGATCGCAGCCATGCCAAAGGATCCCGAGATCGCGGCCCATCCGCACGGCCCCGGCCATGTCGCCATCATCATGGACGGCAACGGACGCTGGGCGCAGGCGCGCGGACGGCCGCGGTTGTTCGGCCACCATGCCGGCGCCCGCCGCGTGCGCGAGGTGGTCGAGGCCTGCCCGGCGCTCGGGGTGAAATACCTGACGATCTTTGCCTTCTCGACCGAGAACTGGAAACGGACCCAGGTCGAGGTGGCCGGGTTGATGAGCCTGTTCCGCCGCTACATCGCCAAGGAGATGCAGGCGATCGCCGTCAACAACGTGCGGGTGCGCTTCATCGGCGACCGGGTGCGGCTGGACACCAAGCTGATCGCGCTAATGGATCAACTCGAGGTGCAGACCGAGGGCAATACCGGCACACAGCTGACTATCGCGCTGAACTACGGTGGCCGCGACGAGGTCGCCCGCGCCACAAAACGGCTGGCGCAGGACGTGGCCGACGGCAAGCTGCGCCCCGAGGACGTGGACGAGGAGACGCTGCCGAAATACCTCGACACCTGCGTGCTGCCCGACCCGGACCTGGTGATCCGGACCAGCGGCGAGGCGCGGATTTCGAACTTCCTGCTGTGGCAGTCGGCCTATGCCGAGTATGAGTTCATCGACACGCTGTGGCCCGATTTCACCGCCGAGGAGCTGTCGCGCCTGTGCCAGAGCTACGGTGCACGCGATCGCCGCTTCGGGGCGGTCAAGGCATGAGCGGATCCGGCCAATGGGGTGACCTGACCGCACGGCTTCTGTCCGGCCTTGTGCTGGCGACGGCCGGTCTCGGCGCGGTCTGGGCGGGGGGCTATTACTTCGTCAGCTTCGTTTCGGTGGTGACCGGGCTGATCGCGTGGGAACTGACCCGGATGCTGGCGCCCGAGGACGGGCTGCGCACGGTGGTGATGGGGGCGATCTCGGGCGTTGCGGGGTTCCTGGCGATCTATTTCCCGGCCGGATTCGCGCTGCCAACGCTGCTGGTGCCGGCCATCGTCGGCTATGCCTGGTTGCCGCGTCACCGGGGCATCTTTGTGCCGTTCCTGGTGTTCATCCTTTTGGCTGCCTTCGGCATGATGTCGGTCCGCAGCGAGTTCGGCTTTGTCTGGATGCTTTGGCTGGTGCTGGTGGTGGCGGGCACCGATATCGCCGGCTACTTTGCCGGTCGCCTTGTCGGCGGGCCGAAGTTCTGGCCGGCGATCAGCCCGAAGAAAACATGGTCGGGCACGGTGGCGGGCTGGGCTGTCGCGGCGGTGGTCGGCGCGGTCTTCATGCTGCTGACCGGCGCCGGTGCCTGGCTGGTGCTGCTGTCGGCGGCGACCGCCTTTGCCTCGCAACTGGGCGACATCGCCGAAAGCGCGGTCAAACGAAGGAGCGGCGTCAAGGATTCCAGCGCGCTGATCCCGGGGCACGGCGGGTTGTTCGACCGGTTCGACGGCATGCTCGGGGCGGCGATCCTGGTGCTGGTGGTGATGCACCTGACCGGCTATCCGCCCGGACCTGTATGAGCGCCTGAATGAGAGGACATGAGCGATGCGGCGGGTGACGATCCTGGGCGCGACCGGCTCGATCGGGCAGAACACCGTCGATCTGATCCGGCGTGAGCCGGCGGCCTATGACGTGGTGGCACTGACCGGCGGGGCCAATATCGCCCGGCTGGCCGAGGATGCGCGCGCGCTCGGGGCCGACCTGGCGGTGACCGCCTATGACGACCGGCTGGAGGATCTGCGCGCGGCACTGGCGGGCAGCGGAATCGCGGTGGCCGCCGGCACGCAGGCGGTGATCGAGGCGGCGCGCCGCCCGGCCGACTGGATCATGTCGGCCATCGTCGGCTCGGCCGGGCTGGCGCCGGGACTGGCGGCGCTGGAGCAGGGCACGACGCTGGCGTTGGCGAACAAGGAATCGCTGGTCTGCGCCGGCGCGCTGCTGCTCGAGACGGCGCAGCGGCACGGCGCCCGGATCCTGCCGGTGGACAGCGAGCATTCGGCGGTGTTCCAGGCGCTGGCGGGCGAGGATCTGGCGGCGGTCGAACGCATCGTCATCACCGCCTCGGGCGGGGCGTTTCGCGACTGGCCGGTCGAGCGGCTGGCCGGCGCCACCGTGGCCGAGGCCTCGAGCCATCCCAACTGGGACATGGGCCAGCGGATCACCATCGACAGCGCCTCGATGTTCAACAAGGCGATGGAGGTGATCGAAACGCGCGAGTTCTTCGGGGTGAAACCGGAGCAGATCGAGGTGCTAGTGCATCCCGAATCCCTGGTACACGCTCTGGTGGGGTTCAATGACGGGGCGCTGATGGCCCATGTGGGGGCGCCCGACATGCGCCACGCCATCGGTTATGCGCTGCACTGGCCTGAGCGCCGGGCGTTGCCGGTGCCGCGGCTGGACTTGGCCGCGGTCGGCGCGCTGACGTTCCGGGCCCCGGACGAGGTGCGGTATCCCGCGTTGCGGCTGGCGCGCGCGGTGATGGAGACCGGCGGGCTGGCCGGTGCGGTGTTCAACGCCGCCAAGGAACGCAGCCTCGACGGGTTCATCGCCGGGCGGCTGGGATTTCTCGAGATGGCGGCGGTGGTGGAGCGGGTGCTTGACCGTTTCCTGACCCAGGGCCACCACGTTACCGCCGCAATGACACTTGATAACGTGTCGGAAACAGACCATGTCGCCCGTATGTGGGCAGATGAGGCGATGGCCGAAAGGGCAGGATAGGCTTTGAATATTATTGAATTGATTCCGCAGTTTGGCGGGCTGGTCTACACGATCGTCGCCTTTGTCGTCGCGCTGTCCGTGATCGTCGCGGTGCATGAATACGGCCATTACATCGTCGGCCGCTGGTCCGGTATCCATGCCGATGTGTTCTCGCTGGGGTTCGGCCCGGTGCTGTGGAGCCGCAAGGACCGGCGCGGCACCCGCTGGCAGATCGCGGCGCTTCCGTTCGGTGGTTACGTCAAGTTTCGCGGCGATGCCAACGCGGCCTCGGGCAAGGACGGCGAGACCATGGCCGAGATCTATCGCACGAATCCCGATGATCTGCGTCACACCATGCATGGGGCGCCGCTCTGGGCGCGCAGCGCCACGGTGGCGGCCGGGCCGGTTTTCAACTTCATCATGTCGATCGTGGTCTTTACCGGCGTGTTCATGGTGCAGGGCGTTGCGCGAGAGCCGCTGACCGTGGGCGAATTGCACACCCTGCCCGCCGCCGGGATCGAACTGAGCGCGGGCGACGAGATCGTGGCGATCGGCGGGGTCGATGTGCCGACGACCGATAACGGCACCACTTGGGGCGCGATCATCGAAACGCTGCCGCAGGCGGAGGTTCTGGACTATCGCGTGCGCCGCGACGGGCAGGAGATGACGGTGAGCGGTCCATACCCGTTCCCGGCCTATGTCAATCGGGTGATGCCGCGCAGTGCCGCGGCGGACATCGACCTGCGCCCCGGCGACGTGATCGTCGCGGTGGACGGTGCGTCGATCCATGCCTTCGACCAGTTGAAGCAGGCGGTCGAGGCCTCAAACGGGCGGGCGCTGTTGCTGGATGTCTGGCGCGACGGCAAGACGCTGCAATTCACGCTGGCGCCCCGCAGCACCGACGAGCCGACCGCCGATGGCGGTTTCGCCACCCAGTGGCGGATCGGCATCGTCGGTGGCATGGCCTTCGACCCCGCGACCGAGACCGCCGGTCCGGTTGCCGCCCTGCTGGGCGGGCTGTCGCAGACCTGGTCGATCATCACCGGCTCGCTGTCGGGACTGTGGCACATGGTGACCGGCGCGATCAGCACCTGCAACATCTCGGGGCCGATCGGCATCGCCGAGACCTCGGGCGCGATGGCGAGCCAGGGCGCGCAGAGCTTCATCTCGTTCATCGCGGTGCTGTCGACGGCGGTGGGGCTGCTGAACCTGTTTCCGGTCCCGGCGCTGGATGGCGGGCACCTGATGTTCTACGCCTATGAGGCGGTCGCGGGGAAACCGCCCAGCGACGGGGTGGTGCGGGTGCTGATGGCCATCGGCCTGACCATGATTCTGTCGCTCATGGTCTTTGCACTGGCCAACGATCTGCTGTGCTGAACCGCGCAGCCGGGGGTGCCCCCGCGGGGGGCGCCCTAGTGTTGCCATAATCGGGTCATAGGTATTCAGCCTACGGGAATCGGACGCCGGAAGGACCATGACATGCACACACTCGAGCGTTCATATCGCGGGCTCAGCCTGGTTATGGAACTGAACTGGGACCTGATCATCTACATGGCCACCATCGCGTTCGCCCTGTTGGCGGGCGCTTGGCTGGGCAGTCATCTCTAGGTCCCGCGGGATCAACGGAATGGTCGCGCAAAACGGCAATTGCGGTTTTGACAACGCCGGGCAATCCCGATACCACAAACCCAATGTCTGCTTAATACTGGGTTCGAAATATGGGATTGGGAAGCGCCGCAGGGACCCCCTGCGCAGGACGTAATTTTGGACGCACCATTCGGCACCGTGTGCTTCCCACGTTCGTTTTCATTTTTTCGCTGCTGCTTTTGGGTCTGCCGGAAACCGCGCTGGCGCAAAGCTATCGGTTCAATTCGGTTCGCGTCGAGGGGAACCAGCGGATCGAGGCGGCCACCATCGTGGCCTATACCGGCATCGAACGCGGCAAGAGCGTTTCGGCCGGCGAGTTGAACGACGCCTATCAGCGAGTTCTCGGCAGCGGGTTGTTCCAAACGGTCGACCTGACACCACGGGGCGGAACGCTGGTGGTGTCGGTGACGGAATTTCCCACGATCAACGTGATCAACTTCGAGGGGAACCGCCGCATCAAGGACGAGGATCTTGCCAAGATCGTCGAGTCCACTTCGCGGCAGGCGTTCAACCCGGCCCAGGCCGAGCAGGACGCCACCAACATCGCCACTGCCTATTCTCAGCAGGGCAGGGTGGCTGCCACGGTCACGCCGCGCATCATTCGCCGCAGCGACAACCGGGTTGATCTGATATTCGAAATTGCAGAAGGCCAGACGATCGAGGTCGAACGGGTCAGCTTCGTCGGCAACCGCGTCTATTCCGACCGGCGTCTGCGCCGGGTACTCGAGACGAAACAGGCCAACTTCCTGCGCGCCTTCCTGCGCTCCGATACTTTCATCGAAGAACGGATCGAGTTCGACAAGCGGGTTCTGCGCGATTTCTACTTGTCGCGCGGCTATGTGGATTTCCGTGTGAACAGCGCCAACACCGAATTCACCCGCGAACGGGATGGTTTCTACCTCGTGGTCGACGTGCAGGAGGGGCAGCAGTTCCGTCTTGGCGAGATCACCACTGTCAGCGAGTATCCGGGCGTTGACGCTGCCGCGTACCAGGCCGCGCTCAAGCTGCGCCCGGGCGTGGTCTATTCGCCGTCCCTGGTGGAAAGCTCGATCACCCGGATGGAGCGGCTCGCCATCAAGCAGGGGGTCAATTTTCTGCGGATCGAACCGAAGATCACTCGCAATGACCGCGACCTGACCCTAGATGTCGAGTTTGTCCTGAGCAAGGGGTCGCGGGTCTTTGTCGAGCGAATCGATATCGAGGGCAACACCACGACGCTTGACCGCGTAGTTCGGCAGCAATTCCGGATCGCCGAGGGGGATCCGTTCAATCCACGCGAGGTTCGCGCCAGTGCCGAACGCATCCGTGCCCTCGGTTTTTTCGCCAACGCAGATGTGGAGGCGCGCGAGGGCTCGTCTCCAGACAAGGTCGTGGTCGATGTGAATGTCGAGGAACAGGCCACCGGGTCTCTGAGCCTGGGCGGATCGTATTCGGTCAGCGACGGTTTCGGTCTTGCGATCGGCCTGTCCGAAAACAACTTCCTCGGGCGGGGGCAGCGGCTGTCGTTCACCTTCTCGACGGTAGAGGACGCGGAATCCTATGTTCTGTCCTTCACCGAACCTTACCTGCTCGGGCGCGACCTCAAACTCGGCCTGGATATCGGTTATGCGGAGACGGATTCGGATTACTCCAGTTTCAACACGGCAATCGGGTATTTCACTCCGCAGCTGACCTTCCAACTCGGCGAACTCTCGACGCTGGCGACTCGCTACTCCTGGAGGGGGAGCGAAATGAAGGTGCGGGATACCTCGATCGAAGGGCCGGTGATTGGGACCGAAATCGCGCAAGGGGCCATCACTTCCAGCGGTGTCGGCTTTACCTACAGCTATGATAGCCGTCTTGCCGGGATTGATCCAACCGCCGGTTTCCTGTTCTCGGTGGGGGCGGATTACGCCGGCCTCGGCGGCGACAGCGAATACCTGAAGACCTCGGTCAAGGCCGTTGCGCAGAAGAAGATTCTCAACGAGGAGGTCACCCTGAGGGCCACCTTTGAGGCTGGTGCGCTCAACTGGATGGGCAACAACAACAGCCGCACTCTGGACCGGTTCTCGCTGTCCTCGGACATCATGCGCGGGTTCGAATCCTACGGGATCGGGCCGCGCGACATGTCGCCGGATTCGAGCGGCGATGCCTATGACGACTTCTTGGGGGGCAACCTCTACGCGGTGGCAAAGTTCGAGGCCGAGTTCCCGCTGGGCCTGCCCGAGGAGATCGGTCTGCGCGGCGGGGTGTTCCTCGATATCGGCAACCTGTGGGACCTGAGCAACGTCGACACCTCAGCGGCGTCCTCGACCTGCGGGACGGGTGGAACCTCTAGCTGCATCGTGGGGGCCGACGGCGCATGGCGCTCGGTGATCGGGTTGTCGTTCCTGTGGACGACCGGAATCGGCCCCTTGCGGTTCAACTTCTCCAAGGCGATCCAGAAGGAATCCTACGACAAGGAACAGACCTTCGACCTGACCCTTCAGGCGCAATTCTGATCGCCGGTGGTGGCGCGGTCGCGGGAACATATCGGGCCGGGTCTGGCCTTGGTTCTCGTGATTGCGGGTCTGCTTTATGCGATCGGACCGGTACGCGCCCAGCAACTCGGTCTACCGCAATCGGCGATCCTGACCATCGAGGCCGACCGACTGTTCTCGCAATCGGCCTTCGGCAAGCGGACCGCCAATGAGATCGAGGCAGATAGCGCGGTGCTGGCGGCCGAGAACCGGCGGATCGAGGCCGAGCTGATGGCCGAGGAGCAGAAACTGACCGCGCGCCGCTCTGAGATGGATCCCGAGGCCTTCCGTACCCTGGCCGACGCCTTTGACGAAAAGGTCCAGTCCTTCCGGCGCACCCAGGATTCCAAGACCCACGCCCTGAGCCAGAGGGCGGACAAGGCGCGGGTGGAGTTCCTGCGCGCGGCGCGCCCGGTGCTCGAGGCGCTGATGCGCGAAACCGGGGCCGGCGTGATCATGGAACGCTCCAGCGTGTTCCTTAGCTCCAACGCGACCGATATCACCGATCTTGCCATTTCCCGCATCGACGCGGCCATCGGCGACGGCAAGACCACGTCAGGTAACGACGCCGATCAATAGCGCGACTTGCCCAAAGGGGGTGGGATTGCTAGTCAGGCGGCAACGTTCAAAAACGGGAAGCCATTCATGACTGCTGAGCTGAAACGCGCCGATATCGAATTGATCCAGCGCATCCTTCCGCATCGATATCCGTTTCTTCTGGTCGACAAGGTGGTCGAAATCGATGGCTACAGCTCTGCGTGTGGCATCAAGAACGTGACGATGAACGAGCCGCAGTTCCAGGGCCATTTCCCGGGTACGCCGATCATGCCCGGCGTCACCATCGTCGAGGCCATGGCCCAGACCGCCGGCGTGATGCTGGGCGTGGGCATGGATATCATCGATTCCGACCTGCTGATCTATTTCATGAACATCGACAAGTGCAAGTTCCGCCGCAAGGTGGTGCCCGGCGACGTGCTGAAGATGAATGTGACCACCCTGCGCGGCAAGCCCGGCGGCAAGATATTCAAGTTTTCCGGCAAGGCCACCGTCGACGGCGAAACCGCCGCCGAGGCAGAGTTCTCTGCCATGGTCGACATCCAGGCGGAGTGACCGAGATGAGCCGGGTACACCCCAGTGCGATTGTCGAAGAGGGCGCCCGGTTGGGCGAGGGCTGTGTCATCGGTCCGTTTTGCATCGTCGGGCCCAAGGTGGTGCTGGGCGACCGGGTCGAGCTGAAAAGCCACGTGGTGGTGACCGGCGACACCCGGATCGGCGAGGAGACCGTGATCTTTCCCTTCGCGGTGATCGGCGAGGTGCCGCAGGACCTGAAGTACCAGGGAGAAGACACCCAGCTGGTCATCGGCGCTCGCAACCGGATCCGCGAACACGCCACGATGAACCCGGGCACCAAGGGCGGTGGCGGGGTCACGCGGATCGGCGACGACGGTCTGTTCATGGCCGGAACCCACATCGCCCATGATTGCCAGATCGGCGATAGGGTGATCCTGGTTCACCATGTCGCCATTGCCGGACACTGCGTGCTCGAGGATGACGTCATCGTCGGTGGCCTGTCGGGGGTGCACCAATGGGTGCGGATCGGGCGCGGTGCGATCATCGGAGGGCTGACGCGGGTGACCAATGATGTCATTCCCTACGGGTTGGTGCAGGCGCCGCGTGGCGAACTTGACGGGTTGAACCTGGTCGGGCTCAAGCGCCGCGGGGTGGCGCGCGCGGACATCACCGCGCTGCGGGCGGCATTCCAGATGCTGGCGCAGGGCGAGGGCACCTTCCAGGACCGCGCCCGCCGTCTGGGCGAAGAGACCGAGAGCGACTATGTACGCCATATCGTCGATTTCGTCAGGGGCGACACCGACCGGTCGTTCCTGACACCGGGGAGCTAGGACATGCTGGCACTGCTTGCCGGGCGCGGGGCGCTGCCGACCGCCATCGCGGCGGCCCAGGATCAGGCCCCGGTGATCTGCGCGCTGGAGAGCGATCCGCCGGATCGGCTCGAGGTCGAGATCACCTATCGGATCGAGACGCTGGGAACCCTGCTGGAGGCCCTCAAGGCGCGCGGCGTCACCCGCGTCTGCATGGCCGGGGGGATCACCCGTCCGCAGATCGACCCGGCGGCCATCGACGCGGCGACGCTGCCGCTGGTTCCGATCCTGTCCGAGGCGCTCGCCATCGGCGACGACGGGGCGCTGCGCGCCCTGATCGGGATCTTCGAATCCGCCGGTTTTTCCGTGCTCGCCGCACAGGAGGCCGCGCCGGGCCTGTTGATGGGGTCGGGCATTCCGACGGTGGCACAGCCGACCGAGGCGCATCGGGCCGATGCCGCCCGCGGCGCCGAGATCGTCGCGGCGATGGCGGCGGCGGACATCGGCCAGGCCTGTGCGGTTCGCCGCGAACAGGCGCTCTCGGTCGAGGGGGTGTTCGGCACCGACTGGATGCTCGCCGCGCTGGCCGATCGCCCGGACGGCGAAGGCGGGCTGTTGTTCAAGGCGCCGAAACCCGCGCAGGACCGGCGTGCCGATCTACCCACCATCGGGCCGGAAACCGTGCGCGCCGCAGCCAGCGCCGGGCTGAAGGGGATCGTGATCGAGGCCGGCGGCGTGATCGTTCTGGACCAGCCCGGTGTCATCGCCGCCTGTGACCGGATGGGCATGTTCCTCTGGTCGCGGGGGCAGGCGGGCTGATGCGCGCCTTTCTCGTCGCCGGAGAGCCGTCGGGCGACCGGTTGGGCGGGGCCCTGATGCGGGGGCTGTCCGAGTTGGCGCCGGGGATCACCTTTGACGGGGTCGGTGGGCCGGAGATGCAGGCGCAGGGTCTCGTCAGCCGCTTTCCGATGGATGAACTCAGCGTCATGGGCATCGCCGAGGTGCTGCCGAAGTACTTCGATCTCAAGCGCCGGATCGAACAGACCGCGCGCGCGGTGATCGAGACCAGGCCGGATGTTCTGATCACCATCGACAGCCCGGATTTCTGTCTGCGCGTGGCCCGTCTGGTCAAGGCGGAAACCGAGATTCGCACGGTGCACTACGTCGCGCCCTCGGTCTGGGCCTGGCGGCCGAAACGTGCCGACCGGATGGCGCGGGTGATCGACCATGTTCTGGCGCTCTTGCCGTTCGAGCCGCCCTATATGCAGGCCGCCGGGATGGCCTGCGATTTCGTCGGTCACCCGGTGGTGGCCGAACCGGTGGCCACGGGGCAGGAGATTTCGGAGTTTCGCGCCCGTCACGGGCTGGGTGCGGCGCCGGTGCTGCTGGTGCTGCCGGGCTCGCGCAGGGGCGAGGTCGGCAAGCTGGCGCCTGTCTTTGGCGCGGCCCTGGGGCCGGTTCTGGCGGCGCGGCCCGATCTGCGCCTTGTGGTGCCGGCCGCCGCCCCGGTGGCCGGGATGGTGCGCGAGATGACGGCGGGTTGGCCCGGCGCGCCGCTGATCCTCGACCCGCGCGAGGCGGGCGCCGATGGGACCCGGGCCGACAAGCGCGCCGCTTTCGCCACGGCCGAGCTCGCGCTCGCCGCCTCCGGCACCGTGGCGCTGGAACTGGCCGCCGCCGATACGCCGATGGTCATGGCCTACAAGGTGAACTGGCTGACCTGGCAACTGGCCCGCCGGATGATGCGCATCGACACTGCCAACCTGGTCAACCTGGTCAGCGACACCCGCGTGGTGCCCGAGTGTCTTGGCCCCGAGTGCCGCCCCGAGCCGATCACCAAGGCGGTGCTGGAGGCCTTGGCACATCCCGGCGCGCAAAGGGAGGCCATGGCCCTGACGATGGAGCGGCTCGGGCGGGAGGGCGAGGCGCCGGGTCTGTGCGCGGCGCGGGCGGTGCTGGCCCGGATGTGAGCGGGCAGCAGAGCGGCGGCGCGGTTACGCCCCGCGCCAGATCCAGCCGCCGCCAAAGATCCGGGTGCCCTCGGTTTCATAGAACACGCAGGCCTGTCCGGGGCTGACGCCTTCCTCGGGGGTCAGCAGTTCCACCTCCGCCGTAGTGGGCGAGGTCGGCCGCACGATCGCCTCGCGCGGCGGGCGGGTCGAGCGGACCTTGACCGAAAGGTGCCATTCGGGCCGGCTGTCGAACGGCTCGTCGCCCAGCCAGTTGATCTCGCGCACCGGGATCACCCGGGTCGCCAGCAACTCCTTGGGGCCGACCACGACTTGTTTCTTGTCCACGTCCAGCTTGACCACGTAAAGCGGCTCGCTCAACCCGCCGATGCCAAGCCCCCGGCGCTGGCCGATGGTATAGTGGATCACGCCCTCGTGGCTGCCCAGAACGCGGCCGTCGGCATGCACGATCTCGCCCGGTTCGGCGGCGCCGGGGCGCAGTTTCTCGATCACGCTGGCATAATCGCCGTTGGGCACGAAGCAGATGTCCTGGCTGTCGGGCTTGTCCGCCACCGCCAGCCCGTAGTCTGCGGCCATCGCCCGCGTCGCCGCCTTTCCAGGAAGATGCCCCAGCGGGAACCGCAGAAAGTCGAGTTGTTCCGGCGTGGTCGAGAACAGGAAATACGACTGGTCGCGGGTGGGGTCGGCGGCGCTGTGGAGTTCCGGCCCGTTCGGCCCCATCTTGCGCTGGATGTAATGGCCGGTCGCCATGCAATCGGCCTCCAGGTCCTTGGCGGTCTCCAGCAGGTCCTTGAACTTGACCTTCTCGTTGCAGCGGATGCAGGGCACCGGCGTCGCGCCGGCCAGATAGCTGTCGGCGAACTCGTCGATCACCGCGTCCTTGAAGATGTTCTCGTAGTCGAGGACATAGTGCGGAAAGCCCCGTTCCTCGGCCACGCGGCGGGCATCGTGGATGTCGATCCCGGCACAGCAGGCGCCCTTTTTCGCCAGCGCCGCACCATGATCGTAAAGCTGCAGGGTCACGCCGACCACGTCGTAGCCCTCGGCAGCCAGGTGCGCGGCCACGACCGAGCTGTCGACGCCGCCCGACATGGCGACGACGACGCGGGTCTCGGCCGGCGGTTTCGGCAGGCCAAGGGAGTTCAGCGGTGCATCGGTGTCCAGCGCCATGGCGGCGGCTCCTCGAGTGGTGACGGGTCCAGGGAATTACGTCGGAATATAGGAAAATGCCACATACTCTCAAGGGGCCGGTTTCACCAGCCGTTAAGAGCTGCCCGGAATGATGGTGGCGGGAATGCTCAGGGGTTGGTGATGTATCTTAAGAAAGTGGATGGGCCGCGCGCGGTCCGACTTCCGAATGGCACGATAATGACCCGCGCCGATCTGCCTCCGACGTCGACCAAACGATGGGTCGCGTCACGCAAGGCGGCGGTCGTGCGGGCGGTTCTGTACGGGCTGATAACCGAAACCGAGGCCAAGACGCGCTATGCGCTCAGCAATGAAGAGTTGCAATCGTGGATCGGCGCGGTGACGTCGCATGGCGAAAAGGCCCTGAAAGCAACCGCTTTGAAGAAATATAGACAACGCAAGGTTGATTTGTCATAGTGCAGGGTAACGCCATAGCGGTAACGCGCGATTAACTTTTTTTCGCCAAGGTTAACGCATTACTATGGACCCGAGTTTACGGAGAGTTTCCTGATGCGTGTATTACTTGTGGAAGACGACCCGACCACGTCGAGAAGCATCGAGTTGATTTTGACTCATGCCAACCTGAACGTCTATACGACCGCTTCGGGCGAAGAGGGCATCGACCTGGCCAAGCTCTATGATTACGACCTGATCCTGCTCGATCTGAACCTGCCCGACATGAACGGGCACGAGGTGCTGCGCCAGATTCGCCTGGCGCGCGTCGACACTCCGATCCTGATCCTGACCGGGGCGGACGATACCGACAGCAAGCTCAAGGGATTCGGATTCGGCGCCGACGATTACCTGACCAAGCCGTTCCACCGTGATGAGCTGGTCGCGCGCATTCACGCGATCATCCGCCGCTCCAAGGGGCATTCGCAATCGATCATCCATACCGGAAAGATCGCCGTGAACCTCGATGAAAAGACGGTCGAGGTCGAGGGCGAGGCAGTGCATCTGACCGGCAAGGAATACCAGATGCTCGAACTGCTCAGCCTGCGCAAGGGAACCACCCTGACCAAGGAAATGTTCCTCAACCACCTCTACGGCGGCATGGACGAGCCGGAGCTGAAGATCATCGACGTGTTCATCTGCAAGCTGCGCAAGAAACTTGGCCAGGCCACCGGCGGCGAGAATTACATCGAAACCGTCTGGGGCCGTGGCTACGTGCTGCGCGATCCGCGCGAGGAAGAGGGCAGCGCGCGCATGGCCGCCTCGGCCTGACCACGGGCTGAGCGCGAAACCCGCATCCGGCGCGGTCGCGGCGTCTGGACCTGCGGCCTGCCGCACCGTATCACGGGACCGGAAAGACACCCGGGATCAACTGTGGGGCGCGCGCGGCTGTGACTGACGACACCGAAATCGACATAGAGCGACTGGACGAGGACGCCGCACGGACAGAACTGGCGCGGCTGGCCGACCTGCTGGCCGGGGCCGACGCGGCCTATCACACCGAGGACGCGCCGGTGATGTCGGACGCGGCCTATGACCGGCTGAAACGCCGCAATGCCGCGATCGAGGCCCGCTTTCCCGAGTTGAAACGCGCCGACAGCCCCTCCGACCGGGTCGGGGCCCGGCCCGCCGAGGGGTTCGCCAAGGTCACCCATGCCCAGCGGATGATGTCGCTGGGCAATGCCTTTGCCCCCGAGGACGTCTCGGCCTTCGACACCAGCGTGCGCAAGTACCTCGGGATGGGGCCGGGGACCGTCGCCTATACCGCCGAGCCCAAGATCGACGGGCTGTCGCTGTCGCTGCGCTATGAACAGGGCGAACTGGTGCAGGCCGCCACCCGCGGCGATGGCGCTGTGGGCGAGAACGTGACCGCCAACGCGCTGACCATCGAGGATATCCCGCAACGGCTGACCGACGCGCCGGATCTGCTCGAGGTGCGCGGCGAGGTCTACATGAGCCACGCCGATTTCGCCGCCCTGAACGCGCGTCAGGCCGCGCGCGGTGGCAAGAGCTTTGCCAACCCGCGCAACGCCGCCGCCGGGTCACTGCGGCAACTGGATGCCGAGATCACCCGGTCGCGCCCGCTGCGGTTCTTTGCCTATGGCTGGGGCGCGCTGTCAGAGCCGCTGGCCGAGACCCAGATGGGCGCGATTGCCCGGCTCAAGGCGCTGGGGTTCTCCACCAACGATCTGACCCGGCTGTGCAAGGGGCCGGAGGAGTTGCTGGCCCATTACCGCGTGATCGAGGAACAGCGCGCCACGCTGGGCTATGACATCGACGGCGTGGTCTACAAGGTCGACGATCTGGCGTTGCAGGCGCGGCTGGGGTTTCGCTCCACCACGCCCCGCTGGGCAATTGCCCACAAGTTCCCCGCCGAAACCGCCTGGACCCGGCTCGAGGCGATCGACATCCAGGTCGGGCGCACCGGCGCACTGTCCCCGGTGGCGCGTCTGACCCCGGTGACGGTGGGCGGCGTGGTGGTCTCCAACGCCACGCTGCACAACGAGGATTACATCGCCGGGCGCGATTCCTCCGGCGCCCCGATCCGCGACGGCAAGGATATCCGCATCGGCGACTGGGTGCAGGTCTATCGCGCCGGCGACGTGATCCCCAAGGTCGCCGACGTGGACCTTTCCAAGCGGCCGGAGGGGGCGGAACCGTACATTTTCCCGCGCAAATGCCCCGAATGCGGCTCGGACGCGATCCGTGAAGAGGGGGATTCGGTGCGCCGCTGCACCGGCGGACTGATCTGCCCCGCGCAGGCAGTTGAAAAGCTGAAACACTTCGTTTCGCGCGCCGCCTTCGACATCGAGGGGCTGGGCGCGAAACAGGTGGAACAGTTCCATGCCGACGGCTGGATCGCCGAACCGGTCGATATCTTCGCCCTGCGTGACCGTTACGGCAGCGGCATGCAGCAGCTGAAGAACCGCGAAGGCTGGGGCGAGAAATCGGCGCAGAATCTCTTTGCCGCCATCGACGAGCGCCGGACCATCCCGCTCAACCGCGTGATCTTTGCGCTTGGCATCCGCCACGTGGGCGAGGTGGGGGCCGCCGACCTGGCCCGCCACTATACCCGCTGGCCGGCGATGATCGCCTCCCTCGATGCCGCGCGCCCGGCGATGGAACGGCACCTGAAGGCCGAGGCCGCCGTGCTGGCCGAACGCGCTGCGGCCGCAAAAGAGGGGCGCCGTGCCCGCGTCACCGACACCCGCGCCGCCATTTGGGCCGAGGACCCGCCGCTGCCCGCCGGGGCCCGCGCGGCGTGGGAGGATCTGGTCGGTGTCGATGGCATCGGGACCACGGTCGCCGTGGCCCTTGTCACCGCCTTTGCCCAGCCCGCCGAACGGGCCTCGATCGACCGTCTGGTCGCGCAGCTCGACATTCAGCCGGTCGAGGCGCCCGACACCGCCGACAGCCCGGTGGCGGGCAAGACCGTGGTCTTCACCGGCTCGCTTGAAAAGATGACCCGCGCCGAGGCCAAGGCGCGGGCCGAGGCGCTGGGGGCCAAGGTCTCGGGCTCGGTCAGCAAGAAGACCGACCTCCTAGTTGCCGGTCCCGGCGCCGGGTCCAAGGCCGCCAAGGCCGCCGAGCTCGGGATCGAGACCATCGACGAGGACGGCTGGCTCGAACTGATCGGGGCGGCATGACCGGCCGGCCCGAGGCGCTGTTCCCGCTGTTCGCCGACCTCGAAACGCTCGAGGGGGTCGGCCCCAAGACCGCCAAGCTGATGGCGCAGCTGGAGATCGAGGCCCCGCGCGACCTGCTGTTTTCCTTGCCATTCGCGGTGGTCGACCGGCGCCGGCGCGACACCATCCGCGGCGCCGAGATCCCCGGCACGCTCACCGTCGAGGTCACGGTGGGCATGCACCGCGCCCCCCGCAACCGCGGCGGTGCCTACCGCGTGCATGTCAGTGACGCGCAGGAGGAGTTCCAGCTGGTCTTTTTTCACGCGCGCGGCGACTACCTCAAGCGGCTGTTGCCCGAGGGGGAGAAGCGGGTCGTCTCGGGCAAGTTGGAGCTGTTCGACGGCATCGCCCAGATGGTCCACCCCGACCACGTGCTGCCGGTCGAGGAGGCCGGCGAGATCCCCGATTTCGAGCCGGTCTATCACCTGACCCAGGGCGTGAGCCAGAAGGTGATGTACAAGGCGGTGCAGGGGGCGCTGACCCGCGTGCCCGAGCTGGCCGAGTGGATCGACCCGGCCTATGTCGCGGCGCAGGAACTGCCCGGCTGGGCCGATGCGATCCGCACCGCCCATGCGCCCATGGGGATGGACGACATCAGCCCCGATGCCCCGGCGCGCGTCCGGCTGGCCTATGACGAATTCTTCGCCCACCAGGTGACGCTGGCGCTGGCCCGGCGGCGCGAGCGCAAGGCGCGCGGCATTGCCAGCCGCGGCAGTGGCGACCTGAGGCAAAAGGTGCTGGCCTCGCTGCCCTATGCGCCCACCGGCGCGCAGCACCGCGCGCTGGAGGAGATTGCCGCCGACATGGCCGCGCCGGAGCGGATGAACCGGCTGCTCCAGGGGGACGTCGGCGCGGGCAAGACGCTGGTTGCCTTCCTCGCGCTGCTGATCGCGGTCGAGGCGGGCGGGCAGGGGGTGATGATGGCCCCGACCGAGATCCTCGCCCGTCAGCACCTCGAGGCGTTGCAGCCGATGGCGGAAGAGGCCGGCGTGGTGCTGGAACTTCTCACCGGGCGCGACAAGGGGCGCGAGAGGCAGGCCAAGCTGGCGGCGCTGGCGCGCGGCGACATCCAGGTGCTGGTCGGCACCCACGCGGTGTTCCAGGCCGATGTCGCGTTTCACGACCTGCGCCTTGCCATCGTCGACGAGCAGCACCGGTTCGGCGTGAAACAGCGGATGGAACTGGCGGAAAAGGGCGTGGCGGCCGACATGCTGGTGATGACCGCGACACCGATCCCGCGCAGCCTGTCGCTGGCGCAATACGGCGACATGGATGTCTCGGTGCTGGATGAGAAACCCCCGGGGCGCAAGCCGATCCGCACCGCCGTGATCAGCACCGAGCGGATGGGCGAGGTGATCGACCACCTGCGCGGGGCCATCGCCGAGGGGCGGCAATGCTATTGGGTCTGCCCGCTGGTGGACGAATCCGAGCTTTCCGACCTGACCGCCGCCGAGGAACGCTTCAAGCACCTGCGCGCGGTGCTGGGCGAGGGGGTGGTGGGGCTGGTCCATGGCCAGATGCCGAATGACCAGAAAGACGCCGCGATGACCGCCTTCCAGGCGGGAGAGACCCAGGTTCTGGTCGCCACCACGGTGATCGAGGTGGGGGTGAACGTGCCCAACGCCACCATCATGGTGATCGAGCGCGCCGAGACCTTTGGCTTGGCGCAGTTGCACCAGTTGCGCGGCCGGGTGGGGCGTGGCGCGGCGCAGAGCACCTGCCTGCTGATGTACCGCCCGCCGTTGGGCGAGACCGGGCGGCGGCGGTTGGAGCTTCTGCGCGAGACCGAGGACGGGTTCCGCATTTCCGAGGTGGATCTGCAGATGCGCGGCGCCGGCGACCTGATCGGCACCGCGCAGTCGGGGGTCCCCCGGTTCCTCATCGCCGATCTGGAACGTCAGACCGCGCTGATGGCGGTGGCGCAGAACGACGCCCGCGCGCTTCTGGAGGTTGACCCCGAGTTGCAGGGGGACCGCGGCCGTGCGACCCGCGTGCTGCTCTGGCTGATGCGACAGGACCGCGCGATCCGCTGGATCACGGTGGGGTGAGCGGCGTCTTGGAAAGGCTCCAGTGGAGCCTTTCAGCCGCGAACGGGCGGAGCCCCGGGGAAGGCCTCCTCACAAGCCGAGCTTCGGGCGCACAAAGGGGGAACAAAAAGCCTCACGAAAAGTCACGTCATATCAGTCGCTTGGCTTTCGTGTTCTCAAAAGTTCGCAAATGTTCTCAAAAAGTTCTTTACAGGGCGTAGGGAAATATGAGAACAAAAGGGCAACACGGAACATCAACCGCCTGACAAACTTGGAGGTGACCCCATGCTGACCCAGATCAAGACGACCCTGTCGACCAGCCGCAAGACGCTCTTGCAGGATGCGCTGGGGGCTGCGGCCTTGATGGCGATGTTGCTGGGGGCGCTGCACCTGCCCGGTCTGGTCTGACACCCGTTTCTGCCTGCGTTCTCGTGCCGGACGGCTCTGCATCTCTGTCCCACTGTTCGATGCTCTAGGGTGACCTGCCTCAACCGATCCCTGTCCGGCCCGTGCCCAACGGGCCCCATGCCAAACGGACGCCTCACGAGACGCATTTGACTGCCGCCGCCCTCCTGTCCCGGAGGTGCGGCGGTTTTTTTCGTGTCAGGGGTGCGCGTCGCGCCGCTCAGGTGTCACAGGTGCAGGGATACAGGGGCAGGGCGCCCGCCCGGGTCAGGCGCAATTGACCTGTTCGGCCTGTTCCATCGCCTCGGCGGTGGCCTCCAGCGCCAGCAGGATCGAGGCATGGCGATTCTTGTACTCGCGCGCGGGGCGCAGCACCTCCAGCCCATCAAAGGGCGCCTCGGGGGCCGGGCCATCCTGCTTCAGCATCGCCTTGAGTTGGTCGCGCGCCTGTTCCACCTGCGCCCGTGTCGCGCCGATGATCCCGGCACCCACCACCGAGGCCGAGGCCTGGCCCAGGGCACAGGCCTTCACATCCTGACCGAAATCGGAAATCTTTCCGTCTTCGACCTTCACGTCCACGGTCACGGTCGATCCGCACAGCGGCGAGCGTTTCTTGACCGTGGCGTCGGGGCTGTCCAGCCGGCCCAGGTGCGGGATATCGGCGGCCAACGCCAGGATGCGGGCCGAGTAGAGCTTGATCAGGTCGGTGTCGCCGGACATGGGTTTCCCTCGTAACGTGTTCCCCATACATAGGGGGCCGGTTCCGCGATGCAAAAGGTTTTCCGCCCATGTCCTTCGATCCTGCCACGCTCACCTACAACGCCGACGGGTTGATACCCGCCATCGCCCAGGATTCGGAAACCGGCGAGGTGCTGATGATGGCCTGGATGAACGCCGCCGCGGTCACCCGCACGCTGGAGACCCGGCGGGTGACCTATTGGTCGCGCTCGCGCCAGGCCTATTGGGTCAAGGGCGAAACCTCGGGTCACGTGCAGACCCTCGTCGATTTCCGCGTCGATTGCGATCGCGACTGCCTGCTTGTGCTGGTCGACCAGATCGGCCCGGCCTGCCACACCAACCGCCGCAGCTGTTTCTACACCGCGGTGCGCGAGGGTGAAGAGGTCGAGCTGATGAAACCGATGGAGGGCTGAGGTCGGCGCCCGGCTCAGCCCAGCCCGACCATCTGCCGAATCTCCTTCGGTGTGACCCCCTCGGCGCGATATTTCGCGATCGCCCGCGCATCGTCCCGCTTGGCCAGCCGCTTGCCCGACGCGTCGCGGATCAGCCGGTGATGGTGATAGACCGGCGTCGGCAGGTCCAGCAGGTGCTGCAACAGCACGTGGATCTGCGTCGCCTCGAACAGGTCGCGCCCGCGCACCACGTGGGTGATCCCCTGGTCGGCATCATCCACCACCACCGACAGGTGGTACGAGCTTCCCATGTGCCGCCGCACCAGCACGATATCGCCCACCGCCTCGATCAACTGGCGACGGTCCAGCCGCTGCAGGCCGTCGTGATCCGGCCCGGTTTCGGTGAACGCCAGCGGCGGCAGGCCCGCCGTGGCCTTTTCCATGTTCAGCCGGATCACGTCCTCCGGCCCGGTCTCGGCCATCGGGCGGGCGCGGCAGGTGCCGGGATAAATCCGCCCATCAGGGCCGAATTGTGGCACCCCCTCCTGCGGGGCACCGGCGGCGGCCTCGATATCGCCCCTCCGGCAACGGCAGGGATAGGTCAGGCCAAGCGCCGCCAGCCGCTCCAGCGCAGTGCGATACCGCGGCAGGCGGTCCGACTGGCGCATCACCGGGTCGGGCCAGCGCAGCCCCAGCCAATGCAGGTCGTCGTAAATCTGCGCCTCCCACTCCGGGCGGGCGCGGCTCTGGTCGATGTCCTCGATGCGCAGCAGGAACTGCCCCCGCGCCGCCCGCGCCATGTCATGGGCCAGCATAGCCGAAAAGGCATGGCCCAGGTGCAGCGGCCCGGTGGGCGAGGGGGCGAACCGGGTGGTAAAGCTCACCCGTTCGCGGCATCCAGCCAGAGCTGCCATTCGGCCTTGGCCCGGTCGGTATAGGCCTTGTAGCGGTCCTTGCGCCCGCGCCGCCCGCCCTTGAGACCCTCGACCGGGGGAAACAGGCCGAAGTTCACGTTCATCGGCTGGAACGTCTTGGCCTCGGCCCCGCCGGTGATATGGGTGATCAGCGCGCCGGTCGCCGTGGTGCCCGGCGGCGCCACCAAGTCTCGCCCCTGGATCTCTGCCGCCGCCAATCGGCCCGCCAAGAGCCCCATCGCCGCGCTTTCGACATAGCCCTCGACGCCGGTGATCTGCCCGGCAAAACGGATGTTGGGCCGCGACTTCAGCCGCATCTGCGCATCCAGCAGGGTCGGGGAGTTGAGGAAGGTGTTGCGGTGAATGCCCCCCAGCCGCGCGAACCGCGCCTGTTCCAGCCCCGGGATCATCCGCAACACCTCGGTCTGGGCGCCGTATTTCATCTTGGTCTGGAACCCGACGATGTTGAACAGCGTGCCCAGCTTGTTGTCGCGGCGCAGCTGCACCACCGCATGGGCCTTGATGTCGGGCTGGTGCGGGTTGGTCAGCCCAACGGGTTTCATCGGCCCGTGGCGCAGGGTTTCGCGGCCGCGCTCGGCCATCACCTCGATCGGCAGGCAGCCGTCGAAGTACCCGGCCGTCTCGCCTTCATGGAACTCGGTCTTGTCGGCGGCCAGCAGCGCGTCGATAAAGGCCTCGTACTGGTCCTTGTCCATCGGGCAGTTGAGGTAAGCGGTGCGCTCTTCCTCGGTTTCGCCCTTGTCATAACGCGACTGCATCCACGCCTTGGACATGTCGATGCTCTCGGCATAGACGATCGGCGCGATCGCGTCGAAGAACGCCAGCGCCTCGGCCCCGGTCTCGGCCCGGATTGCCTGTCCCAAGCCTGCCGAGGTCAGCGGCCCGGTGGCGATGATCCAGCGCCCCTGGTCGGGCAGGCTGTCGATTTCCTCGTGGCTGACCGAGATGCGCGGATGCGCCGTCAGCCGCGCCGTCACCGCCTCGGCAAAGGGATCGCGGTCCACCGCCAGCGCACCGCCGGCGGGCAGCCGGTGCGCGTCCGCCGTCGCCATGATCAGCCCGTTCGCCGCGCGCATTTCCCAATGCAGCAGCCCGACCGCATTCTGTTCGCTGTCGTCGGACCGGAACGAGTTGGAACAGACCATCTCGGCCAGCATGCCGGTGCGGTGGGCAAAGGTTTCGACCTTGGGGCGCATCTCGTGGATCACCACGTCGATGCCAGCCTCTGCCGCCTGCCAGGCGGCCTCGGACCCGGCCATGCCGCCGCCCACGATGTGTAATGTCTCGCTCATGCGCTGCCAGATAGGGCAGCGGCGGGCGCGGTGCAACGCCAGACTGTCAAACGACGGACTGCCAAGCGACAGACCATCAAACGACAGACCGTCAACCGCGCATGGATCATAAGGAGAGACAAGGCCACGTCTCGGAGCCGCTGCAAAAAGGGAACCGACCGGCGAGAGAACCGGGCGTGGAGGGACCCTCCTTCGGCGGCAGCCCGAGACGGGCCGTCACCACAGATGTGCCACAGTCTTGCCATCAAGAGAAGCCGAGGTTTGGAAACAATGTTTTGGGTTTCAGAAACGATTGTTGACGTGGTTACTGGGTCCACTCCGGCGTGCGCTTGTCGAGAAAGGCCGAGATCCCCTCCTCGGTGTCACGATACAGCATGTTCTCCACCATCACCGATCCGGCATATGCATAGGCGTCACTGATCGACATCTGCGCCTGCTCGTAAAACGCCTGCTTTCCGATCCGCACCGCCGCGCCCAGCTTGTCGGCCAGCTTTGCCGCCAGCGCGGCGGTTTCCGCCTCCAGATCCTCGGGCGCGACCGCCCGGTTGATCAGCCCCAGCTCACGGGCGCGCTCGGCTTCGATGAACTCGCCGGTGCTCAACATCTCGAAGGCGTGCTTGCGGGGGACATTGCGCGTCAGCGCGACCATCGGGGTCGAGCAGAACAGCCCGATGTTCACCCCGTTCACGCCGAACCGCGTGCCCTGCGCCGCCACTGCCATGTCACAGCTTGCCACCAGTTGGCAGCCGGCGGCGGTGGCGATCCCGTGCACCTGCGCGATCACCGGTTGCGGCAACGACTGGATCGACAGCATCATTTTCGAACAGCGTTCGAACAGGTCCTTGAAATAGGCCTTGCCGCCATCTTCGGCCTGGCGACCCGCCGTCATCTCCTTGAGGTCATGCCCGGCGCAAAATGCCTTGCCCGCCCCCGACAGGATCACCGCGCGAATGCTGCCGTCCTCCTTCAGTGCATCGAACTGATCCTGCAGTGCCGCGATCATCCCGTCCGACAACGCGTTGATCCGCTCCGGTGCGTTCATGTGCAGATGCGCCACCGCGCCCGTGTCGTTACGTTCCAGAATTGCCATCTTGTCCTCCCATCGGATGTTGCGGCAACTCTAGGACCAACAACGAGGGAGGAAAAGCATGTCTCTGGTCCTGAACAAGGAAGAGCTGACCGATTACCTGGCGGAAATCTTTCCGCAAATCCGCGACGATTTCGCCGTTGATGACCTGACCGCGGACACGATCACCATGCGGTTGCTGACCGATGAGCGGCACCTGCGCCCTGGCGGCACGGTGTCGGGACCGTCGATGTTCGCGCTGGCCGACGTTTCGGTCTATGCGATGGTGCTGGCGCGGGTGGGGAAAAAGGCGCTGGCGGTGACCACCAATTGCTCGATGGATTTCATGCGCAAGCCCGAGTCCGGCCGCGACCTGATCGCGCAGTGTCGGTTGCTGAAACTCGGCCGCGTCCTTGCGGTGGGCGATGTTCTGATGGCCTCGGAAGGCAGCGACAAGCCGGTGGCGCGGGCAAGCCTGACCTATTCGATCCCGCCGCGCTGAGCGGCGGGGGCGGATTGTACGAAACCGGGGCAAGGCGCCCATCGGATTGTACGAAACAGGCGGGAAACTCCCCAAAACTTGTATTGGTACAATGTGCCGGCAGCTGGGGCGCCCGCCGACATCAATAAAAGGTGCGCCTCATGTGCAGGTTTGATTTGTATCAAGGTTTTCCGTCGCTGCGCCGCCCATGGTGGCGCAAGGATCACATGAGGACATGAAATGAGCGATGCAACCGCGCCCGGCCAAGCGCCGGAGAACTCCGATTTTCACCGTTTGGCGCATTTTCCGATCACCTTTTTCGCCATCGTGATGGGGCTGATGGGGCTGGTGCTGGCGCTGCACAGCGCGCAGGAGGTTCTGCCTTGGGTCGAACCCCTGGTAAACATCGCGCTGTTCTTCGGGATTGCCGTCTTCGTCCTCATCGCGATCTTTTACGTCGCCAAGATCCTGCACCACCCCGGCGCGGTGGTGTGGGAATGGAACCATCCGGTCCGGCTGGCGTTCTTTCCGGCGATGTCGATCTCGCTCTTGCTGATGTCGGTCGCCTGCTACGCGAGCTTTCCGCAGGCGGCCCATGCGCTCTGGGTGGTGGCAACCATCGCGCAGGGGATCCTGACGGTGTCGGTTCTCTCGGGCTGGATCAGCCACCGGTCGTTCGAGGTCGGGCACCTGACGCCCGCGTGGTTCATTCCCGCGGTCGGCAACATCATCGTGCCGGTCGCGGGCGTGCGGCTGGGCTACCCCGAGATCTCGTGGCTGTTCTTTTCCGGCGGGCTGGTGCTCTGGATCGTGCTGCTGACGCTGGTGATGAACCGGCTGGTGTTTCACAACCCGATCCCGGCGCGGCTGTTCCCGACGCTGCTGATCCTGATCGCCCCGCCTGCGGTCGGTTTCATCTCGTATATTCAACTGGTTGGAACGCTTGATCCCTTCGGGCACGTGCTGATGAACACCACCTATGTCTTTGCCGCGCTGATCCTGGTGCAGGTGCCGAAACTGCTCAAGCTGCCCTTTGCGTTGAGTTGGTGGGCGCTGTCCTTTCCGGTGGCGGCTCTGACGATCGCCTCTTTCCTCTATGCCCGGCTGACCGGCTCGGGCGCGTACGAGGTGATTGGCCTGATTGGCCTGTTCACCCTGGTTGTAATCATCGCCGGCCTGATTTTGCGAACCGTGCTGGCGATTGCCCGGAATGAGATCTGCCAGCCCGAATAGGGCTAGGACAGGGTTCCGAATTGGGTGCAAGCTAAAAAAAACGCCGGGGCAGAGCCCCGGCGAGGAAGAGGTCCGTTACCGGACGGGGGGAAAACCGTGGGGTCAGGCGTCCCAGAAGGGGCGCTTGGCCTCCTTGTGGGCCTGGGCGGTCGTGACGCCGATATCGGCGAGAATGTGGGCATCCAGCTCGCTCAGCCGGGTGCGCGTACGACGGCGCATGACCCAAGTGCCCAGCACGCTCGCCAGACGGATACCGCGTGCGACCCGGCCGCGGCCGGGGGCGAGGGGGGCGGGATAACCGTTGTGCAGAACGCGTGACATTTGGGCACCTTTTGAATTGTATTGATACAGTTGCGTGTTCTCGATACAACTGTTGATACAATAAACAGGGATGTACCGTCAAAGGAAAGATTGTAATGAATACAATACTGGCCGCCACGCTTTCCGACACCAAAAAACCAAAATACAAAGCCGTTGCCGACCGCATTCGCACGGCTGTCGAGGCCGGTGATCTGGCGCCGGGCGAGAAACTTCCGCCGGTGCGCGAACTGGCCTATCAGCTTGAAATCACACCAGGAACCGTGGCGCGGGCCTACAAGATCCTGACCGACGACGGCGTGCTGCAGGCCGAGGTGGGGCGCGGCACATTCGTTGCGGAACGGCTTACGCCTATCCAGGACGACGTCTGGGCGCGCCAGGAATCCAAACTGGTGGCCAAGGATCCCGGCAGCGTCAGCCTGTTCAGTCCGCGCCTGCCCGACGTCGGCCAGGTCCAGGCGATTCGCGCCGCCTTGCGCAAGGTCGCCGATGCCGATCCGGCGCTGTTCCTGAACTATCCCACCCGCGATGCCTACCGCCCGGTGCGCGAGGCGGTGGTGAACTGGATGTCGGACCTGTCGCTGGGGCCGGTGGATCAGCACGACGTGGTTCTCACCCATGGCGGGCAGAACGGGCTTTGCGTGGTGTTCCAGACGATCCTGCGCGGACCGCAACCGGCGGTCCTGGTGGAGGATCTGTCCTATGCCGGGTTCCGTCGCGCCGCCGAGCTGATGCGCGCCACGGTGGTCGGTGTTGCGATGGACGAACATGGCATGCTGCCCGAAGCGCTGGAGCAAGCCGCGCGGAAATCGCCGGCGCAACTGGTCTGCCTGTCGCCCGAGGTGCAGAATCCGACCGGCGCGCATATGCCGCTGGAGCGGCGCAAGGCGCTGGTTGAGGTCGCGCGGCAGCACGATCTGCAGATCGTCGACGATGATTGCTACAGCTTCGGAGAGGCGCGGGGGCCGTCGCTGCGCGCGCTGGCGCCCGACATCACCTGGCACGTGTCGTCCCTGTCCAAGTCGTTTACCCCGGCGCTGCGCATCGGGTTCGCCCTGGCGCCGCTGGATCGGGGCGCGGACCTGCGCCGGGTGTCGGAGTATGGCTATTTCGGGCTGTCGCAGCCGCTTGCCGAACTGGCCAGGTTGTTGCTCAGCGACCCGGCCACGCGCGAGATGGCGGGCCGGGTGCGGGCGCGCATGGACGAGTACGTCCGGGTCGCGGTGACGGTGCTCGGGAAATACGACCTGACCTGGGGCGCCTCGGTGCCATTCCTGTGGTTGCGGTTGCCGCCGGGCTGGCGCGCCGCCGGGTTTTCCCGCGCCGCCGAGCGCGAGGGCGTACAGGTGCGAACCGCGGACGAGTTCGCGTTGCGCGATGGCCGCGCCCCCCATGCGGTGCGGATCGCGGTGAATGCCCAGGTGCCGCTGGGTACCTTCGAGGAGGCGATGCGACGGTTGCGGGCGCTGTTGGACAACCCGCCGGAACAAATCAGCGTCTGAGCATGGGGTAAAATAATACCATAATCACAAACCAATGTTTTTACGTGTTTAATTAAGGTAACTTGCCGTTGACTGGGGGTGTGGCCTTGCCTATACCCCGTCCATCGAATTCCGGCGGTGCCGTTTGGGCCCGCCGTTCACGACAAACGGGACCGATCCGATGAAAACCTTTTCTGCGACCCCTGCAGAGATCGACAAGAAATGGATCCTGATCGACGCCGAGGGCGTCGTTCTGGGTCGTCTTGCCTCGATCATCGCCACGCGCCTGCGTGGAAAGCACAAAGCAACCTTCACGCCGCACATGGACATGGGCGACAATGTCATCGTCATCAATGCCGACAAGGTGCAGATGACCGGCAAGAAGCGTGAAGAAAACTTTTACTGGCACACCGGCCATCCGGGCGGCATCAAGTCGCGCACCAAGCAGCAGATCCTCGAGGGGGCCCACCCCGAGCGCGTGGTGATGCAGGCCGTCAAGCGCATGCTGCCGGGCAACCGCCTTTCGCGCCAGCTGATGACCAACCTGCGCATCTATGCCGGGACCGAACACCCGCATGAGGCCCAGAGCCCCGAAGTTCTGGATGTCAAATCCATGAACAAGAAAAACACCCGGAGCTGAAACAGATGGCTGATCAGATCAACACTCTCGAAGAGCTGAGCGCCGTCGCAGGCGTGGAACCCGTGGCCGAAGAAATCATCGCGCGCGAACCCGTGCGGGACGACCTCGGCCGCTCCTATGCCACCGGCAAGCGGAAAGATGCGGTCGCCCGCGTCTGGATCAAGCCGGGCTCCGGCAAGGTCGTCGTGAACGGCAAGGAAATGAAAACCTATTTTGCCCGTCCGGTGCTGCAGATGATCCTGCGTCAACCGTTCACCGTGGCCGGTGTCGAGGACCAGTTCGACGTCATGGCGACGGTCAAGGGCGGTGGCCTTTCCGGTCAGGCCGGTGCGGTCAAGCACGGCATCTCCAAGGCGCTGCAGCTGTATGACCCGAACCTGCGCGCCGCGCTGAAGGCCGCCGGCTTCCTGACCCGCGACAGCCGCGTGGTGGAACGCAAGAAATTCGGTAAGCGCAAGGCGCGCCGGAGCTTCCAGTTCTCCAAGCGTTAATCGCTGGCAATACCCAAACGAAAAGGCCGCGCGTTTGCGCGGCCTTTTTTCGTGCCCCGGTTCGCGCCTATGCGTCCGGTTCGATCAGCCCCAGCCCGCGCAGGTAGATTCCGATTCCGGTTTCCAGAAGATCCTCGGGAGAGAACGGGGCGGTGGCCCCGGCGTTGCGGGCATAAAGCTCGACCACGCCATGGCTGAGCGCCCAGATATGGGCGCTGAACATCGCGGCCGGCGGGCGCTTGTCAGCGGGGATATGCTCGGAGAGATCGGCGGCGGCCTTTTCCAGCACGCCGCGCGCCCGGGCCGAGGCGGCGGCCAGGTCCGGTGTGCGGTTCACCGAGATGCCGCTTTCGAACATGGCGATGTAATGGCCGGGATGCTTGCGCGCAAAGGCAAGATAGGCCCGCCCGGTGGCCTCGAAGGCGGCCAGTGCCGAGGGCTGCCCGGTGTCATAGGCGTATTGCATCAGGTCGGCGAACATCTCGAATCCCTGGCGCGCGGCCTCGGCGATCAGGTCCTCGCGTCCGGCGAAATGGCGATAGACCGCCGCCGGGGTGACGCCCGCCGTCTTGGCCGCCTCGGACAGGGTAAAGCCGGTCGGCCCCTTGGCCTCGATCAGCTCGAGCGCCCCCTCGATCAGCGCCTGGCGCAGGTTGCCGTGATGATAGCCGCGTTTAGCCATCCCAGAGGCCCGGCCCGCCACAGACCGAAGGGTCGGGGGTGCCCAGCGCCTTTGGGTCCTTGTGATCATAGTCCAACGCCAGCAGCACGTGGCGGATCGCCTCGATCCGCGCGCGGCGCTTGTCGTCGGACCGGATTACCGTCCAGGGCGCGCGCTCGGCGTGGCTGCGGGTGAGGGTTTCCTCGATGGCCTCGGAATAGGTCTCCCAGCGCGACAGCCCCTTGACGTCGATCTCGCTGAGTTTCCAGTGTTTCAGCGGGTCGCGTTCGCGATCGAGGAACCGGCGCAACTGCTCGGCCCGGCCGACGTTCAGCCAGAACTTGAACAGGTGGATCCCGTCATCGACCAGCGCCTGCTCGAACGGGCGCACCTGGCGAAAGAACCGTTCACGCTCGGCCTCGGTGCAGAACCCGAAGACCTTTTCGACCACGCCGCGATTGTACCAGCTGCGGTCAAAGAACGCGATCTCGCCCGCCGTCGGCAGGTGGTCGATATAGCGCTGGAAATACCATTGGCCGCGTTCGACCTCGGTGGGTTTGGGCAGGGCCACCACGCGGGCGCCGCGCGGGTTGAGGTATTCGCGGAATCGTTTGATGGTGCCGCCCTTGCCGGCGGCGTCGCGTCCCTCGAACAGGGCGACGATGCGCGCTCCGCTGGCCTTGGCCCAGGATTGCATCTTGACCAGTTCGATCTGCAACGCCTCGAGGTCGCGCTCGTAGGTTTTCTTGCCCAGCCGCTCGGAGTGGGGGTAGGCCGGGGTCAGGATGTCGTCCTTGTCGGCCCGGCGGATCGCCTTGCGTATTTCGTCGGGCGCCTCTTGTTCAAAGAACCGCGTGATCGCACCGTCGAACGGGAGGTCCATGCGCCTGCCTTTCAATAACCTTCGATCTCTATATGGAATGTTAATCCGCTTTACGCAAACCCGTGCGATACGCAGAACAGCGACGTCACGTCGCTCAGCCCCTCAGGTCCGAGGATTCCAGGCCGATCCGCTCGATATCATAGGGGGTGGTGCCGTAAATCTCGCTGATCCAGTTCCCGTAGAGAAGATGGGCATGGCCGCGCCAGCGGTTCAGCGGGGTGCGCGACGGATCGTCGTCGGGATAATAGTTCACCGGGACGTTGACGGCGGTGCCGTTCTGGGCGTCGCGGTCATATTCCTGCTTGAGGGTATCGCTATCGTACTCGAAGTGGTTGAACACATAGAGCGCGCGATGCTGCGGGTCCTCGACAAGGCAAGGGCCGACCTCGTCACTGCTCAGAAGCGTGGTCAGTGCAGGCTTGGCGTCCAGCTCCGGCTGCCGGATCTCGGTCCAGCGGCTGACCGGCACCACGAGGTCGTCGGAAAAGCCGCGCAGGAACGGCGAGGCCGGCGCAAGGTTGCGGTGGCGGAAACAGCCAAAGGCCTTGTGTTCGAGCAGGTGTTTCTGAACCCCGTGGAAATGGTTGATCATCGCCATTGCGCCCCAGCAGACGCCAAAGGTGGAATGCACGTTGGTCTGGGTCCATTCGAACACCTCGCGCAATTCGTCCCAATAGGTGACATCGCCGAAATCCAGGTGTTCGATCGGGGCGCCGGTGATGATCAGCCCGTCGAATTTCTGGTCCTTCACCTCCTTGAACGGATGGTAGAACTCTTCCATGTGCTCGGTCGAGGTGGTCTTGCTTTCGTGATCGGACATCCGGATCAGCGAGAATTCGATCTGCAGCGGCGTCGCGCCGATCAGCCGGGCGAACTGCGTCTCGGTCTGGATCTTCTTCGGCATCAGGTTGAGAAGCGCGATCTTCAGCGGGCGGATATCCTGACGGGCCGCCTGTTCCTCGGACATGACCATGACGCCTTCACGGGTGAGGACATCATAGGCGGGCAGGTCGGATGGGATTTTGATGGGCATGTCGAAGATCTTCCTTTTGTACCCGCTAGATAATCCGTGCCTGCGGCGGTGCCAAGTCTCCGGGCCGGATTGCGGGTCTTGATACCGGGCCGAACGGCGCGCTGCGGTGGCATTTCCCGCCCGGTTGCCGTCCGTGGCGGTGGGGGGAGGGGGCAGCCGATCAATGGCCACCGTCCTTGGGTCGTCAAAGGGGCCGGGGGTCAGCGGCGCGCGGCGATGGCCTCGGCGATCAGCGTGTCGAAATCCGCCGCGTCGCGCAGCGCGGCGATCTGGTCGGCGGTCACCGTGAGGCCCCAGTTGCGCGCCATCGCCGCATAGCGCGGCTGGCGATGCGCCAGTGCCTGCGCATAGGTCCAGCGGATGAAATCATCGGGATCGACCCGGGCCTCGTCGACGCCCTTCTGGTCGAGATAGGCGGTCCACGCGCTGTCGAGGAATTCCGGCTGGTAGGACATCGGCTTGGGCGCCCGGTCGAAGCGGCGGATCAGCTCTTCGGTATGGGCGTCGTCGCCCTTGATCCAGACCATCAACGTGTGGCGATCCAACTCGCTCAATACCGGGTCCTTGGGATCGTCCGGATCGACCCATTCGCAGATCGACCCGCCGGTATCGCAGATGAAATTGGGATAGCCATACAGCCGTTCGGCCCGGTCGATGAAATACTCGGTATCCAGCAGCGCGTGGATCTCGGCCAGGCGGAACTGCTCTTGCCGCCGGCGGTACTCGGTGATCGGCAGCCCGCCCTTGGCCGCATCGCCGGGCTTGCCCAAGTAGGTCGAGACCGGGGTGAGATTGTCGAAGCTGATGTTCGAGCCGATGTAGATCGAATCCGACAGCAGGAGATCGCGCAGGAACGGCACCTTCATTGCCTGCGCCTTGGCGTTGTCGGTGATGTACTCGCCCATGTAGCGGGTGCCGATGCGGTAATCGATGCTGTAGTGGAACCAGTCGCCCTGCGCGCGGAGCATGTTGCTCACGAAGGTCTTGCCCAGCCCCGACATGCCAAAGAACAGCACCCGTTTGCGCGCCGCGCCGCGCCAGTCATCCGCCGAAGTGTAGAGCATGATCCCTCGATCCCCTTTTCGCCCTTGCTAGCGACGCGGCGCGGGGGGGTCAATCAGGCCGGGGGCGTGGTTGCCTCAGGCCGGGCGGGTCCGCCGCGTCTCGGCAAGGATGTTGAGGTAGTTTCCGGCAAAGATCACCGCCGCGCCGGCAAAGATCCAGATGTCCAGCGGTTCCGCGTAAAGAATCATGCCGACGATGGCGATGGTGGGCAGCCGGGCAAAGTCGATCGGCATCACCACCGTTGCGGGCGCGATGGACAGCGCGTTGGTTATGCAGAAATGCGCCAGCAGCCCACCCAGCGCGATCACCACCAGCCACGGCAGGCTGACGGCATCGGGCAGGGCGACATCGCCGTCGAACCCGGCGGCGACGGCCCCGAAAACAAGTTGCATCAGCGTCAGCCAGAACATGATGTTCGCCACGCTGTGACGCCGCGTGAGCTTCTTGGTCAGCATGTTGGTGATGGCAAAGAACAGGGCCGCGCTGGCGGCCGCCAACAGCCCGATGTTCAGCGTCTCGGCGCTGGGGCGGGCGACGATCAGGATGCCGGCGAAGCCGATCAGCGCCGCCAGCGCCCGGGTCGGGGTCAGCCGTTCGCCCAGCACCAGCGGCGACAGCACCACCACCCAGAGCGGCGCGGTGAACTCCAGCGCAAAGACCTGCGCCAGCGGGATCAGGGTGACCGCCAGAAGCCAGAGGTTCTGACCGGCGAAATGCATCAGGTTGCGCCCGGTCTGGGTGCCGAAGTCACGGGTGTTGACTTGTCCCAGCTTGCCGGTCGCCGCCAGAATGACGACCACGATCACGAAGCCCAACAGGCTGCGATACATCATGATTTCAAAGGTATCGTGGGTCTGGCTGACCTCGCGTCCCGAGATCGCCATCGCCGAGAACGACACGATGGCGCCGGTCATCCAGAGCGCGGCAAGCCCGACGCGGGGCGGCGATGTATCCTGCATGTTGCGACCTCTCTTCGGCGCGCACCGAACCGCCAAAGCCGGGGGAGGTCAAGCGGGTATTGGCGCGCCTTGCATGGCGGAAAACGAAAACCCCGGCACTAGGCCGGGGTTTGTCGATGGTCCGTCACTCGCCCTCACTCCCACTCGATAGTGCCCGGCGGCTTCGAGGTCACGTCATAGGTGACACGGTTGATGCCCTTGACCTCGTTGATGATCCGGGTGGCAGTCTCGCCCAGGAACTCGTGGCTGAACGGGTAATAGTCGGCGGTCATGCCGTCGACGCTGGTGACCGCGCGCAGCGCACAGGCGAAATCATAGGTGCGCCCGTCGCCCATCACGCCCACCGTGCGCACCGGCAGGATCGCGACGAAGGCCTGCCAGATCTCGTCGTAAAGGCCGTGCTTGCGGATCTGGTCGATATAGACGGCGTCGGCCTTGCGCAGGATGTCCAGTTTTTCGCGGGTGATCTCGCCGGGGCAACGAATGGCAAGGCCCGGACCCGGGAAGGGGTGACGCCCGATGAAACTCGCCGGCAGGCCCAACTCGTGGCCCAGCGCGCGCACCTCGTCCTTGAACAACTCGCGCAGCGGCTCGACCAGCTTCAGCCCCATCTTTTCTGGCAGTCCGCCGACGTTATGGTGGCTCTTGATGGTGACCGAGGGGCCGCCGTTGAAGCTGACCGATTCGATCACGTCGGGATAAAGCGTGCCTTGCGCCAGGAACTGCGCGCCTTCGATCCCGTCGGCGTATTTCTGGAACACGTCGATGAACAGCTTGCCGATGATCTTGCGCTTGGTTTCGGGGTCCGAAACGCCGTCGAGTTCGCCCAGGAACAACTCCTGCTCCTGCGCGTGGATCACCTGCAGGTTCATGTGATCGCGGAACATGCCCACGACTTCCTCGGCCTCGTTCAGGCGCAACAGCCCGTGGTCGACAAAGACGCAGGTGAGTTGCTCGCCGATCGCCTCGTGCAGCAGCGCGGCGGCGACCGAGCTGTCGACCCCGCCGGACAGGGCACAGATCACCTTGGCGTCGCCGACCTGTTCGCGGATCTTGCGGATCGCCTCTTCGCGGTAGGCGTCCATGGTCCAGTCGCCGGTGAAACCCGCGAGCCGGACGAAGTTTTCATACAGCGTCTTGCCGTTGGGGGTGTGGTGCACCTCGGGGTGGAACTGCACCGCGAAAAAATTGCGCTCCAGATCGGCGGTGATCGCAAAGGGCGCGCCGGGCGAGGTGCCGTAGACCTCGAAACCCGGGGCCAGCGCCGAGACGTGATCGCCGTGGCTCATCCAGACCTGTTCGCGATCCTCGAGGAACCACCCGACCAGCAGGTCGATCCGGGTGTCCGTGGGGGTGACATAGGCGCGGCCGAATTCGGCGGTGTGGGATTCGCCGGCCTCTACCTTGCCGCCCAGGTCCTGCATCATGACCTGTTGGCCATAGCAGATGCCCAGGATCGGCACGCCAAGGTCATAGACCGCTTTCGGCGGCCGGGGCGAGCCTTCGCGCGTTACCGAATCCGGCCCGCCGGAAAAAATCACGGCCTTGGGCGAGAACGTGTCGAGAAAACCCTCGGTCACGTTCTGATAGGGGTGGATTTCGCAATACACGTTCAGCTCGCGCAGGCGGCGCGCGATGAGCTGCGTTACCTGGCTGCCGAAATCGATGATGAGGAGGCGGTCATGCGATGTCTGGGTCATGCAGCGGTCGATAGCGCCGCTTCTTGATTTGCGCAAGTGGCGCCCGCGCATGGTTTCACGCGGGCGCGCCGGAAATCACCATCCGTAGGAGACGCCAGACGCCCAGCCTCGCGAAAGGGGGGCCGATAGGTCGGTGCTCGTTTCTCCGTTGCCGCAGACAAGGGCCCCCGGGCTGCCGCCGTCGTTCAAGCGGTCCCTTGGCGTATCGCACGTCGATTTTTCGGTGAATGGACGTCCATATGTTTTGCGGCAGGCCCGGGATGTCGCTTTTTCCCCTGATGCGCCGTTATCCATGCGGGGCTGCCCCTGTGGCTGCGCTATCAACCGGAACACAACAATCCGGCTGGTCGGGGGATGAAGACATGTCAGAGGCAGGTACACGACGCAGGGCACGGGGCGGTGGGGGCGCGGCCCGCAGGGCCGAGCGGACCGCGGTGCGGATCGAAACCGCGAAATACATCGAGCGCAATATCCCGAATTTCGAGATCCTCACCGAAGAGGCGATGGAGATTATCGAGGCCAACGCCGAAACCGTGCTGGAAGAGATCGGCGTCAACTTCGTCAACAACCCCGCCGCGCTGGAGCGTTGGCGCGCCGCCGGGTCCGAGATCGAGGGCGAACGGGTGCGCATTCCGCGTGGTCTGGCGCGCAAGCTCTGCGCGACCGCGCCGTCACGCTTTACCCAGCACGCTCGCAATCCCGAGAAATCGGTGGAGATCGGCGGCAAGACCTTGGTCTGCGCCCCGGTCTACGGCCCGCCCTTCGTGCGCGATGCCGCTGGCGGGCGCCGCTATGCCACGATGGAGGATTTCCGCAATTTCGTGAAACTGGGCTACATGTCCAAGTACCTGCACCATTCCGGCGGCACGGTCTGCGAACCCACCGATGTCCCGGTGAACAAGCGTCACCTCGACATGTTGCTGGCCCATATGACCCTGAGCGACAAGCCCTTCATGGGATCGGTGACCGATCCGAGCCGCGCGCAGGACAGCGTCGACATGTGCGGGATCCTGTTCGGCAAGGAGTTCGTGCAAGACAACACGGTGATGACCTCGCTGATCAACATCAACTCGCCGATGACCTTCGACGACGTGATGATGGGCGCACTGGAGATCTATGCCGCCAACAACCAGGCCTGCGTGATCTCGCCTTTCATCGTAGGCGGTGCGATGGCGCCGGTCTCGGTCGCGGGCACTCTGACGCAGGTACTGGCCGAGGTTCTGGCCGGCATCGCCTACAGCCAGTTGGTGCGCCCCGGCGCACCGGTGGTATTCGGCGCCTTTGTCACCTCGATCGACATGAACTCCGGCGCGCCGACCTTTGGCACGCCCGAGGCCAGCCAGATCCTCTATGGTGCCGGTCAGTTGGCGCGGCGGCTGGGGCTGCCGTTCCGGTCGGGCGGGGGGCTCTGTGCCTCGAAACTGCCCGACGCGCAGGCGGCTTATGAAACCGCGCATACCCATAACGCGGCACTGCTGGGCGGGGTGAACTTCATGCTGCACGCCTGCGGCTGGCTCGAGGGCGGGCTGGTGTCCTCCTACGAGAAATTCGTGATGGACGCGGATCAGCTGGGCATCCTGCACAAGCTGGCCGAAGGGGTGCCGGTGGACGAGAGCGCCCAGGCGATGGACGCCCTGCGCGAGGTGGGGCCGGGTGGCCATTACCTTGGCTGCGCGCATACCCAGGCGAATTTCAAATCTGCGTTCTGGCGCACCGATCTGCTGGACTACAAGCCGTTCGAGACCTGGGAGGAAGACGGCGCGCGCGACACCCAGGCGCTGGCCTCGGCCCGGGTGGCGCATCTGCTCAACGTCTATCAGCAGCCAGCGCTTGATCCGGCGATCGCCGAGGCGTTGACCGCCTATGTCGCCGCCAAGAAGGAGTCGATGCCCGACGCCTTCATGTAACCGGGGTGAGGTGCGGCGCATCGCGCTGCACATGCAGCAGCTGCGCCTCGCCGACCAGGGCAATCAGAACGTCCAGATGCCGGATCAGCGAATAGCCGGCATCCTGGATGCGTCGCAGCTCCTCGATCTCCTCCTCGATCTCTATCAGGCGGATCAGGGCCGGCGCCGGCTCCGGTAGTCGGCCATAGCCGAGCAGCCGCGGCAAATGCACCGTCCGGCGATAGTCACGCGCCCCGATCCGGGCCGCGCGGACCAAGAGGCGGGGACGCCGGAGACGGGCAATCAGGCTGTGGATGTCTTGCATCGCGGGTCCTTTCCGAGCAGAGGGAAAGGCTCGAGTTTTGCACAACCCAAGCGGGTGTTGCGGGGGCGGATGTGAGCGCGCGCTGCTTTCACTTTTGTTTATCTTTAGGAAACAATGCTTTCCGTTCCGGCGATTTGTTAACCGCTGCGTAACCAAGGTTACCCAACTTTGTGGATAACCCTGGGGATATGAACTGGATGAACTGATCTGCCCTTGAGACGATCTGCTGGCGAAAAGATGAAACATGATCCTCTTCCGCCGGTTCCCACCTGGGTTCCGACCCCCGCGAAACGGTATCTCGACCATACTGTCGCCGGCCGACCGATCCGGGCGCTGGCGCGCGCGGCGGGCTGCCATGCCTCGACCGTCCTGCGCCAGATCCGCCGGGTGGAAACGCGCCGGGATGACCCGCTGGTGGATGCCGCCTTGACGGCATTGGCGGCGGTCTATGCCGGATCGGCGTCGGACCTCGCCGGGCAGGCCGCAGGAAAGGAGGCCGCCGCGATGAACCACGCGCAAATCCCAGCCCCCGAAACCGAGGGGGGCGCGTTCAACAATGAAGCGCTGACCATATTGCGCCGTCTCTGCGAACCCGGCGCCGTGCTGGCCGTCGCCGAGCAGATGGAAAAGGCCGTGGTGGTTCGGGGGGATGCACAGGGGGCGGGAACACGTACCGCCGTTGTCGATGTGGCAGTTGCACAAGCGATGGCGTTGAACGATTGGATCGCCTGTGACGCGCCGGGCCGGATCTGTCGCTATCGGATCACCGGGGTCGGGCGCACCGCGTTGCAGCGGATGCTGGCCCGGTTGGAAAACCGTGCCCGGACCCGGACCGAAACCGGGATGGCCGAGGCACAGGTCCCTTACACCGTGTCCGGAGCCGGCGGATCGGAAGAGGACGCCCAGCCAGGGCGAGGGCGCAACTGTCGCGCCGAAAGCCCGATCCTTTTGCTTGCCCGCCGCAAGGACAAGGATGGTCAGCCGTTCCTCGACACCGGGAAGGTGCGCGCGGGCGAGCGTCTGCGCGAGGATTTTGAACTCGCCCAGATCGGTCCGCGGGTCACCGGAAACTGGGACCGGGTCCTGACCGGCGGCGTTGCCGATGGCAGCACCGGATCAGGCGCCAGTTCCGGTCCGGTCGCCGCGCGCGACCGTGTGCGGCGCGCCCTCGAAGATCTCGGCCCCGGCTTGAGCGATGTTGCGCTGCGGTGCTGCTGCTACATGGAGGGGCTGGAACAGGCCGAGAAACGTCTCGGCTGGTCGGCCCGGTCCGGCAAGATCGTGCTTCGGATCGCGTTGCAACGGCTTCAGGCCCATTATGACCGGCTGTCGGGGCGGGATGCCTTGATCGGTTGAAGGCGAAAAATGCGCAATTCTCACTCATCTTTACCGAAAATTGCCTTGGACGCTTGCAGTCGGCCCAAAAATTAAGCGTTTCATTCTACACGAAAGGAGATCCAGCGTTGACAGGGCGGCACGTGCCCTTACTGTCGGCGCAGATCCAGTTACCGCGTGTGGGGAAGGAAACTTCGCGTGCCCATACTCGGTGCCTTTTGGGGAAGGCGGATTGTTTCAGGAATGGATGTGACCGTGCTGGGACAACGGGGATTCGAATTGTGCGCATGCGTTGCGCCATAAGGGGGATTTATCGAATTGACGCCTTGCGATAAGAGAATCCCATGAAATTTACACTGCGGCAGCTCACCTATTTCAAGGCCCTGACGGAACACCGGAACTTCGGCCGCGCGGCCGAGGTCTGCAACGTGTCGCAACCGGCGCTTTCGGTCCAGATACGCGCACTGGAAGATGTGATGGGCGGGATGCTGGTCGAGCGGCGCGCGCGCGATGTCGTTCTGACCGGGATGGGACGGCAGGTTCTGGCCAAGGCGGACGAGGTGCTGTCGGCCGCCGGTCGGCTGGATCGACTGTCCCGCGATCAGGGCGGCGGGCGCAGCCTGTCTCTGGGGGTGATTCCGACGCTGGCGCCCTACCTGCTGCCAGGTGTTCTGGAGGCGTTGCGCGCTGGTGATCTCTCGCTGACCGTGCAGGTGCGCGAGGCGCGGACCGAGCGGTTGCTTGCCGCACTCGGGGCAGGGGAGTTGGACGCGGTGATCCTGGCGCTCCCGACCGGCACGCGGGGCCTGGTCGAGCAACCGCTGTTCGAGGATCGCTTTTTGCTGGCCGGGTCGCACGCGCGGCTCTCGCGGATGGATGCGACCGGGCAGGTGCTGCGCCCGACCGACCTGCAGCCCTCGCAACTTCTGCTGCTGGAGGATGGGCATTGCCTGACCGATCAGGCGTTGGAGGTCTGCGGCATGGATCGAAACAGCGGCAGCATCGACATGGGCGCCTCGTCTCTGGCCACCCTGTCGCGGCTTGTGGCGGCGGGGTTCGGGCTGACGCTGATGCCGGAACTGGCCGCCGCGGCCGAACGGGCGGCGGCGCCGGAACTGGCGCTGCGCCGCTTCCCTGAGCCCGAGCCCGCGCGTCGCATCGGCCTTGTCCGCCGCGAAAGCACACCGGAAGAGGATTGGTTCGCGCAGCTGGGCCAGATGATCCGCGATGTCGGAGAGGGGTTGATTTCGGCCTTTCGGACCGAAAACGGGCCCGCGCAAGGCGGACCCGTCGATGTCGTTTCAGATGGCAGGGATCAGGCGGCGGCGGATTTTGCGGCCTCGGCCAGGTAATCCTTGACCGTCTCCGGCGAGGACACGCCATAGGGATCTTCGGGGTGGTTGTCGGCCAGCCCGGGCTCTTCGAACCAGGCTTCGATCACGCCATCCTTGACCACGGCGGCATAGCGCCAGGAGCGCAGGCCGAACCCGAGGTTGTCCTTGCGCACCAGCATGCCCATGCGGCGGGTGAACTCGCCCGAGCCATCGGGGATGACCTTGACGTTCTTCAGCTCCTGCGCCTCGGCCCATTTGTTCATGACAAAGCTGTCGTTGACCGACATGCAATAGATCTCGTCGATGCCCAGTTCCTTGAACTCGTCATAGCCCTTCTCGAAACCGGGCAGCTGATAGGTCGAGCAGGTGGGGGTAAAGGCACCGGGCAGCGAGAACAGGATCACGCGCTTGCCGGCAAAGTAATCCTCGGTGGTCTTGTCTTCCCAGCGAAAGGGGTTCGGGCCGCCAACGGATTCGTCACGCACGCGGGTATGGAAGGTCACGTTCGGCAGTTTCATTCCGGCTTTCATATCGGACTCCTGTGAAGACTGGTTTCTCGTCGATTTAAAACGATTCCAGAGTGCCATCAACCGGGGAATGCTGCATTTGCAGCATTCCTTTTTCCGGGGCGCGTCGCTGCGGGAAAAACAGGCTTGCGTTGCAGGTCCGTAGGTGGCGCCATCACCCGCCAGCCCGCGGTACATGGCCGCCATGCGTGACTGGTGGTTTCGTGGCGGCGCAAATATGCTAAGGAACGCCAAACAGACATGATCGAGGCCCCCTCCATGCGTGATCTCAAGATCCCACAGCAGCGCCACCCGGAAAAGGCGCACCGTCCCGACAACGCCCAGCCCAAGAAGCCGGACTGGATCCGGGTCCGGGCGCCGGGCGGCAAGGGCTATGCGGATACCCACAAGATCATGCGCGACAACGGGTTGGTGACGGTCTGCGAAGAGGCCGGCTGCCCCAACGTCGGCGAATGCTGGAACCAGGGCCACGCCACCATGATGATCATGGGCGAGATCTGTACCCGCGGCTGCACCTTCTGCAACATCGCCACCGGGCGGCCCGACACGCTGGATGCGTTCGAACCGGGTCGCGTTGCCCACGCGGTGGAAAAGCTGGGGCTGAACCACGTGGTGATCACCAGCGTCGACCGCGACGACCTTGAGGACGGCGGGGCGGAGCATTTCGCCCAGACCATCCGCGCCGTGCGTCACCGCAGCCCGGCGACCACGATCGAGATCCTGACGCCGGATTTCCTGAAATGCGCCCCCGAGGTGCTCGAGGTGGTGGTCGAGGCAAAACCCGATGTCTTCAACCACAACCTGGAAACCGTGCCCGGCCTCTACCCCGAGGTGCGCCCCGGGGCACGCTATTTCCATTCCCTGCGGCTGCTGCAGCGTGTGAAAGAGCTTGATCCCTCGATCTTCACCAAGTCGGGCATCATGGTCGGGCTTGGCGAGGATGCGCCGCAGGTGCGCCAGGTGATGGACGACATGCGCGCGGCAGATGTCGATTTCCTGACCATCGGGCAATACCTGCAACCGACGCCGAAACACCATGCGGTCAATCGTTTCGTCACTCCCGAGGAGTTCGCGGCCTATGAAAAGGCCGCCTTCGGCAAGGGGTTCCTGATGGTCTCGGCGACGCCGCTCACCCGCTCGTCCTACCACGCCGGCGACGATTTCGCCCGGTTGCGGACCGCGCGAGAGGCCAAGCTGGCGCAGGGCTGAGGCCCGTCAGCGCCGCGTTGCCTGCGCTCCTGTCCCGCTATTGCGCGACTTGTCATCCCCGCGAAAGCGGGGACCTCCGGCCCAAAAGCACGAGGGACAAAGACTCGCACTTACAAGGTCATGGCACAGAAAGCTAAGGCAACGCCTTCACATAGGCCGCCACCGCCGCGCGATCCTCTGCGGTCAATTTTCCAAAGTTCTCCACCACAGCCACCATGTGACCACCGGCGCTGTCATAGTCGGGGGTGAAGCCGGTCTCGAGGTAATAGGCGATCTCGCCGGCGTCCCAGGTCAACCTGTCCGGGGTCAGTGCCGGGATCTCGCCCTTGCCCGAGGGGTTCTGCGCGCCCGACAGCCAGCGGTCGCGGTCGAGGCCGCCCAGCGACCCGCGCGGGGTGTGGCATTCGCCGCAATGGGCCAGCGCCTCGACCAGGTAGCGACCACGTTCAAGCTTTGGATCAAGGTCACCTTCCATGACCCAGTCCTCATTCAGGAAAAGCTTTTTCCAAACCCCGACGCCCCGACGGATCGAGAACGGAAAACTCACCTCATGCGGCTGGCTCGCCGCTTCGCTGGCCGGCAAGGTTTGCCAAAACGCCCAGAGGTCGGCGATGTCTTGGCCGCGCATCTTCGCATAGGCCGTATAGGGAAAGGCCGGGTAATAATGCCGCCCCTCCGGCGACACGCCGCGCCGCAGGGCGCTGGCGAATTGTGCGCCGGTCCAGCCGCCGATCCCCTGCACCGGGTCGGGCGATATGTTGGGCGCGACGAAGGTGCCGAAATCCGAGGCGAACCGCTGCCCGCCGGACAGGATGCGCTTGTCGGTGGCCTCCGGCGCCGCGTGGCACGAGGCACAGCCAGCCGCCAGGAACACCGTCTCGCCCCGCGCCGCGTCACCCTCCAACCCCGTCAGCGCATCGGCGGGCAGGGGGCGGGGCCGTGTCATCCACCACCCCGCCGCCGCGACCAACACGGCGACAAGGATCAACCCGCGAAACACGCGCATCGCTTACTGGGGCGCGCGGTGTTTGTCGTGGCAGGCCTTGCAGGCGCCGCCGAGCTTGCCCATGGCCGGGCCCAGCGCCTCTTGCCCGGTGGCGGCAACCTGCTGCATCCCGGCCGCCGCGTCGCCGAAGGCGCCCCATTTGGCGAGGAAATCGGCGTTCTCGTCCCAGATCGAGGGCATCGCGCGGGTGCCGTCGATGCTCATGTTGTCCGATCCTTCGGGCCAGAGCGGGCCGGGGTCGATATGCGACACCGCCACCAGCGTATCGGCGGCGCGCTGCGCGGCCTCGGCCTGATAGGCGATCTTGCCCTGCGCCATGCCGCCCAGGATGCCGAGGTTCAGCGCCATGATGCGGAACTGGCCCTGCCGGGCCTTGAGGTTGGCGGAATAATCCTGCGCCACGGCCCCCGTGGCGATCAGGGCGGCGGCGGTGGCAAGGGCGAATACCTGTTTTTTCATGACAATCCTCACTATTGGCAATTGGGTTTGCGGTCACTCTATCGTGGCGAGACTGTGCGACAAACCTTTACGTCGGGTTTTCACATCCGCGTGATCCGGGGGCGGTCAGCGGAACGGGCGCATCCGGGGGCCGCCGGGCTGAACGCTCAGCGCTTCGGGCCAGCCGATCCAGTGTTCGACGGCATAAAGCGCAAGGCAGATCCCGATCACGATCAGCACCAGGACTACCCGTTGTTTCGACGGCGGGTGCTGCACCCACTGCCGCATCCGCAACAGCCAGAAGAAATTCACGACGTGAACCGCACCTTGCCGATAAAGGGCAGGTTGCGGTTCCTCTGGGCGAAATCGACGCCATAGCCGACGACGAATTCATCCGGGATCTCGAAGCCGACCCAGTCGGCCTTGATATCCGCCTCGCGCCGCGACGGCTTGTCGAGCAGCGCAATGGTTTTCAGCCGCGCCGGCTTGCGGTTCTGCAGCAGCTTGATGACATGGGACAGGGTAAAGCCGGTATCGACGATATCCTCGACCACCAGCACATCGCGCCCCTCGATGGTCGAGCGCAGGTCCTTCAGGATGCGCACTTCGCGGCTGCTTTCCATGCCGTCACCATATGACGAGGCCTCGATGAAATCGACCTCGATCGGCAGGTCCAGCTCGCGCACAAGGTCGGCGATGAACACGAAGGACCCGCGCAACAGTCCGACCACCACCAGCTTGCTGGTATCGCGGAATTCCTCCGAGATTTCGCGGCTCAGCTCCTCGATCCGCGCCGCGATGGCCTTGGCGGAAATCATTTCGTCGATGACATATGGACGCTCTGTCATGGGTCCCCCTTGAACTTCGCCGCCAAGCATAGGACATGGGGCGCCACTGTCACCCAGGAAACACCGCGTCAGGATGCCGACCCACTCCGAAACCCGCCATTTGCCCTATTCGGCCCGTGAAATGTACGATCTGGTCGCCGATGTGGCCCGTTACCCCGAGTTCCTGCCCTGGACCGCGGCGGCGCGCATCCGCTCGCGCAGGCCCATCACGGGCGAAGAGGAGGGGCAGGGAGAGTTGATGGAGGCCGACCTGGTGATCTCCTTCAAGGTTTTCCGCGAACGCTTTGGCAGCAGGGTCAAGCTCTGGCCCCAGGCGGGGTTGATCGACACCGAGTATCTGGACGGCCCGTTCCGCTACATGAAATCGCAATGGCGGTTCGAAGATCGCGACGGGGGCTGCGACGTGTCGTTCTTCGTCGATTTCGAGTTCAAGAACGCTGTGCTGCAAAAGCTGATCGGCGTGGTGTTCAACGAGGCGATGCAACGAATCGTGCGCGCCTTCGAGGCACGGGCCAAGGCGCTGTACGGTTAAGCGGCGCCCCCGGGGCGGGAAGGGTCAGGACAGCGCCCGAAGCAGCAGCGCCAGCGCGTGATCGCGAGACGCCGCGCGCACATTGGCCCGGCCCAGCGCGCCGAACTCGATGGTTTCGACTTGGGTCTCGTGCCCGGTCATCGCCACCCCGAAACAGACCCGCCCCTCGGGCTTGTGTTCCGACCCGCCGGGGCCGGCGATTCCCGTGATCGAGATGGCCAGATCCGCGGCGGACTGGCGCAAGGCGCCCTGGGCCATCTCGCGCGCCACCTGTTCCGACACCGCGCCATGGGCATCCAGCGTTTCCTGTCGCACCCCCAGCATGTCGCGCTTGGCGCCGTTGGAATAGGTCACGAACCCCCGGTCAACCACGTCGGACGAGCCGGCCACATCGGTCAGCGCGGCGGCGACCATGCCGCCGGTGCAACTTTCGGCGGTGGCGATCCTGACCCCCTTGGCACGGGCGGCGTCAAGCAGCGCGGCAATAGTCATCGCAGCATCACCCCGTGATAAAGCGCGGCGAGGATCACCGTGCAGACCCCGGCAAAGAGGCCGGCCCAGAGATCATCGAGCATCACCCCGGCGGGATCGTGGCGCCGGTCGGCGCGGCCCACCAGCCAGGGCTTCCAGATGTCGAACAGCCGGAACAACAGGAACGCCGCCACCGCGCCGGGCCAGACCATCGGCACGTCGCGCATCCAGAACCCCATGGCGGGGAACAGCAGGGCCAGCCACTGGCCTGCCACCTCGTCGATCACGATCTCCGATGGATCGTCGCCCGGACGGTCGCGCAACTCGGCGCCGATGGTATAGAACCCCAGCGCCGTCACCGCGACGAAGGCGACGACAAGCGGCACGAAGCCCAGCCAATGCTCGATTGCCCAGCCCAGCAGGACCGCCACGAGGGACCCCCAGGTGCCCGGTGCCGGGCGCAGCAGGCCGACGAATCCGAAGGTATTGATCGCACGCAACATGGTTTACCCTCCGATCAGCGCGGCGGTGGCCAGCGCCGCGATGCCTTCGCCCCGGCCGGTAAAGCCCAGCCGCTCCGAGGTGGTGGCCTTGACCGAGATCCGGTCGGCCGGGATGTCCAGGATATCCGCCAGGCGGTCGGCCATCGCCTCGGCATGGGGGCCGATCTTGGGCTGCTCACAGACCAGCGTGCAGTCGACGTTCGATATCTGAAACCCCATCTGTCGCGCCAGATCGCCTGCGTGGCGCAGGAAGATGGCGCTGTCGGCGCCTTTCCACTGCGGGTCCGAAGGGGGGAAGTGGCGCCCGATATCGCCCTGCGCCAGCGCGCCATAGATCGCATCGGTGATCGCGTGCATGCCCACATCTGCATCCGAATGCCCCTGAAGGCCGCGCTCATGCGGCACAAGAACCCCGCAAAGCGTCACGTGATCGCCCGGTCCGAACCGATGCACGTCGTATCCGTTGCCCAGTCTTACATCCATGTCCTGCCTCAATATGCGTTCGGCCCGGGCGAAATCCTCGGGCCGGGTGATTTTCAGGTTGTCAGCCTCGCCCGGCACGATGGCCACCCGCAGCCCGGCGGCGCGGGCGACCTCCACGTCATCCGCAGCGCCCCCGGGATGTGCCGCGTGGGCGGCGCGGATCGCGTCCAGGTGAAACCCCTGCGGTGTCTGCGCCGCGAACAGGCCGGTGCGATCACGGGTGCCGGTCACCGCCCCTTCGACCCCGGTCCAGAGCGCGTCGGTTACCGCAAGTCCGGGCGCGGCGGCGGGGGCCGTGTCCAGCGCCGCGATCACCGCCGCGATCAACGTTTGTGAGATGCAGGGGCGCGCGATGTCATGGATCAGCACGCGGTCCACGTCGGCCCCCTCCAGCGCTGCCAGCCCGTTGCGCACTGACGCCGCGCGGTCGGCGCCGCCGGCGACCGGGGTCACGTCGGGATCATCGGCAAACTCGGCCCAGGCCGCGCGGTCTTCGGGCGAAAGGACCAGGATGATCGGGCCGATTCCCGGGGCCGCGCGAAAGGCGTCGAGGGTCCAGTCCGCCACCCGCCGCCCGGCGAGGGGCCGCCACTGTTTGGGGGTGCCGCCGCCGGCCCGTTGACCGCGCCCGGCCGCAACCAGTATGGCCGCTGTGCTCATCAAACCGCTCCGACTTTCGGCGCCCGGCGGGGCGCGCGGTTCTGTGTATGCGGTGATGCGGGGCGAGGCAATTGCCCGAGAATGTGTGCGTAAAAAATAGGCATGTGGTGTTTTGTTGGGCTTTGAGGGCGCGCGTTTGATTGTTAACCGGACCGAATTTCCCTAGATAGTCGTTAACTGCACAAGGATTGGGCGTTTGACCATTCATCTGAAAACTCTGGCGCTGACGCCTCCGGTGGCCCTGGCGCCGATGGCCGGAATCACCGACCGGCCCTTTCGCGATCTGGTCCGCCGGTTCGGCGCCGGGTTGGTGGTGAGCGAGATGGTCGCAAGCCAGGAAATGGTTCAGGCCAAGCCCGGCGTGCGCGAACGGGCCGAACTGGGCATGGACGTGGAGAACACCGCAGTGCAACTGGCCGGGCGCGAGGCGCATTGGATGGCCGAGGCGGCCCGCCAGGTCGCCGACCGGGGCGCGGCGATGATCGACATCAACATGGGCTGTCCGGCCAAGAAGGTCACCAGCGCCAGCGGGGCAGGGGCCAGCGGCTCGGCCCTGATGAAGGATATCGACCATGCGCTGACGCTGATCGAGGCCGTCGTCGGCGCGGTCGACGTTCCGGTGACGCTCAAGACGCGGCTGGGATGGGACGACGACATGCGCAACGCCCCCGAGCTGGCCCGGCGCGCCGAGGCGGCAGGGGTTGTGATGATCACCATCCATGGCCGCACCCGGTGCCAGTTTTACAAGGGTGTCGCCGATTGGGCCGCGATCGCCGAGGTGAAACACTCCGTCGACATCCCGGTTCTGGCCAACGGGGATATCCGCGGCCCGGCCGACGCGCGGCGTGCGCTGGCCCAGTCCGGCGCCGATGGGGTGATGGTCGGACGCGGCGTGCAGGGCCGGCCCTGGCTGCTGGCCGAGATCGCCCATGACATCTGGGGGACACCCGCGCCTCAGGTGCCCCGGGGGGCCGCCTTGGCGGATCTGGTCGCCGGTCACTACGAGGCGATGCTCGGGTTCTACGGCGCAGACCTTGGGCTGCGCGTGGCGCGCAAGCATCTGGGTTGGTACATGGACGAGGTCGGAACTGGGCCCGGCCTGCGCCGCGCGGTGCTGACCGCGCGCGATCCGGCGGCGGTGCTGCAGCTGTTGCCCGAGGCGCTGACCCCGCCCGCCACAACGGCAAAGGTGGCGGCATGACCTCCGACCAAACGATCTGGAGCTCGCTCCCGGTGCCTGCCATCCTGATCGGGGAGGACGACCGCATCCTTGACGTCAACACCGCCGCCGAGGGGTTCTTCAACGCCTCGAGCAAATCGGTGGTCGGCACGCCGGTCTGGGACCAGGTCGCCATCGATGCGCCGATCGAGGATGCCTTTGCCCGCGCCCGGGACAAGGGAACACCGCTTTTCGTCAACGATATCGACGTCGGCACCGGCAACCGCGCGCCTTTGCAATGCGGGCTGCAGATCGCGCCGCTATCGGGCCATCCGGGGCAGATGATCATGATGATCTCGCCACGGGAACTGGCCGCACGGATGACCCGCAACCATTCGGTGCATTCGGCGGCGCAATCGGCAATCGGCATGGCCGAGATGCTGGCGCATGAGATCAAGAACCCGCTGGCCGGGATCACCGGGGCGGCGCAACTGCTGAGCATGAACCTCAGCCAGGAGGATCTCGAGCTGACCGATCTGATCGTCGCCGAGAGTCGCCGGATCGTGAAGCTGCTGGAGCAGGTCGAACAGTTCGGCAATCTCAGCCCGCCGGACATGAAACCGGTGAACATCCACGACGTGCTGGATCGCGCGCGCCGCTCGGCGCTGCTGGGATTCGGCGCGCACATGAAGATCATCGAGGATTACGATCCCTCGCTGCCGCTGGCCTGGGGCGATCCGGACCAGTTGCTGCAAGTGGTGCTGAACCTGGTCAAGAACGCCTCCGAGGCGGCCGATACCAGGGGCGGGACGATCCGGCTGCATACCTATTTCGAACATTCCTTCCGGCTGCGGCGGGCCGACGGTTCGGGCCGGTCGCTGCCGCTGCAGGTCGAGATCATAGACGACGGTCCCGGCCTGCCCGAGGATATCCGGGGCGACATCTTCGACCCCTTCGTGTCCGGGCGTGAGAACGGCACCGGACTCGGGCTGGCGCTGGTCAGCAAGATCGTCTCTGACCATGGCGGATGGATTTCCGTGACCTCTGTGCCCGGACGCACGGTATTTCGCTTGTCGCTGGCCCGGGTGCCGCGCGACCAAGATAGCAAGGAGAACGGTTGATGGATGGCACGGTTCTGGTCGCAGATGACGACCGCACGATCCGAACGGTCCTGACCCAGGCGCTGACGCGCGCCGGGTGCAAGGTACATGCGACCAGCTCGCTGACCACGCTGATGCGCTGGGTCGGAGAGGGCAAGGGTGACGTGGTGATTTCCGACGTGGTCATGCCCGACGGCAACGGGTTGGAGATGCTGCCCAAGATCTCGCAGGATCGTCCCGGTCTTCCGGTGATCGTGATCTCGGCGCAGAACACCATCATGACGGCGATCCAGGCGGCCGAGGCCGAAGCCTATGACTACCTGCCCAAGCCCTTCGATCTGCCCGACCTGATGAAGCGGACCGCCCGCGCGCTGGAACAAAAGCGGCGCGCGCCCTCCGAACAGGACCAGCCGGAAGAGGCCGATCGCCCCGACGAATTGCCCCTGGTCGGGCGGACCCCGGCGATGCAGGCGCTCTATCGCCTGGTGGCGCGGGTCATGAACACCGATCTGCCGGTGCTGATCACCGGCGAGAGCGGCACCGGGAAATCGCTGATCGCGCGGGCGATCCATGATTTCTCGGACCGGCGCACGCTGCCCTTCGTGACCGTCTCGGGCGCCGACCTGCAAGAACTTGAAGGCCCGGCGCGCGTGCTGGCGCGGGTCAAGGGCGGCACGCTCCTGGTCGACGAGATCGGCGACCTGGAGGAAGAGGTGCAGGCGCGTATCGTGCGGATGATGGACGCGCCCGGCGATCACGTGCCGCGCTTCATGGCCACCAGCCAGGGCAATGCGACCAAGGCGATGGAAGAGGGACGGCTGCGCCAGGATCTTTATTACCGGCTGAGCGGCACCAACATCCACGTGCCGGCGCTGCGCGAACGGGTCGATGACATCCCGCTCCTGGCCGAACACTTCCTCACCCGGACCGAACGCGACGGGGCGCCGAAACGCTATCTCGGCGAAGAGGCCGAGGCGCTGGTGCGGGCCTATTCCTGGCCCGGCAACGTGCGCCAACTGGAAAACGCGGTGCGGCGGCTGGTCCTGACCGGGCGGGCCGAGGAAATCTCCCGCTCGGAGGTCGAGGCAGTGCTGGGCCGCCAACCCGAGATGGAGCCGGTGCTGGACAACGGCGGGTCGGAAAAGCTGAGCGCCTCGGTCGCCCGTCACCTGCAACGCTATTTCGATCTGCATGGCGACATGCTGCCGCCGCCGGGGCTCTATGCGCGAATCCTGCGCGAGGTCGAAATGCCGCTGATCGAGATCGCCCTCGAGGCGACCGGCGGAAACCAGGCAAAATGTGCGGAATTACTGGGAATTAACCGCAATACCCTGCGCAAGAAGATCACCGATCTCGATATAGAGGTGACACGCCGCCGCAAATTGATGTAAAAAGGCCACAGAACCGTGGCGGTCCGGTGCCAGTACTGATTTGGCGCCGGAATAGACCACGACATTTGGCGGTCAGCCGCGCAAGCGGCACACATTGATGAGGGCAGCAGGTGACAAGCCGGTCACAATACGGGCTGTTTCCAGCAGTAAACAGGTGGCGGCGCACACGGCGCGCCCGCAATATCGGCACGCTTGGGCTGGTGTTGCTGGGTCCAGCGCTGGCGCTGGCCACTTTCATGGTGCTGGGGCCGTTCGATCTGAATGCCTCGGCGCCGGGGCTGCGGGTCATCCTGCTGGCCGATCTCGTCTATGTTCTGGTGGTTGCGGCCCTGGTTCTGGGCCAGCTTGGCCGGCTGATCGCGGCGCGACGGGCGAAATCGGCGGGTTCCCGCCTGCACCTGCGGCTGATCGGTGTTTTCACCTTCCTGGCGCTGCTGCCGACCGTGATCGTCGCGGTCTTTGCGATGCTGACCCTGAATATCGGGCTGGAGGGCTGGTTCTCGGACCGGGTGCGGCAGGTGGTCGGCACCTCGCTCTCGGCGGCGGAGGCCTATGAACAGGAACACCGAGAGGATCTGGAGGAAGACGCCCGCGCGCTGGCCCGTTTCCTCGACAAAAGCCGCGCGGTGGCCTTTTTCATCAACGATGCCGAGTTGCGGCAGATGTTGGCGCAGGGACAGGGCCAGATCCAGCGCGGGCTGCGAGAGGCCTATGTGATCGACGGCACCGGAGAGATCCGGGCGCGCGGAGAACGGTCCTACCTTTTCGATTTCGACCGGCCCACCGACGAACAGATCGCCGAGGCCAGCAAGACCGGGATGGTGATCATCCAGGACTGGGACAACAACGAGTTTCGGGCGCTGGTGCGGCTGAATGCCTTTGTCGACCGGTTCCTTTATGTCAGCCGCGAAGTCGATGGCGGGATCCTGAACCTTCTCGACGACACCAAGCAGACCGTGGTCCTCTATCAACAACTCGAGAGCGACCGGGGCCGGGTCCTATTCGAATTCGGGCTGCTTTATATCGGCTTCGCGGTGATCCTGATCCTTGCGGCGGTCTGGCTGGGCCTGTGGTTCGCCGAACGGCTGTCGCGTCCGGTGGGGCGGCTGACGACCGCGGCGCAACGGGTGGGAACCGGCGACCTCGACGTCCAGGTGGTCGAGGAAGAGGGCGACGACGAGATCGCCATGCTGGGCCGCTACTTCAACCAGATGACGCGCCAGTTGAAGGGCCAGCGCCAGACCCTGTTGGACAATACGCGCCAGATCGAAGCGCGACGGCGGCTGTTCGATTCCGTGCTCAGTTCGGTGACCTCGGGCGTTGTCGGCCTTGACCCGGAGGGGCGGGTGACCTTCGTCAACCGGTCCGCCGAGCGGCTGCTGGGATGGTCGGGCGGCGAAACCGCGCTGGCGCTGGAGGTGGCGGTGCCCGAGTTCGGGCCGCTGTTCGACAGTGTGAAGGTCTCCAGAACGGGCACTGCGCAGGGCGAGGTCAAGGTATCGCGGGAGGGTCGGCTGGAGCACCTTCTGGTCCGCCTTGCGACTCGCTCGGGCGAGGATGGCGGGCTGGAGGGCTATGTGGTCGCCTTCGACGACGTGACCGATCTGGTCAGCGCCCAACGCCTGGCCGCTTGGGGCGACGTCGCCCGGCGCATCGCCCATGAGATCAAGAACCCGCTGACTCCGATCAAGCTCAGCGCCGAGCGGATCAAGCGCAAGTTCGCCCCCCGGTTGGGCGAGGAGGACAGCGACGCGCTCGAATCCATGACCGACGTGATCGTGCGCCAGACCAACGATTTGCACCGTATCGTCAACGAGTTCTCCAAGTTCGCCCGCATGCCCGAGCCGGAACGGCACAGCGAGGACTTGGTGAAACTGGTGGCCGATGCGGTCCTGTTGCAGCGAACCGGGCAACCCGATGTCGCGCTCAAGTCCGACCTTCCCGAGGGGCCGGTCATGTCCGAGGTGGACGCGACCATGCTGTCGCAGGCCCTGACCAACCTGATCAAGAACGCCGGCGAGGCGATCGAAAGCCTTGAAAAGCGCGGTGCGCCCGAGGGGTTCGCGCCGGAAATCCGCGTCCGTCTGGCGCAAACGCAAGAGGGCAGCGAGATCACCATCGCCGACAACGGAATCGGCCTGCCCGAGGATCGCGCGCGGCTGTTCGAACCCTACGTCACCACCCGGGACGAGGGCACCGGACTGGGCCTGCCCATCGTCAAGAAGATCATCGAGGAACATGGCGGCAACCTGACACTGCAGGATGCGCCGGTCTTCGAGGGGCAGGTCCATTTCGGTGCCATGGCCGTGATCCGCCTTCCGGCGGCGATGGCCACCGCCGGATCCGCCCAGACGCGCCCGCCGAACAGAAAACAAAAGTTTATAGCAGGTATGACATGAGTGATATTCTGATTGTTGACGACGAACGCGACATCCGCGAACTGATCTCCGATATTCTCGAGGACGAGGGGTTTGCCACCCGGCGGGCCGGCAATTCCGACGAGTGCATGGCGGCGATCAACACCGAGGCGCCGGCGCTTCTGATCCTCGACATCTGGCTCAAGGACAGCCGGATGGACGGGATCGACATCCTCAAGACGGTCAAGCGCGACAACCCGGACGTGCCGGTGGTGATCATCTCCGGGCATGGCAACATCGAGATCGCGGTCGCGGCGATCAAGCAGGGCGCCTATGATTTCATCGAGAAACCGTTCAACATCGACCAGTTGATGGTGGTAATCCGCCGGGCGATGGAAACCTCGCGCCTGCGGCGCGAGAACAGCGCGCTGAAACGCCGCGAGGTGACCAGCGCCGAGATGATCGGTCAAAGTGCCGCCTTCCGCACCCTGCAGGGCCAGCTCGACAAGGTGACCAAGTCGAACGGGCGGGTGATGCTGAGCGGGCCGGCCGGCTCCGGCAAGGAGATCGCCGCGCGCTATATCCACGCCAATTCCAGCCGCGCCAATGCCCCCTTTGTCAGCGTCAACTGCGCCTCGATCGCGCCCGAGCGCATGGAAGAGGTGCTGTTCGGGCGCGAGACCGCGGAGCGCGGAGTCGAACCCGGTCTGCTGGAAGAGGCCCATGGCGGCGTGATCTTCTTCGACGAGGTCGCGGACATGCCCCAGGGCACCCAGTCCAAGATCCTGCGAGTCCTGGTGGACCAGCAGTTCCAGAGGGTCGGCGGCACCGATAAGGTCCGGGTCGACCTGCGGGTGATATCCAGCACAAACCGCAACCTCGAAGAGGAAATCGACGAGGGCCGCTTTCGCCAGGAACTGTTCCACCGGCTCAACGTGGTTCCGATTGCGGTGCCCTCGCTGGAGGACCGCCGCGAGGACATCCCGGTGCTGGCGGCGCATTTCATCGAGAGCTGTCATGCCAGCCAGGGGCTGCCCCGCCGCGAACTCACCGAGGAGGCGATCGCGCTGATGCAGACCATGGTCTGGCCCGGCAACGTGCGGCAACTCAAGAACCTGATCGAACGGGTGTTGATCCTCGGCGATGGAACCGGCCCGATCGAGGCGAGCGAGCTTCCCGGCGACGATGACAAACCCGCCGACGATGGCCGCGTCGTGCTGTCGGGCGCGCTGGCCACGCTGCCGCTGCGCGAGGCGCGCGAAGCCTTCGAGCGCGAATACCTGCTGACCCAGATCAACCGGTTCGGCGGCAACATCAGCCGCACCGCCAGTTTCGTCGGCATGGAGCGCAGCGCCCTGCACCGGAAACTGAAATCGCTGGGCGTGGTCACCTCGCAGAAATCCGGCGCGCGGGTGGCGCGGGTCGACGAGGCGGCAGAGTAGCGGGCCAGCCCCTCAGCGGGCGACGATCTGCCAACTGCCGTCGTCGTTGCGGATCACGCAGGCACCCTCGGTCAGACGCGGCAGCACCCGTGTCACCCCCGGCGGCGTTGCCTGTCGCACCTCGGCCGGGCACAGCGGCAGGGTCACCGGGTCATAGCCCTTTTCACTCATGCAAAGCTGGGTCACCCGCGCGCGCAGTCCCGCGTTCACGTCGACGGTATAGATCGGCCCGTCGACCCAATGCCCCGGCCGGACGTGGCATTCGCCTTTCGGGTTGCAGATGCGCCGCCCCGGCACGAAGGTCGGCGGAGACTGGCGGATCTGGGTGGCCACCGGCGCTTCGCGCAGCGCGCGAACCTCGCATCGGGTGGTGTCGTCCTGCATCCGCGCCACAGAAACGCCGGGTTGATAATACAGCGACATCGGCGCGCAACCGACGAGGAACAGGGCGGAACAGATCAGGCGTGCAGCAGGTCTCATGGCATTAGAATGCCGCAGAGTGGGAAGCGGTACAATTGAATTGACCGTTCCGGGGGCATCTGTCATTCAAAACCCCTGTCGGCAGGGAAGCATTATAGATGAAAGTCATCATTTGCGGTGCGGGGCAGGTGGGTTGGCAGATCGCCCGCCACCTATCGGGGGAACACAACGACGTCACGGTCGTGGACAACAACCCCGACCTGGTTCGCCGGGCCACGGAAGCGCTGGACGTGCAGGGCATTGCCGGATTTGCCAGCTACCCGGACGTGCTTGACCGGGCCGGCGCGCGCGACGCTGACATGCTGATCGCCGCCACCCATTCGGACGAGGTCAACATGGTCACCTGCCAGGTAGCCCATTCGGTGTTCTCGATCCAGCGCAAGGTCGCCCGGCTCAGGGCGCAATCCTACCTGACCGCGATTTACTCCGACCTGTATCGTCGCGAACACATGCCCATCGACGTGGTGATCAGCCCCGAGCGCGAGGTGGCCGCCGCCGCGATGCAGCGCCTCTCGGCGCCCGCGGCCTTCGATACCGAGACCTTCATGGACGGGCGGGCACAGTTGCTGGGCGTGATGGTGGATGAAAACTGCCCGATCGTGAACACGCCGCTGCGCCAGTTGACCGACCTGTTCTCGACCCTTCGGGCGATCGTCGTCGGGGTGCGGCGCGACGGCACCCTGTTCGCGCCCGAGCCGGACGACCAGCTGTTCATCGGCGACAGTTGTTACGTCTTTTCCCATGTCGAGGACGTGGACCGAACGCTCGAGGTGTTCGGCAAGACCCAGAAAACCCAGAACCGGGTGGTCATCGTCGGGGGGGGCAACGTCGGGCTGGAGGTGGCGCACGCGCTTGAAAAACGCCGGACCCGGACCCGCGTCAAGGTGATCGAGCGCAACCGTGCCCAGGCCGAGCGAGCGGCCGAGGCGCTGGAACGCACCATCGTGCTCAACGGCGACGGGCTGGATTCGGGCCTGCTCAAGGAGGCCGGGATCGAACGCGCCGACGCCATGCTGGCGATCACCGACGACGACAAGACCAACATGCTGTCGGCGGTCCGCGCCAAGGCCGAGGGCTGTCCGCTGGCGATCGCGCTGATCAACGATCCGACGCTGGTGCCGCTGATGGAGCCGCTGGGCATCGACGCCTATATCAACCCGCGCGCCACCACCGTCAGCTCGATCCTGCGCCATATCCGCCACGGGCGGGTGCGTCAGGTCTATTCCATCGGGGACGCCGAGGCCGAGATGATCGAGGCCGAGGTGTTGTCGACCTCGCCGATGGCGGGACAGAAGCTGGGCGATATCGACTTTCCCGAGGGGGTGCTGGTCGGTGCGGTCGGCAAGGGCGACAAGGTGCTGCGCCCGGCCGGCGAGCTGCGGATCGAGGAGGGCGACGTGGTGGCGATCTTTGCCATGGCCGCCGACGTGCCCGAGGTCGAGCGGCTGCTGCAGGTCTCGATCGACTTCTTCTGACCATGGCGACGCGCAGCAAACCCGGGCTCGTGATGCGGTTGCCGTTGTTCCTGATGATCTGGGGGATCGCGGCGCTGTCGATGTGGGTGCCCGCGATCCATGCCGAGATCCGCAAGAACCACCTGGTGTCGCAGAACTTCTTCTTTGCCGGGTTGCTCGGTCTCGTCGGGGTCACCTTGATCGCACTGGCACTGGGGCGCGGGGGACCGCGCCACGGCAGCCTGGGGCAATTGCTGGCACTGCTGGGGACCTTTGCCCTGTTGCCGCTTTTCCTGGCGCTGCCGTTCTATGAGGCCCTGCAGACCACCACCTATCTGAACGCCTATTTCGACATGGTCAGCGCGATTACCACCACCGGCGCCAACCTGTTTGAAGATCCGGCGCGGCTTGACGGTGCATTGCACTTGTGGCGGGCGCAGGTCGGCTGGATGGGGGGGCTGGTGATGTGGATTGCCGCCTCGGCCATCCTGGCACCGCTGTCGCTGGGCGGCTTCGAAGTGACCGCGCGGGGACAGCCGGGCCGCGCCGCGGCGACGCCCAACGCGCTGGCCGGGGTCGATCCGCGCCGCAGGCTGGTCCGGATAACGGCCACCCTGACGCCGGTCTATGCCGGGCTGACGGTGGTGGTCTGGGTCATGCTGCTGATCTCGGGGGAAACCGGGCTCACCGCGCTGTGTCACGCGATGTCGGTGATGGCGACCTCGGGGATCTCGCCGGTCGGCGGATTGTCCGGCGCGGCCAGCGGAATCTGGGGCGAGGCGATCCTGTTCCTGTTCATGTTCTTCGCCCTGTCCCGCCTGACCTTTTCGACCGATACCGCGACGGTCAAGCGCGCCAACCTCGCCACCGACCCGGAGTTCCGCACCGGGCTGCTGATCATCCTGGGCATTCCGTTGCTGCTGTTCCTGCGGCACTGGCTGGCCGCGCTGGACGTGAGCAGCGACGGGCATCCGTTGTTGGCCCTCGAAGCCTGGTGGGGGGCGATGTTCACGGTGATGTCGTTCCTGACCACCACCGGGTTCGAAAGCGTGTTCTGGGACGAGGCCGGGCAATGGTCGGGGCTGAACACACCGGGCCTGATCCTGTTGGGGCTGTCGGTGATCGGCGGCGGCGTCGCCACGACGGCCGGTGGGGTCAAGCTGTTGCGGGTCTATGCGCTCTACCTCAACGGGTTGCGCGAGATGGAGCGGCTGGTTCACCCCAGTTCGGTCAGCGGCGAAGGACGCTACAACCGACGGATCCAGAAGAACGGCGCCTTCATCGCCTGGATTTTCTTCATGATGTTCGCGCTGACGCTGACGCTGGTCTGCGTGGTGCTCTCGGCGCTGGGGCTGAGTTTCGACCAAGCCATCGTGCTGAGCATCGCCGCGCTCTCGACCACCGGGCCGCTGATCGACGTGGCCGCCGACACGCCGATCCGGCTGGCCGAACTGGGCGGGCTGGCCAAGGTGGTGCTCTGCGCAACAATGGTTTTGGGCCGGCTCGAAACCCTCGCGATCATTGCGCTGATCACCCCGGATCTGTGGCGGAATTGATCCCTTGGGGGAAAACTGGCCGCGTATTTGTACGTTTTCGGCTGGAAACTCCCCGAACCTCGCTTCATACTCCTTCGGAACGGGCGCGTTGGTCCGCAGCGCGTGGCAAGAACAAAGGCGAGATTTCAACAAATGGCTTCGGACAGACAGAACCTGCAGGACGCGTTCCTGAACCACGTCAGAAAAACCAAGGTTCCGGTCACGATTTTTCTGATCAACGGCGTCAAATTGCAGGGCGTCATCACCTGGTTTGACAATTTCTGCGTGCTGCTGCGCCGCGACGGCCAGTCACAGCTTGTCTACAAGCATGCGATCTCGACCATCATGCCGGCCCAACCGATCAGCCTGTACGAGGGCGAAGACGCCTCTTGATGGACCACGAGACGGAAGCCACCCGCGCTTGGGTGCTGCATCCTGACATCAAATCCGATGCAGACCGCCGGGATCCGGGACCGGCGCTGGAGGAGGCTGTCGCGCTTGCGGCGGCGCTGCCGGGCCTTGAGGTCGCCGGCGGCGAGGTGGTGCGCCTGCCACGCGCCCAGCCCGGCCACCTGTTCGGCTCCGGAAAGATCGAGGAACTCGGCGCCAGGTTCGAGGCCAACGAGGTCGAGCTGGTTCTGATCGACGGGCCGGTCAGCCCGGTGCAGCAGCGCAATCTCGAAAAGGACTGGGGCGTCAAGATCCTCGACCGGACCGGGTTGATCCTGGAAATCTTCAGCGATCGCGCCCGCACCCGGGAGGGTGTGCTGCAGGTCGAGATGGCCGCGCTGTCCTATCAACGCACCCGGCTGGTCCGCGCCTGGACCCACCTGGAGCGTCAGCGCGGCGGACTCGGGTTCGTCGGCGGACCCGGCGAGACCCAGATCGAGGCGGACCGCCGCGCCATCGACGATCAGTTGGTGCGGTTGCGCCGGCAACTCGACAAGGTGGTGAAAACCCGTGAGCTGCACCGCAAGGCGCGCGCCAAGGTGCCCTATCCGATCGTGGCGCTGGTGGGCTATACCAACGCCGGAAAATCGACCCTGTTCAACCGGTTGACCGGCGCCGAGGTCATGGCCAAGGACATGCTGTTCGCCACCCTCGATCCGACCATGCGGCGGGTCCAGCTTCCGGACGGGCCGGAGGTGATCCTTTCCGATACCGTGGGGTTCATCTCGGACCTGCCGACCGAACTGGTCGCCGCCTTCCGCGCCACGCTGGAAGAGGTGCTGGCCGCCGACCTGATCGTGCATGTGCGCGACATCAGCCACGCCGGTACCGAGGAACAGGCACGGGACGTCGAGACGATCCTCGCGTCGCTTGGCGTGACCGATGCGCGCCCGAGGCTGGAGGTCTGGAACAAGATCGACCAGCTGGACCCAGCCGAGCGCGAGGCGGTACAGGCCCGCGCGGCGCGCAGTGACACCACCTTCGCCCTGTCCGCCCAGACCGGCGAGGGGATGGAGCCGCTGCTCGTCGCGATCGCGCAGACCTTGCAGGGCGCGCGGCATGAGACCCGGCTGCACCTGGGGTTCTCCGAGGGGCGCAAACGGGCCTGGCTTTTCGCGCAGGACGTGGTGCAGGAAGAACAGCAGACCGAAGAGGGGTTCGACCTCACGGTCTACTGGACCGCCCGGCAAGAGGCGCAGTACGGCGCGCTTTAACCCTCGTCGGCGTCCGCCTTCCTTGCGAGCCGGCCCAGGGTCACTGACGCGGCCAGCGGTCCGATCAGCTCAAAGGCGATGGTCGTGCCTACCGCCATCGCCATGATCGTTGACCCGTAAGCGGGAAACAGCTCGGCCGCGATCAGCGCCATGCCGATGGCGACGCCGGCCTGCGGCAACAGGGCAGGGCCATACCATTTGCGCTCCCGTACCGGTTCCCCGGCCAGCGATGCGCCCAGCCAGCCGCCCAACATGCGCGCGGCGATCCGCAGCACCGCATAGGCCAGCCCCGCGGGGCCGACCAGCAGCAAGCCCTCGGCGTCCAGCGAGGCGCCGGCAAAAATGAAGAACATGATCATGAACGGCCATTGCAGGTGTTCGATCTCGTGAAAGGCGCGGGTGTGGTGGCGGGCCAGGTTGACGATCACCGTGCCCACCGTCATCCCCGCGATCAGATAGGACAGCTCGAGCCAGATCGCGAGACCGGCGGTGACAAAGACCAGCCCCAGCGCCTCGATCCGCAGCGGCTCGCCCTTGGACAGCCGCCCGGTCAGCAGTGCGGCGGGCACCCCGATCGCCAGCCCCAGCAGGAGAGAACCGGCCACTTCGACCAACGACAGTTGCAACACCACGAAGGACCATTCGCCCCCGTCCAGCGCGCGGGCCAGCACGATGACCAGGCTGAACACGATCAGCCCCCAGGCGTCGTCGATTGCGACGATGCCCTTGAGCGTATGGGTAAAGCGGTTTTCCACCCCGGTCTGGTGGATCACGTCATAAGTGGCGGCCGGATCGGTGGCCGTGGCCAGCGCCCCCAGCACCAGCGCCGCCGCCAACGGCAACCCGACCAGCCAGAGGCCCGCCGCCACCAATGGCAAGGTCACCAGCACGATGGAGAGCGAGATCAGCACGATCGCCTTGCCATTGGCGCGCAGCGCCTTCAGTGACAGTTCGCCGCCCAGCAGAAAGGCCACCATGGTCAGCGCGATGATCGAGATCACCGGGCTGAGTTCGGTCAGCAGGACCGGCATCAGGTCGAAGCCGGTCGTTCCGGCCAGCAATCCGCAGCCCAGCAGAAGCGTCACCCGTGGCAACCGGGTTCGATGGCCCAGCGCGTCGGCGGCCAGCCCGGCCAGGAACAGCACCCCCAGGGACATGAGGGCAGAGGCCAGGTCGCCGGGCGGGGCCAGTGTCATTGCGGGATCAGCCGCGTGATCCCGACCGAGGCGGCGCGTGCCAGTTCCGCATCCAGCGACATCGGGATATACTCGCCGCGCCGCCACAACTGGGCCAGGTCGTCATAGTGGCGTGACAGGAAATGCCCTGATTGCCCGGTCGATATGATGAACACCGAGCTGTCCGGATCGGCGAGGTCATAGACCCCGCGATACCCCGCGCCATGCACGTTCAAGAACGGATCGGGGTCCTCGCCCGAGGTGCGGCCGCGTTGCAGCGTGTTGTCGCCGCCGCTGGTCGACTGGCGGATGTTGACGAAATAGCGCAGCACCGGCACCTCGCCCAGCACCGGGTGATCATGGGTGGCCTGGTGCGCATCGCCCCAGCGCAGGCTTTCCAGCGCGCCGCCGAAGTGTTCCCCGATCCAGACCAGCGCATCGTCCAGCGCAAGCCGCGCCATGTCGGTGCAGGTCTCGCGCGGGGCGCTCTGGCGCACGTCGCACCAGATGCCGGCGCCGTCGATGTCGCGGTAGACCCGCTCGATGAACACCGGGTCCACGTGCTTGTATTCGTCGGCCAGCGGGCCAAGCTCATCCTCGATCAGCCGGGTCTGCAGGGCGCGCAGCCAGGCGGCATAAATCAGCGGTTCGGGCAGGTGTTCGTTCATCTCGCCGTTCCATTCGGCCAGCAGCGAAAGCGCGATCTGCCGTTGCCGTTCGGGGGTGCCATCGGGCGCGGCCTCGCCGGTGAACCACAGGTCGGCCCCGATCAGCGGCAGCAGCGAGCGGGCAGTAAAGCTCACGGTGTCGAGCTGCGCCTCGATGAAGCTGTCGCGGGTATGGACCTGGCGCGCCTGCATCAGCCGTTGCCAGCGGTTGATGCGCTGGGTGTCGCCCCAGAGATAGGAGACGTGGTTGGGAAACGGGCGCTCGAGTATCTTGTTGTTGGTATTGCCCAGGATCCCGCCGCGCGGGCTGACGAACTCCGGATTCGAGGCATAGGGCTGTCGACTCTGCCAGCGGTTCTCGGCCCGCCATCCCTGGACCGGAAGCCGCCCCTTGCTTTGCTGCCGCGGGTCGCGCCGGGGCACCGCGCCGATGGTCTTGAGGGCGATGGTCTCGCGGTCGATCAGCATCAGGTTCTGCGACGGCGCGATATAGCGTTCACCGGCGGCGATCGCCTCTTGCACCGTCTGGGCCCGCATCAGGGCCATCGCCGCGCTCACGGTGGTGTCCTGCGGGTCAAGCGCTGTCCAGCCCAGGGCGGCGACATGGCCGGGCGGCGTCACGGTTCCCAGGTTGTAGTGGCTGCCGGGCAGGACCGGTCCGTTCTCGGTCCAGCGCAGGGTCAGGGTGATGGGCGTGGAATCCTTGATCTTGATGATCGAGGGGCGGCTTTCGAACCGCTTGTAGCCGTCCGGGGTGAGGTATTCATCCGTGTTCTCCGGGTTCACCTTTTCGATGAACACGTCCTGATCGTCGAGATAGGACGAGGTGACGCCCCAGCCCAGCTTTCTGCTGCGTCCGCTCAGGATCGCCGGGAACCCCGGGATGGTGGCGCCGATCACGCCGCCGCTTTGCAACTCGATCCGCGCGAGGTACCAGGTCGAGGGTGCGGAAAAGCCCAGGTGCGGGTCATTGGCCAGCAACGTGCCCCCCGAGGCCGAGCGCGACGGTGCGGCGGCCCAGGCGTTGGAGGCGCCGGCCAGCCCGCGCCGCGGGAACGGTGACAGCGGATCGTCGGAAACCGGCGTCCCTTGGGCATAGCGCGGCAGGCCTGGGAACATCTGCGCGTATTCCGGCAGCGCGGCGATGCCGGTGCCCGGCGCGTCGGGCAGGATGTCGCGCAGCCGCGCATTGTCATCCAGCATCAGCGCGGTGCGCGCGCGCAACACCTCTTCCTCCAGGTGGCCCGAGAGTTGCAGGCTCATCAGCTTGATGATCGCCAGCGAATCCGCCGGATGCCAAGGCGCGACCGGGGCGTTGAACAGGAACATCTCGGGGGCGCCGCGTCCCAGTGCCTCATCGTTGATCTCGTTGAGACGGGCGTTGACCCCGGCGGAATAAGCCTCGAGCGCGGCGGTGGTGTAGTCGTCTTGCGCGGAGACCGATTGCTGCGCCAGGCGGTACAGGTCAAGCCGGCGCAACAGCCGGTCGATGCGCACGGTGCGGGCGCCGAACACCTCGGACAGCCGCCCTTGCACGGTCCGGCGCAGGGTCGTCATCTGCCAGAGCCGGTCCTGCGCATGCGCATACCCAAGGCCGAAAAACACGTCCGGGTCGCTGTCACCGAAGATATGCGGCACATTGGCGTTGTCGCGGATGATCTCGACCGGCGCGGAGAGGCCCGCGACCTTTTCGGTCTGGTCATAGTCGGGCAGGGATTGGTTAGCCAGGTAATAGACAAGCCCGATTGCAAGCACCACCAGCACCACCAGGCCGGCGGCGATCCGCAGCAACCAACGAAAAATCAACCCCATACGTCCCCCTGCATGCCGCGCCTGCCTGCTTTTCCGGGCGAGGAATGCACCACCCGGAGGCCGTGATCAACCTAGGCGATATGGTCGGGCAGCGAAAGCCATCGCCGCTGCCCTGCGGCGCGATTTCCTAGGGAATGATCCGGGTGTACTTGGTGCCTTCCAGCGTCGCGCCCACGCGCAGGCCGGCCTGACCGAAAATGGCGGCGATGATCGGCGACCGCATCGTGTTGGTGTCCGCGGCGATGGAGTCACCCTCGTCCTTGATCACGTATTCCAGGTCGCCGCCGGCGGCCCAGCCGGACGAGCGGCGGAATTCAAGCAGCGCGTCCTCGGTCATGAAGAACAGCACATGGGCGTATTGTTGGGCGCCGATCTGGAACCCGGCGCTGCCCTTGACGGTGGAATAGTAATCGACGGTAACGCCATTGACCCGCAGCGCGCCGCGGCCATAGGCCCCGCCCAGCCCGAGGCCGGCCTCGGTGACCAGCGGCATCACCAGCATGCCGGTGGATTTCTCGGCCAGCACCACCGTGTTGGGATAGCGCGCGTACATCTGGTTCAGCGTCGCGTCGACGCGGGCGTCGATCTTGGCCGCCTTGTTGGTGCCCACGCCGTTGCCGCAGGCTGCGGTCACGCCGAGGGCGGAAAGGGCGGAAAGGGCAAACCCGCGTCGGGTCAGCCGATGGGATTGGATCGCGTTGTTCATTGGACTTTTGCCTGTTGTTGACCTGCTCTGACCGGTTTTTCGGCCTTGGGCGTGGTTATACGCGCAACCCGCGCGCCTGTCACGCCGCAACGGGCCCGGATGCGCGGGTTGTTGCCCTTGCCCGGCGGGTCTGTGGGCGCCGTCGCGGGTCAGAGAAGGAAATCCCCGGCCTCCAGAACGTCCAGATCCCGCAACTCCAGACCGAAATCGGCCGCGCCGTCGCCGTCGCAGTCGGCGAGGACCATGAGGTGGCGGCCATTGACGTCGTAACGCAGCTCTCCGGTGGTCTCCGAGAACGCATCCTTGCCGATGAAATTCAGCGCACCACCCACCAGCCCGCTGAGGTCGATGATGTCCTCGCCGGGGGTGAAATCGAGGATCCGGTCGGGCAGGGCGGCCGCGGCGGAACTGTCGTCGCGACTCTGGAAGACAAAGCTGTCATCCCCGGCGCCACCGGTCATCACGTCGCGCCCCGCGCCGCCGATCAGGGTATCGTCGCCGCGGCCGCCATAGAGCGTGTCCTTGCCCTTCAACCCCAGCAGCAGATCGTCGCCCTTGTTGCCGTATCCGGTGTCCCGGCCCGCGCCGCCACGCAGGGTGTCGGCGCCAAGCCGCCCGTTCAACGTATCGTCGCCGCCGCCACCCTTGAGCGTGTCGGCACCGCGCCCGCCGGCCAGCACATCGTCGCCGGATTTCCCGATCAGCCGGTCGTCCCCGGTCAGCCCGTTGAGCCTGTCGTCGCCGGCATTGCCGATCAGGCGGTTGTCAGCCTGGTTGCCGCGCAAATGGTCGTCGCCGGAACCGCCCGTGGCATTCTCGATCAGCGAGCGCGGGTCATCCTCATGCAGGAGTGCGTTGTAGATATTGCCCGAGGCAGTGTTCCCCCGCCCCAGGTTGGCCAGTTGTGCCGCCGCGAACACGGATGCGGCGCCGGGCGCCAGGTCGATCGACAGGTCGGTGTCATAAGCCCTGAGGTCATAGGTGTCGGTGCCGCCGCCGTCCCAGATGGTGGCAAAGATTCGGTTGGCGCCGGGATCGATCGCGACCCCACCGTCGACCAGGGTGTCGCCGCTGGCCGGGGTCCAGCGATAGACCGTATCGCCGGAATTGGTGCTGTAATCCGCGCCGTAAAGATGTTGCAACGCGGCGATGTCGAGCATCATGTAGCTCTGCGCATAGCCCCAGGTTTCGTTGGTATAGCCGTTGGTCGGGCCGCCCACATAGGGGCGATATGTCATCAGCGTGTATTCCATCGCGTCGTAGGCGGTCGGCAGCGCGCCGAAAGAGCCGTAATCATGCCCGTGTTCGAGGCCGAGCGCATGGCCGATCTCGTGCAGCACGGTGACATGGGCGTAATTTCCCGCCCGCGCGGTGGAAAAGTCGACCGAGACATTGGAGAGCCAGACATCCCCGCCGGCCGCCGACCATTGGGGGAAATAACTCCAGGCTGTGCCGTAGGAAAACGGGTCCGAGGTGGTTTCGGCAACGCGGACATGGGCGTTTGCGAGAGCGGTCGGTTTCACCCTGATGGTGGTGAACCCTTCGAGCGAGAATCCGTCGTTGGCCGCGGTCCCGGCCGCCTTGTCCAGCGCGAACCGGGCCGTGCTCTGGATGCTGGAGGAGGCCGTGTAGGCGCCCGCACTCTCTCCGTTGCCGTAGCTGCCCCCGTATTCACCGGGGCCGTCGGGAAAGCTGTAAGTCAGGGGCAGGTCCGACCACCGCTGCGTATAGAGGATGCCGTCGATCCGGTCATCCCCGGTGGCCAAGACCCCGGTGGTTGAATGCCCGGTTCCGCTCATTCATCCATCCTCCGCTGGTTGCCGGCGCGCCCGGACCCGGCCGACGTCAGCCGTTCAGCGCCCGCGCCACCTCTGGTGCGAAATAGGTCAGGATGCCGTCGCATCCAGCCCGTTTGAATGCCATCAGGCTTTCCACCATCACCTTGTCGCCGTCGATCCAGCCGTTCTGCGCCGCTGCCTGGATCATCGCGTATTCGCCCGAAACCTGGTAGGCGAAGGTCGGCACGCCGAACATGTCCTTGGTGCGCCGGCAAATGTCCAGATAAGGCAGGCCCGGCTTGATCATCACCATGTCGGCGCCCTCACTCAGGTCGCGCTCGATCAGGCGCAGCGCCTCGTCGGAATTGGCCGGGTCCATCTGATAGGTCTTCTTGTCGCCGGTCAGCGCGCCCGAGGCGCCCACCGCATCGCGGAACGGGCCGTAAAAGGCACTGGCGTATTTCGCGGCGTAGGACAGGATCATCACCCGTTGGTGGCCCTCGGCCTCGAGCGCGCGGCGCATGGCGCCGATGCGTCCGTCCATCATGTCCGAGGGGCCTATGATATCGGCCCCGGCCTCGGCCTGGGCCAGCGTCATCTTGACCAGTGCCTCGACGGTTCGGTCGTTCACGATCTCGTTATCGACGACGAAACCGTCATGGCCATTGATGTTGTAGGGGTCGAGCGCCACGTCGGTCATCACCGCCATCTCCGGCACCGCATCCTTGATGGCGCGGATCGCGCGGTTGCTCAGGTTGTCGGGGTTCCAGGCCTCGGCGCAATCCTCGGTTTTCAGGCTGGGGTCGGTATAGGGAAACAGGCAGATCGCGGGAATGCCCAGGGCATGCGCCTCTTTCGCCGCCTTGGCGATCAGGTCGACGCTGCGCCGCATCACACCGGGCATCGAGGCGACCGGCTCTTCCACGCCGGTGCCGTCGCGCACGAACACCGGCCAGATCAGGTCGGCGACGCTCAGCGTGTTTTCGGCCACCAGAGCGCGGACCGCCGGGCTTTGGCGGGCGCGGCGCGGACGGGCTGCGGGAAACGGGGCAATCGTGGGTTTCATGGCGCGGACTCCTTGAACAATTCCGTATGGGGTGGCATGGAAAACCGTCCCCCACAAGGGTAACAATGGACGCGCCCGAGTTGGCGCAGGGGCGACGGCGGCGCGGAAAGGGCAGGGCGGTTGGACTGGTACACAACGGTTTTCGAATTGATCGACATGCGGTCGTTCTCGAACCTCTGGTTCTGGATCGCGCTGGCGGTCGTCTGGTCCTCGGCCAGCCACTGGGTGCTGGGCGTACCCTATGACATGGTGTTGCGTGCCCGCCGCAACGGCGGCCAGGCCGAGCGTGACCTTGAGGATATCGCCCGGGTCAACGTGAACCGGCTGCTGTACATCGGGCGGGTCTCGGGCTCCTGGCTGGTGGGAATCATGTTTTTCCTGCTGTCGACACTGCTGACAATGGGGTTCGTCTACCGGGTCGAGTTTGCCCAGGCCTTGTTCCTGCTGGCCGCGCCGCTGTCGGTGGTTGCGGCCCTGAACGCAGCCACCGCCCGGCGGATCAAAGGCGAACAGGCCCATGGCCCGCTGCTGTACAAGCGGTTGGCGCGCTGCCGGCTTTACACCCAGATGATCGGGATGCTGTCGATCTTCGTCACGGCGCTCTGGGGGATGTACCAAAACCTGTCGCTGGGCGTTCTGGGATAACGCGCAGCGAACGAGAGGCGAAAGCGGATGACCGAAGCCAGCCACATCACCGTGGGCGGCGCGCCCGAAGGGTTCGACGCGCAGCTGATCCTGAAAGAGATCGCGAAGACCGGTGCGCCGGTCCTTCATGTCGCACGCGACGACAAGCGGATGGAAGCGATGCGCGCCGCGCTGGCCTTCTTCGCGCCCGAGATGCCGGTGATCGCCTTTCCTGGGTGGGATTGCCTGCCCTATGACCGGGTGTCGCCCAACGCCAATATCTCGGCCGCCCGGATGGCGACGCTGGCGGCGCTGGTGCACCAGATGCCGCAGCAATTCGTCCTGCTGACCACGCTGAACGCCGCCAGCCAGAGGGTGCCCGCACGCGAGGTCCTGCGAGAGGCTGCCTTTACCGCCCGCGTCGGGCACCGGGTGGACGAGGCCGCTCTGCGGGCCTTTCTGGTGCGCATGGGGTTCAGCCAGAGCCCCACGGTGACCGAGCCGGGCGATTACGCGGTGCGCGGTGGCATTATCGACATCTATCCGCCGGGGAACGCGGGGCCGGTGCGGCTCGATCTTTTCGGCGACGTGCTCGACGGCGCGCGCCGGTTCGATCCCGCGACCCAGCGCACCACCGAGAAACTCGACGTGGTCGAGCTTGCCCCGGTGAGCGAGGTGATCCTCGACGACGCCGCGATCCTGCGATTTCGCCAGAACTACCGGATCGAATTCGGGGCCGCCGGCACCGACGACCCGCTGTACGAGGCGGTCAGCGCCGGACGCAAGCACCAGGGGATCGAACACTGGCTGCCGTTCTTTCACGAGCGGCTGGAAACCCTGTTCGACTACCTGCCCGGCGCCACGGTGACGCTGGACGACCAGGTGACCCCGTCGCGGCTGGCGCGCTGGGACAGCATCGCCGACCAGTACGAGACACGGCGGCTGGCGATGCAGGCCAAGTCGCGCCTCGACACCGTGTACAAGCCGATCCCGCCTGACCTGCTGTTTCTCGACGATGCGGCCTGGGAGGCCTCGGTCGCGGGCCGGCGGAGGCTCCAGTTCAACCCGCTGCCGCAGGCCAGCGGACCCGGGGTGATCGACGCGGGCGGACGCATCGGGCGCAATTTCGCGCCGGAACGACAACAGGAAAATATCAGCCTTTTTGGTGCCCTGGCGGACCATATTCGCGCAAAGCTTGAGAAGGGTTCGGTGCTGGTCGCCTCCTATTCCGAGGGCGCGCGTGAACGCCTGTCCGGGCTGATCGAGGACGAGGGGCTGGCCGAAACTGTCGACGTGCCCAGCGGCTCGCGGATCGGCAAGCGCGGGTTGCACCTGGCGGTCTGGGCGCTGGAACACGGGTTCGAAACCCCGGATCTGACGGTGATCGCGGAACAGGACGTTCTGGGCGACCGGCTGATCCGGGCGCCCAAGAAACGCCGCAAGGCCGAGAATTTCCTGACCGAGGCGCAATCGCTGTCGCCGGGCGACCTGGTGGTGCATGTGGATCACGGCATCGGCCGGTATCACGGGCTGGAGGTGATCACCGCCGCCGGCGCGGCCCATGAATGCCTGTTGCTGGAATACGCCGAGGACGCACGGCTGTACCTGCCGGTCGAGAACATCGAGCTGCTGTCGCGCTATGGTCACGAAGAGGGGCTGCTCGACAGGCTCGGCGGTGGCGCCTGGCAGGCCAAGAAGGCCAAGCTCAAGGAACGCATCCGCGAGATGGCCGACCGGTTGATCCGGGTAGCCGCCGAACGCGCCCTGCGCCGCGCGCCGGTGCTGGAGGCCGAACACCACGCATGGGAGGCTTTTTGCGCCCGCTTTCCGTACCAGGAAACCGATGATCAGCTTGCCGCCATTTCCGACGTGCTCGGCGACATGGACAGCGGCTCGCCGATGGACCGGTTGATTTGCGGCGACGTCGGTTTCGGCAAGACCGAGGTGGCGATGCGCGCCGCCTTCGTTGCCGCCATGTCCGGCACCCAGGTCGCGGTGATCGCCCCCACCACGCTGCTGGCGCGACAGCATTATGCCAGCTTTGCCGAGAGGTTCCGCGGCTTTCCTCTTGCGGTGCGTCAACTCAGCCGATTCGTCACCAGCGGCGATGCGCAGAAGACCCGAGAGGGCCTGGCCAAAGGCACGGTGGATATCGTGATCGGCACCCATGCACTTTTGGCCAAGGGCATTCGCTTCAAGAATCTCGGGCTGCTGATCATCGACGAAGAGCAGCATTTCGGCGTGTCGCACAAGGAGCGGCTGAAACAGCTGCGCTCGGACATCCACGTGCTGACCCTGACCGCCACGCCGATCCCGCGCACGCTGCAATTGTCGCTGTCCGGGGTGCGGGATCTCTCGATCATCGGCACGCCGCCGGTCGACCGATTGGCGATCCGCACCTATGTCAGCGAGTTCGACGCGGTGACCATCCGCGAGGCGTTGCTGCGCGAGCATTATCGCGGCGGCCAGAGTTTTTACGTGGTGCCGCGCGTCTCGGACCTGCCCGAGATCGAGGCCTTTTTGCGCGACCAGGTGCCCGAGGTCAGTTTCATCACCGCCCATGGCCAGATGGCGGCGGGCGAGCTGGATGACCGGATGAACGCCTTTTACGACGGAAAATACGACGTGCTTCTGGCCACGACTATCGTGGAGAGCGGCCTCGACATTCCGACCGCCAACACCATGATCGTGCATCGCGCCGACATGTTCGGTCTGTCGCAGCTTTACCAGATCCGGGGCCGGGTGGGCCGGTCCAAGACCCGCGCCTATGCCTATCTCACCACCAAGCCGCGCGCGAAACTGACCGCCACGGCCGAGAAACGCCTGCGGGTGCTGGGCAGCCTGGACACCCTTGGCGCCGGTTTCACCCTGGCCAGCCAGGATCTCGATATTCGCGGCGCCGGCAACCTGCTGGGCGAGGAACAGTCGGGCCAGATGCGCGACGTCGGCTATGAGCTGTATCAATCCATGCTCGAGGAGGCGATCGCCAAGATCCGCGCCGGCGAGATGGAGGGGTTGAGCGAGGCCGACGACCAATGGGCGCCCCAGATCAACCTTGGCGTTCCGGTCCTGATCCCTGAGGATTTCGTGCCCGATCTCGACGTGCGCCTCGGCCTGTATCGCCGTCTGTCCTCGCTGACCACCAAGGTGGAGCTGGAGGGCTTTGCCGCCGAGCTGATCGACCGGTTCGGCAAACTGCCGAAAGAGGTCAACACGCTGTTGCTGGTGGTGCGGATCAAGGCGATGTGCAAACGCGCCGGTATCGCCAAGCTGGACGGCGGGCCCAAGGGGGCGACGATCCAGTTCCACAACGACAAGTTCGCCTCGCCCGCCGGGCTGGTGGAGTTCGTGCAGGCGCAAAACGGGCTGGCCAAGATCAAGGACAACAAGATCGTCGTGCGCCGCGACTGGCGCAAGGACAGCGACAAGATCAAGGGCGCCTTTGCCATCGCGCGCGACCTGGCCGAAAAGCTGGCGGCAGAGAAGAAAAAGGTAAAACCGGCCAAGGCCTGAGCCGGACAGGTCGCGCTCGGGGGCAGGGCGGGTAACGCCCGAAAACCGCTCACTTCAACAGCGCGGCAGCCTCCCCGATCAAACGGCTTGCATGTAGCAATCGGGCCGACAGAGATCGCCGGTGCCGGTGTGCCAACCACAGGTCGTGCCATCGTCGCCGCGGCAATTGCGCGACGGTCAGGAGTTCCTTTCGGTTGAACACCTCGACGCCACTTCGGGGCAACAGGGTATAGCCGATCCCCTGCGCGACAGGGGCGGGGATCTGGCCAATCTGGTTCACAAAGGCCCGGACACGCAACCGGTCCGCGCCCGGATAGGCATCCGGGAAATTGAGGTTCAGCAGATCGTCCGCATAGGCATAGCCGTCCGGGTGGGCGATAAACCCGCGAGCGTCCAGATCGGCGAAGGTCGGCGCGACGCCGGATGCCTCAGCCGGCAGGATCAGGCAGAGCTCCTCGCGGCCCAGATGCTGTGCCTCCAACCGGGGATGGCCCGGATCGGCCCCCAGCACACCCAGGTCGAAACGATCCTCCAGCAGGCCCGCGCGCACATCGGCCTGTGGCGCGGCCTCAAGATGGATGACAAGATCGGGCGCCGCGCGCATCCAGCGAAGCAGGACCGGGTAAAGCAGCCCCGCGAAACTCCCCGAACAGGCGATCCGGACCTCGCCCGCATCCCTGTCATCCGTCTCGATCACTTCGCGGAGCCGTTTCTCCTCGGCGCGGCGGGATCGGCCCAGCGCGAAGACCGCCTCGCCGACCGGGGTGAGGATGAACCCCTTTCCCTGTCGCGTGATCAGGCTTTGGCCCACCTGTGCTTCGATCTTTGCCAGATGCTGAGACACGCCCGGTTGCGTCATGTTCAGCCGATCCGCCGCGTGCGTGAAATGCCCGGTTTCACAAAGCGTGGTGAAGGTTTCGAGCCATTTGGAGTTCAGCATGCGGGCGCAAACATTTTATTATGATTTTCATTCCAAGTGATAATTTCATGTTTCTTCTCATCTTGTCTACCCAAGCGATGACAACCCTTGAAAGGAAACCCCGATGACCCCGACCCCGCGCACGTTCTCGCATATCGGCCTGTCCGTTCCCGACCTGGACGCGGCCGTGAAGTTCTATTCCCAAGTCCTTGGATTCTACGTCGTCATGCAACCCTCACAGGCTGTCGAGGACGACAGCGCGATCGGGGTGATGTGCACCGACGTGTTCGGCTCCGGGTGGGGATCGCTCCGGATCGCGCATCTGTCCACCGCCGACGGGATCGGCATCGAGATTTTCGAGTTTCCGGGCAATTTCGCCCCCGAGGACAAGCTGGATTACCGGCGCCACGGCACATTTCACTTCGCGGTGCAGGATCCGGATGTCGAGGGCCTCGCAGAGCGCATCGTCGCGGCCGGTGGCCGTCAGCGGATGCCGGTGCGGTTGTATTTCCCGGGCAAGAAGCCGTACCGCATGGTCTATGTCGAGGACCCGTTCGGAATTGTCTTCGAACTCTATAGCCATGGCTATGAGCTGACCTATTCAGCCGGCGCCTACGAATGATCGAACCGGTCGGCCCGGGGAGAACTCGGGCCGACGCCTGGCCGCGCCCGACGTCAGATGTCCGTGTCGAGCACCAGGCCAAAGGCATGCCAAGCCGCGACGGCTTGCGGGCGGGTGACGATCAACGTAAAGGCGTCCTCCCCGGTCCGGTACAGGATCGCGGGCAGGCCGAACAGCAGGCGGGCGGCGGATTTCGACGGCAGGTCGAGCGACAGCTCGGCCCCGGTGCGCAGGAACTCCATCGCGGCACTCCCGGTGACCGAGAACGCGTGGTACCCGTCGGTCATGTCGGAACACCCGATCCCTTGCGCCGCGTCCCATCCGTCAGGGCGGGCGGGGCCGTTCACCTCCAGAATACGATCGCGTCGCAGGGCCACGGCATATGCAGCCCCGGGCGCGATATCCGGCCAGCCTATGACGGGCAGGTCAGAGCCCGCCAGCGCGCGCGTGCCGTTTACCGATGTCAGCCGATCCAGCGGCAGGGTGGCTATGGTCAGGCCGGGGGCCTGCAGTACCTCGTCCGATGAAAACGGTGCATCCCACTTCTGGCTGTCGTCACGCATGAATACGGGCTCCTTCCGGATCGAATGCCACCGGCGAGGCGATGGTCGCTACGCGGGTCTTGCCAAGGTGATAGACGCTCACGTTCTCACCCATCCGCTCGGTGCCGCGTGCGACCAGGGCCAGTGCAATGGGCCGGCCTAGTGTCGGGCTGTGATAGCTTGAGGTGACAATCCCGACCGAGCGTTTTCCCTCGACCAGATGGGCGCCGGTCGGCAGCGGATTGTCGCCCTCGGGCACGGTCAGCCCGACCAGTTGACGGCGCGCCGGATCGTTGCCGACCTCGGTATGCAACGAACGATCCCCGACGAAGGCGGCGGATTTCTTAAGGCGTGGACCGCCGAATCCCAGGTCCTGCGGCATCGTCTCGCCATCGGTATCCTTGCCGATGATGATAAAGCCCTTTTCGGCCCGCAGGATCGACAGCGCCTCGATCCCGAACGGCCCGACGCCATGGGGTTTGCCGGCCACCACCATCGCATCCCACAGCGCCCCGGCGCGGGACGCGGGCACCGACATCTCGAAGCTGATCTCGCCGGTGAAACTGACCCGCGCGATCCGCATCGGCGCTCCGTCCCAATCGCATTCCCGAAAGGTCATATGCGGGAACGCCTCGGCCGACAGGTCGATCGGCAGGCCAAGGGTCGCGACCATCTCGCGGGCCTTCTGGCCGGTCACGGTCACGGTCGCCCAGTGGTTCGTGGAATCCTGCACAAAGACCCGGTCGGGATCGTTGCCGTCCTGCCGCCAGCTTTCCAACAGCCCGGTCACACCTTCGGCATGGCTCGACGAGCAGGAGATCACGAAGCGATCCTTGTCAAAGCGGAACAGGATCCCGTCGTCGAAGACGACCCCGCTTTCGGTCAGCAGGAAGCCATAGCGGAGCGATCCCGGTTTCAGCGTCTTGACGGTATTGTAATAGACGAAATTCACGAAGGCCTCGGCATCCGGCCCCATCACCTCGATCTTGCCCAGCGGCGAGGCATCCAGGATACCGCCCGCGTCGCGCACCATGCGCACCTCGTCGTGGATCGCCTCGTGACCGGGTTTCGATCCGTACCACGCCGGACGCAGCCAACCGCCGTACTCTCCCAGCGCGGCGCCGGCGGAGCGGTGGGTGTTCTCCAGCGCGAGCCGCTTGAGCGGGTGGAAATTCTGCCCCCTGTGGGTGCCGTGATACAGTTCCACCGGAACCGGCACGAACGGCGGGCGAAAGGTGGTGGTGCCGACCTCGGGGATGGTCTTGCCCCGCAGGGCCGCCATCGCCGCAAGCCCGGCGACGTTCGAGGTCTTGCCCTGATCACCCGCCATGCCCAGCGTGGTATAGCGTTTGAGATGTTCGACCGACACGAAGTTCTCGCGCTCGGCCAGTTCGATGTCCTCCAGCGTCACGTCATGCTGAAAGTCGATCCACTGGCGCCCCTTGCTGCCGGGGGTCGGCAGTACCGGCGTCAGGGAGAAGGTCGGTGACAACTCGGGCACCGGTTCGCCCCGGGCGACGGCGCGGGCCTCGATCAGGGCGGCGTCCAGGTCGAAGGTGCCGTTGGCGGCTCCGACCGCCGCCATACCGGCGGGGGCGGCCCCGGGCACGAAGGCCGCGAGGCTCTCCTTCCAGTCCAGCTTGCCGCCCGCATGGCGCCACAGGTGGACCAGCGGCGACCAGCCAGCCGAGGCCAGCACCGTATCGACCTTTTGGCCACGCCCGCCCTGTTCCAGCCGCGTGACGCCCTTGCGGCCCTTTGCAATCATCGGTCCGGCGGCCGGATCGAAGACACAGACCGTGGCCCCGGCCGCCTCGAGCTGCGCTGTCGCTTGCGCAACAAGGCTGTGGTTCGCCGCGATGGCGATCGTCTTGCCGACCAGCGCGCCATAACGCCCGAGGTATTCCAGCCCGGCCTCCAGCCCCATCACGCCGGGCAGGTCGTTGTTGGCGAAGGTCACCGGGCGATCAATGGCGCCGGTCGCCATGATGCAGGCCCTGGCGCGCAGCCGATACAACGTCGGCGCCCGGTCCAGGTCATGGGTTTCGATCAGGCCGAACATGCCGTGATCAAAGGCCCCGAACGCCGTCGTATTCGTCAGGATACGCCCGCCCGCCGCCTTGATCGCATCGCACCTGTCACGAACCCAATCGTCGGGCGCGAGGCCCTCGATGTCCTGTCCGCGCCGGTAAAGCCCGCCGCCGGCTTCGGGATGATCCTCGACCAGCCAGACGGATTTGCCCATCCGGGCCGCCGCTTCGGCCGCCGCAAGCCCGGCTGCGCCGCCCCCGATGACCAGCAAGTCACAGTCGCCATGGGTCTGGGCAGAGCTGTACCCCTCGATCTCGTCCGCGGTCACCGCGCCGAGGCCCGCCATCTTGCGGATCATCGGTTCGAACAGGTGCCAGTCGGGGAACATGAAGGTCTTGTAGTAGAAACCGGCCTTGAGCCAGGGGTGGAGCAGGTCCAGCCCGCCTTTCACATCGTGCTGCGCATTGGGCCAGGCGTTGACCGACCGCAGCTGCATCCCGTCCTGCAAGGCGGTCGTCGTTCCCAGAACGTTGGGCAGGGTGCCTCGTGCGGTGGCGACCGAAAAAATCGCGTTCGGCTCATCGACCCACGCGCCCCAGACCGACCGGGGGCGGTGGTACTTGAAACTGCGCGCCAGGATCCGCACCCCGTTCGCCAGCAGCGCCGAGGTCAGCGTATCGCCTTCGTGCCCCTGGTAGGACTTGCCGTCGAAGGTGAAAGTCAGGCGGCTGGACCGGTCGATCAGACCGCCGGCCTTTGTGCGTGTCCCGGTCATTCTGCGTCTTTCCTCAAGCTTTGGGTCCCCAGAACCTCCATCGTCACGCTGTCCCGCTCTAGGATGAACATTTCCGAGCAGGGCAGGTGCAGCCAGACCTCGCGCGTCACGCCTTTTTCGTTGCGTTGGTCGTATTGGTAGCTGCTCCAATCGTCCGCGCTCACCTCGCGGGTGGTATCCGGGCGCAGCTTTCCGGCCTCGGCGGCGAAATGAAACTCGCGCTCGTTTCTCAGGCCGCAAAAGGGACAGGGAAAGTGTTGCATGTCGTCTCCTTCAGTGCGCGATGCCGGATGCGGCGGCTTCGTCGATCAGCCGTCCGGTGATGAAACGGCGCCGATCGAAGGGGCGGCTGATCTCGTGATGTTCGCCGGTCGCGAGCAGATGCGCCAACAGCCAGCCCCCCGCCGGGATCGCCTTGAACCCGCCGGTGCCCCAGCCGCAGTTCAGGTACAGCCCGTCGACACCCGACGGCCCGATGATGGGAGAGCTGTCCGGGGTGACATCGACGATGCCGGCCCAATGGCGCAGCAGCTTGACCTTGGCCAGCATCGGCGCCATCTCCACCAGCCCCGCAAGCACCGCCTCCTGCATAGGAAGATTGCCGCGCTGCCCATAGGAGGGAACCCGATCCAGACCGCCGCCAATGACAAGGCCGCCCTTGTCGGACTGGCTGAAATAGGTGCCATAGGCGGGCGAGAAGGCGACCGTGTCGATCACCGGCTTCACCGCCTCGGACACGAATGCTTGCAGCGCATAGGAGGTGATCGGCAGCGACAGGCCCGCCATCCTGGCGATGGTCGAACTGTGACCGGCGACGGCGGCCCCGACCACGCCGGCCCGGATTTCGCCCTTGGTGGTGTTGACGCCGACCACCTTGCCGGCCTCCATGATGAAATCGGTGACTTCGCAGTTCTGGATGATGTCGACGCCAGCCTTGCTTGCCGCGCGGGCAAAGCCCCAGGCCACCGCGTCATGCCGCCCGGTGCCGGCCCGCTTTTGCCAGGTCGCGCCATGGATCGGATAGCGGGCGTCCGGCGAAAAGTTGAGCAGCGGCGCGCGCGCACGCACCTCTTCGGCGGTCAGAAGCTCGGCGTCGGCACCGTTGAGCTGCATCGCGTTCACGTTCCGCGCCGCCATCTCGGCCTCCGGCTCGGAGTGATGCAGCACCAGCATCCCGCGCTGCGAGAACATGACATTGAAATTGAGGTCCCGCGACAGCCCCTCGTACAGCCGAAGCGCGAAATCGTAGAGCGCCGTGCTTTCGGGGTAGTAGTAGTTCGAGCGGATGACGGTGGTGTTCCGGCCGGTGTTGCCGCCGCCGAGCCAGCCTTTTTCGATCACCGCGACATTGGTCAGGCCGTGGTTCCTGGCCAGGTAGTAGGCGGTCGCAAGACCATGCCCGCCGCCGCCGACGACAATGACGTCATAGCTGCGCTTGGGGGTCGGGTCATTCCAGGCTTTCGCCCACCCCCTTTGCCCACGCAGCCCTTCGCGGAACACCGAAAATGCAGAGTAATGAGAAGTCACGCCATCCTCGCTCGTTGCGTCAGCAGGGGTGAAAATAGCCGATCACGTCCCTTTTGCAATGGATAATGTCCATTCCTGTACACAGCGGATTGGAATCGCGTGCACACCTGCCACCGACATAGCGCCAGAGAGGTTCATGATAGTCCAGTGTTTCATATGAAACCGGCAGGCTCTGTCCAGCGAGCTGGACCCGTGAAAGCAATTATGGACAGAACTGTACCTTTATCCTAACCTCCGCCAGAGTTGCACATGTCAAATCAGGGAGTGCGAATGAAATCCTCATATCAGGCCGTCGTCATCGGCGGCGGAGTCGTGGGCGCCTCGGTGCTTTATCACTTAACCAAGTTCGGCTGGCACGACGTGGCCCTGGTCGAGCGGAGCGAACTCACCGCCGGCTCCACCTGGCACGCGGCTGCCGGATTTCACGCCCTGAACGGCGACCCGAACATCGCCGCGCTGCAGGACTACACGATCAAGCTGTACCGGCAGATCGAGGAAGAAAGCGGCGTGAGTTGCGGTCTGCACATGACCGGTGGCGTGAACCTGGCGACCAACGCGGCGCGCTGGGAACAGACCAAGGCCGGCTGGGCCACCTTCAAGGCGCTCGGCGTCGACACCGCGCAACTGCTCGGCCCGAAAGAGGTCGAGGAACTCACCAAGGGGGTCATCAAGACGTCCGACGTTCTGGGCGGCCTTTACGATTCGAACGAAGGCTACCTTGACCCGAACGGGGCGACACATGCCTATGCCACCGCCGCGAAAAAGCGCGGCGCCGACGTGATCCTGCGCAACCGGGTCACCGCGTTGAACCAACGCGCCGACGGCAGTTGGGACGTGGTGACCGAGCAGGGCACGATCCACACCGAACACGTGATCAACTGCGGCGGCCTCTGGGCCAAGCAGCTTGGCCGCATGGTCGGCGTCGACCTGCCTGTCACGCCGATGGAACACCATTATCTCATCACCGAGAAATGGGATGCGCTCACTGCCTTCGAGGGCGAGATGCCGATCGTCGTCGACCCGGAAGGCTACACCTATACCCGGCAGGAACGCGACGGGCTGCTGCTTGGCGTGTACGAGACCAAGGCGGTTCACTGGAACATGGACGGGGCGCCCTGGGATTACGGCATGGACCTGATCCCGGAAAACATCGACCGGATCGGCGAGGAACTGTCGCTTGGGTTCGAACGGTTTCCCGGTCTGGACAGCGTCGGCATCAAGCGGTGGGTCAACGGGGCCTTTACCTTTGCGCCTGACGGCAACCCGCTTGTCGGCCCGACCGGCCCGCGCGGCTACTGGGTGGCCTGCGGCGTGATGGCGGGCTTTTCGCAGGGCGGCGGTGTCGGCAAGGCACTGGCGGAATGGATGATCAACGGCGAGCCGCAAGAGGACATCTACGGCATGGACGTGGCTCGCTTCGGGCTGCACCAGTCGAACAAGGAATACATCCGCCAGACCACCGCCCAATTCTATTCGCGCCGCTTCGTCCTGACCTATCCCAACGAACAGCTGCCGGCGGGTCGCAAGCTCAAGGTTCCGGGTGCTTTCGAGGGCATGGATGCGGCGGGCGCCCGTTGGGGCACCAGCTGGGGCCTCGAAATCCCGCTCTACTTCGCACCGAAGGATTTCGAGGAACCCGGCACCATGAAACGGTCCGAAGCCGCGCCGTTCATCGAGGCCGAGTGCAAGGCCACGCAAGAGGCGGTCGGGCTGCTCGATATCTCGGGCTTTGCGCGCTATCGCATCACCGGCAAGGATGCCAAGGCATGGCTCGACCGGGTCGTGGCCAGCAAGCTGCCGGAACCGGGGCGCGTGAAACTGGCGGTGATGTTGGGGCAGGAGGGTCGCCTGAAGGGGGACATGACCTGTTTCAACTGGGGCGGTGGCGAATACTGGCTGATGGGCTCCTATTACCTGCGGGCCTTCCATAAGCGCTGGTTCGACCTGAACAGCGACGGATTCGACGTGCAAATCGAGGATATCTCGGACGCGCTGACCGGGTTCTCGCTCAACGGTCCCCGGACCTTTGAACTTCTGTCGCGGATCACCGACACCGATCTGTCGGACCTCAAGATGATGCGCTGCATGGAGGCCGACCTCGGTCTGTACCGGGTGAAGGTCGCGCGGCTGTCGCTTTCGGGAGAGGTCGCGGTCGAGATTACCGGCTCGGTCACTCAGCACGCGCTGTTGCGCAAGATGCTGCTCGAGGCCGGCAAGGATCTCGGCATCCGGGAGATCGGGTTCCAGGCCATGTTCTCGATGCGGCTCGAAAAGAGCATCGGCATCTGGAACGCCGAGTTCACGCAAGGTTACACGCCGAAGATGACCAAGATGGAGCGTTGGATCGACACATCCAAACAGGGGTTCATCGGCCAACAGGCCGCCCTGGACGCGGGCGATCCCGACAGGATCCTCGTGACGCTCGAGGTCGAGGAGGGCGACGCCGATGCCATCGGGTTCGAGCCGGTCTGGCATGAAGGCAAGGTCATCGGCATGACCACCTCGGGCGCCTATGGCTATCGCGTCGGCAAAAGCCTCGCCATGGCCCTGATCGACCCCAAGCTGGCGACGGCGGGACAGACTGTCATGGTCCATATCGTTGGTGAGGAACGCGCCGCGAAGGTCATCGCGGACTCTCCCTACGATCCGACCGGCGGCAGGATGCGCGCCTGAGGTCGAAAGCTTGCCACCACCGAGCTCCGGTGGTGGCTTCTTGCCGCGTCAAAGTCTCTGATGAATGGACCCGCTGAAGGCGCGAAACGCCGGCGGCACGGGGCGGTTACATCAACCCGAAGTACCGCGGGATGGCGAGCGACAGGCCCGGCCAGAATGTCGTCACCAGCAGGACCGGCAGCCCGACACAGAGGATCAACCCCGCCGATGCGCGCATCGCGGCCACCACGGGGGCCTCGGTCACGTGGCTCGACATGTACAGGATCGGCGCGACCGGCGGGCTGTTGGCCCCGATCACCACCGAACAGGCCACGATGGATGCGTATTGCACGGGATCGATCCCGGCTGCGGTGACCGCCGGAAGGAACAGCGGCGCGATGACCACGGTGACCGAGAGGTCGTCCATCAGCGCGCCGGCCACGACCAGAACCGCGTTGACCAGCAGGATGACCGCGATCGGCGTGGTGGCGATGGCCGAGACGACCTCGGTGATGTTCTGCGGAATCCGCTCGGCGGTCAGAACGCGCGAGATCATGAAGGAAAACAGCAGGATCAGGATGATCGACCCGGTGGTCTGGCTGGCGTCGACAAGCGTGCGGGCAAACGACCTGAACGAGACCTCTCGGTAGATGACCGCGCCGATCAACAGCGTTGCCACGGCGGCGACGGCGGCGGCCTCGGTCGGCGTGAAGATCCCGCCATAGATGCCGCCCAGAATGATCACGGGCAAAAGCAGGGCAGGCGCAGCCTCAAGCGTGACCTTGCCAAGCGGCGCCCGATTTCCGGTCCGAGGAGCCTTTACGTCGAACCGGCGGGTCACCACGACCGCGTTATAGATCAGCAGCCCGATGATCAGCAGGATCGCGGGTCCCAGCGTTGCGGCGAACAGCGCCGCGACCGATTGCCGGGTGACGACGGCAAACAGGATCAGGGTGATCGACGGCGGGATCAGGATCCCCAACAGCGACGACATGCCCAGGAGCGCGGCGACGTATCCCTTGTCATAGCCCTGTTCCGAGGCCGGCTTGCTCAGGATCGTGCCCATCGACGCCACCGCCGCCGTGGCGGTGCCCGCGATGGCTCCGAAAATGGCCGAGGAGATCACCACCGTGTTGCCGATGCTGGTCTTGCCGGAGGACAACCGGGTCACAAAGGCGATGAGACGTTTGGCGACGCCGCCGGATTCCATCAGGTAGCCGGTCAGGATGAACAGCGGCAACGACAGCAGGATGACCGAGTTGAGCGACCGAAATCCCTGCAGCATGAGGGTGCTGGGGTTCACGTCGAACAGCAGGGTCATGATCGCAAGGATCGCCCCGAAACTCCAGACGACGGGCACCCCGATCGACATCAGGATGATGAGCAACACAAGGACGAGAAAGACGGTCATTCCAGCGTTTCCTTGGTGAATCCGATCGCCTGGACAAGATCCCGGATCGCGTAGCCGGTGCAGCCGATCGCACAGAGCAGGATCGAGATCTGAAAGATCCACAGCGGCAGGCCCAGCGCGGGCGTGACCTGTGGCCGATTCATGTTCCATGCCAGCATTTCCCAGGCCCAGTAGCAGAAGAACAGGGTCACGACGATCACCACGATCGCGACGACGGCCTGATGAAGGCGGGCCGCGCGCCCGGCCTCGAGCCGCTGTTCGAGCCAATCGATGTTGATCTGGGCACGGCGCGAGGCGGCGATCAGGGCGCCGGTCATATAGGCTTGGATCGCGCAGAGAATACCGAGCTCCTGCGCCCAGCCGGCGTCCGTGTGCAACAGGTCACGCGCGATGACCAGGTACAGGGTCAATCCGGTGAGCATGGCCATGTTGACAGCCGCAAAGGCGCCAAGCGCCCTTGCGATGATGGTGCCATCTTGGGGGGTGCCAGCGCTCAAAATTCGCTCGCGTTGTCACGAATGGCCTGCATGATCTCGGCCCCGAGCTTGTCCTCCATGACCGGCCAGACCTTTTCCCGCACCACTGCGGCAAACTCCGCGATCGTCTCCTCGGGGAGCTCGATATATTCCATCCCGGCGGCCTTGGCGGCATCGACATAGGATTGATCAAGCGCCTTTGCACCGTCAAACCCGATCTTCATGATCTCCTGCGAGCTGGAGGCGATCACCTCTTGCTGCTCGGGTGTCAGGCTGTCCCAGGCTTCGAGGTTCATCGAGATGATGCCGGTGTTGAACTGCTGACCCAGCGCCGTGTAGTAATCCAGCGTATCGCGGAAATACTCGTAATCCCAATAGATCACGTTGGCGCCATCGCCATCCACGACACCGGTTTGAATCGCGGTGAACAGTTCGCCCCAGTCGATCGTCGCGGTCTGATAGCCCAGGGCATCAATGGTTTCGGCCATCGGCGTCACCGGGGGCACGCGGATCTTGAACTTCGCGGCCTCTTCGATGGTCGAGGCATAGCCGCCCTTGGTCGCGACGCCGTTGAACCCTTCGGGCCAGGCGCCAAAGAATTTCAGGCCAAGATCGGTGTAGATGCCGCCCAGAACGCCGTTCATCCAGCCGCCCTCGCCATAGGCGGCAAGCGCGTCTTCCCAATCCTTGAACATGTAGGGGGTGTAGATCGCCGCGATACGCCCGTCATAAGAGGTCATCGGCCAGTTGATCATCAGGTTCACGTCGTTGGCCATGAACAGGTCAAAGACCTCCTGCTGACCGCCAAGCTCGTTCTGATAGAAGATCTCGACGTCGACCTCGCCGTTGGTGCCTTCCTCGATCATCTGCGCCCATTTTTCCATGGCGTCCCCGACCGAAGAGCCGCGCGCACCGGAATCGGTCGCCAGTTTCAGCGTGACGTCCTGGGCGGCGGCGATAGAGCCGAACAAGGCGGTAGCGCACACCGCGGCCGCCAGACGTTTCGAAAAGCTTCCCATCAATGGTCTCCCTGATTGAACCTCTCACAGCTAGGTACAAAAATGTACAAAATGTCAATCGCGTTCAAAAAAGGGAGGAAGTTCGGAAGATGGCGCCGATGTGAAACCGGTAGAAACGACCGTCTATGGTACGGATTCAAGGCCAATCTCCTGCCGGGGGGGGGGTGGAGTCAAAGTGATGAAGGGCATCACACCTGTACATATACCCGGGAGCGATTCGTCTTTCGCCGCCCGGAAAGGTGGCATCGTGTCGGGTAATTTGCCGGGCGCGCGACATCACGCCTGTTGGGCGGGCTGGTCGGTCAGCCCGTCATAAACCAGCTTGGACAGGAACTGCACCTCTTCCTCGGAGGGTTCGCGTCCGGTCAGGCAGAACAGGTAATCGCGACCGCGCGCAACCCGGGTATCCCAGCTTTCGTGCGTTTCCTGAAGGTCGTAACCGATCTGCGTGAAGTAGACGATCCGCGCCCGGACGTCGGCTTCGCCATAGGGATAGTCGAACCTGCGAAACATCGCCGCGATCGCCTCGAGGCGCGCCCCTTCGTTAAGGTCGAGAACGCGCCGCACGCCGCCAGAGCGACGGGCCCAGTCCCGCACCGCGAAATCAAGCTTGGTGTCGAAATTTCCCTTCGACACCCACGCCGCCAGAAGATGCCCCAGCGCAAAACAGATCGTGTCGCTTTTCGCGCCCGCCGCTTCGATCAGAACCTTGGTATTGGTCGCCGCCCAATGATCCAGCAACGCATCCAGCAGTTCGGTCCGGTTCTTGAAATACCAGTAGAAACTGGACCGTGCGCAGCCCAGTTTCTGCGACAGCGTCAGAACTTTCACCTGGTCGACGCCTTCGGTTATCAGGGTGTCGATTGCCGTATTGAGCCAATCCTCGCGGGTGGTCCGCGCTGGTCCGCGAACGCCCCGGTTGGTTTTCGGCGTGGCCTTGGAAGTCATGGAACCTGCTTTCGCCCAATGGGATGCACTATCATGTACACGATAGACTAAAATCGGTAGGGCCACAATGAACTGTAATCCATCATGAAATGACCGCGCGTTTCCTGTTTTTGTACAAAAACACGCCAACCTGCGGCAATGCGATACCGGGTCGTGACAGGCCGGCGCCACCGCGGCTCAGGCCACGTCGCGATGTGTCAATGTGCAACCGGGACCATGGTCCGGCGCGCGCCGAAACCGGGCGCGGGCGACAGGGTCAGATCTGATTGCGGTTTTCGATCCGTCCCATGTGCAGCATCAGGGCAAAGGCGATGGACGAGAACACCAGGACCCCGGCGGCCAGCGGCAGGACCGAGCCGTTGAACATCAGCCCCACCGGCGCCGAAAGCAGTCCCGCGCCGACCGTCGACAGCGCGCCCATGATCGAGGCCGCCATGCCCGCGATATGGCCCATCGGCTCCATCCCGATGGCGTTCAGATTGCCCAGGGTGGTGCCGGTCATGAAGAACAGGCAGGTCTGCCAGACGACGAAGACCCAGAACAACACGTCGCGCGCCAGACCGATCTCGCCCGCCGTGAGCATCACCGCCGCAAGTGCAATCTGGGCGCCCAGCGACCAGGTGACGATCCGGCGCATGCCGATCCGCACCACGATCGCCGCGTTGAGTAGGCTGGCCGAACCGGAGATCAGCGCCACCACCCCGAAATAGATCGGGAACTTGTCGGCGCGGTCGAATATGACGTCATAGATCGGCTGCACGCTCAGGATCATCGAGAACAGCGTTCCAAGACACAGGGTCTGGACCAGGATCGACAGGCGCACGGTGGGATGTGTCGCCATCTCGCGCAGCGCGGCCCCCAGCAGCGGCGCGCGGAACGGGCGGCGGTTTTCCCGGGCCAGCGTTTCCGGCAGGCGCAGTTCCATCCACAGCATCGAGATCAGCGAGAACAGGATGAACGCAAGGAAGATGCCGCGCCAGCCCGCCAGCGCGATGATGCCCGCGCCCATCAGCGGGGCAAAGGCCGGGAAGATGGTGAAAATCATCATGGCGATCGAGACCATGCGCGCCATCTGGCGCCCGGCGTAAAGGTCGCGCACCACTGCCATCGCCACGACGCGCGGGCCGGCCGCGCCCAACCCCTGAACCAGACGCGCCGCCAGGACCACCTCGAGCGTGGTGCTGGACCAGGCCACGAAGGCTGCCGTGATGTAGATGATGCCGCCGGCCAAGATCACTGGCTTGCGCCCGAAGGCGTCCGACAACGGCCCGGTCACGAAGGTGCCGGCCCCCATGCCCAGGACAAAGGCGGTCAGGATCAGCTGCGCGCGGTTGACGTTGTCGGGGCTGAGTTGCGCGCCGATTTCCGGCAACGCCGGCAGCATCGCATCAATGGAAAAGGCGATGGTGGCGAACATCATCGCGATCAGCGCGATGAATTCGGTCCGCGACATTCGATTCTGCATGGGAACTCCGCGAGGTTACGCGCTGCCGGTATCACGCGTTTCTCGGCGAGGCCAGAGGCCGTGAAACGTCATTCCGCCGGGGCGTGTTGTCCGTGCGGCTGATCGTCCTCGTTGGCGGCGGGCAGCTCGCCTTCTTCCTCGGCTTCCTGGATCTCGTTCTCATGCAGATGGTGGATATGGTGCTGGGGCGTGTTGTGGCCCAGCCGCGCGATCAGCCACAGGGCCTCTTCCTCGCGCTTGCGCATGTTGTAGACGGCGAATTCGTGGATCGCGACGGCGAAGATGCCCAGCCCGAAGAAGATCAGCACCGTCGCCGCGATCTTGCCCAGTATCGTGGCGGGAACGAGGCTCCCGTATCCCACGGTGGAAACCGTCACCACCGTGAAGAAATAGGAATCGACCCAGCCCCAGCCCTCGACGATGTGAAAGAACACCGTCCCCAGCGCGATCACCGAGAGCAGGCTGAAGATCAGTGTCAGGGACTTGAAGTGGGCCAATCTGCGCTCTGCTCCTGTATCTCCTTGATGACTTTCTGCCACAATTCGGCCGATTGTGCACCCGGTACGGCATGTTTGCCCGCCACGATGAAGGTGGGAACCGAATTGACCCCCATCTCGCGGCTATGGGCATCGCGCCGCCGGATATCCTCGCGGTCGGCGTCGGAGGAGAGCAGTTTCATCACCACCGAGGCATCCATCCCGAGGCTGTCGGCCAGATCACACAACACCTCGTGGTCGCCGATGTCGCGCCCGTCGACAAAATAGGCCTGGAACAGCGCCGCCTTGGCCGCATACTGGCGCCCCTCGATCCCGGCCCAGTGGATCAGCCGATGCGCGTCCAACGTGTTGGGCGTGCGCTGAATCTTGTCGAGGTTGAGAGTCAGCCCGGCGGCCTCGGCATGCTCCACGATCGGTGCATAGGCGCGCGCGGCGCCCTGCTTGCCGCCGAACTTGGCCTCCAGGTAGGCGCGACGGTCCATCCCCTCGGCGGGCATGTCGGGGTTGAGCTGGAACGGATGAAACTCGATCACGAAGGGGTGATCGGGGATCTCGGCCAGCGCCCGATCAAGGCTGGCCTTGCCGATATAGCACCAGGGGCAGATCGGGTCGGACAGGATGTCGAGCTTGACGGTCTGGTTGGTCATGCGGGATCGGGACTCCGGGCTGGGAAATAAGCAGGCAGTGCGCGGCGCAACAGCTTGCCATTGGCGCCACTGGGCAGCGCATCAAGGTGAACAAAGGCGCGCGGCTGCTTGTACCGCGCGAGCGTCCCGTTGACATAGGTGCGCAACTCCGCTTCGTCCAGTTCCTTCGGCCCGGTGTAAAAGGCGACGATGATCTTCGTGTCGCGCTTGATCTCGACCTCGGCGGTGCCGACCTGCTCGATGCCGGGATGGGTGCCGAGCACGGATTCCACCTCGACCGGCGAAACGCGGTAGCCGCCGGCGTTCATCATGTCGTCGCCGCGGCCCAGGTAGGTGATCTGCCCGTCCACCGCCATCGCGCCCTGATCGCCGGTCAGGAACCAGTCGCCCTGCATCCGCGCGGCCATCTCGTCGGGCGCGTTGAGATAGCCCAGCATCAGGCCCGGATCGTCCTTGTGCACGGCGATCACCCCCGGTTCGCCCTGCGGCACCGGCTGACCGTCCTCGCCCAGGATTGCCAGGCGGCGCCCCACCTGCGGTTGTCCCAGCGCCACGCCGCGCGCCGGATTGGCCGGGCTGGACGAGATGAAGGTCGAGCATTCGGACATGCCATAGGCCTCGTGCAGCCCGGTTCCGGTCAGCGCCTCCCAGCGGCGGTGCAGATCCTGCGGCAGTTTCTCGCCGGCGGTGAGACCGTGGCGCAGGTCGGGCAGGGCGAGGGCCTCTCGGTCGCGCAGCATCCGGCGATAGACCCCCGGCGCGGCGGCAAAGATGGTGGCGCGGTGTTCGCGCAGCAGATCGGGCAGCATGGCGATATCGGTGCCCGGTTCGGGGATCAGCGCGGTGGCGCCGATGGTCCAGGGGTCCATCAGCCCGGTGCCCAGCGTATAGGTCCAGTTGAAGGCGCCGGCATGGCACAGCCGATCCTCGGGGGTCAGCGCGTACCAGCCCTCGACCATCATCTGCCGCGCCCAGATGGCGCGGTGGGCATGGGCCACCGCCCGCTGGCTGCCCGAGGTGCCGGAGGTAAAGACGACATAGGCCAGCCGCTCGGGATCGCCCATCGCCCAGTCGCAGGCGGGCAGGCTGCGCATCGCCTCCAGCGCCGCGATGTCGATCTGCAGCGGATGATCGGCACAGGCGATCTCGGGGTCGCGCAGCACCGCTGCCGGTTTAAGCTCGGCGATGATCTTGGCGGTTTCCGGTTCGGTCAGCTGCGACGAGGTCGGCACCGGCACCAGCCCGGCGGCGATGGCGCCGAGATAGGCAATCGGGAACTCCACCGTGTTGCCCAGCCGCAAGAGCACGATCTGCCCCGGCTCCAGCCCGGCGCGCAGCAACCCGGTGCCGGTGCCGCGCACCGCGCGCTCCAGCTCCGCATAGCTCCAGTCGTCAGAGCCGTCGCGGCGCAGCACCGAGAGCGCGCATTTGTTCGGAGAGTCCCCGGCCCGGCGCAGCACGAAGGCGGCCAGGTTGAAGGGGGCGGGGCAGGGCGACGGCGGGCCTTGATCGAATATGGAGAGCATGGCAATTGGCTAGCGTGGCCCCGTGCCCGTTGCAAGCGGTCCCCTGCGTCCATATAGAAGCATCATGACCGCGCGAGACCCCAAATCCATCATCCGTATCGCCCGCAGCGGCGGCCCGGAAATCGAGGCCGAACCGCTGGACCTTGGCGCCCGTGTGCGCGAGCTGCGCAAGGCCCGCAACTGGACGCTGGAACAGGCGGCCGGGCAGGCCGGGTTGGCGCGCTCGACGCTGTCCAAGATCGAGAACGGCCAGATGTCACCGACCTATGAGGCGCTCAAGAAGCTGGCCGTCGGGCTGGAGATCTCGGTGCCGCAACTGTTTACCCCGCCGCAGCGCGAACAGGTGAACGGGCGCATGGCGCTGACCCGCTCGGGCGAAGGGGCCGATTACGCCACCGCCACCTATGAGCACGAGTTGCTGGCCGAAAGCCTGACCAAGAAATCCATGCTGCCCTATCGCGCCCGGGTGCGGGCCCGCCGCATGGAGGAGTTCGACGGCTGGGTGCGCCACGATGGCGAGGAATTTCTCTACGTGCTGACCGGGGTGATCAAGCTTTATACCGAGTTTTACGAGCCGATCGAGATGCGCCGGGGCGACAGCGCCTATTACGACGCGGCCATGGGCCACAACGTGATCTCGACCAGCGAAGAGGATGCAACGATCCTCTGGGTGACCTCGCTGACCTGAGCCGCACGCACCGCGGTGGTCATCCCGGGTCCGACCCGGGATGACATGACCGTCGCGCACTCACTCCTCGTACCACCAGACATCGGGCATGAAATTCATCCGGTCGCCATAGGCCGGCAGGCGGTCGGGGTATTTCATCTGCCGGATATGGGCGATCCGTCCGACGTCGTACTGCCAGATCGGAATGACATAGCGCCCGGCAGTCAGAACCCGGTCGAGGGCGCGCACGGCGGCGGTGAAATCCTCGTGCGCCTCGGCCTCGAGCAGGGTATCGATCAGCGCGTCGGCGGCGGGCGAGGCCATGCCCATCAGGTTGCGTGTGCCCGGCTGCTCCACCCCCGCGCTGCCCCAGTACAGCCGCTGTTCGTTGCCCGGTGACAGCGAAAGGTCGCGACGAAAGGTGGTCATGTCGAAATCATACGCGGCCACCCGCCCGGCATACTGGGCATCGTCCACCGTATCGACCCGCAGCGTGATGCCCAGCCGCGACAGCGCAGTGGCATAGATGTCGACGACGCGCTGCATCTCGCCGTCGCCCTGGCGCAGCAGCACGGAAAAGGCAAAAGGCGCGCCACCGGCATTGCGCAACTCCCCGTCCTGTACCGTCCATCCGGCGGCGTTCAACAGGTCCATTGCGCGGCGCAGGTTGGCGCGGTTGCGCGCGGTGCCGTCGCCCTCGGGCAGGGCATAACCCTCGATCGCGCCGGGCGGCAGGCTGTCGGCAAAGGGCGTCAGAAGATCGCGCACCTTGCCGGTTGCGGGGCCGGGATGCATGGCCAGTTCGGAGTTGGAGAAATACGAGGTGATGCGCGGCTGCGCCCCGCCGGTCATGGTGTCGTTGATGTATTCGAAGTTGAAGGCCAGCAGCATCGCCTCGCGCACGCGCCAGTCGGCAAAGGCGCCGCGCCGGGTGTTCATCACCAGCCCCGTCATCCCCGAGGGCCGCTTGTGCGGGATTTCGGATTTGACGATATCGCCGCGCTGGACCGCCGGGAAATCATACTGCCGGTCCCATTTCTCGGCGTTGAACTCGCGCACCGCAGACAACGCGCCGGCCTTGAACGCCTCGAACAGCACGGTGCCGTCGCCATAGAACTCGATCCGCATCTCGTCGAAGTTCTGCGTGCCGCGCCGGAACGGCAGATCCGCGCCCCAGTAGTCGGGATCGCGCGCGAGGGTGACGAACCGGCCCGGCTCGAAATCGGTCACCACGTAGGGGCCGGTGCCGATGGGGATCTCGTCCAGCCCCGAGGCGGTGAAATCCTTGCCCTCCCATTGTGCCTTTTTCAGGATCGGGCGCATGCCGGCGATCAGCGCCAGCTCGCGGTCACGTGTGGTGAAGCTCAACCGTACGGAACGCGGCCCGGTTTGTACGATCTGCGCGACCTGACCCCAGAATCCACGATAACGCAGGTGCCCCTTGGTGCCCAATGTCTCGTAGGACCAGATCACGTCCTCGACCGTCACCGGGCTGCCATCCGAGAACCTCGCGCCCTCGCGCAGGGTGAATTCGACCCAGGATCGGTCCGGCGCGGTTTCCACCGATTCGGCCAGAAGACCGTAAAGCGTGAACGGTTCGTCCCAGGATCGACCGAGAAGCGATTCGTAGCCCCAGAATCGCAACTGCCAGGGCGCGGTGCCTTTCTGCACGAAAGGGTTGAGCGAATCGAAGCCGCCGGTATTGCCGAACACCACGCGCCCGCCCTTGGGGGCATCCGGGTTGACGTAGGGCAGGGACACAAAATCAGGTGGGAGCGCAGGCTCACCATACATAGCTATGCCATGCGTTGGCGCCGCCTGGGCGAGTTGAACGCTAATATAAAGGGCGATTCCGCTCAGGAACGCCCTCGCCATGGGAGAGAAGCCCGGTCGCACTTTGGAAACAATCATGATCTGCTCGTATCGTTTATGGTGACGCTAACGGGGGATTCGCGTGTTTTCAAACTTTTAGCTTGGAGAAGCGCCGGGAATTGCTTATAAAGACCTCACTGCTCGATAGGTTTCTTGCCTGTATGAAACCTGCCTCAATAACTTAACGCCCGCCTTGTGCGGGCGTTTTTTTTGGGCAGGTTTCCGGTTGATCGGGATCGCCCCTCGGGGGGGGGCATCGGTCGGTCCGGGTGGACCATGCCCGGCCTTATTCCCCTTCTGCCCTGCGCCGCAAGGACAAAACGCCGCCGGGGTTTTCCGGCGCCGCTTTCATGTATATTTCGCATGTGCAGCATGTCAGGATGCGCGTGAAATCAAGCAAAGGGGAACAGGATGTCACTGACCGGAAAAACCGCCATCGTCACCGGATCGAACTCAGGAATCGGGCTGGGCGTGGCCTGGGAACTGGCCCGCGCCGGGGCCGATGTTGTCTTGAACTCCTTCACCGACCGGGACGAGGATCACGCGCTGGCGGCGCAGATCGCCAAGGAAACCGGGGTCACCGCGCGCTATATCAAGGCGGACATGTCCAAGGGCGCCGAATGCCGCGCGCTGATCGAACAGGCCGGGACCTGTGACATCCTCGTCAACAACGCCGGGATCCAGCACGTCGCGCCGATCGACGAGTTCCCGGTCGAGAAATGGGATGCAATCATCGCCATCAACCTGAACTCGGCCTTTCACACCACCGCCGCCGCGCTGCCGTTGATGCGCAAGGCGGGCTGGGGCCGGGTGGTCAACATCGCCTCGGCGCACGGGCTGACCGCTTCGCCCTACAAATCGGCCTATGTGGCGGCCAAGCATGGCATCGTCGGCATGACCAAGACCGTGGCGCTGGAAACCGCGCAGGAGCCGATCACCGCCAACGCGATCTGCCCGGGCTACGTCCTGACCCCGCTGGTCGAGGCGCAGATCCCCGACACCATGAAGGAATACGGCATGAGCCGCGAGGACGTGATCAAGAACGTCATGCTGGAACGCCAGCCGAGCAAGGCCTTTGCCACTGTCGAGCAACTGGGCGGCACCGCCGTGTTCCTGTGCTCGGACGCGGCCACCCAGATCACCGGCACCACGATCAGCGTCGACGGCGGCTGGACCGCACTTTGACCAAGAAACGGGTCATCAACCTCGCGCTGCAGGGTGGGGGCGCGCATGGCGCCTTCACTTGGGGCGTGCTCGACCGGCTATTGGAAGACGAGACGTTGGAGATCGCGGCGATTACCGGCACCTCGGCCGGGGCGCTGAACGCGGCGGCGCTCAAGGCCGGGATGGTCTCGGGCGGGCGCGAGGGCGCGCGCGAAAACCTCGACTGGCTCTGGGGCCGGATGGGGGCGGTGGGCGACATGCGGCTGAGCAACTGGGCCGGTGTGCTGGAGCCGGCGCAGATGGCACGCGGGATCGAGTACTCGCTGCCGTTCTCGCTGGCCGATGCCTGGACGCGGCTGGTCTCGCCCTATGCCTATGGCCCCTTCTACCTCAATCCGCTGGACCCGGTGGTGCGGGCGATGGATTTCGACCGGGTCTGCGCCGATGCGGCGCCGGAACTGTTCATCTGTGCCACGCGGGTCCGTACCGGCAAGATCCGGGTGTTTTCAGGCCGCGATATCAGCACCGAGGCGGTGCTCGCCTCGGCCTGCCTGCCGAACCTGTTCCAGGCGGTCGAGATCGAGGACCCCGAGACCGGCGAGGTCGAGGCCTATTGGGACGGTGGCTATACCGGCAACCCGGCGCTGTTCCCGCTGTTCAAGCCGCATTTGCCCCCCGACGTGGTGGTGGTGAACATCAACCCGCTGGAACGCCCCGAGGTGCCCAGATCGCCGCAGGAGATCGAGAACCGGATCAGCGAGATCAGCTTCAACTCCTCGCTGCTGCGAGAATTGCGGGCGATCCATTACGCGCAACAGGTCATGGACGAGAACGCGCTGAGGGACGACCGGGTTGCGCGGATCTTCGTCCACATGATCGCTGACGATGCCCTGATGCAGGAGCTTTCGATCGCGACCAAGGTGGTGCCGACCCCGTCGGTCCTGGCCCGTCTGAAAGAGGCCGGACGCGCGTCGGCGCAGACCTTCCTTGATCGCGATGCGCCAAACATCGGGCTACGCCACAGCGTCAACCTGGAAGAGATGTTCGGCTGAGACGGTTCAGCGGATGCGCACCGGCTCGTCCTGCTCGAGATAGGCCTCTTCCTCGGGCGTCAGGTCCACCTTGTCGAACCCTGTGACCATGGGCCGGACGTGGGCGCGGAACGATCCGCCGACCGTCAAAAGGTAGACATGCGCCATGACAAAGGCGGCGATGGCAAAGCCGGCCAGCAGGTGCAGGTTGGCCACGATGGTCAGCCACAGCGTGGCATTGGGCACGCTGTCCCAGAAATTATAGGTCAGGTAGATCACCCCGGTGACCCAGATCGCCGGGAACAGCACCAATTTCAGCGCCAGGTAGGTCAGCGCCTGCAACGGGTTGTGCTTGCGCCAATAGGCCTTGCGATAGGGGTGTTTCTCGCCCTTGAAGATGCCCCAGGCATAAAAACGGGCGACCTTGAACAGCCCCTCGGTGGTGGGCACGTAATGCACCCAGGTGCCGGTGGTGATGTGCCAGAAGATGGCGAAGACCCACAGCAGGATCAGCGCCAGCGCGGTGATGATATGCAGCATCACCGCCGGGCCAAAGGGCATCAGCCCGTTCAGCCCGGTCACCGCCAGCCCAGTGAACATCAGCACGAAGATCAGCGCCATCTGCGTCCAGTGCCAGAAGCGTTCGAAACGCGGATAGATCTTGACGAACCGTTCGGTCATGACGCGTCTCCGTCCTTGCCAGTGAAAATCCGTCCCAAGGCATGGATGCCCAGTGCCAGCGCGGTCGCCGCGATCAGCGCAAGGCCCAGCACCCCGGCGGTGCTGAACGGGGTGCGCCCGGGCATGTAGACCCCGTCGATCCCGTCCATGCGGCCGTCGGCGGCGTGGCATTCGGCGCAATCCAGCGCATCCTTGGCCGGCGCGACCATATGGGTGATCGGCCAGGACATGTGGGTATCGACGAAACCGTATTCGCCCGAATACTCGGCGCCGGCCGCCTTCATCCCGGCCGCGATCGCCTTGGACCAGTCGAAGTTGGTCCAGAAGGCGCTGTCGGTGGTCGGCCCCCAGACGTGACTGTAGGCAAGGCGGTTCAACCCGGCATCATAGGCCTGCCGCCCGTCCAGCCGCTTGAACGGCCAGATCCGGCTGTTGCCGTCCGCGGGGTCACCGGTGATCCTGTTGACCTCGACCACCTTGCTCGGATCGATGGTCTCGTCGCTCAGGGTGTATTCCACCTGTCCGTTGAACCATTCATAGAGCGGTTCGACGTTCTCTTCCCAGACGAAATCGCCCTTCGTCGCCAGGTAGGTGTGGCGATGCTTGCCGTCGCCCTGGGTATAACCCTCGCGCGTCAGCGGCTTGCCGTCCGCCCCCATCTTGCCGGCGGTGGACCAGTCCCATTCCATCTTGGTCGCCACGCCGCCGCGGGCGAACTCGGGGATGTGGCAGGTCTGGCAGGCCAGCTTGTCGGTATGGTCGTTCAGCTTCACGCCCTTCAGGGTCACGGGATGCGGCTCGGTGCCGTGGCAACTCTGGCAGGTGGCCACATCGCGCCGCCGGTGCGGCATGCCGGGCCCCTTGGTGTCGGCCGCCATGACGTCATAGCGCGAGCCGGCCCAGCTGTGCTGATCGCTGACATGGCAGTCGGAACAGACCATGTTGCCGCCATCGGGCGACATGTGCACGTCGACGTCGCGCGACGGGTTGAACAGCACCGAGGACAGGTCGCCGTGCTTAACATTGTCGCCGCCGCCGCCGTAGAAATGGCACTGGCCGCAATTCTCGCGCCCCGGCATGCCGACGCTTTGCGCCGCCTTGGACAGATCGACCGGCCAGGCATCGGCGCCGGTGATGGTCTTGGTGCCCGGCTTGACCGGGGCCAGAGGCGGCATCCCGGCGCCGGTTGAACTCTTGGTGTATTCGCCGGAGCGATCGTGGCAGACAAGGCAGTCGGGCGTCACCGACTCCTGTTGCGGGCTCTGGTTCATGTTGTCCCAGCCATAGCCGGCATGGCAGGAGGTGCAGCGCGGTTCGTTGCCCACGACGTTGCCGCAAAAGGCGTTGATCACGTTGCGTTTGCCCAGCAACTGACCGGTCCCCGGATGCTCGAACTCCCAGGTGAAATGGATCGAGTGCATCACCTGGTCGTCGGCCTCGGTATGGCATTTGACGCAGGCCTCGGTCACCGCCGGGCCGGAGCTGAACTCCTGCTGCAGGATCTTGAACTGGGAATGGTCGGCGGTACTGCCGGTTCCGGGGATCCCGGGCGCCTCGCTCATCTGCGCGAGGGCGCCGGTGGCCGCGAGGAACAGCGCGACGGCTACGGCGGTCAAAACACGAGGTGGCAAGGGAGACCTCCCGGCTGGAAATGATAATTCTGCCGCGCATGTTCTGACACATCGCCGGGCCGCACCTTGATCGAGGTCAAAGTGAAACCGGCCGGATCACGCCGGCGGCCGGGTCGGGTCCTTTTCGTTCGGATAGACCAGCCCGGCCGAGATCACCAGCTTGGCCGCATCCTCGACCGTCATGTCGAGTTCGGTCACGTCCTCTTCGGGAAAGAACAGCAGGAAGCCCGAGGTCGGGTTCGGCGTGGTGGGCACGAAAACGCTGATCAGCCGGCCGCCGGTTTCGGCGCGCTGCGCCACCTCGCCCTTGGCGGTGGTCGAGATGAAGCCGATGGCCCAGATCCCGCGCCGCGGATACTGGATCAGGCAGGCTTTCTCGAACGAGCTTTCGCTTTGGGCGAAAACCGTCTCGGAAATCTGCTTGATCCCGGAATAGACCGAGCGCACCACCGGCATCCGGTCGACCAGACGTTCGGCAAAGCCGATCAGCGACCGGCCGATGATCCCCTTGGCAATCCAGCCGACGATGACGGTGAACATCAGAAAGATGATCACCCCGACGCCGCGCAGGTTGATGCCGATGTATTGCTCGGGGCGCATGGTTTGCGGCACCAGCGGCAGCACGACGCCGTCGATCCAGCCCACAACCGACCAGATCAGCCAGATCGTCAGCCCCACCGGGGCGATCACCACCAGCCCGGTCAGGAACGCCCCCCGAAGCCGGGCCAGAAGCCCCGGGCCGCGATGCGGTTCCTCGTCAAATGGGGTGTTCATCGGTGTTCCATCCTGTCCGAAGGCGAAGATATGGATTCGCCCGGCACTCTACAATGGTCAGGCCTCCGGCACAGCCTCGGAACCGCCCTCAGGTCGAAACCCTGCGCAAGGCTTGGGCGATCTGTGCCGCCAGCACCGCGTTGTTCCGAACCAGCGCGATGTTGGCACGCAGGGATTTGCCGCGCGTCGCCTTGAACACCCGGTCCAGCAGGAAGGGCGTGACCGCCTTTCCGGTGATTCCCTGTTCCTCGGCCTCCATCTGCGCGGCGGCGATGATCGGCGCCATCACCTCGGAGGGGATCTCGTCCGCCTCCGGGATCGGGTTGGCTACCAGTTGGCCACCGGGCAGGCCCAGCGCCTTGCGCGCGCCATGGGCGCGGGCGATGGTTTCGGCATCGTCCATCCGCAGCGGCGCGGCATAGGGCGACCGGCGCGACCAGAATGCCGGGAACACCTCTTGCCCCGGCACGATTACCGGCACGCCGAGGGTTTCCAGCACCTCCAGCGTCTTGCCGATATCAAGGATCGACTTGGCCCCGGCCGAGACCACGGTGACCGGCGTCTGCGCCAGTTCCTGCAGGTCGGCAGAGATGTCAAAGGTGGTTTCGGCGCCGCGATGCACACCGCCGATGCCCCCGGTGGCAAAGACCGAGATTCCGGCATGTTTCGCCGCGATCATGGTGGCCGCGACGGTGGTCGCACCGGTGCCGCCACTGGCCAGGCAGGGCGCCAGGTCGGCGCGCGACAGCTTGGCGACATCGGTCATCTTGCCCAGTGTCTGCAGCAACTCGCCCTCGAGTCCGATGTGCAGCCGGCCCTCGATCACCGCGATGGTGGCCGGGGTCGCCCCGGCGGCGCGGATATCGGCCTCGACCTGGAGCGCCACGGCGACGTTCTGCGGATAGGGCATCCCGTGGGTGATGATCGTGCTTTCAAGCGCCACCAACGGTTGACCCGAGGACCGGGCGCGGGCGGCTTCGGCGGAAAATGTCATGTAAATCAATGTAATGTCTCTCCTGAAACGTAACGGGCGGCGGCGGCGAGCGCGTGATGAAACGCCGCGTCACGCGGGTGCCCCCGGGTCTCGGCCGCGATATGTGCGGCCATGAAGGTATCGCCGGCGCCGGTGACGCGGGCTACGGCGACCTCCGGCGGCGCGAGGCTGAGAACACCGTCGCGATGGGCGTCGGCGGCGGGGCGGGCGCCATCGGTCACCAGGGCCCGCACGGCGCCTTTCGCCAGCAGGGCCCGGGCGGCGGTCTCGGCGGACTCGAAGCGGGTATCGCAGAGCAACCCGGCCTCTTCGAGGTTGAGGTAGAGCGTGCTGCGTCCGTGGCGCAGGAACCGCGCGATGCGGTCCGCCTTGCCGGGCGAAGCGGGCGCGATGCGCAGGTCGGCGGCGGCAAAGGCCGGGCTCTCGGCGATCTCGGCCAGCAGCGCCGTGGTCAGGTTGCCGTCCAGCGCGATGATCCCGCCAAAGGGCGCGCCGGGATCGCCCAGCGTGCCATCGACAAGCGGCGCAAGGATGCGCGCGCCGGCGGCCTCAAGCGTATGGGCGTCGGCGATGGCGGCAACCAGCCCGTTGGCCGCCTCGACCGCCATGTACCGGTCGGTGGGCAGATCTTCGGGACGGTGGATGTGATCGGTGACAAGGCCAAGCCCGGCGCAGGCGGTGATCAGCTCATCGCCCTCGGGGTCGCGGCCAACCGCGCTGAGCAGGGTCGGGCGCAGCCCGTGACGCGCCAGCGCCATGGCAATGTTCAAGGCCACCCCGCCGGGCAGGCGGGTGATCCGCCCCGGCATGTCCGCCCCCTCCCGCATCGCGGCGGGAGAGCGACCGATGACGTCCCAAAGGACGCTGCCGATGCACAGGATTGGAGAGGGCGCGGGCGAGTTCATGCAGCGGTTGTGCCGTCATTTGCCAAAGGGCGCAAGCGCCGCCGGTGGTCAGGGGGCGGAAAATGTCATGGCCGCCCAGAGGGTTTCCCAGGCCGCTGCCGCATCCCCGGGCGCGGGACGCAGGACCACCGCGTCAAGCAGGTACTCATGCCCCGGCGTGACCGGGATCATCGCCTTGCCCGCAGCGTCGGTGCGCAGGCGGGTCACCGTCACGGCGCCCCCGGGGGCACGGTCGAAAACTTCGATCTGCGCCTGCGCTCTCGGTGCCCCCCGGTACAGCAGTTGCACCGCAAAACCATCCGTCAGGTCGTCGGTATAGGGGTTGGCCAGCGCCACGAACTCGGTCTCCAGGCCGGTGGGCGAATCCGCCCCGCGCGCCGCACCGACCCCGACCAGCGCCTTGGCATAGCGGGTATAGACCTCGCGGAACCCGGCCTCGGGCAGGCCCCGGCCGATATGGCGGGCGCGGATGTTCGGGAAATCCTTGTGCGCGGCAAAGGCGGCGAAGTCCTCCCATGTCGCGTAGGCGACGGTCGAGGGCGTGGTCTGGTGCAGGATCACCACCAGCCCGTCAGCTCCGGCGGCGGTGGAGAGCGCGGGCAGATCGCCCATGCGGCCGGTGTAAACCTCGGCCCGGCCGTCGCGGATCAGTTCGAACCGGGCGGTTTGCGCGGCGAAGAACGGGTAGGCCGCGCCATTGAAATTCTGTCCGGTGCGCAGGTCCGCCAAAAGCGGCGCGCCGATTTCCACTTGATAGTTCTGCGGCGCGATCCAAAACTCATGGGAAAGGGCAGGGCGCGCGAATAGCCAGAGCGCGGCCAGAAAAACGGGGAAAACGCGGGGCAAAATGTACAATCCTTTCCGATCTTACCGCTTGAACCTGATCGCCGCGGCGCTGCTGTCAAGTCTCTGCATCCTGTTCGGCACCGCGATGGCGCGCGCGCATGAAGTCACCCCGACCATCGCCGACATGGCGGTGCGCGACGGGATCCTGACCCTCGATCTTCGGCTGAATGCCGAGGCTTTTGTTGCGGAAATCAACCTGGACGGGTTGACCGATACGAACGCCACCGCAAGGTCGGGGCTCTATGACAGCCTGCGCGCGCAGCCGCCAGAGGTGTTCGCACCGCGCCTACGCGATTTTGCCGAAACCTGGGTCGGGCAGATCCGGGTGACGGCGGGCGGGCCGGTTGCGCTGGAGGTGGCGGATGTCAGCGTTCCAGAGGTCGGCGATCCGGGATTGCCGCGCGCCTCGCACCTTGTGCTGAGGGGGCGACTGCCGGAGGGGAGCCACAGTCTCACCCTGGCCTGGCCGTTCGGGGCGGGCGACCTGGTGTTGCGCCAGCAGGGGGTGGAGGATCCCTTTACCGGCTATATCGCCGGCGGCATCCAGACCCCGCCGATCGCGCTGAAGGGCGGATCGGACCAGACCGGCTGGCAGGCCTTTGCCGAATACGTTCCGGTGGGCTTTGACCACATCCTGCCCAAGGGGCTGGATCACATCCTGTTCGTGCTGGGGCTGTTCTTTCTCTCGACCCACTGGCGGCCGCTGCTGTGGCAGGTCAGCGCCTTTACGCTGGCGCATACGGTGACCCTCGCGTTGGGGGCGCTGGGTTGGGTCAGCCTTCCTGCCAGCATCGTCGAGCCGCTGATCGCGGCCTCGATCGTCTATGTCGCGGTCGAGGATATCCTCAGCGAAAGGCTCAGCCGCTGGCGCCCGCTGGTGATCTTCGGCTTCGGGCTGCTGCACGGGCTGGGTTTTGCCAGCGTCCTGGGCGAGTTCGGCCTGCCCGAGGGGCAGTTCGTTCCGGCGCTGCTCGGCTTCAACGTCGGGGTCGAGATCGGCCAGTTGACGGTGATCGCGCTGGCCTTTCTCGCTGTCGGTCTCTGGTTCGCCAACAAGACCTGGTACCGGGCGCGGCTCGCGGTGCCGGCCTCGGTGGTGATCGCGTTGATCGGCAGCTACTGGTTCGTGGAGCGGGTGTTCCTCTGACCGCTCAGCCCATCGCGGCGGTCAGCCCCTGCAGCGCGGCGAGCGGGTCGTCGGCGCCCCAGATCTCATCGCCGATGCCGAAGAAATCGGTGATCGGGGTCAGGGTCGCGACGATTTCCGGCGTCAATCCGTCCTCGGCCACCACCGGCAGTTCGATCATCTGCGACCACCATTCGAACAGCTCGGGCTCGGCCATCGTCCCGTCGCCGAGCGCCGTGGCGCCGACCGGGCCGAAGCTGACGTAATCGGCGCCGGCCTCGCCCGCGGTCATGCCGTCATGGCGCGAGGTGCCGCAAAAGCTTCCGACGATGGCATCGGCGCCCAGAGTCTTGCGCGCGGCGCGGACCGAGCGGGCGGCGTCGGAGAGGTGCACGCCGTCCAGCCCCAGCCGCTGCGCCAGGAGCACGTGATCGGTAATCACCAGCGCCACGTCGCGGGCGTGCGACACCTCGCGCAGGGCATCGGCGGCGCGGGCGACCTCGTCCTCGTCATGGCTGGCCAGGGTCAGGCGGATGCAGGCGATCTCGACCGCGTCCAGCACGCGTGCCAGTTGGTCGGGAAACGCTTCGAGGTCAAAGGTGGGGGGCGTGATCAGGTAAAGCTGCGGCTGCTCGGGGGCGTCCATGGCGGCGGTCCTTGGTTGGTTTCGCGCGGTTTTCCGGGCGGTGTAGCCGATTGGCGCGGGCTTGAAAACGGTTTTGCACGATGGGGTGCTTGGCCCGCGTGCTTGCCCCGCGCGGCGGGCCGCATTACAGCGGGGCCGAGTTTGACAAGGAGCCTTCATGCCCAGCGACACCCCGCAGCCCGCCTTCGTGCTTGTCCGCCCGCAGATGGGTGAGAATATCGGCGCCGCGGCGCGCGCGATGTGGAACTTCGGGCTGGACCGGATGCGCCTTGTCGCGCCGCGCGACGGCTGGCCCAACCCCAAGGCCGTGGCGATGTCGAGCGGCGCCGGGCGGTTGCTGGACGAGGCCGGGCTGTTCGACGACGTGGCCGGCGCGGTGGGCGATTGTTCCTTTGTCTTTGCCACCACGGCGCGGCAGCGCGGGCTGACCAAGCCGGTGTTCAGCCCCGAGCGCGCGATGGCGCTGGCCGCCGAGAAGATCGCCGCCGGCGAAAAGGTGGCGGTGATGTTCGGGCCGGAGCGCGCGGGGCTGGAAAACGAAGACGTGGCGCGGGCGAACGCGATCATCTCGGTGCCGGTAAACCCGGAGTTCGCCTCGCTCAACCTGGGGCAATGCGTGTTGCTGACCGGCTATGAATGGCGCCGACAGGTCAGCGAGATCACCCATGAGACCGTCGAGATGGCGCGTGCCGACTGGGCCAGCGGCATCGAGATGGAGAAGCTGGCCGGGCACTACGAGGACCGGCTGGCACAGGCCGGGTTCTTCTTCCCGCCGGAGAAGGCGGAGAGCATGAAGATCAACCTGCGCAACCTGTGGAGCCGGATGCGGCTGACCCGCGCCGACGTGCAGATGCTGCACGGGGTGATGCGCCAGATGGTGCGCTGGAAGGAACGCGGCGACTGAGCTGCCGGTGGCTCAACGCCCCTTGTAGATGCCGCGCCGCGCCTCATCGGGGTCATTTCGCCGCTGCTTCCGCTGGGACGGCTGCCGCTTGGGTTGCGTCGGGCGCTGCACCTTCGGTTTTGTCGATCGTTGAACCTTTGGTTTTGCGGGGCGCTGGACCTTTGGCTTCACCGGGCGCTGCTGCACCTTGGGCTTTGCCGGCCGTTGCACCTTTGGTTTCGCCGGTTTCTGCACTTTCGGCTTCACCGGGCGATCCGGCTTCACTCGTGAGTGCGGCTGAACATAGGGCTGCGGTCGCACCCGGGAGCGGGGCGTGTACCAGCGCGGCGGCGTTGGCGTGACCACCCGAGGTCGCGGCGGCGGCGCGAGGAATATCGGTGGCGCCGGGCGCAGGATCGGGTGCGGCGGCTGCGGGCTCAGGTAGGTGAAATAGACCCACAGCATCAGCCCCTCGGGCGTGCGCACATTGGCCCAGTTGCCGACCCGCGTCACGATCTCGACCCGGGTTCCCGGCGCCAGCACGTCATGGATGCGATAGCGGGTTCCCGGCCCGATCCGGGCATTCAGGTGGATGCCGTCGCGGACGTAGAGATAGGCATCGGCGCGTGCGGTGCCGGTCGTGACCATCAGCCCGGCCACCAGAACGACAACGGCGAAAAGGGCTTTTCTCATGACCGGGGCCTCTTGCGTACTTTTTACCCTTTCATTGATAAATCCGGCCCCGGCGATGCGCAAAGGCGCTTGGTGTCGCATGGGCCGCTTTTCGCCGTCCGGGCGTGCCGGGGTCTTGCTGCCGCGGGCGTTACTGGTCCGCCTTTTGAGACGTGATTGGCTGGCTTTGCGATGCGGTCCACTGCGGCTCGCTGCTCTGCTGTGCCCATTGTTGCGACACCACTTGCCGAGGCCGGTCTTGCACCGGGAACTGGTGCTGTTGCGAACGGTCCCGCTGCGGGCGTTGGCCTGACTGCCCTTGCGGACCTTGGCGCGATTTCCCCGGCCCGCGTGCGTCCGCGCGTTGATCGGATCGCTGACCGGGACGTTGATCGTTTGCCTGGTCGGACCCCTGATCGTTGAACTGTCCCTGCTCCGGGCGCTGGTCCTGCCGTTGGCCTGGATCTTGCGCCTTGGTGTTTGCCGAGGCTTCGGCTTGCGGATCCGACTGTGGCGCCTGATCCCCGAGGTAGGATCCGAAGACCCAGGCCTGCGTCCCGTCGGGGGTGCGGACCTGCGTCCAGTCGCCCTGTCGCTGGAGCACCGAGACCCGGGTTCCTGGCTGAAGAACGTGATCCGCCGCGTATTGCTTGCCCGGACCGTTGCGCGCGTTCAGATAGGTGTCCTTTTGGACATAGAGGACATCATCGGCCTGCGCAGTGGCGGCGACAAGCGACAGTGCCGAGGCGATCAGCAAGGGGCGAAACAAGCTGCGATACATCTGGGTCTTCCTTGAGGTGGTAAAGACAGAACGGAACCCGGCCGGGGGGTCAGAATTGGCCGGGCTCCGCCGAGATCTCTCGACCGGAACCGGGAGAGAACGTCATTTCCCCCGGATCAATTGCCGGGGGTCTCCTTGTGGTTCGGGTCTTTCCGCTGTTGCGGCTGGTCATGTTTCTGCGTCTTGCCGGGGGCCTGCTTGGTCACCTGTTTGGGGGGCTGCTGAGCCCCGCCGGCCTTTTTCAGCTGCGGTTGGGTGGTGTGTTGTTGCGGCGGTTTCTGGGGCTGTGGCTGTGCCTTTGGTTGCGGTGCGTGCTGCGGCGCGGTTTGAGGCGCCTTTTTCGGGCCGCCCTGGGGGGTGGGGGCGGTCGGTTGCGTGGCCTGGTCGATCAGGTAGCTGCCGAACACCCACAGCAGCAGCCCCTCGGGCGTGCGCACCTGCGACCAATCGCCCTGATTTTTAAGCACCGTGACCTTGCTGCCCGGCGCCAGCTTTGTCTTGGCGCCATATTGCGTGCCGGGGCCGGAGCGCGCGTTCAAGGTCACGCCCGGTTTGACGAAGCGCAGGGTTTCGGCCTGTGCGGAGCCGGAAGGCCCGAAGGACAGGCCAATGGCCAATCCCAGCGCAAGGGTCATCGGGGCGAGAAGGGGGCGCAGCATGTCGGATCCTTTCGATCTGCGGTCATCACCTTGTAGAACGCGGGGGCGGGCGGGTTCCGTCGCGGTTTTTTCGGCTTTTCCAAAGTTTTTCGCCGGGGCCGGTCCGCAGCGATGGATTGTCCTGTCCCGCCGTGCGGTCTACATGAGGGCGAGTGCAAACAGACGGAACGCGTGGGGCGAGGCAATGGCGACGAAACGGTCCATCTTCGAAGAGGTCGGCGACGAGACGGCGCAGGCGGGCCGCAGTGCCCAGCCGGGGGCGATCGACCGCGGCCGGCGCGGCGCGCGCAGGGGCATCCGCGCCTGGCTGATCGTGCTGTTCGTGCTGGTGGTGGCGATGATCGCGGTGGGCGGTCTGACCCGGCTGACCGACAGCGGGCTGAGCATCACCGAATGGCGCCCGGTCACCGGCGCGATACCACCGGTGAGTGAGGTCGACTGGCAGGCCGAGTTCGACAAGTACAAGCAGATCGACCAGTGGCAGATCCAGAACCGGTGGATGGAACTGTCGGATTTCAAGGCGATCTACTGGTGGGAATGGAGCCACAGGCAATTGGGCCGGCTGATCGGGCTGGTCTGGGCGATCGGCTTTTTCGGGTTCCTGATGGCGCGGCGGATTCCGCCGGGCTGGACCGGCAAGCTGGTGATCCCCGGCGCGCTTGGCGGGCTGCAGGGGGCCATCGGCTGGTGGATGGTCTCTTCGGGCGTGACCCAGGGCGAGGGGATGACCTCGGTTGCCTCTTACCGGCTGGCGACGCACCTGGGGCTGGCCTTTGTCATTCTCGGCGTGATCGCCTGGGACGTGTTCCAACTGGGCCGCGAGGAGCGCGACCTGATGCAGGCGCGGCGCGGGCGCGAGGACAAACCGTTCCGGCTGGCCACCGGCTTGATGCATTTCGCCTTTCTCCAGATCCTGCTGGGCGCGCTGGTGGCGGGGATCGACGCGGGCCGCTCCTATACCGACTGGCCGCTGATGGGCGGGCAGGTGATCCCGCCCGATCCGCTGATGATCGAACCCGTGTGGCGCAACTTCTTCGAGAATCCGGGGCTAGTGCAGTTCGTCCATCGGGTCAGCGGATACCTGTTGCTGATCTTCGGTGTCGTGGTCTGGCTGCGCGGGCGGCGTTCGGCCCATGCGGCGACGCGGTTCGCCTTCAACGCCGCCTTCGCCGCGCTGCTGGTGCAGGTGGGACTGGGCATCGTCACGGTGCTTTATGCGGCGCCGGTGCATGCGGCGATCACCCACCAGCTTGTCGCGGTGCTGGTCTGGGTGCTGATCCTGCGGGCGCGGTTCCTGGCACGCTATCCCGTCACCACGTCGATCCGAGAGGGGTAAGACATGACAGCCTATGAAGAACTGATGCGGTTCCAACGCGACACCGAGGCGCTGGCACAGGTCGCCGGGCGGCTGGGCTGGGACCAGGAGACGACGATGCCCCGCGGAGCCGCCGATCAGCGCAGCGGCGAGATGGCGGCGATGGAGGGCGTGCTGCACGCGCGCCGGATCGACCCGCGCGTCGGCGACTGGCTGGACCAGATCGACGACGGTGCGCTTGACCCGGTGGGACAGGCGCAGATGCGCCATATCCGCAAGAGCTATGCCCGCACGATGAAGGTGCCCGCCGACCTGGCGGCCCGGATCGCCAAGGTGACCAGCAAGGCACAGGGCCAATGGGCACAGGCGCGCGCCGACGAGGATGTCGCCGCCTTCCTTCCGGTGCTGGAAGAGGTGGTGACGCTCAAGCGCGAGGAAGGGCAGGCGCTGGCCGGGGGCGGCGATGTCTATGACGCGATGATCGACGACTATGAGCCCGAAATGACCGCCGCCGACCTGGCGGCGATGTTCGCCACCATGCGGCCGCGTCTTGTGGCACTGCGCGCCGCGGTTCTGGCGGCCGAGGCCCCCAAACCGCTGACCGGGCATTTCGGGTCCGCGGCGCAGATGGACCTGGCCGAGAAACTGGCGGCGACCTTTGGCTATGACATGACGCGGGGGCGGATCGACAAGGCGGTGCACCCGTTCAGTTCCGGCTCCGGCCAGGACGTGCGGATCACCACGCGCACCAACGAGCTGGACCCGTTCAACTGTTTTTTTTCGACCATCCACGAGGTCGGGCATGCCTGTTACGAGCAGAACATCGACGATGCCTATCTGCTGACGCCGCTGGGCGGCGGCGTGTCGATGGGCGTGCATGAAAGCCAGAGCCGTATCTATGAAAACCAGCTGGGCCGGTCGCGGGCCTTTACCGGCTGGCTGTTCGGCCAGATGCGCGATGCCTTCGGGGATTTCGGCATCGATGATCCCGAGACATTCTATCGCTGCGTCAACCGGGTGCACGATGGCCATATCCGCACCGAGGCCGACGAGGTGCAGTACAACCTGCATATCATGCTGCGGTTTGACCTCGAGCGGGCGTTGATGAGCGGCGACTTGCAGGTCGGCGACCTCGAGGCGGCCTGGAACGATCGGTTCGCGGCCGATTTCGGATATGCGGTCGACAAGCCCTCGGACGGGTGCCTGCAGGACGTTCATTGGTCGGTCGGGCTGTTCGGCTATTTCCCGACATATTCGCTGGGCAACGTCTATGCCGGCTGCCTGTACCAGGCGTTGCGGGCGGCGGTGCCGGAGCTCGACGACCAATTGGCGCGGGGCGAGACCGCTGGCGCGACCACGTGGCTGCGCGACAACGTGCAGCGTCACGGTGGGCTGTATCGTCCGGCCGAGGTGATCGAACGGGCCAGCGGCATGACCCCGACTGCAGAGCCATTGATGGGCTACCTCGAGGCCAAGTTCTCGGCGCTTTACCGGCTGTGACCGGGGCAGAGCCGGCGATGCTGGGCTATGTCGTCGTGTCGGGACAGGGCGACGCCGGCCCGATTTTGCGCGAGGTGGCCGCGCGGCTCGACGCGGCGGGGGTGGCGGTGGCCGGTGCGATCCAGTCGCAGGGCTCCGCCGACGCGCAGGGCCGGTGCCACATGGAGTTGCGGGTTCTGCCCGGCGATGCTCCTGTGCGCATTTCGCAGGATCTGGGCGCCCTGTCGCAGGGGTGCCGGTTGGACCCCGACGGGTTGGAACGGGCGGTGGCGATGGTCGGGCGCGCGCTGGAGGCCGGACCGCAGATCGTGATCGTCAACAAGTTCGGCAAGCAGGAGGGCGAGGGCCGTGGCTTTCGCTCGCTGATCGGAACCGCGTTGATGGCGGGGGTCCCGGTGCTTCTGGCAGTGGCCGAGGGGGACCTGGAGCGGTTCCTGGCGTTTGCTGAAACCCTGGCAGACCCCCTGCCTACGGACCCTGCGGCGCTGGTGGCCTGGTGCCGCACTCGGATCGGGCAAGACTGACGTCCGTTATATCACCGAGGCATCTATTTAAACGGATACTCTGTGGGAGATGTTCCCTGAAGGCCGCCGGGAACAGAACTGCAGGCGGGATTCCGCCCCTCAGCCCGCCGGTTCCAGCCCGCACCAGTCGGCGATGAACAGCGCCGTGGCCTGCGTCACGCGGCGCATGCTGTCGAGATCGACGCGCTCGTTGAAACCGTGGATCGCCTCGGCCCTCGGCCCGTAAACCAGCGCCGGGGTGTCGGCATAGAGCCCGAAGAACCGCGCGTCGGTGGTGGCGGTGATCGCCGCCTTGTCCAACTCGGTCCCGCTGACCCGGCGATGCGCCCCCTCCAACGCGCCGATGGCACCGACCGCTGCCGCGCTCGTGTCCTGCGATAGCGCGTAGCCCTCGGCGTGAAAGCCGTGATAGACGATCTCGGGCGTGTTGTTGCGCAGAAAATCGTTGTCGCGCGCGGCCTGAAGCAGCACCTCCTGGATCTCGGATTTGGCGGTCGCGATGTCCTGGCCGGGAAAGATCCCCATGCGCACGTCGAACACGCACCAGGCGGGCACCGAACTGGCCCAGTCGCCGCCCTCGATCTTGCCGATGTTCAGGTTCAGCGCGTGGTCGTGATGGGCGTAATCGGCATGGCGGCAGGCGGGCGCATTCCAGCGCGCCTCCATCTCGTGCAGGGCGGAGATCAGCGGCACCGCCGCCTCGATCGCGTTGGAGCCCGATCCGGCATAGGCCACATGGGTCGGCAGCCCCTTCAGATGTACCTGGAACCAGATCACGCCAAGCTGCGCGGTGACCAGCTGTTCGGCAAAGGGTTCGGGGATCAGCGCCGCCTCGGCGCGATAGCCCCGTTGCAGGCAGGCCAGCGCGCCGTTGCCGGTGCATTCCTCCTCGACCACCGATTGGAAAAAGACATCGGCGGCGGGCGCAAATCCGCAGGCACGCAGCGCGTCCAGCGCGAACAGGTTCGAGGCCAGCCCCGCCTTCATGTCGCCGGCGCCGCGCCCGTACATCCATCCATCCGCAACGCGCGGGGCAAAGGGCGGGCTGTCCCACATCTCCAGCGGGCCTTCGGGCACCACGTCGATATGGCCGTTCAGGATCAGCGAGCGACCCTGTCGCGTGGCCGAGCGATGCGCGCCCACCACGTTCACCGCGTCCTCGTAATCGCCAATCACCGGCGAGAACCCGGGCAGGTCGCGGATATCGGCGACGTCGATCTGCCAACGGTCAACCTCCATCCCGCGCCCGGCCAGTTCGCGCGCCATGAAATCCTGTGCGCCTTGCTCATTGCCCCGGGTCGAAGGATGCGCGGTCAACTCGGACAGGAACGCGATCTGGTCGTCAAAGCGATCGTCGACGGCGGCAAGGAGGCGGGTTTGCATGTTGGTGTTCATCATTCGTCCTTCAGAAACGGGGCAGGGTGCCGGTGGGCAGGGTCAGAGGCGCGCCGGTTGCGGCGATCACCAGCTCGGGCTCCAACCCCTCGGCAATCTCGCGCAGGGCAAAACCGGTGTCTATCACATCGATCACCGCCATGTCGGTAAAAACACGCGCAACGCAACCCCGCGCGGTCAGCGGCAGGCTGCATGTGGCCAACAGTTTCGGCGCGCCTTTGCGGTCGGTGTGGGGGGGCAGAACCACCACGCGCCGGGCCTTTTGCGCCAGTTCGATGGCGCCGCCGGCACCGGGAGAGAATTTTCCGGGGATCTTCCAGTTGGCCAGACCGCCGCTTTGCGGCACTTCGAAGGCCCCCAACATGGTCAGGTCCAGCCGCCCGGATCGCACCAGCGCGAAAGAGGCGGCACTGTCGAAATAGGCGCTGCCCGGCACCGGCGAGATATAGGCGCCGTCGGCGTCGATCAGGTTGCGGTCGGCGTGGATCAGCGCCACGTCGGCGCGCAGGGCACGCTCCAGCAGGGCGGTTCGGCCATCGACCTCGACCACCTGCTTTCCCTTGGCCAATTCCGTCTCGATGCCGATGTCGGTCAGAACCCCGCCGAGGCCCGCACCGCCGGCGCGCACCCGCTCGGCCAGGATGCCCTGGGCGCAGAACTCGACCTCCAGATCGCCGGCGTTCAGCATCGCCACCGCGCGCGGGTTCAGCCCGGTATGGGTGGTGATCAGCTTGCGCACCAGCCCGGCGGCCAGCAGGTGATCGACCCCGAGGCCTTGTTCGTTGGCGTCGTTCTTGATCACGGTCAGGTCGCGCTTGCCCTGCCGCACCAGCTCGCGGATCAGGGCAAAGGGGGTGCCGGGTACGCCGAAGCCGCCCAGCATCACCGTGGCCCCGTCCGGGATCGCGGCGACGGCATCCTCCATCGCGACAGACTTGTCGGGCAGGGCGGTCATGCGCTCACCGGCAGGGACATTTCGCGGGCCATCGCCTCGAGGCTGTCGGTGAGTTTCTCCATGATCTCGCCGATCTGCGCCTCGCTCACGATCAGCGGCGGCGAGACGAGGAAATGGTCGCCCTCGATCCCGCCCCTTGTGCGGCGCGAGTAGATGATCAGCCCACGCTCATAGGCCAGGTCGACCAGCCGGGTATAGGCGTTGAGTTCCTTTGGCAGCGGCACCATGGTCTCGCGGTCGCTGACCAGTTCAAAGGCCAGCAACAGCCCCAGCCCCCGCACGTCCCCGATGAAGGGGAACCGGTCCATCAGCCCGGTCAGGCGAGCCTTGAGCAGGTCGCCCATCGCGGCGGCATTGGAGACGAGGTCATTTTGCGCGATCTCGTCCAGCACGGCACAGCCCGCCGCGCAGGCCAGCGGGTTTCCAGTATAGGTATAGCCATGCAGGAAACCGCCCGCATCGAGCACCGGCTCGACCATGTTGAACCGCGCCACCATCGCCCCCAGCAGCGCGTAACCTGCCGCGAACCCCTTGGAGGGCGCGATGATGTCCGGCGTGATGCCCCAATGCTCAGCGGCGATGAACTTGCCGGTGCGCCCGGCGCCGGTCATCACCTCGTCATAGATCAAGACGATGCCGAATTCGTCGCAGATCTCGCGGATGCGCGCGTAATAGCTGTCGGGCGCCACCAGCGCCCCGGTCGAGGCGCCGCCCGAGGCGGCGTTGCTCCGTCTGTGCAACCAGATGATCGACGAGATCGACCTCAAGGCGCGCACCGACCAGTGACGGAATGGCCTCACCCGGATGGGCGTGCCATAAGGGGGCAGCAACGGGGCAGGGCAGGTGACGACGGCAGGGCTGATCATACGCTACGCGGGGTTCGCGGGGATCGCGACGCTGTGCAACCTCGGGGCGCAGCGGGCGGTGTTCGCCGTCCTGCCCGGGGGGGCGACAAGCCTGATCCTTGCCCTGATCTGCGGCACCGGCACGGGGCTGGTGGTCAAGTATCTGCTCGACAAGCGCTGGATCTTTTTCGACCGGACGCGCGCGCTTGGCACGCAGGCGCGGCGGTTTTCGCTCTATACCCTGACGGGGGTGGGAACCACGGCGTTGTTCTGGGGCGCCGAGAGCCTGTTCTGGGCCATCTGGGAAACCCGCCAGATGCGCGAGGTCGGCGCGGTCCTGGGGCTGGCCGCGGGCTATGTGATCAAGTACCGGCTCGACAAACGCTTCGTTTTTCGCGGTGACTAGGCCGCGTCACACCGCCAGCAGCACCAAACCCGCGCCCAGCGCCGCGATCAGCAGCCCGGTGCGGTCATGGGTGACGAAGCGGACGGGATCGTAATTCTCGCGCCCCTGTTCGCTCAACCGGACGACGCGGGTCAGCCAGGCCGCCAGCGGCAGCACCGCAACGGCCAGCACCACCTGCGAGTCGTACAGTGCCGCAGAATGGCCGCTGAAGGCATAGGCCAGGAACAGCGCCGCGCTGGCCGCGATTCCCGCCGCCGCGACCCGTTCCAGCCCCCGGAGATCTGCCCGGGTATAGCCCCGCCCGGGGAGATGCCCGCCGTTGACCGCACGGGCCAGCGCCGTCATCCGCTTGACACAGGCCAGGGTGAAGAACACCGCAAAGACAAAGCCGAGCACCAGTCCCGGCACCGCGATCTGCGCCGCCGCAGCCCCGGTCAAGACCCGCATCAGGAACATCGTCGCAAGACTGGCCAGGTCGAGCCAGCGGCGTTTCTTGAGCCAGAGCGAATAGGTCAGGCTCAGCGCCATGTAGAGCAGGGTCAGCCCCGCCACCGGTGGTCCGGCGGCCCAGGCCAGCGCCAGCGCCAGCAGCACCAGTACGCCACTGGCCACCATCGCATCGCGGATCGACAGCGCGCCCGAGGCGATCGGACGTGCGCGCTTTTCCGGATGCAGCCGGTCGGCTTCGAGATCCAGAAGGTCGTTGAGGATATAGATTGCCGAAGCCCCGGCACAGAAGGCCGCCACCGCAAGAAGCGTGGCCGCGACCGTCGCCGCGCCGAACTCATGCGCCACCAGCAGTGGCAGGAACAGCAGCAGGTTCTTGACCCATTGGTGCGGCCGCAATTCGCGCCAGAGGGCGCCGAACCCGGGTCGCGCACCGATGATCTGCACCGGTTTTTCCAGCGCGTCCAGCCGTCGGCGCAGCCCGGAACCGGGCGCGATGGCGATAACCCGGCGGGCCGCGCCCCATGCGGGCAGGTCGGCCTCGGAATTGCCGGCATAATCGAAACCGCCGTCCCCGAACCGTTCGACCAGCACCTGCGCCTTGGTTGCGCCGGTGAGATTGCGGCTGTCGTCCGAGCCGAAATGGTCGCCCGGCAGGTCGAGCCGCCGCGCCACCGCTTCGACCAGCCCCTGATCGGAGCCGGAGGCCAGGTACACCGGTCGCCCCGCGCGCCGGGCCGCATCGGCGAGCGCCACCACCTCGGGGCGCAGCGGCAGCAGCGCAACGTTGGGCGCCGCGATCCGGTGGAGATCGGCCTTGAGCCGGTTCGGCGCCTGCCAGTCCCGGGCCAGTGTCGCCAGCGCCGCCCGGCTGTCGTGGCCCATCGCCGCCCAGAAGTTCTCATGCAGCATGTCGGTGCGCAGCAACGTGCCGTCCACGTCCAACACCAGCGGTGTCATGTCAGTCTGAGGTTCGGTCTGCGGCATCGTCATTTCTGCGGCGGGCATGATTTTTCTTGGGCATCCGGCTGTGTCACGGTCTCGGACCCTGTCTATCGCGGTTTCATCGAGGTTCATTTGACACAAATCATGTCCCGTGCACGACCTTCGTGGGCAAGGTGGAGGCGCCGCCGACCGTCGGCGCGCAACGACAAGGGAAAGACGAAACGCGATGGAAAAGCAACGATTTCTGATCACCGGCGGGGCCGGGTTCATGGGGATCAACCTGATCCGCTACCTGCTGGAGCGCGGGCAAGAGGTGCGCAGCTATGACATCGCGCCGTTTTCCTACCCCGAGGCCGACCGGGTCGACGTGTTGCAGGGCGACATCCGCGACATGGGGCTGTACGACCGGGCCTTTGACGGTGTCGACGTGGTGGTGCATTGCGCCGCAGCACTGCCGCTGGCCGATCCGACCGAGATCCATTCCACCAACGTGGGCGGCACGCTGTCGCTGCTGGAGGCCGCCGAGGAACGGGGCATCGCGCGTTTCATCCATATCTCCAGCACTGCCGTCTATGGCATCCCCGATCACCACCCGCTGACCGAGGAAGACCCGATGCAGGGCGTCGGCCCCTACGGCGAATCCAAGGTCGAGGTCGAACACCTTTGCGCCGATTTCCGGGCGCGCGGCATGTGCCTGCCGATCCTGCGGCCGAAATCCTTTGTCGGGCCCGAGCGGCTGGGCGCCTTTGAGCTGCTGTATGATTTCGCCTATGACGGCCACGGTTTCCCGGTGCTGGGGTCGGGCGACAACATCTATCAACTGATGGACGTCGAGGATCTGTGCCAGGCGGTCTACCTTTGTGCCACCGGCGATGCGGCGGCGGTGAATGACACCTTCAACGTCGGCGCGGCCGAATACGGCAGCCTGCGCGACAGTTTCCAGGCGGTGCTGGATCGGGCCGGGCACGGCAAGCGCGTCATCGGTTTTCCCGCCGGACCGGCGATAGCCATTTTGCGGGTGCTGGAGGCGCTGCACCTCTCGCCGCTGTACAAGTGGATCTACGAGACCGCCGCCAAGGACAGTTTCGTCAGCATCGACAAGATCCGCGACCGGCTGGGGTTCGCGCCCGAACATTCCAACGCCGAGGCGCTGGTGCGCAATTATGACTGGTATGTCGCCAACCGCGACCGGATCTCGACCCAGGCCGGGGTGAGCCACCGGGTGCCGTGGAAAAAGGGCGCGCTGAAACTGGTGCGGATGGTGCTGTAATGAGAAATCGGGAGGGGGCGATGCGGAGGATCGCAGGGAAACAGGGATGGCTGGCGGCGGTACTGATGCTTTCCGCTGCGACGGCACAGGCACAGACGCCAGAAACGCTGCAGGCTCAGCGCGAAGCCTATGACGCGGTGAGGGCCAAGAGCATCCTGGAGTTGCAACCCTTTCGCAACACGGTTACGTCGACTGACGCCGAAGCAGGTCTTGAGATCACGCTGGTCGACCTCAATCCCAACGTGGGGGAATGGTACCTGCTGCAAACCCGGGCCGCGCCGGACAAGGCGCCAGCCAACTATCACCTGGAAAACCCAGATCCGGACTCGCAACGGGTGGTGCTGGACGGGGACGGCCCGGCGCTGATGATCGGCGGAACGCGTTGCCGGCCTTGGGCCGACGCGGCATTGGACAAGGCACGGGCGACCAAGCTGGCCTATGCGCCGATCTGTGACGGCAAGCTTTACCTGCGCAACAAGGTGAGCGGCGCGCGCACCACGCTGGAGGCCACGGCCGAGTTCCTGCGCGACAATGTCTGGGGCGGGGAAACCATCGTGCGTTTCGTGCGCGACAATTTCTTTCGCGATTCACAACTTGAGACCGGCGAGGTCGTCGGTCGCGCCAGCGGAGGGCCGGGGGCCGGGCCGGCGCCGATGCTGACCAATTTCGAACTGGGCGAGCGCCCGGTGATCTCGACGTTGCTGGACATGGCGCTGAAAGGGGGCGACCCCAAGCGGATGGCAGTGGGGCTGTGGTACCCGGCGGAGGGGGTGCCCGGCGTCTTTGCCAGTGCGTTTCAGCCGCGCTATGTCGCCGATGCGGTGATGCAGGGGCCGGGGCAGGTGAACCGGCTTGACGGCATCGAGTCGCGCGCCACGGGCTACATGATTGCCTTCGACATGGCGCAGTTCGACATCGGCTATGCGGTGGGCACCGATCACCCCGCGCTCGGCTGGTCGTCGCGCCCGCCGGCCAGCATTCGCCCGCGCGGGATGCCCGGCCCGGACGGGGTGCGCAACGCCGCGCCGCTGGTGATGCTGGGCATGGTCAATCCCGAGACCGCCGACAAGGCCGTCGCGACCTTTACCGCCGGGTTCAAGCGCCAGCACGGCGCGTTCCGCTATGGCGACATGGCCGGGTTCAACTATGGCCACCACTACGGTTTCATCGAGAAGGGCGTGATCCTCAGCAAGCTGTGGCCGGGTCTGTCGACGCTGTATGAGCTAACCGACGGCAGCCTGCACATGAAGACCTGGCAGGAGGACGACAACGCTCTGCTACCGCGAATCCGCTTTGCCCGGCAGAATGGCGTGCCGATCCTTGAGACCGACCCCGAGACCGGGATGGGCATTCCGGGCGACCGGGTCACCAAATGGGGGCCGGGCAACTGGTCGGGTTCGGCCAAGGCCGAATTGCGCACCCTGCGCGCCGGGGCCTGCATGGCCCGGGCGGGCGGCACGCGATACCTGATCTACGGCTATTTCTCGACAGCCACCCCCTCGGCCATGGCGCGCACCTTCCAGGCCTATGGCTGCGATTACGCCATGCTGCTGGACATGAACGCCCTGGAGCACACCTATCTGGCCGTCTATGCCCGCATGGGCGGGAAGGTGCACGTGGAGCACCTGGTGCCCGGCATGGCGCTGATCGAGAAGAAGATGCGCGGCGGCACCATCCTGCCGCGGTTCATCGGCTTTACCGACAATCGCGACCTGTTCTACCTGACCCGGAAGGAGCCGCCGAAATGATCCGTGCAACGCTTGCCGCCGGGGCGATCGCGCTGGCCGGTCTCACCGCGCCCGCCGCCGCCCAAAGCAGCCTGCAACAGGCCAACGCCGTGTTGTTCCAGCAGTTGAAACAGGTGCACAAGCTGTCTGCCGCGCAGATGGCCCGGGTGCAGGAGATTTTCGCCCGCTCCGGCTTCATGGGGCAGGGCAACCCCAGGATCACCCGCCACCCGATGACACCCGAGCAATGCCGCGCCCGGATCCCCTCGGGGGGCTATGCCAACGCGCGCAACACCCGGATCTGCGGCGACAAGTACATGGCGCCGCTTTATGATCCGCGCAGCGAGAGCGCCAGCGATGCCCGCGCCTGCATCGACCAGTTCGAGTTTCCCAACATTCCCTGCACCTATCCGGTGGTCTGGGTAAAGGCCAAGGAGGCCGCCGAGGTCTGTGCCGCTGTAGGCAAGCGGCTGTGTGACGCTCATGAATGGGAGGGCGCCTGCGCCGGGGCGCTGGAGCCGCCCGATTACCCCTTTGGCGCCGGCTCGGTCGCCGCCATGCGCAGCATCCACAACCGCAAGTACGCGGCCAGCGCCAGTTGGGCCTATGGCCCGGCGTTCCAGCGCGGAATCTGCGCCCAGAACAGCACCAAGAGCGCGTCCTGCGGCGGCGGGGGCTACAATTCCTGCGGCTCCAACACCTATCCCACCGGCGCCTTTCCCAAATGCGTCAGCAAGCTGGGGGTCTATGACCAGCACGGCAATGCCGCCGAACACATGAACCTGCCGATGGCGCCCGACCAGATGGCCAGCCGTGGCAGCACCAAGCTGGGCGTGACCGAGATGAAGGGCAGCTGGTTCATCTGGGACAAGTACCGCGCCCACCCCGACTGGTGCCGCTGGCGCGCGCCCTATTGGCATGGCGCCCGGGTGATGAGCCCGTCAAGCCACGAGAATTACCACCTCGGGTTCCGCTGCTGCAAGACGATCAAATAGGTCTGCGACGTCGGTGAGATCCCTGCCTGCGCGAGGAGTGCAGGTTGCGCGACCGAGCTTTCACCCCCGCGAAAGCGGGGGTCTCATGGTGCTGCGGGTGTCGGGGGATCCCCGCTTTCGCGGGGATGACAGGGCGCGCGGAGATGACGGGCCGCGCGGGGCTGATAACGGGCTTGCGCGTTAGCGGCAGGGGTTCAGTACAGCCCGGCCAGCAGCCGCTCGGCATTTCCGATCGGACCCTCACCGGTGACGATCCGGGCCAGGTCGCGGTCTTCCATGATCTGGGACAGCGGCACCTGCTTGCCGTTCAGATAGGCCATCCGGCTGACCAGTCGCACGCCGTGGCTATAGTCGGCATAGCCGGCGCCATGAACGGTGCTGAGCGGCTGGATCGGCTTGCCGTTGGTCCGGTGCCAGCCATAGATCGCCACGCGCCCGGGCTTGGACAGCAGCCGGTTGGTCAGAACGATGTCCTTTTTCTGCCCGGCGGTCAGCGCGCCGGCCTCGCGGGTCTTTTGCGACCGCTGGCGGTCCACCGTGCGGTCATGCTCCAGCAGATAGGCGGTCGAGGCCATCTTGCTGCCCGGGGTCATCGGGCTGGGTGCGACGTGCACCTTGGCCTGGCTGTAGATCGCATCGACCATGCGCGGAGTCGGCAGCAGGAAGCCCATCTCGCTCGCCACGCGGGCGGCGGCGGCAAGGCCCATCGGCACCCGGACGAAATCGCGGTCGTTGCCCACGGCGAGGTAATCGGGCGTAACACAGATCGTCACCTTGACCTCTTGCCCATCGGCCCCCTTGCCCGACAGGGTGACGGGCGTGAGGGTGCGCAGGAACGAGGGCAGGTTGCCCGACAGCACCTGTTCGACGATGGCCCGGTCGCGGGCTGTGCCGCTGGTTTTCATCAGGCTCTGCATCACCGCGCTGCCAGAGGGCGCGCGCGCCGCCCGATGCGGGATCTCGCGGGTGAGGGGGGCATCGCAGCCGGTGGCGGCCGCCACCGGCGTCGCGGGCGATAGCGCGATCAGCGCGGCGCCCAGAATCGGAGAGACGGCACGAAACAAGGTCGGTCGAAACAACATGGCGGCAGGTCCTGCTCGGGAAGGAACTTTTCTGTATCGGCCCGTTCTGGCCCGGCAGGCCGACCCGCTCAAGCCCCGCGCGCCCGCCTGCGCGGCTTTTCGCCAAACCGCGCCGGCCTTGCGCGCGTTCTTGCCGAGCGGGTTGCGCTTGCCGGGATCCCCGGGGCCTGTCTAGGCTTGGGCCATGACAGATCTGCCGCTCACCCCCGATATTGACGCGTCCCTGTTGATCCGGCTGCAGGAGGGGGCGCAGGCGTTGCAGCCTTGGCTGGTCGAGCGGCGACGGCAGTTTCATCGTACCCCGGAACTGGGCTGGCAGGAGATCGCCACCACCGCGCAGATCGTCCGGGATCTGAGTGCGGACGGCTACGAGGTAATCGCGGGGCCGGACTTTCTCGGCGATGTGGTGCGCGCCGGGCTCAGCGCCGATCCGATCCCGGGCGAGGGCGAGACCGGTTGCATCGCGCTGTACGACACCGGGCGACCGGGTCCGACGGTCTGCCTGCGGGTCGATATCGATGCCTTGCCGATCCACGAGGCGGGCGGCAACCACGCCCCGGCCGCCGGTGGCTATGCCTCGGAAGCCCCCGGTGTCATGCATGCCTGCGGTCACGACGGGCACAGCGCGATCGGATTGGGCGCCGCGCGATTGCTGCGCCCGGTGCTGGCCACGGGGCGCGGGCGGCTGAAACTGCTGTTCCAGCCGGCCGAGGAAGGCGGGCGCGGTGGTCGCGCGGTGGCCGAGGCGGGCTGGATGGACGATGTCGATCTGTTCGTCGCCATCCACCTCGGGTTGGGCGTGCCCTCGGGTTCTGCCGCCTTTGCGGTGCACGGCTTTCTGGCCAACGCGCGCTATCGCGTCGCGCTGACCGGGCAGGCTGCCCACGCCGGCAAGACCCCCGAGGGCGGACGCAACGCGCTGCTCGGGGCGGCGCAGGCGGTGCAGGGCCTGCACGCGCTGGCCCAGTCCAGCCGGCCGGGCATCCGCGTGAACGTGGGGCTGATGCGTGCGGGAACGGCGGTGAACATCGTGCCCGACAGTGCCGAGTTCGAGTTCGAGATGCGTGCCGGTGACAGTGGCGACCTCGAGGAACTCGACCGGCGCTGCCGTGCAATGATCGAGGGGGCGGCCATCGCTCACGGGCTGGAGGTGCAGATCACGCGCATGGGCGGGGCCGAGGCCTGGAGCAACCCCGCCGATATCGCCCGCTGGGGCGCGGCGGTGAACGCGCGCGCCGGCGCTTTCGGGACGGTGCTGCCGGAGTTTTTCTTCGGGGCGAGCGAGGACGCCACAACGCTGGCCCGCCGGGTGGACGCGCGCGGCGGCAGTGGCGGCATTTTCGTGCTTGGCGCCGATCTTGCCGATGCCCACCACACGCCGCATTTCGATTTCGACGAGGCGGCGCTGTCGCGCGGCGCGCTGCTCTGCGCCGCCTTGATCGGGGCGGCGATGGATCTTTCGGAGGTTTAGCCGCCCTTGCGGCCGATCGCCTGCGCCAGATACGCCACCGCCAGCGCGGGTGTGGCGATCGCCGGGTAATCGACCTCGGGGATGATCACGCCCAACCGGTCCTGCAGGGCTGTCACCAGGTCGAGGACATTCGTGGTGTCCAGTTCGAGATCGGTCTGGATGTGATCGTTGTCGCCAACCGTCTGCGGATCGAGATCCGGCGCGACGGTGACGAGCTCTTCCAGGTAGCTCTTGCGGATCGCTTCAGGTGTCATGGCCGCTCCGAATGACCAGTAAGCGCTTCAAACATATTCAAAAAATCCACTACGACAAAGTCATCAACACCCCAGTGATCTGCACAGGGTCACCATTATCACCTGCCTCGGGATCACCGGTCCGTCAAGCGTCCATCGACGGTTCTGCGGCGTACAGCCCCCCACACGGGCAGCCCGTGGCGGAAAAATGAACGCCGCGTCTGCGCCGGAGCAACCATCCGCTCACCGCCTGTCCATGGACGTCAGTCATGTTCGTGATGCTGTTTCCCGAGGCACGCGGCTTGACGGGGCGGATCGCTAATCCCTGGTCAGGGTCGCGCCGATCTGGTCCAGGGCCGCGCGCAACGCCTCATGCGCGCCGCCGGATTTCAGCGCCCGCGTCATCTGCAGGCTGATCGTGCCCTCGGTCGCCAGCGCGTCGCGTTCCTGCGCGAGCGATCCGGGGGTGCGCCCCATCGCGGCGAGGAACCCCGAGACCAGTTGCGTGGCATAGAACTCGGCCATCTCCGGGTCGCCGGTTTCCGCCCCCAGCCAGTCGGCCCCGGTCGCGATCAGGTCGAGCAGCCCCGGCACCATCGCGCAGATGGCGAAATGCATCGAAAGGGCACGCTCGTCCGGCACCGGGATCACCGGGTTCTCGGGCGCGAACAGCCGGTCGATCAGATCGGTGTCGGGAAAGGCCGCCAGCGGGCATCCGCCCTGTTCGAGAAAGCCCAGCGGGATGGTCCGGGTGATGTCGAGGGCCGGTGCACAGAGACGCTGCAGGTCCGCCAGCGACACGCCGGCCATGACCGAGGCGACACGCTGTTCGGGCCGGAACGTGAGCCCGGAGAGCACCTCTTCGGCGACATGCGGGCGCAGGCAGAGAAACACGATGTCGGCGCAGTCCAAGACCGCCTGGTTGGGCGCGACGGTCGCGCCGCAAACCGCCTCCAGCGTTGCGGCCACGTCGACGTTGCGGTCGGACACAAGGATGTCGTGGCCGGTTCGCGCCAGGAACCGCGCCATGGGGGCGGCGATGTGGCCGGTGCCGATAAAGCCGATGCGGGACATGTACGCTCCTTCGTGACGGCCCCGGGCCGGACACCGTCGGGGCGCATTCGGGCCAGGATGGCCCTGGTCATTCTGGTTCAATGTAACATTTGAAGTTTGGACGAAAACCCATGACTTGCGTGTCGAAAGGCAGGGCTGCACCAGATGCATGGCTTTGCTCGGGGCGCCCCGTGACCCTGTGCGGAAATCCCGGGATTGTCGCCTCCTATAGATAAAACTTATCGACGGGCATGGTAAATGAAATGGTCAAGCCCCGGATCCCACCCTAACCAGAAGCGACCATGAAACGCGCCGGGAGGGAGCCCCATGTCCGACAAGAAAACCGCACTGGTGATCAGTGCCCATGCCGCCGATTTCGTCTGGCGCTGTGGCGGCGCGATCGCCCTGCACCAGGAACGGGGATACGAGGTCACCGTGGCCTGCCTCTCGTTCGGGGAACGCGGCGAGAGCGCCAAGCTGTGGAAGCAGGAGGGCATGACGCTGGAGCGGGTGAAGGACGCGCGCCGGGAAGAGGCCAGCAACGCCGCCGCCGCGCTTGGCGTCAAGGATATCCGCTTTCTCGACCTGGGCGACTACCCGCTGCGGCTGGATCGCGACGCGCAGGACCAGATGGTCGACATCATCCGCGAGGTGCAGCCCAAGTGGATGATGAGCCATTCCAAGTGGGATCCCTATAACACCGACCACATGAACACGACGCAATTCGCGCTGGAGTGCCGGATGATCGCGCAAGCCTGGGGCCACAACCCCGGGCAGAAGGTGCTGGGCGCGCCGCAGCTTTATCTGTTCGAGCCGCACCAGACCGAGCAGATGGGTTGGAAGCCCAACGTCTTCCTCGACATCACCCCGGTCTGGGACAAGAAGCGCGCGGCGATCGAATGCATGCAGGGGCAGGAGCACCTGTGGGATTTCTATACCAACGTGGCCGAGAACCGCGGCAACCATTTCCGGCGCAACTCCGGCGGCATGGCTGGCGGGCGCAAGGCGGAATATGCCGAAGGCTTCGAGATGATCTTTCCCCAGACCGTGGACGAATTGGCATGAGCTATCCGGTGGGAACACAGGGCGTGGTGGTGCAAAATATCGAACGCGCCGACCCGGAGGTGATCGCGGGTCTGGGCCAATGCGGCGTGGCCACCGTGCACGAGGCACAGGGGCGCAAGGGGCTTCTGGCCAGCTACATGCGGCCGATCTATTCCGGTGCCCGGCTGGCGGCCAGCGCGGTGACGATCTCGGCGCCGCCCTGCGACAACTGGATGATCCATGTGGCGATCGAACAGATCCGAGACGGCGACATGCTGGTGCTGGCGCCGACCTCGCCGTCGGAGGCGGGCTATTTCGGCGATCTGCTGGCGACCTCGGCGCAGCATCGCGGCTGTCGCGGGCTGATCATCGACGCCGGTGTGCGCGATGTGCGCGACCTGACCGAGATGCAGTTCCCGGTCTGGTCCAAGGCGGTGTTCGCGCAGGGCACGATCAAGGAAACCCTGGGCTCGGTCAACGTGCCGGTGGTCTGTGCCGGAGAACTGGTCAACGCGGGCGACATCATCGTCGCCGATGACGACGGCGTCTGCGTGGTGCGCCGCGAGGAAGCCGAAACGGTGCTGGAGAAGGCGCGCGCGCGCGAGGCCCTCGAGGCCGAGAAGCGTGCCCGTTTCGAGGCCGGGGAGCTTGGCCTAGACATCTACAAGATGCGCGATCGGCTGGCCGAGAAGGGGCTGAAATACGTCTGATCCCGGGGCAATGGGGCTCTGCCCCGCCGCAGCAAGCTGCGGCCCCCCGGGAGTATTTCAAAAGAGAAGAAGCAGGGGCGTGGAGATGAGCGACGGAATACGCTGCATGTGGATGCGGGGCGGCACCTCGAAGGGGGGGTATTTCCTGGCCGATGACCTGCCGCAGGACGTGGCGGCGCGCGATGCCGCGCTGCTGGAGATCATGGGCAGCCCCGATCCGCGCCAGATCGACGGCATGGGCGGCGGTGATCCGCTGACCTCCAAGGTGGCAGTGGTCAAACGCTCGGAGCGGCCCGGCGTCGATGTGGATTACCTTTTTCTGCAGGTCTTCGTCGATCGGCCGCTGGTCACCGATGCGCAGAACTGCGGCAACATCCTGGCCGGGGTCGGTCCCTTTGCCATCGAGCGCGGTCTGGTTGCGGCGCAGGATGGCGAGACGCCGGTGACGATCTTCATGGAGAACACCGGGCAGGTGGCGCAGGCGCGGGTGCAGACGCCCGGCGGCGCGGTCTCCTATGCGGGTGCGGCGCGGATCGACGGGGTGCCGGGCCCCTCGGCCCCGGTGCCGATCGTGTTCCGCGATACCGCCGGATCAAGCTGCGGCGCGCTGCTGCCCACGGGCAACGCGGTGGACGTGATCGAGGGGGTAGAGGTCACCCTGATCGACAACGGTATGCCCTGCGTGGTGTTGCGCGCCACCGACATGGGGATCAGCGGCGACGAGCCCCCCGAAGAACTCGAGGCGAATGCGGATCTGCGGGCGCGTCTGGAGGCGATCCGGCTGGCCTGTGGCCCGATGATGAACCTGGGCGATGTCACCGACAAGTCGGTGCCCAAGATGACCATGGTGAGTGCGCCGCGCGACGGCGGGGCGATTTCCACCCGCACCTTCATTCCGCATCGCTGCCACAAGGCGATCGGGGTGCTGGGCGCGGTCAGCGTCGCCACCGCCTGCCTGATCGAGGGCACGCCGGCCCATGCGCTCGCCGAGACCGGCGTGGGCGGTCAGCGCAACATGGCGGTGGAGCATCCGACCGGAGAGATGACCGTGGTCGCCACGCTGGACGCGGCAGGCGCGGTGGAGAGTGCCGGCATCCTGCGCAGCGCGCGCAAGTTGATGGACGGGCTGGTGTTTCCACGCTGAGGCGGGGTCACTCGTAGCCGGTCATTTCGAGATAGCCGCGCCCCGGGTGGCTGCAGGAGACGCGCACCGGTCCTTCCCAATAGGGGAAGCTCGTGCCCATCCAGCTTTGCGGGTTGAGGGCCGCGACCTCCACGTCGACGCCGCGGTCGGGCAGGGTGACGCGCCAACGCACCGGCACGTCGCGGCCGGCGACGGGGGTCTCGTCCAGGGGGGCGGCCCGGAACGCGCCGGACGCAAGCGGTGTGGCGTTTCCCTCGGCGTCGATCCAGGTGCCGGAGGTGAAATCGCCGCGCGCCCCGCGCAGCCGGAACCCCATCAGGCGCGCGCCGCTGTCGAAGGTGAGCGAAAACCAGTCCCAGCCGCTCTGATCGGCGGCCAGCGGCTGCGACGACCATTCCCGGTCGAGCCAGCCCTGACCGGTGACCGCGACCGGGCCGGAGGGCAGGGTGAGCGTGCCGGTGATCCGGTAGTGCGGTTGCGAGTAGTAATGGCTGGCCTGCCCGTCGGCGGATTTCACCGAATACCCGTTCACCCCGTGCAGCACCAGCGGCCCCTCGGCGGTGAGGTTCAGGTCGTAGGCGAACTCGGCCCCCAGCGCCGTGAGACGCAGGCTGTCGAAATCCGCGCCGGCCATCTGCCAATCGTCGATCCAGGCGCGGAAGGGGGTGGCGCGCACCCCGGCCTGACCGATCCCACCGCGCGCCAGTCGCTCGGCGAAATAGTGGTTTTCCGGCGTGGTGGCGGCGGCGTGGCCCATCCAGATCTGCGGGCTGGCCCATCCCGCCGCCTCGCCCGGGGCGAGGGCCGAGCGGAACAGCGTCCACTGCACGCCGTAGTCGGTGCCGTCCGGTCCGGTGAGATTGGCGGTGAGATACCACCACTCGATGCGGAAATCGGGATGGGGCCCGTGATCGCGCGGGAAATGCAGGCGGGTGTTCGGGTCGGGGTTGGCGAACCCCTCGGAGGCGGTGCTGCCCAGCCCGGCATAGCCCTGGCCATAGGCGGGCAGGGCGGCGAGCAGGATCAGCAGGAGGGCCAGTCTAGCGCGCATTGGCAAACACCTTGAGCAGCTCCGAGGGCGGCAGGCGATAGAGCCGCCGCGCCGGAATGGCGGCGGCCAGCCCCGCGGCCAGCAGCGCCAGGCCAAAGAGCCGCAGCCAGTCGGCGGGAAACAGGTACATCGGCAGCCGCCATCCAAAGGCCTGCACGTTGATCACCGCCAGCAACACCCAGGCCAGCGCCAGCCCCAGCGGCAGCGCCAAGAGCGCGGTGAAGGCCGCCAGAAGCAAGCTGCGCCCCAGGTCCAGCCGCGCCAGCGTACCGCGCGTTAGCCCCAGCGCCCAGACCGGGGCCAGTTGCGGCAGGCGTAGCGACCACAGGGTCAGCAGGCTGGTGAGGATCGCGAAGCCGGCCACGCCCAGTGTCAGCAGGTTCAGCGCGCCGGTCACCACGAAGGTCTTGTCGAAGACGGCCAAGGATTGCGCCTTGAGTCCGGCCTGATCGATCAGGGCCGAGGCGGGCAGGTCGAAGTCCTCCTGCAGCGCGGCGATCAGCCCCGGCACCGTATCGGGGGCCACACGCACGCCGAACCGGCGGTTGGGCACCGCGCTGGCGTGGGACAGGAGCGCAGGCAGCGCGACGATGGCCTGTCCGGTGGGGTTGCCGTAATCGGAATAGACCCCGGCGATCGGCAGGGTCCAGCCGGGGGCCAGTTGCACGCTGTCGCCGGACCACTGGCCGAGGCGCCGTGCCAGTTGTTCGTTGATGAAGACCGCCGCGCCGGCGTTCACCCGGCCCCAGGCGTTCGGGGCCTGCTCCAGCAGCGGCCAGTTCTCGCTGTAGGTGGGGTGATCGACCACGCCATAGACGGTGACCGGCCCGCCCGCGACGGTGAACTCGGCCGAGCGGATCGGCAGCACCGCCTCGCTGCGCGGGACCAGCCAGCGGGCGATCTCGGCCCCCTGTTCATCATCTCGGGCGGTCAGGTAGAGTTCGGACACCAGCCGCTGATCGAGCCAGCCGGTGAAGGTGAGGCGAAAGCTGGAGACCATGGTGCCGACGCCGACATTGGCCGCCAGTGCCAGCAGAAGCGCCATCAATGCCAGCCCGATCCCGGGAAGCTGTGCCCGCGTATCGGCCCAGAGCCAGTCGCCCACCGGCCCGCGCGCCAAGCGCCGCCCGAGGTGCAGGACCAGTGCCAGCACCGGCGGAAGCAGCAGCGCCGCGCCCAGCATCAGACCCGCGATCAGGGCAAAGCCGCCGACCAGCCCCGGCACCAGGACGAGCGCCGCGCCCCCGGCGCCGATCAGGCCCAGCCCAGCCAGCGCCATGCGCCGCTCGCCCCGCGCGGCGCGCTGCGCCCAGGCCTGCAATCCCGGTGCCGAGAGCAGCGGCATGTGCACCATCCGCCACAGCGCCTGGGCGCTGGCCACCCCGGTTCCGGCCAGCGCCATCGCCAGCCCGCCCATCACCCAGGACGGGCGCAGCGACAGCCCGCCGGCCACCGGCGCGCCGTAAAGCCCGCGCAGGGTGGCGGCCACGTCGGGCAGTAGCGCGGCGGCCACGAGGTAGCCAAGGACCAACCCTAGCCCGCCGCCGATCAGCGCCAGGACCAGCAACTCGCCCAGCATCAGCGTCGTGAGCAGCCGCAGCGGCAGCCCCAGCGCGCGCAGGGTGCGGACCATGCCGCGTCGCTGCTCGAAGGCGAGGCCGACGGTGCCATGCACGATGAACAGCCCGACAGCGAAGGACAGCAGCCCGAAGGCGGTAAGGTTCAGGTGGAAACTGTCGGTCAGCCGCGCGGTATCTGTGCCGGCGCGCGAGGCCCGGCGTTGCAACTCGGGGGCAAGGTCCGCCAGCGGGGTCAACCCGGGCGGCTGGTCTGACAGGATCAGCAGCCGGTCGATCTGGCCGGGCCGTGCCAGCAGCCGTTCGGCAACCCCGATGTCGGTCATGACCATGCCGGGTGGGACGCTGTCGCTGACCCGAATTTCGGGCAGGCCGGGCACATCGGCCAGGGCAGCCGCCACCTCGGGCGGGGCGAACAGCACGCCGCCCTGCGCCAGCATCCGGCCCAGCGTTGCAGAATCGCGCTCCATCGTGGCGGCAAAGGCGGGCAGGGGTGGATGGGTAACCGGATCGAGGCCCAGCACCGTAACCCGCAACTCGCCCAGCCGGGCACGCCCCTCCAGCACCGGGGACAGCTGCCATCCGGCACGCCGCAGCGCCACGTAACGTGCCAGCGGGATCGGACCGCCGGGGGCCTCCAGCACATCAAGCGCGCCACTGCCGATCTGAGCTGTCGCGCGGGCGTAGCTGGCGCGCGCCTCGGCATTGATCGCTTGCACCGCCGACCACAGCGCGGTGGCCAGTGCCAGCCCGGCCAGCAGCGTTGCCAATTGCAACGGATGCCGCCGCCAGTGTGACGCCAGCGCCAGGAGGGCGGCGCCGATCATGCGATTCGCCCGTGGCTCAGGTGCGCGCGGGCGTCCAGCCGCGCGGCGATGCGGTCGGAATGGGTGACGAGGAACAGGGCGGTGCCGCTGGCGCGTACCAGTTCCAGCATCAGGTCCATCACCGCGTTGCTGGCGGTCTCGTCAAGGTTTCCGGTGGGTTCGTCTGCCAACAACAGGGCCGGGCGCGCCGCCAGCGCGCGTCCGATGGCCACCCGCTGTTGCTGCCCGCCAGAGAGTTGTTCGGGATAGCGCGCGGTCAGGTCCGCCAGCCCGAGCCGTTCGGTCAACTCGCCGATCCAATCCGGGTCAAGGCGCCCCGCCAACCGAGCGTGAAAGGCCAGGTTCTGCGCCACGGTCAGCGAGGGGATCAGGTTGAATTGCTGGAACACCAGCGCGACCCGCTTGCGCCGCAGCGCCGCGCGGGCGCTGTCATCCAGCCGCGACAGTGGCGTTCCGGCGAGCGTGATCTCGCCCGCGTCGAAGCCGTCGAGCGCGCCGGCAAGATGCAACAGCGTGCTCTTGCCGCTGCCGCTTTCGCCAGTCAGCGCCAGCGTCTGCCCCGCGTCCAGCGTCAGGGACACACCCTGCAGCACCGGGCGCGCGCCCGGGTAGGTCTTTTGCACGTGGTCTATCGTCAGCAGCATCGGCGGCCTCGCTTCCGGCGGTTGCGTCATCAATTGGGTTTCGGGCGCGGGCTGTCCACCCCCTTGGGCGGAATGCCGCGTCAACATCGCCGCAGCATCACGCCCCGATTGACGCGGGGACCTGAACCGGGTGATCTGCCCGCATGATGAACCGTTTCTTTTCCCTCGCCGCGGGGCTTGCCCTGGTCATGGCGGCCCCCGCGGCTGCCGAAGAGCGGGAGGACACCTGCCGTGCCCGGGCCGAACGGCTGAGCGGCTACAGTCCCGGCGCGCTCGAGACCCAAGTGGGCGAAGTCACCATTCGGCTGAGCGGGTCGATCGCGCTGGGGGTCTCGCGCAGCAGCGGTCCGATTGTTTCCTCGGCGCCGCCATCTGCGGGCGCCGCCGCGCGGGAACGGCATGAAGCGAACCGAAACAGCGAGAAATCCAAACGTTACAAGCAATATTTTGATCAATGCATGAGCGATTCGAAGGATTAGGTGGCGCTTTAAGTCTCGTATTTTTCCGCGATGAAACATTTACTTGCGCAATACACCTACAGCAAAGGTGAGAACAGCCGTGCTACCGGTGCGCTGTACCGGATCAGGGCCCTTTGCTGGGCGATCCCCTCCTTCATCTCATAACTCTGCTCGAAGTCCCTCCGCAGCATGGTGTCGACGCGGGCGGCGACATCGGCATCGAAGAACAGGGCCATGGCCTCGAAATTCAACCGGAACGATCGGTTGTCGAGGTTGGTCGTTCCCACCGCTGCCAGCGTATCGTCCACCACGAAGACCTTCTGGTGCATGAACCCGCCGGTATAGCGGAACACCCGCACGCCGGCCTCGGTCATCGGGTCGAAATAGGCCCAGGCGGCCATCCACGGTACCCAATGATCCGGCTTGTCAGGTACCAGCAGGCGCACGTCGACGCCGCGCAGCGCGGCGTGGCGCAACGCTGTGATGATATCCGTGTCCGGCACGAAATAGGGCGAGGCGATCCACACCCGGTCCCGTGCGGCGGCGATGGCGGAAAAGAACATCAGGCTGCCGGTCTCGGTCTCGTCGCCCGGGCCGGTGGCGACGATCAGCCCGGTGGCGTCCGCGGGATCCTGCGGCGCGGTCCAGTTCAGGTCGGCAAAGGGCGTTTCCCCGGTCAGCCAGTGCCAGTCCTCGAGAAAGATCAACTGCAACTGCGATACCACCGGCCCGCGCAGCCGCAGGTGGGTGTCGCGCCAGGGCCCGTAGACCTTGCTGCGCCCGAGGTATTCGTCGCCCACGTTCAGCCCGCCGATGAAGCCGGTCTCGCCATCCACGATCAGGCTCTTGCGGTGATTTCGGTAATTGATCTCGAACCGAAAGGAGGGGGCGCGGTCGCGCTTGCGGCGGGCAACCTCGATCCCGGCGGCGCGCAGCCGCGCGAAATAGCGGTTGGGCAGGCCGAAACTGCCCAATGCATCGGTCATCACCCGAACCTTGACGCCACGGGCCGCCGCCGCGATCAACCGATCCTGGAACGCGCGCCCGAGCCGGTCGTTGCGGATGATATAGAACTGCACCAGCACATAGCGTTGCGCCGCGTCGATGGCGGCGAACATGGTGTCGAAGGCCGCCGCGCCGTCGATCAGCAATTCGGCCCCGTTGCCCCGCAGCGCCGGCATGTTGGCGCAGTATTCGAACGGCGCCAGGGTGACCCGTGTCCGCTCGGGGTCGGGAGCATTGAGCGCGGCGAACTCGCGGATCGCCTCGACCACCCGCCGCGCCTCGCGGCGCGAGATGAGGTAGCCATGCACCCGGTGATGCCCCAGGAACAGGTAGACCGGGACGGCCAGAAAGGGCAGGGCGAGCAGGAACACAACCCAGCCGACCGCCCCCTGTGGCGTCCGCGCCGTCGCCGCCGCACGAAAGGCGAACAGGACGGACGCGGTGTAGAACGCCGCGATCACCAGCGGGCCGAGGATGACCCACATCACGCCACCACCTTGCGACCGGAGGTCGGTTGCACGGGGCCTTGCCGTTCACCGGGCATGCGGTGCGGCACTCAGGATTTGCGCAACCGGTCGAAGACGGTCTTGATCTTCATCCCCAGCTCCTTCGCGGCCTCACCGACCTCGTCGGCGGATTTGTCGAGCTGGGTCTTTTGCACGAAACGGTCCCAGTCCTTGATCAGGTCCTCCCATTCCTCCTCGGCCTCCTTGCTGGCCAGGTGCATCTGAAGTTTCAGCTCGTCACGGGTCTGTTTCAGCTTGGCGGTGAAATCGTCGAAATCGTCCATCAATACTCTCCTTGATCCGCGCCGGGCCGACCCGGCGCCTCCCTGGATGAAAGGGTGACGCCGATCCCGTTTGAACGCAACGGTACAGAATGGCGCGTCTGGAACAGGACGCCGGCCAAGGATAGGGTGGCGCCATGACAGGCAAGAGACAAGATCCCCTGGCCATCGGCCTGCGCGCATTTCTTCGCGCGCTGGGTCGGTTCGGCGAAAAGGGCGGCTGGGTGATGAGCAGCCACGTGGCGATGTCGGTGATGATGGCGCTGTTTCCCTTCGTGCTGTTTGTGGTGGCGCTGGCCGGGTCGCTGTCGCGCGACGTGCCGGTCGACGACCTGTTCGCGCTGTTGCTCGGCTCCTGGCCGCAGGAGGTCGCGGCCCCGATCGAGCGGGAATTGCGCGCGGTCCTGGCCTCGTCCGATTCGGGGCTGATGACGCTGGGCGGGGTGCTGGCGCTCTATTTCGCTTCCAACGGGGTCGAGGCGGTGCGGGTGGCGATGGCGCGGGCTTATCACGACACCGATCCGCGCCCCTATTGGAAAAGGCGGCTGTTGTGCCTGGGGCTGGTTATCGCCGGTGCGGTGCTGGTGCTGGTCGGGATCGCGGTGGACGTGGTCTGGCCGATCTATTCCAACATGCTGCGCAACGCGGTGCCGGGCGAGGTGACCTCGTGGTTCACCGGCGTCGGGGTCAGCTGGATCTTTGTCGCCGCGGCGCCGGTGCTGGGGGTGATCGCCGTCCACATGGTGCTGCCCGGGCGGCGCCATGGGCTGCGCCGGATCCTGCCGGGCATCGTGCTGACACTGGTACTCGGCGGGCTGGCGGGCTGGGGGTTCTCGATCTACATCGGGCGCTTTGCAGCCTATTCGGCGACCTATGCCGGGCTGGCCGGGGCGATGTCGGCGCTGATCTTTCTCTATCTCAACGCCGCGATCCTGATCCTCGGGGCAGAGTTCAACGGCGCGCTGATCGACGAAGAGCAGGGCGAGCACGCCGCCAGCTGATTTCCCCGGCAAGGTCCCGATTGCGCCCCATTGACGGCCCGTTTGCGCGGCAGGCTCCCCCGGTCACATGACGGGAGATGCCCATGCCCACCACCGATCGCGCCAGCCGCCACACCCGCCTGTTCGTCCTGATCCATCAGCAGGCCCGCGCCGAATACACCGCGCTGCGCCTTGAGCGGCGATCGCGACAACCGCTGGATGATCCCGACCGGTTCATGGCAATGGCCGCCCGCTCCTGGTCCGGCCCGTCCGATGTCGTGCGCCGCTGATCAGCCGCGAAAGCCGGTGGCGACCACGAATTTCTCGGAACTGTCCGACCGCGACGCCGGCGGCTTGACGTTGACCACCTTGGTGAACTTCTGCTTCAACAGTTTTTGCAGATCGCCCTCGGCACCACCGGCCAGAACCTTGGCGACAAAGGTGCCACCCTCTTCCAGCACGTCAAAGGCGAAATAGGCCGCCGCCTCGCACAGCGCGATGATGCGCAGGTGGTCGGTCTGCTTGTGGCCGGAACTGGAGGCTGCCATGTCGGACATCACCACGTCGGCCTTGCCGCCGAGCCAGCCCTTGACCACCTCGTCGGCATCATCGGCCATGAAGTCGAGCTGGTGGATCTCGGCGCCGGCGATCGGTTCGACCTCCTGCAGGTCGACGCCGATGATGCGGCCCACCGCCTTGCCCGATTTCTCGCCCAGGGCATTGATGCGCGGCACCGCCACCTGGATCCAGCCGCCGGGGGCGCAGCCCAGGTCGACCACCCGTGCGCCGGGCACGAGAAAGCGGAACTTGTCGTCAAGCTCCATGATCTTGAAGGCGGCGCGGCCGCGAAACCCCTCGGCCTGTGCCCGCTTGACGTAAGGGTCGTTGAGCTGGCGTTGCAGCCAGCGGGTCGAGGACAGCTTGCGTCCCCGCGCCGTCTTGACCTTGACGGTCAGGTCACGCTGTCCGCGTCCCGATGTGTTTCGCCCGGAGGGTGTCTTGGCCATGAGTCCTGTTCCTCGCAATCGACCCCAGATACCGGGTCTCGCCCTGTCGGGCAAGTCCGCGCGTACCTTCGCCCCGGTGGGCCATTGCCCCGGACGACGTCGAACCGGTAAATACGCGGGACGGCGAACAGCCCGGTTGTCCTTTGATCCCGCGTCAGAACGGGCCGTCTTCCAACACGCCGTCGGCGCTCATCTGCGCATAGAGCAGCCCCTCGCGCAGGCCACGGTCGGCGACCGACAGCCGGTCGGTCGGCCAGCAACGCAACAGCGCCTGCAGGATCGCCGAGCCGGACATGATCAGAGCCTGCCGATCCTCGCCGATGCGCGGATCGCGGCGACGACCGAGGGGCCCGAGGGCCAGATAGCCGCGGATCACCTTGTCGATCTGGTCGCTGGTCATGCGCAACCCGTCCACCTTGGTGCGGTCATAGCGTTTCAGCCCGAGGTGGCTGGCCGCCACCGTGGTCACCGTGCCCGAGGTGCCGACGATCTGGAACCCCTCGCGCGCCTGCACGTCCTGGTAGGGGGTGAACTCGGCCAGGTTCTCCTCGAAGAACCAGCTCATCAGGGCAAAGCGCGCGGAATCGTCCTCGACGTCATAGAACTGGTCGCGCAGCGTCGCCACGCCCAGCGGGACCGAGATCCAGTCCACCACCTTGGCGGCGGGAAACGGGCTCTCGGGCGGGTGGAACCCGGCGTGCAGCCGCATGATCGCGCGGGGCCGGTCGCGGCGCGGCACCGATGAGATATCGATCCACACCAGCTCGGTCGAGCCGCCGCCGATGTCCACCACCAGCAGTTGGTCGGTCTTGGTCGAGACCAGCGGCGCGCAGGAGATCACCGCCAGCCGTGCCTCTTCCTCGGGCTGGATAATTTCCAAGTTCAGGCCGGTTTCACGCCTGACCTGGCGGATGAATTCGCGCGCGTTCTTGGCCCGGCGGCAGGCCTCGGTGGCGACCAGCCGCATCCGACGGACCTTGTTGCGCTTGAGCTTTTGCTGGCAGATCCGCAGCGCCTGGATCGTGCGCCCCATCGAGGCACGCGAAAGCCGCCCGGTCCGCTCCAGCCCGGACCCGAGCTGAACGGATTTCGAGAAACTGTCCACCACATGGAACCCGCTGCCCTTCGGCTGGGCAATGAGCATGCGGCAACTATTGGTGCCCAGATCCAGCGCCGCGTAAAGCGCATCGGGATCGGGCCGGGACGGCGCAGGGCTTTCGACCGGTTTCGGGAACGCGCCCGCACCTTTGGGACGCTTGGGCGCCATGACAACACGCCCTCCGATTTCAAGTTAACGTCAAGCTATGTCTTTGCCCGTCGCCGCGCAAGGGATCATCGCCCTCATGTAGAAGATGAAAAGAATGACAGGCACGCGGGCTGGCCAGCGCGGGTTCGATTGCCTAGGCATTGGTCGCGGATAGCGTCGTTTTCGTCGAAAACCGGCGACGGCGCGTGGCACTCCTGCCGTAGAGAGAGCAAAGAGAAGACAGGGAATCAGAACCATGCCGGACGTCACAATCGTATACTGGCGCGACATCCCGGCCCAGGTCATCGTGGGCAAGGGCCGCCGCGGCACCAAGCGCCCGCTGGCCGAGCGGTTCGAACAGGCCATCGACCGCGCCGCCATGAAGACCGGCGCGGCAGGAACCGATGCCTACCTTGCCGAATGGCGCAAGGCGGCCCCCTATGCCGTCGACGGCGATCCGGCCGAGGTGGCCGAGGCCGAGGCGACCCGTCTCGAAGCGGAATACGATCAGGACCGGATCAAGGCCCTGATCGCGAACGACGGCTGGGCATGAACCTGGCATCACTCTGGGAGGCCGCAATGGCATTGTTGAACTTCAAGAAACGCGACACGGCCGCCCCGGCGCCGGTGAACCGGCAGGTCGAGGCGCTGTTGGAGCATTACTCGATCGAGGTGATGCCGCGCACCGCCGAGAAGGTCGAGGATTTCCGCGACCTGCTGCCCGAGGGCACCCGCGTCTATATCGCCCATATCGACGGCACGCCCGTCGAGGACATGGTGCGCACCGCCGCCCGGCTGGCGCGCGACGGCTTTGCGGTGATGCCGCATTTCCCGGCCCGCATCATCAGGGACAAGGCGACGCTGGAAAACTGGATCGCCATGTACCAGGGCGAGGCTGGCGTCGACCAGGCGCTGTTGCTGGCCGGCGGCGTGGCCGCGCCGCAGGGCGATTTCGACAGCTCGATGCAGCTGATGGAAACCGGCCTGTTCGACAAGGCGGGGTTCAAGCGGCTGCACGTCGCGGGACATCCCGAGGGCAACCGTGATATCGACCCCGAGGGCGGCAATGCGAATGTCGAGGCAGCGCTGCGCTGGAAACAGGATTTCAGCGAACGCACCGATGCCGAAATGGCGCTGGCGACCCAGTTTGCCTTTGACGCCAAACCGATCATCGCCTGGGCCGATGGCCTCAAGGCGGCGGGCATCGACCTGCCGATCCATATCGGGATCGCCGGGCCGGCCAAGCTACAGACGCTGATCAAGTTCGCCATCGCCTGTGGCGTCGGCCCCTCGCTCAAGGTGCTGCAGAAACGGGCGATGGATGTCTCCAAGCTGCTGCTGCCCTATGAGCCGACCGAGGTTCTGGCGGAACTGGCCGCCCACAAGGTCGCCAATCCCGACTTCAACATCACCAACGTGCATTTCTTCCCGCTTGGCGGTATCAAGACCAACGCCAACTGGGCGATCGAACATGGCGGCGCGTCGGGAACCCCGGCGGCCGCGGCATCGGCATGACAGCACAGCAAGCAGGACATCGGCCCACCCTTGCCGCCCTGCCTCGCGCGATACAGGCTCTTGGGGCAATGGCGTTGCCGGGATATGGTCGGGTCACTGGATTGAAAAATTTTGGTGACTCTCATGTTCAGATACCTGTTTTTAGCCGTGCTCGCGGTGCTGTTGCCGCTGGCAGCCGCTGCGCAACAGGCCGCGCCCGTGCCAAACCTTGCCGGGATGTGGCGCTGCGTGTCGAATTCCCAGACCGTGTCGATAGACCTGCAATTACAGGTCTATCCCAACCAACAGCTTCAGGGCCGCGGCACCATCGTCTATGTCAACACCTCGCGCATCTACAACGTGCAGGGGGCCGGGACATGGTCCATTGCGCCGCCAGACGCACAGGTGCCGCAATGGCTGATCCGGTTCCAGTTGGCGCCGCAGAACCACGCGATCTTCTCGATCTTCGCGCGGCCCACTGGCGACCCCTATTCGCTATACAACCTCTTTCAGGATCCGCAGTCGGGCAGCGTTGTCGAGACAAGCTGCGCACGTATCGGCTAAGCCACCCGCACCGAGTTGCGACCCGCCACTGCCCGCACCTGGCGGCCAGGGTGGGCGCATTTGACCAGATATCAAAGGAATGCACATGACCCGCACCGTAGTCGAAAGCAAAACCAAGACCGCCGTCATCGGATTTGACGAGCCCTTTTGCGTCATCGGTGAACGCATCAACCCGACGGGCCGCAAGAAACTGGCGGCGGAACTGGAGGCGGGCGATTTCTCGACCGTGGAAAAGGACGCCGTGGCACAGGTCGCCGCCGGCGCCAACATCCTCGATATCAACGCCGGGGTGGTCTACAACTCCAACCCCAACCCGAACGAGACCGAACCGCCGCTGATGACCAAGATCGTCGAGATGGTGCAGGGGCTGGTCGACATTCCGCTGTGCATCGACAGCTCGGTGCCCGGCGCGCTTGAGGCGGGGCTGGAGATGGCCGAGGGTCGGCCGCTGCTGAACTCCGTCACCGGGGAAGAGGAGCGGATGGAACTGGTTCTGCCGCTGGTCAAGAAATACAACGTGCCGGTGGTGGCGATCTCCAACGACGACACCGGGATTTCCGAGGATCCCGACGTGCGCTTTGCCGTCGCCAAGAAGATCGTCGAGCGTGCCGCTGATTTCGGCATCCCGGCGCATGACATCGTGGTTGATCCGCTGGTGATGCCGATCGGCGCAATGGCGACCGCCGGTCAGCAGGTTTTTGCGCTGGTGCGGCGCCTGCGCGAGGAGTTGGGCGTGAACACCACCTGCGGCGCCTCCAACGTCTCTTTCGGGCTTCCCAACCGGCACGGGATCAACAACGCGTTCCTGCCGATGGCGATGGGCGCCGGCATGACCAGCGCGATCATGAACCCCTGCGCGCTGCCGGTCGGGCCGAGCAAGATCGCCGAGAAAAGGGCGGCGGTCGAGGCCGCCGGGATCGTCCTGCCCGAGGGGATGGATGACGAGACCTTTTGTCAGTTGTTCGGACTGGGCAGCACCCAGTTCCGGCCCGGATCGGAGATGGCGGCCATTCGCGCCGCCAACCTGCTGACCAACAACGACCCGCATGGCGGCGAATGGATCCGGTTCAACAAACCGCCCGCTGCGCCGGGAGAAGAGGGCGCAGGCGGCCGCCGTGGCCGGGCCGGCGGACGCCGCCGCCGCGCCTGATCCAACCGAACACCGGAAAGGCCGGGCCTTGTGTCCGGCCTTTTGATCTTAAAATTTTACGGTCGTTTTTGTATCTTTGTTTATCGCCTCTTGCTGTCGCCGATTCAGGTGACACTTTAGGAACAAGGCCCGCGTCTTTGGCCTTCATGTGCCAGATGGACCTGCGGAAACCTGTCCCCGGGACATTAAAGCTTGACCGCAAGGGGGGCTTTCGGGTCGGCTGTCAGGCATGGAAACCCGATCCGATCCATATCGCTGCAACGCCGATGACATGGCCCCGCTTGCGCGCTTGCTGATCGTCCCTCCGGAGGGCTGAGCTATACAGGTGTTTTCGTTTGAAACCGAACCGCGCACTCATCCCGTCCTCGGGCTTGTCGTGCTCCAGGCCGATGAACGGATCGAGGCGGACCTGCGGCAGTTGCTCCCTGCACCGGTGGATCTGTTGGTGAGCCGGGTGCCCAGCGGGCTGGACGTGACGCCGCAGACGCTGGCGCGAATGGAGGCGGAATTGCCGCGCGCGGCGGGGCTGTTTCCCGAGGCGGTCGGATTTGACGTGATCGGCTATGGCTGCACATCGGGCGCGGCGCAGATCGGATCGGCGCGGGTGGCCGAAAAACTGCGCGTCGGGGCGCGCGCGGCCCATGTGACCGACCCGGTCAGCGCACTTGTCGCATCCTGCCGGTCGCTGGGGCTGCGGCGGTTGGCGCTGCTGTCGCCCTATGTGGCGGCGGTGTCGGACCGGCTGCGCGCGGTGCTTGCGGAACAGGGTATCGCGACCCCGGTGTTCGGCAGTTTCGCCGAGGCCGAGGAGGCCCGCGTGGCGCGGATCACGGCGGGCTCGATCGCGCAGGCGGCGCGGACGCTGGTCGCGGAAGGCGGGGTCGACGGGCTGTTCCTGTCCTGCACTAACCTCGATACCCTGCCGATGATCGGCGCGTTGGAGCGCGAGATCGGGATTCCCGTTCTGTCCAGCAACCTCGTGCTGGCCTGGCACATGCTGCGGCTGGCCGGCGCGCCGGGGCCGGCTTACGACTGCGCCCTTGCCCGTACCGGTGCGCGGCAGAAGGAGGCGCAAGCATGAGCGCTGATAAAACGCCGCATCTTGACGACGTGGACCTGCATTGCCGGATCGAGAAGGAGACCTACCTCGCGCAGCTGGCCGATCTGCAACGCAAGCTCACCCAGATGCAGCAGGCCTATCTTTTGTCTGGACGCAAGGCGGTGATCGTGTTCGAGGGTTGGGACGCGGCCGGCAAGGGGGGCACCATCCGGCGGTTGTCGCAGGCCTTCGATCCGCGCGGGTTCAAGGTCTGGCCAATCGGACCACCGCGCGACTATTACCGCGAACGCCACTACCTTCTGCGTTTCATGGAGCGTTTGCCACCCGATGGCGGCCTCTCGGTGTTCGACCGGTCATGGTATGGCCGGGTGCTGGTCGAACGGGTCGAGAAGCTGACCCCGGAACACCGGTGGCGCGCGGCCTATGACGAGATCAACACCTTCGAGCGGATGATGGTCGACGACGGGGTGCGGGTGGTCAAGCTGTTCTTTCACATCTCGCCAAAGGAACAGGCCAAGCGGTTCGAAGAGCGGCTGCGCAACCCGATGAAGCGGTGGAAACTGTCTTACGAGGATTTCCGCAACCGCGACCATTGGGCAGCATCCGAGGCGGCGACCAACGAGATGTTCGAGAAAACCTCGACCGACCACGCGCCCTGGACGGTGATCCCGGCGAACCAGAAGAAATACGCCCGCATCGCCGCGCTTCGGACCATCCTCGAAGTGCTGTCGCAGGATCTGGACCTTGGACCGCCCCGGGTGGAGGACTCGCTGCTGGAGATCGCCCAGACGCACCTGGACCTGGAGCCGGATTTCCTCGACAGCCTGCGCGCCGATCGCACTTCGGTCAGCCGTTGAAGCGGATCGGCAGCGAGAAGCGATAGACCGGGTCTTTCAACCCGTCCGGCGCGGCGGGAAACCGGCCGGCGCGGCGCACCGCCTGTACCGCCGCCGCGTCGAGCTTGGGGTTGCCCGAACTTTGCCGCACCGCCACCGACTGCAGGTCGCCGTTGCGGTCGACCTGCAGGGTCAGCACCACGCGCCCACCACCGCGCACATCGCGTGGATGCCGTTTCCGACGTTCGATCTTGGTCCGGATGCGCGCGCCCCAGTTGGCCACCAAGCTGCGGCGCTGGCCCGTGCTCAGGGTCGCGGTGTCGGCCCGTCCGCCGGTACCGGCCTGTTTCGCGCCACCGCTGCCGGCGGCCTTTTGCGCCGGGGCAGCCGGTGCGCTTGGCCGGCTCTGGCGCTGCGGACGGGCCTCGGGTTTTGCCGGGGCGGGTGGCGCGGCTGTTTCACGCACCTCGGACATCTCCGGGGGGGACGCGGGCGCCGGTATGTCGGGTTTCATCGTGGCGGTCGGCCGTGAAACGGCAACCGGGGCAGGGGCCTCGGGGGCAAGCGGTGCCGCCCCGCTGTCGGCCGCGATAGACGGAAGCGCGGGCGCGTCGGCCAGCGGCGCAGTCGGGTGTGGCAAAGCCAGCGGCACGGGGCGCGGATCAACCGGATCGCGGGGCCGGTCAGGACGCGCGACTTGCGCGGTCGGGCGGTCCGGTCGTGTGACCTGTGGCAGGTCCAATGCCGACTGTTGGTCTGGCGGGCGTGCAAGTGCGGCAAGCTCCGGCGCGGCGGCGACCTCCGGCGGGGCCTGCCAATCGGCAACCATCGCCGACAACTGCGGTGTCGCCCCCTGCAGGGTCACGAGGCGCTCTCCCCCCGCACCGCGCGATTGCGTCCCTCCGCCCGGCACCGCGGCAAAGGCGAGAACGTGCAGCCCGGCGGCCAGGGCCGCGAACACCGTCTTTTCCACCAGTCCGCTCATTCCGGCAGCACCGAAAGCTGGACCCGGGCAATGCCCAGTGCCGCCATGCGCCGCATCAGCCGGGCCACCGTCGCTGCCGGCACCTTGGCGTCGGCCACCAGGATGACCGGCCCGGGGGAGGGATCGCGCGCCGCCAGGGCTGCCAGCGCGGCATCGCCACTGGTCCCATTCATGCGCGCGATCCCGTCGTGCCCGAGAAACAGCCGCGTGCCGTGATCGACCGGGGCCCCCAGCGTGGCGCGCGGCGGGGTCACCTCGACCGGGTCCGGCGGCGCGATCTGCGAGGTCATCAGGAAGAAGACCAGCAGCAGGAACACCACGTTGATCATCGGCACCACGGATTCGCGATGCGGGCGTTGGCGGGGGGCGGAAATCTGCATGTGGCTACTCCACCAGGACGAGGGCGGTGTACCCCGCCGCGCGCAATCGGTCGGCGACGGAAACGACCTCCTGCAACGGTGTGGCGTCCCGTGCGCGCAGGATGATGGTGTCCGAGGGGGCGGCCATCAACGGCGCCAGATCCGCCGCCAGCGCCTCGGGCGCGGTGGCTTGCCCGTTCAGCCAGAGAGCGTCCGCGCCAATCTCGACCAGCCGCGGGGGGCCGGAATAGGCGGCACCACCGCCGCCAAGCGGCAGCGGAACGACCTGGTCGATACCAAAGCGCGAGGCCAGCATGAAGAAGACCAGCAGCAGGAACACCACGTCGATCATCGGCGTCAGGCTGGGACGCCGGCGACGACGGATCGGCGCGAGACCCTCCATGGCTATTCCGCGGCCCGGTCGATCTCGGCGGCCCGGGGGCCGGGCGCCACGAAGATCCGCGTCACCGCGTCCTCGATATCGCGGCGCATGCGGTCGATAACCGCCTCGAACCATGTCAGGGCGGCCGAGGCTGGGATCGCGACGGCCATGCCGGCGGCGGTGGTCAGCAGCGCCTCCCAGATGCCACCCGCGAGTTGCGAGGGATCGGCGCGCGCGCCGCTGTCCTGCAGCGCCTGGAAGGCGGCGATCATGCCCAGCACGGTGCCGAGCAGACCCAGCAGCGGCGCGATCGTGGCGATCAGTTCCAGCGCGCGCAGGCCGGTGGCCGCCTCGGCCAGCTCGTTGCGCGCCACCCGCAGCGTGTCCTCGCGCGCCAGCGCGTCGGGTTTGTCGGCACGTCCGGCGATGGCGGCGCGCACCACGGTGCAGCGCGGCCCGCCGCGCCGGGAAAGGATGGCCTCGACCGCCGCATGATCGCCGCGCTCATAGGCGGCCACCGCATCGCGCGCGCGGCCCTTTCGCCAGGCCCCGGCGTGGGCGAGGCGCCAAGCCTTCCACAGGATGATCGCCAGGGTGACGACCGAGAGCAGGGCGATCGCCCAGATCACCGGGCCGCCGTCGGCCAGGACCGGGGGCAGCGGCGAGGCCGGATTTGCCACGGTCTCGGCGACAGTCTCGGGCACGGTGAACGGCGGGTCGCTGGGGCTTATCGCCCCTTCCTGGGCGGTGGCGGGCGCGGCAAGGGCCAAGGGGCTCAGGCGGGCAATCAAGGTGCGGATTGCGGTCATCAGGGCAGCGTCCTGTCTGCTGTTGGAGGCATCTGGCGGGCAGCTGGCTGTTTCTCTACGACGTGGCGGGTGGCCTCGTAAAGGGCGGCTTCGAACTCTGGCGCCAGCATGAAAAAGCCCCCGCGAAAAGGCGGGGGCGAGATCAGCACGGTCGGTTTCGGTACACTGGGACCGGATCAGGCGCCCCAGTGGCGCACCACGCCGCAATCCATATGCACGAAGTTCGACCGGGAGTAGCGCCCGACACCACCCGCGTGGCAGGCCATTGCCGCCTTGGCCATCTGGTTGACGCTGCGCGAGGCAAGACGCAGGTCGGCGGCCTGACCCTTCATGTGGAGTGAGTTCTTGGCAACCCCGCGCGAGCGGCGGCGCAGCATCGCGTTGGTCTGCGGGCTGCGATAGCCCGAGAGCATCATGTAGGGCTCATGCACGTCCATGAGGTTGTGCGATGCCGCCATGATATCCAGCGTGCGCAGATCAATCGACTTGATCTGATCCGTGCGCCAGTCGCGCATGAAATAATTGATCTCCTTGACCGCGTCCTTGATATACTTGCCGTCGATCCAGTAAATCATGTCGATCCGCTCGCCGGTGCGACCGGAGTACATCTTCAGCCTGCGGATGTCGCCACTTCCGCGAAGAAAGCCCGCTGCGCTGGAGTAGGTGGGGGCCGCTGCCAAAGCGGTTGCTGCAAAGGCGCCCAAGAGAGAGCGCCGGGTAAGTCCCGATCCGTTCGAATTTGCCATTGGTCTGCGTTGTCCCGTACGCTTGTCGTCCTGCCTATGCGTGATGTTACACGCGCGAATAGTCGTCCATCCCCAGATGCCAACTGCATGCCATAGGACGATTCGCCTGCCAAGCACGGATTGTTTCAACCCTGTTACAGGGGGAATTTTCGGCAAAATTCTGCGCAAATTCCGCGTTTCGGCTGATATCGTCCCCCTGTGCTGCCTCGAAATCGCGCAAGCGATGCATCGAAGCCGCACCGCGTGGACCGCAATGCGACCTGAAGGATTTGTGAATGGACAATTGCACCCCCGCGCGAAAAAACTGAGAATACACTGATTAGTCACAGACTTTTTCCGAGCTGCCCAGGAATGCCAAATATGATATCGACCCTCCGGATTTCCCTCCAAGTCACGCTGCTGGCCGCGATCTGCGTGCTGGGGCTTTCACTTGCCCCTCCTGCCCAGGCGCAGGTGACTGCGTTCAAGCAATCGGTGGCCGAGGCGGCCTCGACCGATGACGCCGTTGCCGCCTTTTACCGTGAGCGCAACTATCAACCGCTCTGGACCGCCGAGGGCGAGCGGGCCCGCGCCCAACGCGCGGCCTTGCTCGACGCGCTGTCCGGTGCCTCGGTGCATGGGCTGCCCGAAGGCCGCTACGGTGTCGCGCAGCTGAAGGCCCAGATGGCCGCCGTGCGCACCACCCGCGACCTGGCGCGGGTCGAGGTGGCGTTGAGCCTGGCCTTCGTCACCTATGCCAAGGACGTGCAGACCGGGTTGTTGACGCCCTCGAAGGTCGACGACGAAATCAAGCGCAAGGTGCCGCTGCATGACCGCAAGGCATATCTGACCGAGTTCGCGGCAAGCGCACCACAGACCTACCTGCGGGCGCTGCCGCCGGTGACGGCCGAGTACCGGGCGCTGATGAAGGAGAAGCTTCATTTCGAACACCTGATCGCACAGGGTGGCTGGGGTCCGGCCGTGCCCGGAAGCAAGATCCAACCTGGCGACCAGGGGCCGGCGGTGGTCGCGCTGCGCAATCGTCTGGTTTCGATGGGATACCTCGACCGCAGCGCCACCCGCACCTATGACCGTGCGATGGAGGATGCGGTGCGCCGGTTCCAGCTCTCGCATGGGCTGGAGGCCGACGGGGTCGCCGGGGGTGGAACCCTGAGCGAGATCAACAAACCGGCCTCGGAGCGGCTGAAATCGATCATCGTGGCGATGGAACGCGAACGCTGGCTCAACCACGAGCGGGGCGAACGCCATGTCCTGGTGAACCAGACCGATTTCACCGCCAAGATCGTCGACCACGGGCGGGTGACCTTCCAGACCCGCTCGGTGGTGGGCAAGAACGTGCATGATCGTCGCAGCCCCGAGTTCTCGGACGAGATGGAGCACATGATCATCAACCCGAGCTGGCACATCCCGCGCTCGATCATCGTCAAGGAATACCTGCCCAAGCTGCGCAACAACCCCGGCGCGGCCGGGCACCTGATCATCACCGACAGCCGCGGACGCCGGGTGAACCGGGCCAATGCCGATTTCTCGCAATACAGTGCAAAGTCGTTCCCCTTTGACATGCGCCAGCCGCCGAGCAGCCGCAACGCGCTTGGTCTGGTGAAGTTCATGTTCCCCAACCGCTACAACATCTACCTGCACGACACGCCGCAAAAACACCTGTTCAAGCGCGAGGTACGGGCGTTTTCCCACGGCTGCATCCGACTGGCCGAGCCGTTCGAATTCGCCTATGCGCTGCTGGCGGTGCAATCGGACGATCCGCGCGGGTTGTTCCAGTCGATCCTCAAGTCCGGACGCGAGACCAAGGTCGATCTGGAAAAGCACGTGCCGGTGCACATCATCTATCGCACCGCCTTCACCGACGAGTTGGGCCGGGCCGAATTCCGCCGCGACGTCTATGGGCGCGATGCCAAGATCTGGAACGCGCTTCAACAGGCGGGGGTAGCCCTCGGATCGGTTCAGGGGTAAGCACGGGGTCCAAACGAACGGCAGGACCCGCAATGAGCTATACCATCGAGGAAATCGCGCGCGCCCTGGGCACCGAGGCCCGGGGCGACGTGTCTTTGACGATCCGACGCGCCGCCGAGCCCGGCACCGCAGGGCCGGATGACCTCGCGCTTGCGATGGCGCCGAAATACGCCGAAGACCTCGGCAATGGCCTGGCCCGGGCCGCGATGCTCTGGGAGGGGGCGGACTGGCAGGCGATGGGACTGGAGGCAGCGATCTTTGCGCCGCGCCCGCGCATGGCCATGTCGGGGCTGACCCGGATGATGGACCCGGGGCAGGGCTTTGGCAGCGGCATCCACCCCTCGGCGGTCGTCGATCCCACCGCCGAACTGGGCATCGGCGTCAGCGTCGGCCCGCTGGCCGTCGTGGCCGCCGGGGCCCGGATCGGCGCCGGCTCGGTGATCGGACCGCATTGCTATGTCGGAACCGATGCCGAGCTTGGCGAAGGCGCCTTCCTGCGCGAGATGGTCAGCATCGGCGCAAGGGTGAAGATCGGCGCGCGATTCATCGCCCAGCCTGGCGCGCGGATCGGGTCGGACGGGTTTTCCTTTGTCACACCCGAGGTGTCCGGCGCCGAGAACGTGCGCAAGACCATGGGCGACCAGGGCGATGCCAAGGCGCAAAGCTGGCTGCGCATCCATTCGCTGGGGGCGGTTCGCATCGGCGACGACGTCGAGATCGGCGCCAATGCCACCATCGACGCCGGCACCATCCGCGCCACCGAGATCGGTGATGGCTGCAAACTCGACAACCTCGTGCACGTGGGCCACAACGTGCGCACCGGGACCGATTGCCTTTTCGCCGGCCAGACCGGCATTTCCGGATCGGTCGAGATCGGCAACAACGTGATCCTGGGCGGCCAGTGCGGTGTCGTCGACAATATCTTCATCGGAGACGGGGTGATCGCCGCCGGCGGCACCAAGATCCTGTCCAATGTTCCGGCCGGGCGCGTGATGATGGGATACCCCGGCGTCAAGATGGACACACAGACCGAAATCTACAAGGCACAGCGCCGGCTGCCGCGTCTCATGCGCGATGTCGCAGCCCTGAAAAAGGCTGTTTCCAAACTGGGTTCGACCGAGTAAATCAGCCCCAGTGCAGCAGTTCAGAGAGCGCCAATGAGCATTCGCGACAAGGTCATCGCCATCATCGCCGAGCAGGCCGTGCTGGAGCCCTCCGACGTCACGGTGGAGAGCACGTTGGAGGACCTGGGCATCGACAGCCTGGGCCTGGTCGAAAGCATCTTTGCCATCGAAGAGGAATTCGACATCTCGATCCCCTTCAACGCCAACGAGCCGACGCAAAGCGATTTCGACATCACCAATGTCGGCGCGATCATCACCGGTATCGAAAAGCTGGTTGCCGAGAAATCCTGAAGCACTCAGAACGGGCCTGACCACATGAAACGCGTTGTCATCACCGGGGCCGGAACCATCAACGCCCTGGGCCAGTCGGTTCCCGAAACGCTGGAGGCCATGCGCGAGGGGCGCTGTGGCATCGGGCCGCTGGAATTCCGCGATGTCGATCGTCTGACCATCCAGATCGGCGGCCAGGTGCGCGGCTTCGAGACCGAGGGGCGCTTCAACCGCCAGCAGATGACGCTGTATGACCGGTTCACGCAATTTACCCTGGCCGCGGCCGAAGAGGCGATCACCCAGGCAGGGCTGGAGTTTCATGGCGATCTTTCGGCCCGCGCGGGCGTGGTTCTGGGCACCGCGGGCGGAGGCGTGTCGACTTGGGACGACAACTATCGCTCGGTCTACGAGGACGGCAAGAACCGGGTGCATCCCTTTGTGGTACCGAAACTGATGAACAACGCGGCCGCCAGCCACGTGTCGATGAAATACAATCTCAAGGGGCCGAGTTTCACGGTGTCCACCGCCTGCGCCTCGTCGAACCACGCCATGTCGCTGGCGTTCCAGCTGGTGCGCTCCGGCGCTGCGCCGGCGATGATCACCGGCGGCTCGGAATCGATGCTGTGTTTCGGCGGCGTCAAGGCATGGGAAGGGTTGCGGGTCATGTCCAAGGACGCCTGCCGCCCGTTCAGCGCCAACCGAAACGGCATGGTCCAGGGAGAAGGCGCCGGGGTTTTCGTGTTCGAGGAGTATGAGCACGCCCGCAAGCGCGGCGCCGAGATCCTCTGCGAGGTGGCCGGTTTCGCCATGACCTCGGACGCCTCCGACATCGTGATGCCGTCGAAACAGGGCGCGGCGCGGGCGATGGCCGGCGCGCTGGCCGATGCCGGGATCACCCCCGACCAGGTCGGTTACATCAACGCTCACGGCACCGGCACCGCCGCCAACGACAAGACCGAATGCGCGGCGGTGGCCGATGTCTTCGGCCCGCATGCGGACGAGTTGATGATCTCCTCGACCAAGTCGATGCATGGTCACCTGATCGGCGGCACCGGCGCGGTCGAGCTGCTGGCCTGCATCATGGCGCTGCGGGACGGGGTGATCGCGCCCACTATCGGTTACGAGGAACCGGACCCGGAATGCGCGCTGGACGTGGTTCCGAACGCGGCGCGCGAAGTGCCGGTCGAGGTGGCGCTGTCCAACGCCTTTGCCTTTGGCGGGCTCAACGCCGTTCTGGCGCTGCGGCGGGCCTGAAACGAAAACCGCCGGGCACGGGGCCCGGCGGCGATCCTGGCATCCGGGTCGGGACTCAGTTCTGGCTGACCACATCCACCTTGTCATAGCCTGCGGTGAATCCCTTCAGGGACAATTTCAGCGACACCAGTTGGTCGGGCGCCGGGGCCGGCACCAGCGACAGCGTCGCCTCGGTTCCACGCTTGAATGCGGCGATATCCTCTTCGGTCAACCCGATCTGCGCGACGCAGCCATAGGGGTTGCAGAAGGAATAGCCATAGCGCTTGCCCGGGGCGCCATCGACCGACAGGGTCAGCTGCGCCGGAAGCAGGGTTTCAAGCGGCACGATGATCGTGGCTCCCGCCACCGCCTGGCCCTTGCCCTCGATGCGGAACATCGAGAATTCGGCCATCGGGTTGCCCTTGTCGTCGTTCAGGATCTGCAGCAGCGAACAGGGGTCGGTTTCACCCTCGGTCTTGATGCAGGCCAGGTCCCAGTCTCCGATCTTTTCCTTGGAATACCGCGACCCGAGTTGCGGGTCCGCGTCCGCCGGCTGCCCCAGGTCCAGCAACTGATCGGCCGCAGGTTGTTCGGTCTCGGTTTCCTGGGCCATCGCCGGAGCGGCCAGGGCGGTCAATGCGATCACGGAGAGAGAGGTCAAGGTCTTGAACATGTGGTATTCCGTTATCCTTGGTGTCTGGTTGAGGCTGCTCTAGCACGGTGCAGAACCGGTGTCAGTGGCCTTTGCGCGCGCCGCGCGGAAATGTTCCGACACCCAGCAAGATCCTGTCGCAAAAAAGGGGGCTGAAACAGCCCCCTTCTTCGTAAAGTGTTTTCTCCCCGTCGGACTGGCCGACTTAGTTATACAGGGACGTTACGAAAGCGATGCTGCCCGGTCAACAGCAAAGGCAAGTTCGGCGCGCGCGGCCCGGGACCGGGGATGCAACCGCACGTTTTTTCGTCATCCGAGGATTTTCGTCACCTGCGGGGAAAAGGGCCGCACCCCTCGGGGCACGGCCAGTTCAACAGGGAGGGCCTTCGCCCCGCGCCGCGTTGCCGCGCCGGACAGAACACAGTATTCGGGTAATAGGTTAACATTGTATGGCCGGCGGATGCCGGAACAGGGTGGGGCGACAGGCGATGAACGAGATGGATGGCAAGGTTTTTCTGGGCGGCGGCGGTGTGGACTATGCCAGCAAACAGGGGCTTGCGCTGAAATATGCCAACCGGCACGGACTGATCGCCGGGGCCACCGGGACCGGCAAGACCGTGACGCTGCAAATCCTGGCCGAGGGCTTTTCCGCCGCCGGGGTGCCGGTGGTGCTGTCTGACGTGAAGGGCGACCTCTCGGGGCTGGCGCGGTCCGGCTCGCCCGATTTCAAGCTGCACGAGGCCTTTGTCTCGCGCGCGGCGAAAATCGGGTTTGACGATTACACCTATAGTGCCAGCCCGGTCACCTTCTGGGACATCTTCGGCGAACAGGGGCATCCGCTGCGCACCACCGTGGCCGAGATGGGGCCGCTGCTGCTGTCGCGCCTGCTGGAGCTGTCCGAGGCGCAGGAGGGGATCCTCAACATCGCGTTCCGGCTCTCCGACGAAGAGGGGCTGCCGCTGCTGGATCTCAAGGATCTTCAGGCGCTGCTGACCTGGATCGGCGAGAACCGGGCCGAGCTGTCGCTGCGCTATGGCAATGTCTCCATCGCCTCGGTCGGCGCGATCCAGCGCCGCCTGCTGGTGATCGAGAACCAGGGCGCGAACCGGCTGTTCGGTGAACCCGCGCTTGAGCTTTCGGACCTGATGCGCACCGATGCCGAGGGGCGCGGCATGGTCAATATCCTCGCCGCGAACAAGCTGATGGCGGCGCCGGGTCTTTATGCCACCTGCCTGCTCTGGCTGCTTAGCGAATTGTTCGAGGAATTGCCCGAGGTGGGCGATCCCGACAAACCCAAGCTGGTGTTCTTCTTCGACGAGGCGCACCTGCTGTTCGACGACGCGCCCAAGGCGCTGGTCGACAAGGTCGAGCAGGTGGCGCGCCTGATCCGCTCCAAGGGGGTCGGGGTCTATTTCGTCACCCAGCATCCGGCGGACATCCCCGAGGATATCCTCGGCCAACTGGGCAACCGGGTGCAGCACGCCTTGCGCGCCTTCACCGCGCGCGACCGCAAGAACCTGCGCATGGCCGCCGAAACCTATCGCGAAAACCCCCGCTTCGACACCGAGGCGGCGATCCGAGAGGTCGGCGTGGGCGAGGCGGTGACCTCCATGCTCGAGGCCAAGGGCGCCCCCGGTATCGTCGAACGCACACTGATCCGGCCGCCGTCGTCGCAACTCGGCCCGATCACTGCCACGGAGCGCGCCGCCGCGATGAAAGCGTCGGGGCTGGCCGGGAAATACGACACCGCGCTCGACCGGCGCTCGGCCTATGAGATCCTGGCCCAACGCGCCGAAACCGCCGCCCGCGCAGCCGCCGAGGCCGAGGCCCGCGCCGAACAGGCCCCCGATCCGGTGGCGCGCGAGTTCAGCACCGCCCGCCGCTACTCCGGCAGCCGGGTGGGCCGCTCCACTGCACAACCGCAACGGCGGAAAAAGGACAGTTTTGGCTCGGCCCTGTCCGAGGCGGTGATCAAGGAACTCAAGGGCACCACCGGGCGACGTATCGTGCGTGGCATCCTGGGCGGGCTGTTCCGGGGGCGCTGATCTTGGTTTCAATTCCGTTCGATGATCGCCGTCGCCTCGGGATAGCCGTAGGCGATGTAGTCACGAACCCGTTCGCCGGTTTCCGGACCCCAGATCCGGTCGGTCAGCCACAGCGACATCTCGATCCCCGACATCACCCCGCCGGCGCTGATCACATTGCCGTCGCGCACCATGCGCCGGGTCTCGACCACGCTGTCGCCCGCCTGCTGCGCCAATAGGTCGGTGAACCGGTGGTGTGTGGTCACGTGCCGGCCCGGTGCCAAGCCCGCGCCCACCAGCAGGAACGCCCCGGTGCAGACGCTGGTGATCCAGTCGCAGCCGGGCGCGATCCGTTGCAACCAGGCGACGGTACGCGGATTGTCGATCTCGCGCCGGGCACCGCTGCCGCCGGGGATCACCACGATGCGGACGTCTCCGGCGTTGTCATAGGTCAGATCGGGCAGCACCCGCAGGCCCTTTTCACAGGTCACCGGATCGGCCCGCTCGGCCACCGTCGCGATCTGCCAGTCCGGGGCGCCCTCGATGGCGGCGGCCAACACCTCCCACGGGCCGGCAAAGTCCATCTCCTCGACCCCGTCGAAAACCAGGACTGCGATCGTTTTCATCGCCTTGACCTCCCGATCGCGGCGGTGGGGCAAAACCCCGTGCTCCGCCGCGAACCTGCACTCTCTCCTACTTCTCGGGGATCAGCCCCCGCGGGCTGAACCGCAGCACCAGGAGCAGAACCAACCCCATGGTGAAAAGCCGCATATGCGCCGCGCTGTTCAGAAGATGGATGCGAAGGCCGCTGTCCTCGGCCATGCCCGAGGTGACGAGTTGCATCAGGAACAGCCCGATCGGCTCGACCTGGACCCAGAGCAGCCAGATCAGGAACCCGCCCAGAACGGCGCCGAAATTGTTGCCCGAACCGCCGACGATCACCATCACCCAGATCAGGAAGGTAAAGCGCAGCGGCTGGTAGGTGCCCGGCGTCAACTGGCCATCCAGCGTCGTCATCATGGCACCGGCAATGCCGCAGATCGCCGAGCCCATGACGAACACCTGAAGATGCCTGCGGGTCACGTCCTTGCCCATCGCCTCTGCCGCGGTCTCGTTGTCACGGATCGCGCGCATCATCCGGCCCCAGGGCGACTTGCGCGCCATCTGCACCATCCACAACAGGATCAACAGCACTGCCAGGAACAGGACCGAGTAGCCGAGCTTGACGTATAGCGTCGAGGCGGTGACCGGGTCGATGCCCAGACCGGTCGCGGTTTCGACAAAGCCGGGATCGTTCTGCAGGTCGATCTCATAGGGCAGGGGGCGCGGCAGGCCGACCACGTTCTTGACCCCGCGCGCCAGCCAGTCCTCGTTCTTCATCACCGCGATGATGATCTCGGCGATGCCCAGCGTGGCAATGGCCAGGTAATCCGACCGCAGCCCCAGCGCCGTCTTACCGATCAACCAGGCGCCGCCAGCGGCCAGCAGTCCGCCCGCCGGCCAGGCCAGCAGCACCGGCAGGCCCAACCCGCCGAGAAACCCGGTTCCGGCCGGGTTGACCTTTTCCACCGCTGCCACGGCGGGATCGAACACGGCGCGATACAGGAAGAACCCGCCGACCAGGATCACAACTGTGGCGATCGCCCGGGCGCGCCCCCTGGGCATCCGGGTGTTTACCAGAACCGCCGCAACCACGGTCGCCGCGCCCAGAAGCAGCCCCAGAAGGACACCGGTGCCGCCTGCTGCCCAAGCCTCGCCCACCGGATCGACCGAGACCAGCACCACCGCCAGCCCGCCGAGCGCCACGAACCCCATGACGCCCACGTTGAACAGGCCGGCAAACCCCCATTGCAGGTTCACCCCGAGCGCCATGATCGCCGAGATCAGTCCCATGTTGAGGATCAACAGCGCGGTGTTCCAGCTTTGCATGACCCCGGTCAACAGGATCAAAGCCCCCACGATGGCAAACAGCCCGATATTCTTCATGGTGTCGCTCATACCGATTTCCCCCTGAAGAGGCCCGTGGGCCGGAACAGCAGAACGATCAGCAGGATCACGAAACTGACCGCGAATTTGTAATCGGTGCTCAGAAGCTGCACCAACCCCGAGGGCTCGAGGCTGTCGGGCATCAGGTAGACGAGCACCTTTTTCCAGGCATAGGTGATGGTTACCTCGGAAAAGGCGATGATGAAGCCGCCGGCGATGGCGCCCAGCGGGCTGCCCAGCCCGCCGACGATGGCCGAGGCGAAGATCGGCAGCAGAAGCTGGAAGTAGACGAACGGCTTGAACGACTTGTCGAGCCCGTAAAGCGTGCCCGCCACGGTGGCCAGCGCCGCCACGATCAGCCAGGTATAGATCACCACGCGTTCCGGGTTGATGCCGGACAACAGCGCCAGATCCTCGTTGTCGGAATAGGCGCGCATCGACTTGCCGGTGCGGGTGCGATTGAGGAACCAGAACAGCAGCACCACCGCGATCACCGCGACCACCACGGTGATGCCCTGGCTGCTCTTGATCGCCAGCCCTTCACGCAACCCTGTCATCTGCTTGAACGTGCGGGCCGAGACGATGAAGCGTTCACCATCGGCAAAGCGTTGTTCATCCGGGCCGATGATGAAGCGGACCAGCCCGTTCATGATGAACATCACGCCCATCGACACGATCACCAGGATCACCGGCTTGGCCTTCTGTTCGCGGTAAAAACGATAGACCACCCGATCCGTGATCAGCAACAGCGCCATGCAGCCCATGATGCCGAACGGCAGCGCCAGCAGCGCGGTGGGCAGCGGACCAAAGCTGATACCCATCGACTGGAACAGCCAGGTCACCAGGATCACGGCCATGGTGCCAAAGGCCATGGTGTCGCCATGGGCAAAGTTGGAGAACCGCAGGATGCCGTAGATCAGCGTGACCCCCAGCGCCCCCAATGCGAGTTGCGAGCCATAGGCAATGGCCGGGACCAGGACGAAGTTGGACAGCGCCACGATGGCGTTCAGGAAATCCATGTCTCAGCCCCCCAGGAAGGATTTGCGCACTTCGGGGTCGGCCAGAAGCTCTTTCCCGGTGCCGGTATAGGCATTGGCGCCCTGAACGAGGACATAGCCCTTGTCGGCGATTGCCAGCGCCTGGCGGGCGTTCTGTTCGACCATCAGGATCGGGATCCCGGTGCGGCTGACCTCGATGATGCGGTCGAACAGCTCGTCCATCACGATCGGGCTGACGCCGGCTGTCGGTTCGTCAAGCATCAGCACCTTGGGCTGGGTCATCAGCGCCCGGCCCACGGCGACCTGCTGGCGTTGTCCGCCCGAAAGCTCGCCGGCCGCCTGGTTGCGCTTGTCCTTGAGGATCGGGAACAGGTCATAGACCTGCGCCATGGTCTCGCGGAAATCGTCGTGGCGGATGAAGGCGCCCATCTCGAGGTTCTCCTCGACCGTCATCGAGGTGAAGATGTTGTTGGTCTGCGGAACGAAGCCCATGCCCTTGACCACCCGGTCCTGCGGCGACAGGGCGGTGATGTCCTCGCCGTCCAGCCGGACCGAGCCCTTGCGCAGGTCCAGCATGCCGAACACCGCCTTCATCGCGGTCGACTTGCCGGCGCCGTTGGGGCCGACGATCACCGCGATCTCGCCGGGATTCACGGCGATGGTGCAATCATGCAGGATGTCAGGGCCCTTGCCATAGCCGCCGGTCATGCTGTCGCCGATCAGAAAGGCGCTGGCCGTCTCCATCGTCTGGCCGGTGCCGGGATACGCGCGCAGCTCTCCCTGGCCGTCCGGGTTGGTGATGGACCGGTCCTTGTTGCCACGGTCGTCATATTTCTCGCCGGTCATCCGCGTGCTCCGCGGTTCGGAGTATCATTCATTTTCATCCCCATCGGAACGCTATGTCTCGTCCTCTTTCCGGTTCTGGCCCGCCTGGCGCGGGCCGCCTTCAGGCGCCGATCTGATCCTTGTTCTTCAGACCGGTCCCGAGATAGGCCTCGATCACGTGTTCGTTGGCCTTGATCTCGGCCAGCGTGCCCTCGGCCAGCACCTTGCCCTCGGCCATGCAGATCACCGGGTCGCAGAGACGCTCGATGAAATCCATGTCGTGTTCGATCACCACGAAGGTATAGCCGCGCTCCTTGTTCAGCCGGATGATCGCGTCGCCGATGGTGTTCAGCAGGGTGCGGTTCACCCCTGCGCCGACCTCGTCGAGAAAGACGATCTTGGCATCCACCATCATGGTGCGCCCCAGTTCGAGCAGCTTTTTCTGCCCGCCCGAGACCTGTCCCGCCTTGTGGTCGGCCAGATGCTCGATGGTCAGGAACTCCAGCACCTCGTCGGCCCTCGCGCGCAGCGCGCGTTCCTCGTCGGCGATCCGTTTGCGCCCGAACCAGGTGTTCCACAGCATCTCGCCCGATTGGGCGCCCGGAACCATCATCAGGTTTTCGCGGCAGGTCATCGAAGAGAACTCGTGCGCGATCTGGAAGGTTCGAAGCAGCCCCTTGTGGAACAGGTCGTGTGGCGGCAGGCCGGTGATATCCTCGCCGGCCATTGTGACGCGCCCAGAGGTGGGCGGCAGCACGCCCGCGATCACATTGAAAAGCGTGGTTTTCCCGGCCCCGTTCGGGCCGATCAGCCCGGTGATGGACCCTTCGGCAATTTCAAGAGATGCCCCGTCCACCGCGTGGAACCCGCCGAAATGCTTGTGGACGTCTTCGACGACGATCATGTTACCCCCTGGCCGCGTTTTTCTTTGATTGCGACTTTTGTCTTTGGAACAGCCCGGATGCAAGCGCATCCGGGCTGTCCTGGTTCAGTTTTCGGGCCCGAGTATTTCGATTTCGGGTCCGATGGCGATTAACGGTACTTGACGGTGACTTCTTCACCATCCTTGTAGGTAATCTGGCGGTAGTTGCCGGCGCTTTCGCCCGGTCCGATCAGATCCACCGCCGTGGCCCCGACATAGTCGATGTCACCGCCACCGGCGAGAATCTCGATCGCCTTGGCCAGCTCGCCCGGGAAAATCGGCTCGCCCGGCGCGTTGGCCACGTCCATCACCTTGTCCTTGTAGACCTGCGGATCGGTCGAGCCCGCGGCCTCCATGGCCAGCATGATCAGCGCGGCGGCGTCATAGCTTTCCTTGGCGAAGGGACCGGTCGGGTTGAAGGAATCGCCGGCCATCTTCTCGAAGTTCGCGGCCCCCGGGCTGTCGGTACCCGGCACCTGGCCCATGGAACCGTCGATCTCGCCCTTGAACTTCGCGGTCAGCGTGTCGGACACCATGCCGTCGACGAAGTGGAAGGTATCGAAGGCGCCGGTGTCCAGCGCCGCGCGCACGATGCCCGAACCGCCACCGTCGACATAGCCCGCCACGACCAGACGCTCACCACCGGCAGAGGCCAGTGCGCCCACCTCGGCGGAATAGTCGGCCTTCTGGTCCTCATGCGCGGCGCTGATGGTCACGGTGCCGCCGGCGGCCTCGAAGGCGGCCTGGAAGCTGTCGGCGAGGCCCTTGCCATAGTCGTTGTTGACATAGGAGACGGCAACTTCCTTGACGCCTTCCTCCATCAGGATGTCGGTCATCACGACGCCCTGACGGGCATCCGAGGGCGCGGTCCGGAAGAACAGGCCGTTGTCCTCGTTGTTCATGTGGCTCAGCGCCGGCGAGGTCGCCGAGGGCGAGACCATCACGACGCCGTTCGGCACCGCCACGTTGGACATGATCGCACCGGTCACGCCCGAGCAGTCGGCGCCCATGATGCCCTTGACCCCGTCCGAGGTGATCAGGCGTTCGGCGGCAGCCGAGGCGGCGGCGGCGTCGATGCAGGTCGAGTCGGCACGCACCGGCGTCACCTTCATCCCACCCAGCAGCGTGCCGGCGTCGTTCACCTCGGTCATTGCCAGTTCGGCACCGGCGGCCATGTCCGGCGTGATCGATTCCAGCGGGCCGGTAAAGCCGAGGATGATGCCGATCTTGACTTCCTTGCCGTGGCTTGCGGCGAACGCGGAGCCCGCCATCAGGGCGGTGGCCGCTGTGGCCATGAGCAGTTTCTTCATGATTTTATTCTCCCAAGTTGGAACACTGATGTTCTGAGGGGGAGCCTAGGCAAGCTCTGCGAAAAAGAAAAGTGCTTACATTACGTGCACATTACGCAATCTGTTTGACCGCCCGCTTTTCCGGGCCGCACCCTGCGCTAATGTCATGATCAGATGATCCGGATCACGATTTGAGTAGGGTAAGCGATGCGAATTTTGGGGTTGTTTCTCATCCTTGTGGTAGCCGCCGGCGCGGCGCGGGCCGAGATTCTCGCCTCCGATACCGGACCGATCCGGGTCGAGACGATGATCGCAGGGCTCGACACCCCTTGGGCAATCGCCTTTCTGCCCGGTGGCGGCTACCTCGTGACCGAACGCGACGGCAGGCTGCTGCATGTACGGGATGGCCGGGCGCACCCGGTGCAGGGTGTGCCAAGGGTCGCGGCGGTGGGGCAGGGTGGCTTGCTCGACGTGATGGTGCCACGCGATTTCGCGACCAGCCGCGCGGTGTTCCTTACCTACTCCCGCACCGAGCCCGGCGGCGGGGCCGGCACGGCGGTCGCGGTGGGGAAACTTGCGCCCGATGGTACAATTCTGCGCGATGTTCGTACGATCTTCACCGCCGCACCGGGCAGCCGTGGCGGCCGGCACTTCGGGTCGCGCATCGTCGAAGCGGCGGACGGCACTTTGTTCGTCACCCTGGGCGAACGCGGCGACCGACCCTCGGCGCAGGACCGGGGCAATCACAACGGCAGCATCGTTCGGATCAACCGCGACGGGTCGGTTCCGGCGGACAATCCCTTTGTCGGCAGGCCCGGTGTGCAACCCGAGATCTGGTCCTACGGTCACCGCAACCCGCAAGGCGCGGTGGTGGACGGCCAGGGCCGGCTCTGGGTGGTCGAGCACGGCGCGCGCGGCGGCGACGAGGTGAACCGCATCCGGCGCGGCGCCAACTACGGCTGGCCGGTGATCGCCCATGGGCGGCATTACTCGGGCGAAAAAATCGGCGAGGGCACCGCGAAACCGGGGATGGAGCAGCCGGTGTTCTACTGGGCCCCCTCCATCGCCCCCTCCGATGTGATGATCTATTCCGGCTGGCTCTGGCCCGAGTGGCGCGGCGATTTCCTCGTCGGATCTCTCAAGTTCGACATGATCAGCCGGCTGGCGGGCAATCCGCTACGCGAGGTCGAGCGGATCTCGGGCGCTTCGACAGGCCGGGTGCGCGACGTGGCCGAGGCACCGGACGGGTCGATCTGGGTGGTCTCCGAGGGGCAGGGGGCGATCTATCGCCTGACGCCCGCACATTGACGCACCGCGGTCGGGCGATTTCAGATCGGGGAATTTCGGCTGCGTTTCGTACGATCCGCCCGGGCGCCGATGTCAGATCGACAACCGCGCCGCCTGCGCCCCGCGTTCGCGGTAGGGCGTGGTGTTGTAATGCGCCCGGTAACATTTCGAGAAATGCGACGGCGAGGCAAAGCCGCAGGCCAGCGCAACGTTGATCACGCTCATGTCGGTTTGCATCAGAAGGTTGCGCGCCTTTTGCAGCCGAAGTTCCATGTAATAACGTTTCGGCGAGCGGTTCAGATAGCGTCGGAACAGCCGTTCGAGCTGGCGGGTGGACATGCCAACGTCGCGCGCCAGGATCGAGGGGCTGATCGGCTCCTCGATATTGCTCTCCATCATCTGGATCACCTGGCTCAGCTTGGGGTGGCGCACGCCGATCCGGGTCGGCACCGAAAGGCGCTGGGTGTCCTGGTCGGTGCGGATCGAGGAATAGATGAGCTGGTCGGCGACGGCATTGGCCATATCCTCGCCCAGGTCGTTGGCGATCAGTTTCAGCATCAGGTCGATCGAAGAGGTGCCGCCGGCGGTGGTGATTCGATTGCCGTCGATCACGAAGACCGACTTGGTCAGGTTCACCTCGTCGAATTCCTCGGTGAAGCTGTCGGCGTTTTCCCAGTGGATCGTCGCCTTCTTGCCGTCGAGCAGCCCGGCCTTGGCCAGCGTGTAGCCGGCGGTGCAGAGCCCGCCGATCACCAGCCCCTTGCGGGCCTCGCGCCGCAGCCAGGACAGCACCTTTCTGGTGGTGGCCTTCTGCACCTCGATGCCGCCGCAGACCAGAACGGTATCGTCGCGCTGCAACTCGTCGAGATCCCCGTCGAGGTGGAAAGTGGTGCCGGCCGAGCAGCTGCGCTCACCGCCGCCCTCGCCGATCAGGCGCCACTCATAGACCTGCGTGCCCGCCATGCGATTGGCGATCCGCAGGCTCTCCAGCGCCGAGGCGAAGGACAACAGGGTGAAGTTGTCCAGCAGCACAAAGACGAAACGGCGGGGATGCCCCGCATGGCGGTCCTGGCCGACAACGTTGCGTTGCTGTGTCATTGGTGATGTTCCCGAACCGTTTCCGCGCCGATTCCCCAGCCGGGGCGGGGTGCCCCACAGCTTGCTCAGACGTTATTTGCGGCGTCAAGTGGCGCAAAAGGGATATGGCCTCTGGCCCATGCGTTTTGTATACAGGCCCCCTGATACGCCCAGCGGAGGGGAAACGATGACCGAGTGGACCAAGTCGGACTGGCGCGCCAAGCCGCGCGTGCAGATGCCTGATTATACCGACGCCGCCGACCTGAGCGCGGTCGAGGCCCAACTTGCGAAATATCCGCCGCTGGTTTTCGCCGGTGAGGCCCGCCGCCTGAAGCAGGAACTGGGGGCCGCGTCGCGCGGCGAGGCCTTCCTGTTGCAGGGGGGCGATTGCGCCGAAAGCTTCGAGCAGTTCAGCGCCGATGCGATCCGCGACACCTTCAAGGTGATGTTGCAGATGGCGATGGTGCTGACCTATGGCGCCAAGGTTCCGGTGATCAAGGTGGGTCGCATGGCCGGCCAGTTCGCCAAGCCGCGCAGCGCACCGACCGAGGTGGTCGAAGGAGTCGAACTGCCCAGCTATCGCGGCGACATCATCAACGACCTGGCCTTCACGCCCGAGGCGCGGATCCCCGATCCGTCACGGATGCTGCAGGCCTATACCCAGGCTGCCGCCACGTTGAACCTTTTGCGCGCCTTTTCCACCGGCGGCTATGCCGACGTGAACCAGGTCCATAGCTGGACGCTGAGCTTTACCGAGGGCGAGAAATCCGAACGCTATCGTGAGATGGCCAGTCGAATCACCGATACGCTGGACTTCATGAAAGCGGCCGGGGTCAAGAACGACACCGCGCACACCCTGCAGACGGTGGATTTCTATACCAGCCACGAGGCGCTGCTGCTGGAGTACGAAGAGGCGCTGACGCGGCGCGACTCGACCTCCGGAAATTGGCTGGCAGGGTCCGGCCACCTGATCTGGATCGGCGACCGCACGCGCCAGCCCGACGGCGCGCATGTGGAGTTCTGCCGCGGCGTGCTGAACCCGATCGGTCTGAAATGCGGACCGAGCATGACCGCCGAGGATCTCAAGTTGCTGATGGCCAAGCTGAACCCGGAGAACGAGGCCGGGCGGCTGACCCTGATCGCGCGGTTCGGCGCCGGCAACGTGGGCGAGCATCTGCCGCGCCTGATCAAGGCGGTGCGCGAGGAGGGCGCCAAGGTGACCTGGGTCTGTGATCCGATGCACGGCAACACGATCAAATCCTCGACCGGGTTCAAGACGCGGCCCTTCGAGTCGGTGCTGCGCGAGGTGCGCGAATTCTTTGCCGTGCACGCCGCCGAGGGCACGGTGCCCGGCGGGGTGCATTTCGAGATGACCGGCCAGGACGTGACCGAATGCACCGGCGGTGTGCGCGCGGTGAGCGAGGCGAACCTGTCGGACCGCTATCACACCGCCTGCGATCCGCGTCTGAACGCCAGCCAGTCGCTGGAACTGGCCTTTCTCGTCGCCGAGGAACTGAGCGCGCTGCGTAGCGCGCGGCTGACCCGCGCCGCCGGTTGACCCCGGCGGCTGCGCAAGACCTGCAGCCCGGCTACTTCACCAGCCGCAGGTAGGGTGGATGGGTAAGCGGGGCCGGCCTGCTCTCGGCAAAGCCTGTCTCGGAAATGCCGGTTTCGGGACGCGCCTCGGTCCCGGGATCGGACCGAGGATCGGGCGGCGGCGAAACGGCGGCCTCCCGCCCCACTGGACGCAACAGCTTGTTGGAAATGCCGAACCGCACCGGCGGACGGACCCTGTCGCTGTCCGCCACCAGCACGCCCAGCGCGCGTGCGACATCGCCCGCCTCGGTAGCCAGCGGCAGCAGCAACATCCGCGCCTCGATCAACCGTCCGTCCGACGACACAGGGCGCTCCAACCGCAGTTCGGCGATGGAGGGGCCGGAAAAGACCCGTTGCAGGATCGCCCCGGCCTCGGCCCGGTGGTCATAACCGAACAGCGCGGTGAATGGGGTGCCGCGCAGGTCCAACCCGGCCAGGTCATTCAGACGCTCTCCGGCCAGGCGAAACCGGGCGCTGCGCCGCCCGATGCGTTGCAGGATGAAACTGTGAGCCAGGATGTTGCTGATTGCGCGCGGGTCGATCTGGCTGCGGCGTGGCACCGCGCCGTTTTCGCAAAGCGCGAGCCAATAGCCCTCGGCCTGGCGCAGGGGCGACAGGCTGCGCCCACTGCGAAACCGTTGGAGAACGACGACATTGTCGTCGCCAAATGTCCTTTTTGGGGGGAAACCTGTCCGCCGCATCGTTACTGTCCTTGCTTGAGAGCCGCGACAAGCGGCCCCCTGATATGCCCGGTCCAGGGCCGGCAAAGGGCCGACCTGCATCCGTTACCCTCAATATGACATAATTCTGCTCAATTTTAGAGCATTTTCTTAATCGGTGGTTAATCAAGCCCGGCCCCCCGCCGCCGCCGTGGGGCTTGCCCTGCGTGCCGCATTGCCATTACTTGCCCTGAAAGCCGAAAACACGCGGACTCGGGGGATGCAGCCCATGATCACATCGATGACCGGATTTGCCTCGTCCAAGGGAGAACGCGGGCGCTATTCCTGGGGCTGGGAGTTGCGCAGCGTGAACGCCAAGGGGCTGGACCTGCGACTGCGGGTCCCCGATTGGCTCGAAGGGCTGGAGGCGGCGCTGCGCGGAGAACTGGCCAAGGCGGTGGCGCGGGGAAACGTCACCCTGTCGCTGCGATTGACGCGATCCGACGCGGCTGCAGGATCGGCGCTGAACGAGGAGGTGCTGGCCACCGCGCTCGATGCACTGGCGCGGATCGAGGCCGAGGCGATGGCCAGGGGGGTGGCGCTGGCGCCGTCCCGGGCCAGTGACCTTTTGGGGCTGCGCGGGATGATGGACCCGGCACCCGGCGACGAGGACAACACCGCGCTGATCGCGCAGTTGCGCGCCGAACTGGGGCCGCTGATCGACGCCTTTCTGTCCATGCGCCGGGCCGAGGGCAGGGCGCTGGAGCAGGTGCTGCGCGGTCAACTCACCCAGGTGAGCGCGCTGGTCGCGCGCGCGGCGGAACTGGCCGAGGCCCGCAAGCCGGCCGTGGCCGAGGCGCTGCGCGGCAACCTGCGGCGCATTCTCGACAACGCCGAGGGCGCCGATCCCGACCGGGTGGCGCAGGAGTTGGCGATGATGGCGGTCAAGGCCGACGTCACCGAGGAGTTGGACCGGTTGCGCGCCCATGTCGGCGCCGCAAGCGAATTGCTGGATGCCGGCGGTGCGGTGGGTCGCAAGCTGGATTTCCTGATGCAGGAGTTCAACCGCGAGGCCAACACCCTGTGTTCCAAGTCGCAGAATGCCGAACTGACCAAGGTGGGGCTGGAGCTCAAGGCGGTGATCGACCAGATGCGCGAGCAGGTCCAGAACGTCGAATGACACGGAAAGGAACATGACATGACACAGCGCCGCGGGCTGCTGATCATCCTGTCCTCGCCCTCGGGCGCGGGGAAATCGACGCTGGCCAAGCGGCTGCGCGACTGGGACCCGTCGATCCGCTTTTCGGTCTCGGCCACCACGCGCAAGCCGCGCCCGGGCGAGGTGGATGGTGAGGATTATTATTTCCTGACCGAGGACAGCTTCAAGCGCAAGGTGAGCGAGGGCGAGATGCTGGAACACGCGCATGTGTTCGGAAATTACTACGGCTCGCCCAAGACCCCGGTGCAGGCGGCGATCAATTCCGGGCAGGACGTGCTGTTCGACGTGGACTGGCAGGGCGAGGTGCAGATCCGCAACTCGGACCTTGCGCAGCACGCGCTGTCGATCTTCCTGCTGCCGCCCTCGATCCCCGAGTTGCGCCGCCGCCTGATCGAGCGCGGCACCGACAGCGAAGAGACCATCGGCGCCCGGATGGAAAAGAGCTGGGCCGAGATCAGCCACTGGGGATATTACGACTTCGTGCTGATCAACGACGATCTCGACCGGACCGAGGAGAACCTCAAGAGCATCGTCACCGCCACCCGCCTGCGCCGCACCCAGCAACCCAGCCTTCTGCCACATGTGCGCGCGTTGCAGGCCGAATTCGAGGAGCTTTCATGACCATTTACGCCCTGGGCGAGGACGCCCCGCAAATCCACGACGACACCTGGGTCGCACCCGATGCCAACCTGATCGGCAAGGTGGTGATGGAGGCTGGATCCTCGGTCTGGTTCGGCTGCACCATCCGTGCAGACCACGAGGAAATCCGCATCGGCGAAGGCTCCAACGTGCAGGAGGATTGCGTGATGCACGTGGACGCGGGCTATCCGCTGAGCATCGGCAAGGACTGCACCATCGGCCACAAGGTGATGCTGCACGGTTGCGAGATCGGCGACAACACCCTTGTCGGCATGGGCGCGATGATCCTGAACGGCGCCAAGATCGGCAAGAATTGCCTGATCGGGGCTGGCGCGCTGGTGACCGAGAACAAGGAAATCCCCGACAACTCGCTGGTGATGGGCGTGCCCGGCAAGGTCGTGCGCGAGGTCGACGAGAAGAATGCGCAGCGCATCACCTCCGGCGCACTGCATTACCAGGACAACATGCGCAAGTTCCGCGACGAGATGAAGGCCGTGAAGAAATGAAGAATTCCAAAGGTTCGCTTGTCCGCCCCGATCCGCTTCCCGAGAGCGTCAGCACACCGGTCGTCACGCCGCTGAGCCCCTCGGTCGTCTATGCCAGCGAAAGCCCCGACGAGTTGGACTCGCAATACGAAGGCCGCGTTCACGGCTATACCTATTCGCGCGAGGGGCATCCCAATGCCGACGTGGTGGCCAAGCGGCTGGACGCGATGGAGGGGGCCGAAGGCGGTGTCGTCACCGGCTCCGGCATGGCAGCGGTCTCTGCCGTGCTGATGGGGCTGCTGGCCGCGGGCGATCACGTGATCGGCGGCAACCAGCTCTATGGTCGGTCGCTGCGTCTGATGAAGGAAGACCTGCCGCGCATGGGCATCGCCACCACGCTGGCCGATCCCGGCGACGTCGCGGCGGTCGCGGCGGCGATCCGTCCCGAAACCCGGATGGTGCTGGTCGAGGTGGTGTCGAACCCGACGCTGCGGGTGGCCGACCTGGACGGGTTGGCGACATTGTGCAAGGCGCGCGGTGTCCTGCTGGCGGTAGACAACACGTTCACCACGCCGAAATCTATCCGACCGTTCGAACACGGTGCGGATATCGTGATCCATTCGGTGACAAAGCTGCTCTCGGGGCATTCCGACGTGATGCTGGGCTATGTCGTGGCGCGTGACCCGGAACTGACCGAGAAGATGCGGATCTTTGCGGTGACCGCCGGCCTCACACCCAGCCCGTTCGATTGCTGGCTGGCCGAGCGCGGCATGCTGACCTTTGACCTGCGCTTTGACCGGGCGCAGGCGACGGCGGTGGCGCTGGCCGATCACCTGGCCGGGTTGCCGGGGGTGAAGCGGGTGCTCTACCCGCTGCGCTCCGACCATCCCGACCGCGACCGCGCGACGGCGCTGCTGGGCACGCAGGGCTGCAACATGGTCAGTTTCGAGCTGGAGGGCGGACGCCCACAGGCGAACGCCTTTGCCCGGGGCGCCGAGGGGCTGAGCTTTGCCCCGACGCTGGGCGATGTTGGCACCACGCTGTCGCATCCGGCGTCCTCGTCGCACCGGGGGATGACGGCGCAGGAACGTGCCGCGGTGGGGCTGTCCGAGGGGTTCTTCCGGGTCTCGGTCGGGCTGGAAGAGCCCGGCGCGCTGCTCAAGGTGTTTTCCGAGGCCGTCGCGGCGGCGACTGCCGTATCCTAGTTACAAACATCGGGCAGGCTGGCGGCCGGGACAGGGCGCAACAGCAGCGGGGATGACGGCAGTGCAGGGCAACGAGCAGATCGCGGAATTTCTGGCGGCGGTGCCGTTGCCGTCATTGATGGTCGATCAGAGCGAACGGATCATCGCCGCCAACCCCGAGGCGCGGACCCTGCTGGGCCAGCAGATCGCCGGGCGTCATTTCGCCACCATCCTGCGCCAACCCACGGTGCTGGACGCGGTCGAGGCCTGCCTGCGCGACAACCGCCCGCACCAGACGCGGATGCTGTCCAACGACGGCGCCCAGGACATCACTTACGAGGTGGTCTGCCGCTATGTGAACGGGATCGGCGCGGTGCAGGGCGGCGCGGTTCTGGTCAGTTTCCAGGACGTCACCCACATGGAGCAGGCGGTGCAGATGCGCCGCGATTTCGTCGCCAATGTCAGCCACGAGCTGCGCACGCCGCTGACCGCGCTGATGGGCTTCATCGAGACCCTGCGCGGCCCTGCGCGCGAGGATGTCGCGGCACGCGACCGGTTCCTGGCGATCATGGAGGGCGAGGCCGGGCGGATGAACCGGCTGGTGGGCGACCTGTTGTCGCTCAACCGCGTGGAAAGCGAGGAACGGGTCCGGCCCAAGGAACAGTTGGACCTGACCGGGATGCTGGGCGAGACGCTCAATTCCCTGCGCCCGCTGGCCGATGGTGCCAGCGTCAAGCTCGACCTTGCTGCGCCCGAGGCGCCGGTGGTGGTGACCGGGGACGCCGACCAGTTGCGGCAGGTCTTTACCAACCTGATCGAGAACGCGATCAAATACGGCGGGTCGGGCGGGCGTGTCGACGTGGTGGTCTCGGCCTCCGAGCGTGACCCGGCGGTGCGCGGCCCCGGCGCCCGGGTGCAGGTGATCGACAAGGGGCCGGGAATCGCCCCGGTGCACCTGCCGCGCCTGACCGAGCGATTCTATCGTGCTGACAGCCACCGGTCGCGCGAACTGGGCGGCACCGGATTGGGCCTTGCCATCGTGAAACACATCATCAATCGCCATCGCGGCCGGTTGCGGGTGGAAAGCGAACTTGGGCAAGGCGCTGTTTTCACGGTCATTTTGCCGAGTTAAGGCATGCGCCCCGGGTTCTTCGGTAACCCCTGAACACCGGAAATCCGCGCTGTACCGGGGATGTTTTCGCCGGTGAACGGCGGTTTTTCCGCCACTGTCATGCAACTGTTACATGCCTGTCACAAAAGCCTCATGCACGCTCAATAGGAGGGGCGCAGGATCACCATGAGGGTGATCGCATTCCCTTCCTACCAAGGAGACAGACATGTCCTTTGTGAAACTGACGGTTTCCGCCCTGGCCCTCGGCGCGATTTCGGCCACAGCTGCCGCCGCCCGCGACGAGATCCGCATCGTCGGCTCGTCCACCGTGTTTCCCTATACCCAGGCAGTTGCCGAACAGTTCGCCAACAACACCGGCGCGCCGTCCCCGATCGTCGAGTCGACCGGCACCGGCGGCGGCATGAAGATCTTTTGCGGTGGCATCGGCGAAGGCCATCCCGACATCACCGGCGCCTCGCGCGCGATGAAGAAATCGGAATACGAGCTGTGCCAGGACAACGGCGTGACCGACATTTCCGAGGCCATGATCGGCTTTGACGGCTTGTCGATCGCCATTTCGCGCGGCAACGCGGCCGATTGGGACCTGTCGCTGGAACAGGTGTTCCTGGCCCTGGCCGCCGAGGTTCCGGTCGATGGCGCCATTGTTGCCAACCCCTATGAAAAGTGGTCGGACATCGACGAAAGCCTGCCCGCGACCGAGATCCTGGCCTATGGCCCGCCGCCGACCTCGGGCACCCGTGACGCCTTTGTCGAACTGGCGATGCACGCCGGCTGCAAGGCCAACGCCTGGGTTCAGGAGCAGGGCCTCAACAAGGACAAGAAATGGGTCAAGGAAAACTGCTCGCGCATGCGGCAGGACGGCCCCTTTGTCGAAGCCGGCGAGAATGACAACCTGATCGTGCAGCGCCTCGAAGCGGATGAGAACGCGGTCGGCATCTTTGGCTACTCCTTCCTCTACGAGAACCTCGACAAGCTGAAGGGCGTCAAGATCGGTGGTGTCGAGCCCTCGACCGATACCATCGCCGACAAGTCCTACCCGGTGTCGCGCCCGCTGTTCTTTTACGTCAAGAACGCCCATCGCGGTGTCATCCCCAACCTCGACGCCTTCATCGAGGAATACATGTCCGATGACGCGCTGGAAGCCGACGGCTACCTGGCCGAGCGTGGCCTGGTGGCCCTGTCGGACGATCGCCGCGTCGAGCTTCAGGACGCTGTTCTGAACGGCACAGCGATGACCGCGCCGGAATAAGCGACCCCAAAGACCCACTCCCCGGGCCGCGGTTTTGGCCCGGGGATCCATTTCTGGAAAGCGCCCGAACATGACAGCCCTTCCGTTTCTCCTGCTCATCCTGGCCACGCTGGCGGGCTATGTGCTCAACCGCATGGCCGCCCGGACGATCCGGGACAAGGGCGCCCGCCTGCATTCGATGGCCTCCTACCACGGGATGTTCTCGGCGCTGATGGTGCTGGTCCCTGTGTTGACCATCATCCTGTTGTGGTTGGTCCTGGAAGGGCCGGTGATTGACCGCCTCGTGATGTCCGGCCTGCCGGACGGCGTGCTGGACGGGCAGGGGACCGGTGCGGTCCAGCTTGTCCTGGCCGAGATCAAGTCCATTTCGCGCGGTCAGATCTTCGGCACCCCGGAAGAGTGGAAGATGGTCGCGGCAGAGCGCTACGGCGCGCTGCGGACCCAGTCCGACTGGTGGATGGTCGCGGTGGTTGCGGCCCTGGCGCTGGCCATCCTCGCCTTTGCCCGGTCCCGCGTCTCGGCCGAGTTCCGCGCGCGCCAGGGGGTCGAGCGGATCGTGTCGGGGTTGATGATCTTCTGCTCGACGGTCGCCATCTTCACCACCATCGGCATCATCGTGTCGCTGTCCTACGAGACCATCCGCTTCCTCGACCGGGTGCCGCTGACCGAGTTCCTGTTCGGCCTGAACTGGGAACCGCAGATCCCGCTGCGCGAGGACCAGGTCGCCGCCGAGGGCGCCTTTGGCTGGCTCCCGGTGATCCTGGGCACCATCGTCATCACGGTGGTGGCGCTGCTGGTGGCGGTGCCGGTCGGACTGCTTTCGGCGATCTACCTCAACGAATTCGCGCCCCGCAAACTGCGCGCCGTGGTCAAGCCGGTGCTCGAGATCCTCGCCGGTGTGCCCACCGTGGTCTACGGCTTTTTCGCCATCCTCGTGGTCGCCCCGGCGATCCGCACATTCGGCCAGTCGCTGGGGCTGGACGTGGCGCCCAACACCGCGCTGGCCGCCGGCGGCGTCATGGGCATCATGCTGGTTCCCTTCATCTCGTCCTTTGCCGATGATGCGCTGTCGGCGGTGCCGCGCGCCCTGCGCGACGCCGCGCTGGGGCTGGGCTCGACCCGTGCCGAGATGATGACGACCGTATTGTTTCCCGCCGCGATCCCCGGCATCGTCGGCGGTGTGCTGCTGGCGGTGAGCCGCGCCATCGGCGAGACCATGATCGTGGTCATGGCCGCCGGCCTGATCGCCAAGATGACTGTCAACCCGCTCGACAGCGTGACCACGGTGACCGTGCAGATCGTCACGCTTTTGATCGGCGACACCTCGTTCGACAACCCCAAGACGCTGGCTGCCTTCGCGCTCGGGATGATGCTGTTTCTTGTCACACTTATGATCAACGTCTTCGCGCTGCGCATCGTGCGCAAGTACCGCGAAGCCTATGATTGAGGCCCCCAGATGTCCGATATCACGCATGGCGCCGGAGCGCCGACCCCGAAACGGACCACCGAACTCGTGGCCGCCTCGCTCAAACGCCGCCACAGGAAACAGGCGCGGCTGAAATGGATCGGCCTCGGGGCCATCGGGCTGGCCTTCCTGATGCTGATCATCCTGGTCGGGTCGCTGGTCTCGACCGGCTGGCAGGCGTTCACCCAGACCCACGTGACCCTCGCGGTCTACATCGATCCCGAGGAGATCCGCGAAGAGCGGCTGCCGCGTGGCGGGTTCGACGACGCACTCGGCGCCTCGCTGGGCCGGATGCTGCCACAGGCGGACATGAGCCAGCGCAAGATCGCCAAATCGGTGGAAAAGATCCTGTCCAACGGCGCCCAGTTCAAGCTGCGCGACATGGTGGTGGCCGATCCCGAGCTGATCGGCCAGATAATCACCATGACGGTGCCGGTGGCCGACCCCTATGACCAGTTGAACAAGAAGCTGATCGACCGCGACACGCCGGAACAGAACCGCCGCGTCAAGGATGCCGAGATCGGCTATTTCGATGCGCTCAAGGCGCAGGGGGCGATTTCCAAGCCGTTCAACTGGGCGCTGTTCACCAATGCGGACTCGCGCTTTCCGGAGCTCGCGGGGCTGAAGGGCGCGCTGGCCGGGTCGTTCTGGGCGCTGCTCACCTGTTTCCTGATCTCGTTCCCGCTGGGGATCGGTGCAGCGATCTACCTCGAGGAGTTCGCGCCGAAAAACAAGTTCAGCGATTTCATCGAGGTGAACATCAACAACCTCGCCGCGGTGCCCTCGGTGGTGTTCGGCCTGCTGGCGCTGGCGGTCTTCATCGGGTGGTTCGGACTGCCGCGCTCGGCACCCTTCGTGGGCGGGCTGACGCTGGCGCTGATGACCATGCCGACGATCATCATCGCCACCCGCGCGGCGCTGAAATCGGTGCCCCCCTCGATCCGCGAGGCGGCCCTTGGCCTTGGCGCCTCGAAACAACAGGTGGTGTTCCAGCACGTGCTGCCGCTGGCGATGCCCGGCGTGCTGACCGGGACCATCATCGGCCTGGCCCAGGCCTTGGGCGAGACCGCGCCGCTGCTGCTGATCGGGATGAACGCCTTTATCACCTCGGCGGCCTCGAGCCCGTTCGACAGCGCCACCGCCCTGCCGACCCAGATCTTCATCTGGGCCGACAGCCCGGAACGCGGGTTCATGTCGCGCACCTCGGCAGCGATCCTCGTGCTGCTCGGATTCCTGGTGGCGATGAACGCGGTGGCGATTTTCCTGCGCCAGAAGTTCGAGAAAAAATGGTAAGAACCTGAGGACGCCCAACATGTACGATATAGCCAAAACGGAGAGTGCCTTGGAGCAGACCGATATCAAGATCGCGGCGCGCAACGTCCAGGTCTTTTACGGCGACACCCATGCCATCAAGGATGTGGATGTCGATATCGAGGACAAGACCGTGACCGCCTTCATCGGCCCGTCGGGCTGCGGCAAGTCGACCTTTCTGCGCTGCCTGAACCGAATGAACGATACCATCGACATCTGCCGGGTCACCGGCGACATCCTGCTGGACGGCGAGGACATCTATGACCCCAGGGTCGACCCGGTGCAGCTGCGCGCCAAGGTCGGCATGGTGTTCCAGAAGCCGAACCCGTTCCCCAAGTCGATCTATGACAACATTGCCTATGGGCCGCGCATTCACGGGCTGGCCCGTACCAAGGCCGAGCTGGACGAGATCGTCGAGAAATCACTGCGCCGGGGCGCGATCTGGGACGAGGTCAAGGACCGGCTGGATGCGCCGGGCACCGGGCTGTCGGGCGGACAGCAACAGCGGCTGTGCATCGCCCGCGCCATCGCCACCGAACCCGAGATCCTGTTGATGGACGAACCCTGCTCGGCGCTCGATCCGATCGCCACCGCCCAGGTCGAGGAGCTGATCGACGAGTTACGCCAGAACTATTCTGTCGTGATCGTCACCCACTCGATGCAGCAGGCCGCCCGCGTCAGCCAGAAGACCGCGTTCTTCCACCTCGGCAACCTCGTCGAGTTCGGGGAGACCGGGCATATTTTCACCAATCCCGAAGATCCGCGCACCGAAAGCTACATCACCGGTCGCATCGGCTAAGCGAACAGGAAACAGCATGTCAGAACAACATATTGCGACCGCCTTCGATCGCGATCTGGAGGCGATCCAGGCCCGGATCATGAAGATGGGCGGCCTTGTCGAGGCCGCGATCATGGAATCGGCGGGCTCGCTCGAGGCGCGCGACGAGGAGCAGGCCGAAAAGGTCCGCGCCGGAGATGCTGCCATCGACGCGCTCGAAGACCTGATCAACGAGGAAACCGCGCGGCTGATCGCGCTGCGCGCGCCGACCGCCGTCGACCTGCGCGTGGTGCTGTCGGTGATGAAGATCAGCGGCAACCTCGAACGCATCGGCGACTATGCCAAGAACATCGCCAAGCGGACCGGCGTGCTGGCGCAACTGCCGGCGGTGCCCGGCGCCACCGCATCGCTGCGCCGCATGGCGCGCGAGGTGGAACTGATGCTCAAGGACGCGCTGGACGCCTATATCCAGCGCGACGCCGAGCTGGCCCGCGACGTGGTCGAACGCGACCTCGAGGTCGACCAGATGTACAACGCCCTGTTCCGCGAGTTCCTGACCTTCATGATGGAGGATCCGCGCAGCATCACCGCCTGCATGCACCTGCATTTCATCGCCAAGAACATCGAGCGGATGGGGGACCATGTCACCGGTATCGCCGAGCAGGTCATCTACCTGGTCACCGGCGACCGCCCGGATGAAATCCGCGTCAAGGCCGACGACACCTCGGTCAGCATGTTGGAGGGCTAGGCGATGGCAGCCGATCAGCCGACCGTCCTGGTGGTCGAGGACGAATTGGCGCAAAGGGAAGTCCTTTCGTACAATCTCGACGCAGAGGGGTTTCGCGTGCTCAAGGCCGAGAACGGCGAAGAGGCGCTGCTTGTCGTCCAGGAGGACATGCCCGACATCATCGTGCTGGACTGGATGATGCCCAACCTCTCGGGCATCGAGGTGTGCCGCCGGCTCAAGTCCCGTCCCGAGACGCGTGCGATCCCGATCATCATGCTCTCGGCGCGGTCGGAAGAGGTGGACAAGGTGCGCGGGCTGGAGACGGGCGCCGACGATTACGTGGTCAAGCCATTCTCCGTCGTGGAACTGATGGCACGGGTGCGCACGCAGCTGCGCCGGGTGCGCCCCTCGACCGTGGGGCTGCGGCTGGAGTACGAGGACATCGTGCTGGACGCCGAGACCCACAAGGTCAGCCGGGCGGAGCACCCGCTGAAACTGGGCCCGACCGAGTTTCGCCTGCTGTCGACCTTCATGGAGAAACCGGGCCGGGTGTGGAGCCGCGAGCAATTGCTCGACCGGGTCTGGGGGCGCGACATCTATGTCGATACCCGCACGGTCGACGTGCATATCGGTCGGTTGCGCAAGGCGCTGACCCAGCACGGAGGCTCCGATCCGGTCCGCACCGTGCGCGGCGCGGGGTATGCCTTGGGGTGAGGCGCGCCCGGAGAAAGGTCCAGTGGACCTTTCTCAGCGCCGAACGGGCGGAGCCCCGAGAAAACCGGCGTCTTGCTGAAGACCACCGCTACGCCTGACCTTCCGACCTTCCGAAACCCGTTTCCGTCGGAGCCTCCGGCGGGAGTATTTGGAAAAGAGAAGAAGCGGGGGGGACCACCTCCCGGCGGCGCTTAGCGGGGCAGGGGGTCTTCGGGTTGGGCCTGCCCGCCGAGCCAGTCGCGAAAGACGGTGAGCGGAGGGTGGTGCGCCCGGGCCTGCGGCCAGACCAGGTAATAGGCGCCGGGCATTTCCGTGGCCGGGCCGAAGGGCGCCACGAGGCGACCGGTGGCGACGTCCTGTTCGGCCAGGTAATCGGGCAGGAGCGCCACCCCGAGCCCGTGCAGCGCGGCCTGGATGATCGCCGAGAACTGGTCATACATGGTGCCCGGCACCGGCCCGACCGTGGCGATGCCCTTGAGCGCCAACCAGTCCTGCCAAGCCCTCGGGCGCGTCTCGATATGCAAAAGCGGCATCGAGAGCAGCGCGCGCGGATCGCCGGTGGCATGGCCGGTGAGCAGCGCCGGCGCGCAGACCGGCAGCACCTGTTCGTGCTTGAGCAACAGCCGGTCGGTGCCGGGCCAGTCGCCGCTGCCGAAATGGATCGCGGCGTCGAAGGGCTCTCCGGTGAAGTTGAACGGGTGCAGGCGGGTGGCCATGTTGATCGTCACTTCCGGGTGCAACCGGGCGAAGTCGGGCAGGCGCGGCATCAGCCAGCGCATGCCGAAGGCGGGCAGGATGGCGAGGTTCAGCGCGCCGCCCGCCTGTGGAACCTGCAGCCGCATCGAGGCCTGGGCGATCTGGTGCAGGGCAGGGCGGATCTCGGCCACGTAGTCGCGCGCCGCCGGCGTCAGCGACAGCCGCTTGCGGCTGCGTTGGATCAGTTCGACCCCCATCTGTTCCTCCAGCGTCTGCAACTGGCGGCTGACGGCGCTTTGGGTCAGGGAGAGTTCCTCGGCCACCGCCGAGGCGCTGCCGAGGCGCTCCAACGCCTCCAGCGCCCGCAGAGAGGCAATCGAGGGCAGGAATCGGCGCGGCGCAATCATGTATTCCGTTTACTCATGAAACCATGCGAATGTCTTGCTGTTTCTTGCGCAAACCCTGTGATAGATCCCATGCAAACGCATATGACCAAGGAGACTGCGATGAACGCCCCCACACTCCGCGCCAAAGACGCCCCCGACCTGGCCGGGTTCGACTGGTCCGATCCGCTGCGGTTCAACGACCAGCTGACCGAGGACGAGCGCATGATCGCGGACAGCGCCCGTGCCTATGCCCAGGAAAAGCTGCAACCGCGGGTGCTCTCGGCCTTCGAGAACGAGGAGACCGACCCGGAGATCTTCCGCGAGATGGGCGAGATGGGCCTGTTGGGCACCACCGTCCCCGAGCAATACGGCGGCCTTGGCGCCGGTTATGTCAGCTATGGTCTGGTGGCGCGCGAAGTGGAGCGGGTCGATTCGGGCTATCGCTCGATGATGTCGGTGCAAAGCTCGCTGGTGATGTACCCGATCTATGCCTACGGCAGCGAGGAGCAGCGCCAGAAATACCTTCCCAAGCTGTCGAGCGGCGAGTTCATCGGCTGTTTCGGCCTGACCGAGCCCGATGCCGGATCGGACCCGGCCAGCATGAAGACCCGGGCCGAAAAGATCGACGGCGGCTATCGCCTGACCGGCAACAAGATGTGGATCTCCAACGCGCCGATCGCCGATGTTTTCGTGGTCTGGGCCAAGTCCGACGCCCATGACGGCAAGATCCGCGGGTTCGTCCTTGAGAAGGGCATGAAGGGGCTGAGCGCGCCCAAGATCCGCAACAAGATGAGCCTGCGCGCCTCGATCACCGGCGAAATCGTGATGGAGGGCGTCGAGGTGGGCGAGGACGCGCTGCTGCCCAACGTGCAGGGGCTGAAGGGGCCGTTCGGCTGTCTCAACCGCGCCCGCTATGGCATCAGCTGGGGCGTGATGGGCGCCGCCGAGGCCTGCTGGCACGGGGCGCGTCAATACGGGCTGGACCGCAAGCAGTTCAACCGCCCGCTGGCGCAGACCCAGCTGTTCCAGAAGAAACTGGCCGACATGCAGACCGAGATCACGCTGGGGCTGCAGGCCAGCCTGCGGGTCGGCCGCCTGATGGACGAGGCCAATGCCGCGCCCGAGATGATTTCGATCATCAAGCGCAACAACTGCGGCAAGGCGCTGGATATCGCGCGGATGGCCCGCGACATGCACGGTGGCAACGGCATCAGCCTGGAATTCCAGGTCATCCGCCACATGGTGAACCTGGAAACCGTGAACACCTATGAGGGCACCCATGATGTGCACGCGCTGATCCTGGGCCGCGCACAGACCGGGTTGCAGGCGTTCTTCTGATTGTAACGCACGGAAATTCATGGAAAAAGGCCGGGGCAACCCGGCCTTTTTCGCGTTTTTCGCACCTGAGGCATCCACGGCCGTTACCCGGGCTTCACAAGACAGCGATCTTACATATATAGAAACATCTATATGTAATGCCTACCCACGCCACGCTCCGCCGGATCGCGCGGACCCGACAGAAAGGTGCGTTCCCTTGAAGACGTTTCTGACCGCGCTGCCGCGCCTCTCACCCGACCGGCTGCAATCGGTGTTCCCGGTGCTGGACTGGGGCCGGCGTTATGACCGGGCGCAATTCGCCGGCGACATGACGGCGGCGGTGATCGTGACGATCATGCTGATCCCGCAATCGCTGGCCTATGCGCTGCTGGCGGGGCTGCCGGCCGAGGTCGGGCTGTATGCCTCGATCCTGCCGCTGGTGTTCTACGCGATCTTCGGCACCAGCCGGGCGCTGGCGGTGGGGCCGGTGGCCGTGGTTTCGCTGATGACCGCTTCGGCGCTGGCGCCGCTGGGGCTCAAAACCCTGGCGGAGTATACCGCCGCCGCCGCCGTTCTGGCGCTGTTGTCGGGGCTTGTTCTGCTGGGGATGGGGGTGTTGCGGCTGGGAGTGGTGGCCAATTTCCTGTCGCACCCGGTTATCGCGGGGTTCATCACCGCCTCGGGCATCCTGATCGCCTCGAGCCAGATGAAACACATCCTGGGGATCAAGGCGCATGGCCACACGCTGCCCGAGATCCTCGGGTCGATCTGGACGGAACTGCCGCAGACCAACGGACCGACGCTGGTGATCGGGGGGATCGCGCTGGCCTTTCTGTTCTGGGTACGCAAGGGGCTGGCGGGGTTGCTGAAATCCCGGTTCGGGATGAGCGCCCATGCCGCCGCCACCACCGCCCGCGTCGGTCCGGTCTTCGCGGTGATCGGCACCACCGTCGCCGCATGGGCGCTGGACCTGCCGGGGGCAGGGGTCTCGGTAGTGGGAACCGTGCCCACCGGTCTGCCGCCGCTGGGCCTGCCGAGCATGGATGTCGGCCTGTTGTCGGCGCTGATCGGACCGGCGGTGCTGATCTCGATCATCGGCTACGTCGAAAGCGTCTCGGTGGCACAGACGCTGGCGGCCAAGCGCAAGCAGCGGATCGAGCCGAACCAGGAGTTGATCGCGCTGGGGGCCTCCAACATCTCGTCCGGTTTGTCGGGCGGCTACCCGGTGACAGGCGGGTTCGCGCGGTCAGTGGTGAATTTCGACGCCGGCGCACAGACACCGGCCGCCGGGGCGTTTACCGCCGTGGGGCTGTTGCTGGCGGCGCTGATGCTGACGCCGCTGCTCTATTTCCTGCCCAAGGCGACACTGGCGGCCACCATCATCGTGGCGGTGCTGTCGCTGGTCGATCTGTCGATCCTGACCCGCGCCTGGTCCTATTCCCGGGCTGATTTCGCCGCCGTGCTGGGCACCATCGTGTTGACGCTGGGGGTCGGGGTCGAGGTCGGTGTCGCCACCGGCGTCCTGGTGTCGCTGGCGCTGTTCGTCTGGAAAACCTCGCGACCGCATGTGGCCGAGGTGGGGCAGGTGCCCGGCAGCCAGCATTTCCGCAACATCCATCGCCACAAGGTGATCACCGATCCGGCGATCCTGACGCTGCGCATCGACGAGAGCCTGTATTTCGCCAATGCCCGGCGGATGGAGGATCTGATCCTGGCCCGCGTGTACCAAAACCGGGACCAGTTGAAACACGTGGTCCTGATGTGCTCGGCGGTAAACGAAATCGACCTCAGCGCGCTGGAATCGCTTGAGGCGATCAATCAACGGCTGACGGACCAGGGCATCACGCTGCATCTGTCCGAGGTGAAGGGGCCGGTGATGGACCGGCTGAAATGCAGCCATTTCCTCGATGAGCTGTCCGGCGAGGTGTTCTTGTCGCAATACGATGCCTTTGCCACGCTGACCGGGCGACTGCACACCGGAGACAAATCCGTGGCCTGACAAGGGGGCGGCGCCGGGATATTTCCCGGCGTCATCGCGGGTACACTTGGTTCCTATAATCGGTATTATGTATAAAACAGATCTCATTGACCCTGGGCTGAGACAAGAAAACCTTAGAAATCCATACGGATAAACCCAAAAGCCAGCATACCCTCAACTGTACAACGGTAACTCCACTGCGCAATCCCGACCGCAAGCGGCACGAAATATTGCGAAATGACGTTTCGTTCTGCGGTATTGGCAGACGGGAGTTTCCTCACTAACCTCACCCCTGGAGGAGTTGGAGTCGCGCATACCCCACGCGCGCTCCGTCAAAGGGAGGAAAGCAATGCGCGCAATCAAACGTGCCGCCCCGTGGTCGCGGGGCCTCGTGTCATGACGGCCGTCACACTGGACGCGGCCATAGCCCGCGTCACCGAAGAGAACCCGATCTTCGAGACCCATGAGACCATGATCCGAGGTACCCGTTGTCGGGCGTTCCGCAACACGCCGCCGCATATCCGGGCGCTGATGCAGGCCAGCCGCAACCCCCAGGGCGACGGCGCCGCCGAGTACCTGGTCTTTGGTGACGAACGCTGGAGTTACGACGAATTCTGTTCGGACTCCAACCGGTTGGCATCGGTGCTTCAGACTCGGTTCGGGATATCCAAGGGGGATCGCGTCGCCATCGCCATGCGGAATTGCCCGGAGTTGTTGCTGTTGATCACCGCGATCGCCTCCATCGGCGGCGTCGTCGTGTTTCTCAACGCGTGGTGGACCACCGAGGAACTGGACTACGCGCTTGAGGATACCGGCGTGCGGCTGGTCTTTGCGGACGAAAAACGGATCGACAGGCTTCGCCCGTTGGAACCGGTGCGAAACCTCACGCTGGTTGAGACCCGCGATGCAGAGGGAACTGTAAACGCAGAATTTTCCGATCTTCTTGCCGGGGCGGAAACCGACGCCTGGCCCGAGGTCGAGATCGACACCGACGATGATTTCGCGATCATGTATTCCTCGGGCACCACCAGCGACCCCAAGGGCGTGGTGCAGACCCACCGGGGCGCGGTCAACGCGGTGTTTACCTGGCTCATGCAGGCCTTGATCGCCCCCCTGCTGGACCCGCCCGACGATCCCGACGCCCCTGCCCCGCGCTCGATCTTCCTGGTCGCCACGCCGCTGTTTCATGTCACCGCGACCCATCCGGTCTTCCTGCTCAGCCTGCCGGCGGGCTCTAAGCTGGTGGTGATGGATCGTTGGGATGCCGATACCGCCGTGCGCCTGATCCGCGAGGAGAAAATCACGCGTTTTCTGGGTGTTCCAACCCAAAGCGCAGACCTGTCCGAGGCGGCGGAGCGAATGGGCGAGACGCTTGAAACGCTGGACTATATCGGCGCCGGCGGCGCCAAGCGTCCGGCGGCACAGGTGGCCGAACTGTCGCGCCGCTTTCCCAAGGCGGATATCGCGACCGGCTGGGGCATGACCGAGACCAACGCCAATGGCATCGGCATGCTCGGCAAGGATTACATCGCGCGGCCGGGCGCGGCCGGGCGACTATATCCCCCGGTGCAGGAGTTGCGGTTCCTCGACGATGACGGGCGCGACGTGGCGCCGGGCGAGATCGGCGAGATCACCGTAAGAAGCCCCTGCAACATGCGGTGTTACCTGAATAAACCGGAGGCGACGCAAGAGGTGATGCAGGACGGCTGGCTGCGCACTGGCGACCTGGGGCGGATCGATGCCGACGGCTTTGTCACCATCGTCGATCGCAAGAAGAACATCATCATCCGCGGCGGTGAGAACATCGCCTGTCTCGATGTCGAGGACGCGCTGCACCGCCACCCGGCCGTGGCCGAGGCCTGTGCCTTCGCCCTGCCCCATGCCCGGCTGGGCGAAGTGGTGGGCGCGGGGGTCCAGATACGCCCCGGACAAACCGCGACGCAGGAGGAGTTGCGCGCCTTCCTTGCCGAGCATGTCGCGCATTTCAAGGTGCCGGAGCGGATCTGGACCCAGGTCGATCCCCTGCCCCGCGGTGCCACCGACAAGATCGACCGCCGGGCCCTACGCGCCATCTGCCTGCCGGACTGGGACGATCCATCGGCCCCGCAACCCCCTGAACAAGAACATCAAGAACTGGAATCAAACGCATGAACTTATTTGATCTTTCGGGAAAGGTTGCGCTCTTGACCGGGGCCTCCAAGGGCATGGGACAAGCGATGGCGACGGCGCTGGCCGAGCATGGTGCAACCGTCGTCATCTCGGCCCGCAAGCAGGACCGGCTGGACGAGGCAGCAGCCGAGATCAACGCCGCGGTCGGCGCAGACCGCGCGATCCCGGTGGCCTGCAACGTCGGCCACAAGGACCAGTTGCAGGCGCTGGTCGAGACCGCCCGCGCAAAGGCCGGCCCGATCGACATCGTGGTCGGCAACGCGGGCGTGAACCCTTATTACGGCCCGACCTCGGAAATCCCCGACGAGGCCTATGAAAAGACCATGGCGGCGAACGTGCAGTCGAACCTCTGGCTGGCCCAGATGACGGTGTCCGACATGGTGGACAAGGGCGCGGGGTCGATGATGTTCACCTCCTCCGTCGGCGCCTTCAAACCCTCTGACACGCTGGGCACCTACTGCATGTCCAAGCTGGCGCTGATCGGGCTGGTACGCAACCTCGCGGCCGAATTCGGCCCGAAGGGGGTGCGGTTCAACGCCATTTGTCCCGGCCTCGTGCGCACCGAATTCGCGCGCGAACTTTGGGACAACCCGCAGGTGGCCGAGCGGATCATGAATGACATCCCGCTGCGCCGTTTGGGCGAGCCGGAGGATTTCAAGGGGCTGGCGGTTTTCCTCGCATCGGACGCCAGCCGATACATGACCGGCCAGGCGTTGACCGTCTGCGGCGGCTCGAACATGTGGACGTAAGGAATTGACATGCAAGTAAAAGACAAGATCGTCGTCGTCACTGGCGCAGCCGGCGGCATCGGCGCGGCGATGGCCGAGTGCTTTGCCGCCGCCGGCGCGAAACGGGTGGTCTGTGCCGACCTGAACGAGGCGGGTGCCAAGGCGGTGGCCGACCGGATCGGCGGCATCGCCATGGGGTGCAACGTCGGCGTCGAGGCCGAGATCGCCGCGTTGATCGACAGGACCGAACAAGAGGTCGGCCCCATCGACCTGTTCTGTTCCAACGCCGGCATCCTCGCCATCGGCGGCGTCGAGGTGCCAGACGCGGAGTGGCAAAAGATCTGGGAGGTCAACGTGATGGCCCATGTCTGGGCCGCCCGCCACCTGGTGCCGCGCATGAGCGCACGCGGCGGTGGCTACCTGCTCAACACCGCCTCGGCGGCAGGGCTGTTGAACCAGGTCGGCTCGGCGCCCTACGGGGTGACGAAACATGCCGCCGTCGGCCTCGCGGAATGGCTGGCACTGACCTATGGCGACCAGGGCATCAAGGTCTCGGTGCTGTGCCCGCAGGCGGTACGCTCGGCGATGACGCAGGGCCACGAAGAGGGGGTCGCCGCGCTCGACGGCATGTTGGAGCCCGAACCGGTGGCGTTGGCCTGTCTAAAGGCGATCGAGGAGGAGACCTTCCTCGTGCTGCCGCATCCGCAGGTGCTGGAGTACATGCGCCTGAAGACCGCCGATTATGACCGATGGATCAGCGGCATGCGCAAGCTGAACCGGCAGTTCGGCGGCAAGGTCGAGGGCAAGTGAGAAAAGCCGCGCGCGCTGTTCACCTGGGCATCGCGCGCGGACCCGTTGCGGCCCCGGTCGATCACTTCGGCTTGTAGGGGCGCATCAACCCTTCTTGCGCGGTGCTGGCGACCAGCCGCCCGTCACGGGCAAAGATCTTGCCTCGGTTGAAGCCGCGCGCGCCGCCGGTAAAGGGCGCATCCATGCTGTAAAGGTGCCAGTCCTCGAAGGCGAGCGGACCGTGGAACCACATGGAGTGATCGAGGCTCGCCGTCATCACCTCTCCGGTGAACCAGGTCAGCCCGTGCGGCCGCAGAGAGGATCCCAAGAGGTTCATGTCCGAGGCATAGGCCAGCAGGATATGCTGCATCTGCGGGCTGGCCCCGGCAGCGGCCTCCATGCGGAACCACAGGTGGTTGACGTCGCTCTCGGGCTTCGGATCGACCAGGTCGCGCGGCTCGACCTCGCGGATCTCGATCGGGCGCGGGCGCAGGAAATCGCGGCGCATGTGTTCGGGGATATGCGGCGCCCAGCGGTCGCGCAGGTCCTCGCGGTTCAACAGCCCCTCGGGCCCCGCGACCTGGGGCATCTCGTGCTGATAATCCCAGCCCTCTTCCTCTGAATGAAAGGAGGCAGCCATGTTCAGGATCTGCTTGCCGTGCTGGATCGCCACCACCCGGCGGGTGGTGAAACTGCCGCCATCGCGGGCCCGGTCGACCTGGTAGATCACCGGGATCGAGGGGTCGCCGGGCCGGATGAAATAGGCGTGCAGCGAATGGCACAGTCGATCCGGCACCGTGCGATAGGCCGCCGCCAATGCCTGGGCGATCACCTGCCCGCCATAGATCCTCTTGCTGGTCTCGCCGCCGGAACCGATACCACGGAACAGATCGACCTCCAGCCGTTCTATATCCAGCAGGCTCAGCAGTTCGGCGGCGACATCGGTCATCTAGGTTCCTTTCTCGGTCGGTCAGCTTCGCGCAGCGGCATAAGCGATGAAGGTCTCGAAACTGTCCGGGTTGGCCATCGAATCGCGGTTTACCACGGTTTCGGGATCGGCCCCCAGCAAGAGTTTCTTGACCGGCACCTCGAGCTTCTTGCCCGACAGCGTGCGCGGCACCTCGGGGATCTGCACGATCTCGTTCGGCACGAACCGGGCCGAGACCGAGGCGCGGATCGCACCGTTGATCTTTTCCTTCAGCGCGTCGTCCAGCGTCAAGCCGGGCGCCAGCACCACGAAGAGCGGCATGAAACTGTCCCGACCAAGGAATTCGAGGTCGATGACCATCGAATCCATCACCTCTTCCAGCCCCTCGACCGCCTGGTAGATCTCGGACGAACCCAGCCGCAGCCCCTTGCGGTTGATGGTGGCGTCGGATCGGCCGAAGATCACCGATCCGCCCTCTCGCGTGATCTCGATCCAGTCGCCGTGACGCCAGATGCCCGGATAGGTGTCGAAATAGCTGTCGTGCAGGCGCGATCCGTCCTCGTCGCCCCAGAAGTAAAGCGGCATCGAGGGCAGCGGCTCGGTACAGACCAGTTCGCCCACCTCTCCGAACAGCTCGTTGCCCATGTCGTCAAAGGCGCGCACCGCGTTGCCCAGCGAACGGCACTGCATCTCGCCCGCGCGCACCGGCAGCATCGGGTTGCCACAGACGAAGGCACCGCCAAAGTCCGTCCCGCCCGAGATCGGCGCCAGCCAGATGTCGCGGTCGACCGCGTCATAGATCCAGTCGTAGCCGTCCGAGGTCAGCGGCGAGCCGGTGGTGCCCAGCGATTTGAGCGCGCTCAGGTCGAGCTCGTCGCGGGGGCGAATGCCGGCCTTGATGCAGACGGTGACATAGGCCGCGCCGACACCGAGATAGGTGAACTTTTCATCCGCCGCGAAGCGCCACAGCGCCATCATGTCGGGGTGGTTCGGCGCGCCGTCGAACATGGCCAGCGTCGCCCCCTGCCCCAGCGCCACGAACTGCGCGTTCCACATGATCCATCCCGAGGACGTCAGCCAGCAGTACCGGTCACCGGCGCGCAGATCCTGGTGCAGCGATTGTTTCGCCCCCTCCAGGATAATGCCGCCATGCCCGTGCACGATGGGCTTGGGGTTGCCGGTGGTGCCCGAGGAATAGACGATCCAAAGCGGATGATCGAAGGGCACCTGCGCGAACTCCGGCTCGGCGATGTCGCCGGTCAGGTCGGACCAGTCCACCGCGCCCTCCGTAACCTCGCCCACCACCGGCACCAGAATGCGCTGCTCCAGCGTCGGCAGCCCGTCAAAGATCGTCGCCAGCACCTCGCGCCGGTCGATCATCTTGCCGGCGTGAACATAGCCGTCCTGCGCAATGATCACCTTGGGCTCGATCTGGCGGAACCGGTCAAGGATCGCCACATGCCCCATGTCGGGGGCGCAAAGCGACCAGATCGCGCCGATGCTGGCGGTGGCAAGGCAGGCAATCAGCGCGGTTTCCGTGTTGGGCAGGATGGCAACCACCCGATCGCCTTGCGTCACGCCCATGGCGCGGAATCGCGCCGCGACACTGGCCACCTGCGCCGACAGTTCGGCGCCGCTCAGCCGGCTGTCGCCAAAGGTCTCGGAGCGGACCACCACCGCCTCGGCCTCGGGGCGGGTCTGCGACGGGCGCAGCATGACCTCGGCGAAATTCATCCGCCCGCCCGGGCACCAGACGGCACCGGGCATCTTGCGTTCCGCCAGCATGGTGTCGCAACGACGGCTGGCCGGGATGTCGAAAAAGTCCCAGATCGCCAACCAGAAGGCGTCCAGGTCTGTCACGCTCCAGTCCCAGAGGTCATTGTAGGTCTCGAATGTCAGCCCGCGCTTCTCGTCAAGCCAGCGCATGAATTCGGCCATGCGGCTCCCCTCGATGCGATCCTTGCCCGGGGTCCAGAGGATGGGACGTTCTGCGCTCATGATAGTACTGCTCCGTGCACCAGCGCCTTCAACTCGGCGCGACTTGGGTATGAACTCGACGGCGAAAGCTGGGTGAAGAACACAACGCTCATATCCAGCACGCGGTCGATCCAGAAAAAGGTCGAGGCCATGCCGCCCCAACTGAAATCGCCAATATTTCCGGGACTTCTGGCACGTCCTGCATCCAGAACCACAGCCCCACCAAGGCCGAAGCCCATGCCCTCCATCGGCTGTTCGGCAAAGCTTTGCGGCCCCATCGCGGCAATGTCGCCCGGCAGGTGGTTGCGCATCATGAAGTCCAGCGTCGAGGGGCTCAGCAGACGCCCCCCGTCACAGACCCCGCCCCGGCGCAGCATCTCCGCGAACTTCATGTAATCGTCGAGGGTGCCGACAAGGCCACCGCCACCGGAATAGAGGCTAGCCGCCTCGAAGGGCGAACCGCCGGCCTGGTCGACCTCGCGCAGCGTGTCGCGCCCCTCTTTCGCGGCGTTCAGCGCCATCGCGTCCCCGGCCAGCGGCGTGTAGAGCGAGGCGAACCGGTCGCCCGCGCCCCGGGGCACCGAGAACGCGGTTTCGGTCATGCCGAGGGGGCCGAGGATCTCGTCGGCGAAAAATTCGGCCAGAGTGCGGCCCGAGACCACCTCGACCACGCGGCCGATGATGTCGATGCCCACGGAGTATTCCCAGCGGGTGCCGGGCCGAAACGCCAGCGGCAACGCCGCGACCTGGTCGGCCATCGCCTCCAGCGACCCCTGGTTCGGCTTGAACATCATGTCCTGCGCGTCCATCTCCCTCGACAACACGCCGGGATTGAACGGGTAGCTCAACCCGCTGGTATGGGTCAGAAGCTGATGCAGCGTCGGCGTGGCGCAGGGCTCGGTCTGGTCGATCCGCTCGGCGCCGGGAACCAGCGCCCGCATGTCCGAGAACGCCGGGATGAACTCGGACACCGGGGCGTCGAGGTGAAACAGCCCCTCCTCCGCCAGCATCATCAACGCGACCGAGGTGATCGGCTTGGTCATCGAGTAGATGCGCACGATCGTGTCGCGCGTGAACGGCAAGCCGGTCTCGATCCGGCGCGCGCCGGTGGCGTGGAAATAGACCTCCTCGCCACCGCGGGCGATCAGGACCGAACTGCCGGGATATTTCCGCGCCTCGACATAGCGGTCCATCCATGCACCGATCCGATCGAGACGACTGGGGTCAAACCCCCGATCCTGCGGTTTCGCGGTTTCCATTTGATATGCTCCTCCCCTCACGGCCGCGCGAGCGGCCGCCTCTCCTGTACAGTTTTCCCGCGATTTCGTACGGATGTCGAGGCGCCGGGCCGACCTGATCCGAAACTGACGTAACGGCGCGCCTCAGCCGATCATCCGGCGCATGGCATCGCGGGTCTGGACGTTGAACCACCCCCCCTCCGGGGCGTTGGCGCCCTGCGCGATGGCGGCTTCGCAGGCGGTGATCGCCGGTTGCCGGACCTGCCGCTTGACCGAGGCATAGGCGATCGACGGGATATCGGCCAGCGCCCGCGCCTCGGCCAGTGCGCGATCCAGCACGATGCCGCTGTCTTCTTCAAGAACATCGACGATGCCTTCTGCCATGGCCTGTTTCACATCAATCGGTTGTCCGGTCTGCATCAACCGACGCAGCGTATTCGGCCCCAGGGTCGCGCGGGCGATTTCCATCGTCGGAGCCGGGAAATCGACGCCCACCCGCACCTCGGCCAACCCGAAACTGGCGCGGGGGCCGGCGACGCGTACATCGCTGCCAAGAACATAGAACAGCCCGCCGGCAAGAGCTGCGCCGCCCACCGCCGCCACGACGGGTTTGGGAAAGGCGAACAGCGCCAGGAAGGCGACGTTCAGCGCCTCGACGATGGCATGTTGCTGGGCAAGGTCGTAGTCCTGTGCCTCTTTCAGGTCAAGACCGGCCGAGAACACCTTGAACGGGCTGGAAAGAACTACCGCGCGCACGCTGTCGTCCTGCTCCATCCCGGCCAGCATGTCCGCCATCCCCATCAGGAAGGCGGGGCTGAGAGCGTTGACCGGCCCCCGGTTCAACTCGATCCCCATGATCCCCTCGCCGTAATCCTTTCGAACCAGATGTTCCGATGCCGTCATTCCGTGCCTCCCTTACGGTGCTTGCGTTCCTTTTCAAAATCTTCGCTGATCTCGGCCACCACGTCCCGCGCGCTCAGCTCCGCGCCGCAGTCCGGGCAGGTCAGCCCCGGGTCGATCACCGCGCCGCATCCCTTGTGGGTGAGCCGGACCGAACTGCCGCCCAGCCATTCCTGCCCCCAGTTGCGCAGGGTGATGATCACTGGCCAGAGGCCCCGGCCCTTGTCGGTCAGCAGGTATTCGAACCGCGGTGGGTGATCGCAATAGCGTCTGCGGCGCAAAATGCCGTCGTCACACAGCTGCTTGAGCCTCTGGCTCAGCAAATGCGGAGAAGCCCCTGTTTGCGCCTGAAAATCATCGAACCTACGTGTGCCGACGAAGGCCTCGCGCAGGATCATCAGCACCCAGGGATCGCCGACACGCTCGATCGCGCGCGAGACCGGGCAACTCGAATTCGCCAGATCCGATCGACCCATTTCCCCCTCCCTGCGGTTGGTTGCCATTGACAGACTTCAAATTCTGAAGTTAGCGTTTTCACAAACATCACCGCATGTCAATTTCCCCGGAGGAGCCTCATGAAACTTTATTACGCGCAGAACACCCGCGCTGTCCGCGTCGCCTGGTTGCTGGAAGAACTCGGCCTCGATTACGAAATCGAGAAATTCGAACTGGGCGGCCGCGACATGCGCGCGCCGGAGTACCTCAAGATCCATCCGCTGGGCCGGGTGCCGGTGCTGGAGGATGGCGATATCCGGATCTTCGAATCCGGCGCCATCGTGCAGTACATCCTTGCCCTTTACGGTAACGGACGCCTGCAACCCGCTGTCGGAACGCAGGAATTTGCAGAATACCTGCAGTGGTTCCATTACTGCGAAGGCATGATCATGCCGCCGATCAACACGCTGGTGGTCGAGACCGTGCTGCTGCCGCCCGAGCGGCGCACCGAGTTGAACGTCAAGCGCGCCACCAAGCTGCTGAACCAGATGCTGATGGCGGTGGATCACCACATGGAGGGGCGCGCCTTTCTCGCCGGTGAGTTCTCGGCCGCAGACATCATGACCGGCCATTCCGTCACCGTCTCCCGCGACATGCTGAAGATGGATTTCTCGGACAAGCCGAACCTCGCGGCCTATGCCGACCGGCTGCTGGAGCGGCCGGCGCTGCAAAAGGCGCGCACCCTGTGAGCGCGCCGGTCGCGCTGATCGTCGGGGCCGGCGACCATATCGGCGCGGCCATTGCCCGGCGGTTTGCCGCCGGCGGCTTTACCGTCTGCGTTGGGCGGCGCAACGGCGACAAGCTGTCCCCGTTGGTGGCCGAGATCGAGGCGGCCGGCGGCCGCGCGCGGGGCTTCGCGATGGATGCCCGGGACGAAGACAGCGTCACCCAGACCTTTCGCACCGTCGAAGAGACCGTCGGCCCGATCGACCTGGTGATTTTCAATGTCGGCGGCAACGTGCGTTTCCCGCTCCTCGAGACCACGTCGCGGGTGTTCCGAAAGGTCTGGGAAATGGCCTGTTTCGCGGGGTTTCTGTGCGGGCGCGAGGCGGCGCGCCACATGCTGCCGCGCGGGCGCGGCGCGATCTTTTTCACCGGGGCCACGGCCTCGGTTCGGGGTGGCGACGGCTATGCCGCCTTTGCCGCCGGCAAGGCGGGGCTGCGCAACATGGCGCAAAGCCTGGCGCGGGAACTGGGGCCACGGAACATCCACGTGGCGCACCTGGTGATCGACGCCGGTGTCGACACCGCCTTTGTCCGCGACCGCATCACCGCCGCCGGCGGCGATCCGCACGCCTTGCCGCCCGATACGCTGATGCGCCCGGAATCCGTGGCCGAGGCCTATTGGATGCTGTATCATCAGGGCCGTGACGCATGGACCTTCGAGCTTGACCTGCGGCCCTTCCGGGAGACCTGGTGATGCAAGAGATCGAATTCCTTTACGATTTTGGCAGCCCCAACGCCTATCTGGTGCACAAGGTGCTGCCGGACCTCGCCGCGCGGGCGGGGGCAAGGGTACGTTACGTGCCGGTGCTGCTGGGCGGCATCTTCAAGGCGACCGGCAACCAGCCGCCGATCTTTACCTATCGCGAGGTGCGCGGCAAGCTGGCCTATCAGGCGCGCGCGATCGAGCGTTTTGTCGCCCGCCACGGGCTGAAGTACCACATGAACCCGCATTTCCCGGTGAAGACGCTGACGCTCATGCGGGCCGCCCTCCATGCGAGCGGCAAGGACTGGGAAGACACCTTTGTCGACGCGGTGTTCGACGCGATCTGGGTGCACGGGCAGAAGATGGACGACGAAGAGGTGATCGGCGATGTGCTGGCCGAGGCCGGGCTGCCCGCACGCGATATCCTCGCCGCAGTCGCCGACCCGGAGGTCAAGTCGGCGCTCACCGCGCAGACCGAGGCGGCGGTGGCGCGCGGCGTCTTCGGTGCGCCGACCATGTTCGCGCGGGGCGAGATGTTCTTTGGCAAGGACAGCCTGCCCGATCTGGCCTACGAACTGGGCCGCGGCTGAGGCCGTTCAGACCTCCAGCCACTCCTTGCGGACATCCTCGCGCGCGCGCAGCTCGTCCGGCGTGCCCTCGAACACCACCTTGCCATGGCCCATCACATAGACCCGGTGGGCGATGTCCATGGCGATGGAGAGTTTCTGCTCGACCAGCAGGGTGGCGATGCCACGCCGGGCGATCTCCTCCAGCAGGCCGGCCACCTTTTGCACCATCTGCGGCGACAGCCCCTCGGTCGGCTCGTCGATCATTACCAGGTCGGGATCGCCCATCAGGGTGCGGCACATGGTGAGCATCTGCTGTTCGCCACCCGACATCACCGTCGCCTCGACATCGGCGCGGTTGGCAAGGTTTTCGAACATGTCGAACATGTCCTGCATCTTCCAGCGACCGGCGCCCTCCTTCTGTCCCGGCTTCAGCCCCAGGACCAGGTTCTGCCGCGTGGTCAGCCCCTGGAAGATGTCGCGGTTCTCGGGCACATAGCCGACGCCCAGCTTGGCGATCTCATAGGCCTTCTTGCCGGCGATCTCCTGTCCCTTGAACCGGACCGAGCCCTGCGGTTCGACCTCGCCCATGATCGCCTTGCAGGTGGTCGAGCGTCCGACGCCGTTGCGGCCCAGCAGCGCGACGATCTCGCCCTCGGCGATCTGCAGGTTCACGCCCTGAAGGATATGCGATTTGCCGTAAAAGGCATGCATGTCCGTGACTTCCAGCATATTCAATGTTCCGCCTCCAGCGCCGCGCCCAGATAGGCCTCTTGTACCTTGGGGTTGGACCGCACCTCTTCGGGGCGGCCGGTGGCGATGATCTCGCCATAGACCAGTACCGAGATCCGGTCGGCCAGCCCGAACACCACCCCCATGTCATGTTCGACCATGACCAGCGACTTGTTCACGGTCACCTTTTCGATCAGGTCGACGATATAGTCGGTTTCCGAATGGCTCATGCCGGCGGTGGGTTCGTCCAGCATGATCACGTCGGCGCCGCCGGCGATGGTGATCCCGATCTCCAGCGCCCGTTGTTCGGCATAGGAGAGCACCCCGGCGGGCAGATCACGCCGCTCGGTCAGGTTGATCTGTTCCAGGATCTCCTCGGCGCCCTCGGTCAGGTCGCGCGACCGGTTGACCATGTTCCAGAACGAATAGCGATACCCCTGCGCCCAGAGCAGCGAACAGCGGACGTTCTCGAACACCGTCATGCGCGGAAAGATGTTGGTGATCTGGAACGATCGCGACAGCCCCATCCGGTTGATCTCGAACGGCGCCTTGCCGCTGATGTCATGGCCGTGCAGGCGGATCGCGCCGGCGCTGGGCGGGAACCTTCCGGTGATCAGGTTGAACAGCGTCGACTTGCCGGCGCCGTTGGGCCCGATCACCGCGTGCCGCTCGCCCGCGGCGATGGACAGGTCGACGCCACGAATGATCTCGGCCTTGCCGAAGCTTTTCTTCAGCCCGGCGATCTCGAGCGCGGGTGGGGTTGCGTGAAGCCCGGTCATGAGGCACCTCCCTGCGGTGTATTGGCATGGTGCCAGGCCTCGGCCATGGCCGGCGCGCTGCGGCGGGCCAACCAGAATCCGCCGACCGCCGCGATCACGGCAATCGCCAGCGGCAGCGGCGAGTGGCTGTCGAACTGCACCCAGAACAGGGTCATCTCGCTTTCACCCAGGGCGGCGTGGCGCATGTGAAACAGGATCTCCATCACCGATGCGGCCCCCAGCGCGCAGATCGCGGCAGGCACCAGCGTCTTGATGTAGGGCCCGACCAGCAGCCCGGCCCGCCCCAGTCGGAACGGCAGCGCATGCATCATCAGCACCCCCGCCAAGCCGCCGGGGAAATACATCACCGTGGCCACGAAGAGCACGCCGACGTAAAGCTGCCAGATCTCGGTCTGCAGGCTCAGCACGGTTTGCAGCAGCGTGAACACGATCGCCCCCAGGATCGGCCCGAAGAAGAAGCCGACACCGCCCAGGAAGGTGACCAGAAGGATCTGCCCCGAGGTGACGAGGTTCAGGTTCTCTTCGGTCAGGATCTCGTAGTTGATGGCAAACAGCCCGCCGGCGATACCGGCAAAGAACCCCGCCGCGACAAAGGAATAGAACCGAACCCAGCGCGCGGAATAGCCCAGGAACTCGGCCCGTTCGGGATTATCGCGCACCGCGTTGGCCATCCGCCCGACCGGGGTTCGGGAAAACAGGTACATCAACAGCGCCGAAATCATCAGCCAGGCGGCGGTGAGGTAGTAGACCTCGATCTGGTGCAGGAATTCGACCCCGAAGAACGGCAGGCCATAGGTCCGGTCGCCGCTGACCCCCTCTTCACCGCCGAAGAAGGCGACGATGATGACCGAGCAGGAGGCGATCAACTCGCCCACGCCGAGCGAGATCATGGCAAAGATCGTGCCGGCCCGGCGGGTCGAGAAACTGCCGATGATCAACGCCAGCCCCATGCCGAACAGCCCGCCGAAGATCGGCAGCACCGGCAGCGGCATCATGGCAAAGACGTCGTCCCAGTTCATGATATGCACGCAGAAGAACCCGCCGACCCCCATGTAGACCGCATGGCCGAAGCTGAGCATTCCGCCCTGCCCCAGCAGCATGTTGTAGCTGAGCGCGAAGATGATGGTGATGGCCATCTGGTTCATGATCGTGATGGCGCTGTTGGACTGGAAGATGAAGGGCATCACCAGCAGGAACAGCCCGCCCAGGATCCAGGGCATCGCATTGGCCATCGTGAGGGGCACCGGTCGGGCGCGCACTGCGGTGCGTTCCTGCGGCGGGCGCGGCTGTGTCGGGGTGTATTTTTGTTCGATTCCGCTCATGCGTCACGCTTTCCGAACAGGCCATAGGGCCGGAAGACAAGGACAAGGATCATCAGAAGATACGGCAGGATGTCAGCGACCTGCGGCGATGTCAGCGTCCAGAGGTCGGCCCAGGCGCTGTCCCAGACCGGTTCGGGCTTGGAAAATCCGATGCTGGTCAGCAGATCCTCCATCCGCAGGTTGTAGGACTTGGCAAAGGTGGTGATCCAGCCGATCAGCAAGGAGGCCACGAGCGCCCCCCAGAGCGAGCCGAGACCGCCGATCACGATGGTCACGAAGACGATCGAGCCCAGCACCACGGCCATGCCCGGAAAGGTCGAGAGCACGGGCCCGGCGATCACGCCGGCGACTCCGGCCAGCGCGGTGCCCACGCCGAACACCCCCATGAAGATCAGCGGCACGTTATGCCCCAGCGCCTCGACCGTGCGGGGATAGCTCAGTGCGGCCTGGATGATCATGCCCACCCGGGTTCGGGTCAGCACGTAGAGCAGCGACACGAAGATCGCGACCGAGATGAAGATCATGAACACCTTGTAGGCCGGGATCGAATTGCCCGCGATCGAGAAGGCGGTGAATTGCAGCACCTCGGGGATCGCATAGGGGATCTGGTCCTTGCCCCAGATGAACTGCACCGCCTCTTCGATCAGCAGCGCCAGCCCGAAGGTAAAGATCAGCTCGGGCACATGGCCGTACTGGTGGACCCGCCGCAGCCCGTAGCGTTCGATCATCGCGCCCACCAGTCCGACCGCCGGTGGCGCGATCAGAAGGCCCATCCAGAACCCCAGGTAGAGGCTGACCTGATAGGCGAAATAGGCGCCGAGCATGTAGAAACTGGCGTGTGCGAAGTTCAGGACGCCCATCATCGAAAAGATGAGGGTCAGCCCCGCCGACAACATGAACAATAGTAAGCCGGTCACCAACCCGTCGATCAGATTGACGAGAATGAGGTCCATGCCCTCTCTCCCCTTGCTGGAAAATTTTGTTGTGATCTGCCTGCCTGGCCCCCACCCGACCTGGCAGGCGGGGGCCGATGCGATGCGTCTTACGGACGCTTCATCTTGCAGGTGGTCGGGGTGTCCATGCCTGCCATCTCGACGGAATCCTCGGTCACGATGCCGTAGCCGGAATTGTCAAAGTCAAAGGTCAGGCCCTCATCGGTATGGACGTGAACGTGCAGGTTCTGGACCACTTGGTGGTCCTGCGGCCGCATGTAGAGCTTGCCGCCCCAGAGTTCCTCGTATTCCATCCCCTCAAGCGCATTGGCGACGGCGACCACGTCGGTGGCCGTGCCGGCCTTGTCGATGGCCTGGGCCAGCATGCCGATCGTGTTGGCGATCCGCGGCTGGTCGATATTGCCATCAGGATACTTGGCCAGGAAGGCGCGATAGTAGTCCGCCGCCGCATCCGAGGCGGGCGGGTTGATCTCCCCCTGGGCGATCAGGCGGATGGTCCCCTTGCCGGATTCACCGATGGCCCCGGTGATGCCGCTGCCGGCGGCGTAGTAGGTGTAGATCGGGCCCTCAAACCCGTTATCGACCACCGCCTTGCCAAGGTTCAGCATGTCGGCACCCCAGTTGCCGGTGATCACCGCATCCGCCCCGCTCGACACGATCTTGCGCGCGTAGGGGGTGAAGTCCTTGACCTTGCCGATCGGGTGCAATTCGTTTCCGACGATCTCGATATCGGGACGCTTGGCACCCAGCATGCTGGACGCCGCCGCAGCGACGGCCTTGCCGAAGCCATAGTCCTGCCCGATGACGTAGACCTTCTTGATGTTGTCTTTCTGCGCGATCACATCGGTCAGCGCGTCCATCTTCATGTCCGAGTTGGCGTCGAAGCGGAAGTGCCAGAACTTGCAGTCATCGTTGGTCAGCGCCGGATCGACCGCCGCATAGTTCAGGTACAGCACCCGGCTGTCCGGGTTGCGGCGGTTGTGCTTGTCGATGGCCTCGGTCAGCGCGTGACCCACGCCGGAGGAATTGCCCTGAACGACATAGCGGATCCCCTGGTCGATGGCGACCTGAAGCTGGATCAGGGACTCCTTGGGGCTAATCTTGTTGTCGAAGGGCACGATCTCGAACATCTGGCCGTCAAGCACGCCCCCAGCCTCGTTGACCAGGCGCTCCGCCGCGAACTGGAACTGGCTCAGCCCGTTGCTCCCGGTGCTGGCAAAGGGACCCGACAACGGATCGATAAAGGCGATCTTGACGTTTTCGGCCAGGACAGCGCCGGCGCTTACAGTAAGTGCGAGCACGGCACCGAGGCCGAGCTTCATGGATTTCCGCATGTTTCTCCTCCCATAGAGAGGTGCAGCTTTTCCGCCTCCAGCGGCGCCGCACCTAGGGGAAGAGTTGCACATCACCGGATAAAGTCAAGCGCTCCAACCCGGAGTGACGTACCGTCGAAACGACAGAAGTGACAATCACGACCCGACCACTCATCAAATTACCCGCCTCGATTTCCGTCAAGCTGTTTCTAACATGACTTATGACCGTTACCGTATTGCTTTAACGTATTTTTTGGACACCTCTAAAGTTAACCTGATACTTTTACATATCCCGGCAAGATCACCGTATGGCATGGGCTTCCATGCGGGTTCCGGCGCCTATGCCCCCTGTGAAACGGCCCTGACCGGTCGATCGGGCGTACACTGAATCGAGGGCGTCAGTTTCGCACAGAAAAATTTAATTTCGTGAGCTTCAAGCGATTCCCTCGCGCTGCGCGCCCGGGGTCAGGCGCGCAGGCTCAGCCGCTTTCCCGCCTCGATCAGGCGCGGACCATAATGGGTCTCAAGCTGTTTCTTCTTCACGTGGAAGGAGGGGCCGCCCACGTTCAGCCCGTACACAGGACCGCCTTCGAGGGCAAAGACAGGAACCGCGATGCCGTTCACGTCGCTGCGCCAACTGCCATAGGCGGTGCAGAAACCCTGCGCCTCGTATTCCGCCAACGCGGTCGCGAATTCCGCCCGCCGCAGGGCATCACCCTCGGGGTCGGCGCACAGCGCGGTCTCGAACTCTGCCTCGCGCGCCTCCTCAGGCATCGCCACCAGGATCGCACGGCCGATCGCGGAATGGAACAGCGGCGCGCGCGATCCCACCCGCATGGTCAGCGACACGTCCTCGACCGAGCTTCGCGTCGCGATGTAGATCACCACGTCGCGAAACCTCTCGCCCAGGGCAACGGTGATATAGGAATTGGGCCCCTGCCCCAAGTCGCTGAGAACCTCCGCCGCGCGGTCGCCGATCTCCATCCCCGCCAGAACGCCGAACCCCAGTTGCAGCACCCCGGCCCCCAGCCGATAGGTTCCGGTCCGCGGGTCGGCCACCAGGTACTCCAGCTTGCACAGGGTATAGGTCAGCCGCGACACCGTGGGTTTGGGCAGGCCGGTCCGTTCGGAGAAATCGGTATTGGTCAGCTCGACCTCGCCCGGACGGAAACAGCGCAACACGTCCAGGCCGCGCGCCAGCGCGGTGATGAAGTTGCGGTCCTTGTCCTCGTCCGGGTTCGGGTCCATCACCGGTCGCCTCCGTCAAGCGCGGCAAGCCCGTGCTCGGCGAACAACGGAACATAGCGACCCAACTGCCGCCCCCGCTCCGGGTTCGAGGCATTGCCGTCCAGCGCGCGTTTCAACACGCCCTGGATGATGCCCGCCATGCGGAAGAAACAGAACCCCAGGTAAAATCCGAAGTTGTCGATCCCCGGCAAGCCGCGGCGTTCGCAATAGCGCGCGATGAATTCCTCGTCGCTGGGCAGGCCGAGCGCGGCGCGGTCGAGGCCGGCCAGCCCGCGCCCCTCGTTGCCCGGCGGCATCTGCCATTGCATGATGACGGCGGCGAGGTCGGCATAGGGGTGGCCGATGGTCGACAACTCCCAGTCCAGCACCGCGAGGCACTCGGGCCCGTCCTTGGCAAAGATCATGTTGTCGATGCGGTAATCGCCGTGCACCAGTGTGCGCTGCCCGTCGTCGGGCGGGATCGCGGCAGCCAGCCGCTCCATCAGCCTGTTCATCGCGGGAACGCTCTCGGTCTCGGAGGCACGGTACTGTTTAGACCAGCGCCCGACCTGGCGTTCGAAGTAATTTCCCGGCGGGCCATAATCCGACAGCCCGACCGCGCCGATATCGACCATGTGCAACTCGGCCAACACGCGGTTCATCTCGTCGATGACGCCGGCGCGGGTGGCGTTGTCCTCGGCCTTCATGGTCGGGTCGGCAAAGTTGCGCCCGTCGAGGAAATCCATCACGTAGAACGCCGAGCCGATGACGCTGTCGTCTTCGCACAAAAGGTGCATCTTGGCGACCGGCACCTTGCTGCCTTCGAGCGCCTTTTGGACCCGGAACTCCCGATCCACCGCATGGGCCGATTTCAGCAACACCCCGGGGGGTTTGCGCCGCAGCACGTATTTTTTCGCCGGTGTCGCCAGCAGAAAGGTCGGGTTGGACTGGCCGACGTCGAATTTCGTCGCCTCCAACGGCCCCTCATACCCGGGCAGATGCGCCCGCAGGTAGGCATCCACCGCGTCAAGATCGAGTGTCTGGGACGTGTTCGTCATCGGTCATCCTCAGCTATAGGTCAGCAAATCGGCCGCCCCGGGCAGCGCGAAATGCGGTGTTGTATTGAATTCATGCAGGAAAAACCGCTGCGCGGAAAAGATGAATCGCGATATCGAGGTGTTCTTGATCTGCAGGTTCAGCGCGATCATCTGTTTCGGCGGCGCCTCCAGACTGGCGGCGACGAGCTGTCCGATGGCGCCGCCGGAGCTGACCACGAGCACGCGATCCCCCGCATCACCGGTGGAAAACGCCCGCGCGGCCTCGACCCGGGCGGAGAAATCGGCCCAGCTTTCCCGCGCCGAGGCCAGCCCGCCCGCCTGCCAGTCAAGGATGGTCTCACGCAGGGTCCGGAAATGGGTCTTGCGATCGCCGACAACCGCATCCGGCACATCGCCGCCGAAGCGGGCGTACAGCAGGTCGTGGAAATCATACTCGTTCCAGCCGGGGTGGGTTTCCGGCGCCGCCTCGAACCCCATCGAGCGCAGGGTCTGCTTTTGCCGCTGCAAGGTGCCGGTGATCAGCCGGTCGGGCACCCAGCCCGAGGCGCGCAGGGCTTCGCCCGCGACCTCGGCCTGCCTGTGGCCGAGGTCGGTCAGCCGGTCATAGCCCGCGGCATCCCCGGCGCCGAAAGACGCCTGCGCATGCCGTATCACCAAAAGCTCGGCCATCTGCGCTCAGTCGCCCCACGGCAGGGACAACCCGCGCGCATCGGCGGCCTTGCGGGCGTATTTGCGGGTTTGCTGGAAGGCATCGGTCAGTTCCGTCTGTCCAGCAGGGTCCGAAATCGCCTCGAACCGGGCTGCGACCCCCTCGGGCTTGTTCTCCGCCCCCTCCAGCAGGATCCCCTCGGTCTCGTATACCCGGGTCACGGCGTAACAGCCCGCCCCGGCGCCGAGAATGGTGCGCGAGGGGGCATCCTCGCTGACAAGGTAGAGCAGGCCCGGGGTGATGGTCTCCGGCGCCAGAAGCTCCAGCGCCTGCTCGGGCATCAGGCTTTCGGTCATGCGGGTGGCGGCGGTGGGGGCCAGGGTGTTGACGCGGATATCGTCACGTGCGCCCTCGATATGCAGCACGTTCATCAGCCCCATCATCGCCGCCTTGGCCGCGCCGTAGTTCGACTGGCCAAAGTTGCCGTAGAGCCCCGACGCCGAGGAGGTCAGCACGATCCGCCCGTATTTCTGTTCGCGCATGATCGGCCAGACCGCGTGGGCGCAGGTAGCGCTGCCCATCAGGTGCACGTCGACCACCTTGCGGAAATCATCCAGCGTCATCTTGGCGAATGTCTTGTCGCGCAGGATGCCGGCGTTGTTGACCAGGATGTCGATGCGGCCCCATTGCTTCATCGCCTGTTCGACCATGTCACGCACGCCGGCCTCGTCGGCCACGTCGGCGCCATGCGCCATCGCCTCGCCGCCTCCGGCGCGGATCTCGTCCACCACGGCGCTGGCGGCGCTCTCCGAGCGGCCCTCGCCATCGGTCGCGGCGCCGAGATCGTTGATCACCACCTTGGCGCCACGCGCCGCCAGCCCCAGCGCGTGACTGCGCCCCAGTCCGGCGCCCGCGCCGGTGACGATGGCGACCCGCCCGTCAAATCGGATATCCATGTGTCTTCTCCTCCTCGTTTCGCGTCAGTCCAGCGCCGGCGCGAAGATATTGTTGCCCATCTGGACGTTGAGCCCGCCCGAGACCGGGATCACCGCGCCGGTCACATAGGCCCCGCCACGGCCGCAGAGAAACTGCATGCAGCCGGCGATATCCTCGGCCCGGCCAACCCGGCCCAGCGGCACGCCCGCCCCCACCTTGGCGCGCTTTTCCTCGTCCACGGTGGCAAAGGCGGTCATCTTGGAGACGAAGGGCCCCGGCGCCAGCGCGTTGACGGTGATCGCCTGTCCCGCCAGTTCCTTGGCCAGGATCTTGGTCAGGTGCATCACCGCCGCCTTGGAGGCCGAGTAGCTATAGGCGCCGTCGCCCATCGGCACCTCGCCCATGACCGAGCCGACGTTGACCACCCGCGCCGGGTCGTCGATGCTGCCCGAGGCGACCAGCATCGGCAGCAGTTTCTGGGTCAGGTGGAACGGGCCAGAGACATTGAGCCCCAGCACCTTGTCCCAGGCCTCGTAAGGGAACTGACCCAGCGGCGCGCCCCACGTGCGACCCGCGTTGTTCATAAGGATATCAAGGGTTTCCGTGCGATTCTTGACCTCTTGCGCGAGGGCGTCTATGCCTTCTTCGCTGCCGACGTCGCCGGCAAAGCCCTCGGCTTTTCCAGGGGCGCCGAGCGCGTTGAGCTCTGCCGCCACGGCAGCGCAGGCGTCGCCCTTGCGGCTGGCGATCAGGACGCGGGCGCCGGCACAGACCAGCCCCTCGGCGGCCATGCGGCCGATGCCGGTGGCGCCGCCGGTGACCAGTGCCGTCTTGCTGGCCAGGTTGAACAGGGTTTCAGGTGTCATGATCGCTCCTTCAGAATCCGCGCAAACGGGCGACGACGCCCGCGTGATAGCCATAATCGCCCAGCCATTCGGCCCCGACACGGGCGCGCTTCATGTAAAAGCCCATGTCAAAGGCATCGGTCATGCCGATCCCGCCGTGCATCTGCACCCCCTCCTGCACCGCGAGTTGCGCGGTCTGGCTGGCGCGTGCCTTGGCCAGCGACACCGCAAGCGCGGCATTGGCAGGGTCGTTGTCCAGCATCCGGCCCGCGTGCAGGATGGCCGAGGCGGTCACCTCGCAGTCGCACCACAGGTGCGCGGCGCGGTGCTGCAACGCCTGGAATCCGCCGATCAACACGCCGAACTGCTTACGCTCCTTGAGATAGCCCACCGTCAGCCCGAAGGCCCCGGCGGCCAGCCCGGTCATCTCGGCGGCCAGCGCCGCCTGCCCCGCGCGCAACGCCGGCGCCAGCACGGTCATTGCATCATCGACCTGGCCCAGCACATCCTCGCCCGTCGCCTCGACCCCGGAAAACGTGATCCGCGCCGCATCGCGGCTGTCGATCATCGGTTGCGCGTCGCGCTCGATCCCGGCGCGGTCTGCGGGGATGTCGAACAGGGTCAGCCCGTCCCCCGTGCGCGCCAGCACCAGCAGCCGGTCGGCAAAGCCGCCGTCGACGACAAAGCGCTTCTCGCCATCAAGGCGAAAGCCGTTTCCGACCCGTTCGGCGCGCAGCGCGGTGGCCTCCGGGTCGTGCTTGGTGCTTTCGTCAATCGCCAGCGCATAGGTGCGCGTGCCCTCGGCGATGGCACTCATGGCCTCGGTCGCGCGCCCATCCGACACCTGCCGCAGGGCGGTGGCGGCGATCACGGCGGTCGACAGGAACGGGCTGACGCTCAGGGTCTTGCCCATCTCCTCGGCTAGCACGTTGGCGGCGGCAAATCCCATGTCGGCGCCACCGGCGGCCTCGGGCACCAGCACCCCGGTCCAGCCCATCCGGGCCATCTCCTGCCAGAGGGCGGGATCGTGGGTCTGGCCCGCATCGCGCAGCGCGCGCAGCTTGGTCACCGGGGCCGCCTCGTCGAGAAATCCGCGCGCGGCATCGGCCAGCATGGTTTCTTCTTCGGTTCTTACCAGTTTTGTCATCTTCTTCACCCCGGCAGCCCGAGGACACGGCGCGAGAGGATGCTGAGCATCACCTCCGACGTACCGCCCTCGATCGAGTTCGCCTTGCTGCGCAGCCAAAGCGGCGCGCGCCCGTCATCCCACTCCAGCGCATCACTGCCCGCGCCGGCCATGATCAGCTCTTGCCGCGCCTTGTTCAGCTCGGTGCCGACGTATTTCAGCATGGCCGAGGCATCGCCGGTCCCCTGCCCGGATTCGGACTGGTCCTTGTAGCGTTCCAGCGTCAGGCCAAAGGCCAGTTCGTCGATCTCGGCGCGCATTGCATCGGCACGCAGGATCGGGTCGTCGAGATGCCCGCTTTCCGACAGGATCGCGCCCAGCGACCGGCCACTGCCCGCCAGCATCGCCGAGCCCGAGATCATCTCACGCTCATGGGTCAGCAGGTATTTCGCCACGTCCCAGCCACGGTTGATCTCACCCACCTGTGCAGGAATGTCCGCACCGTAGGATTTCGGCACTTTCACGTTGTCGAAAAACGTCTCGCAGAACGGCGAAGCCCCGGAAATCAGCCGGATCGGGCGGGTCGAGGCGCCCGCGCTTTCCATGTCGATCAGCACGAAGGATATACCCTTGTGCTTGGGCGCGTCCTTGTCGGTGCGCAGCAGCGCAAAGATCCAGTCGGCCTGATCGGCGTAAGAGGTCCAGACCTTCTGCCCGTTCACCAGCCAGTGATCGCCCTGATCCTCGGCTTTTGTCTGCACGCTGGCCAGGTCCGATCCCGCGCCTGGCTCGGAATAGCCCTGGCACCAGCGAATCTCACCGCGCGCGATGGGCGGCAGGAAATGCAGCTTTTGCGCATGGGTCCCGAAATGAAGCAGCGCCGGCCCCAGCATCCAGATGCCAAAGCTCTGCAGCGGACGGCGCGCGTTGATGCGCCCCAGCTCGTCGTAAAAGACCTTTTCCTGGTCCCGGTTCAGCCCGGCACCGCCATACTCTTTCGGCCAGGTCGGCACGGTGTAGCCCGCCGCCGCGCAGCGCTCGAGCCAGGTTTTCTGTGCTTGTGACGTAAAGTTCCAGTTCTTGCCGCCCCAGCAGATGCTATCCTCATCCACGGCGCCGTCGCGCATTTCCTGCGGGCAATTCTCGTCCAGCCACGCCCGGATATCGGCCCGAAACCCAGTCAGGTCGTCTGTGTCCTGCACCATGCCTCCCCCTCATGTTGCCTATTTCATTTCGCAGAGCAAAATTGCATTTTGCATTTCGATTGACAACACTCATCTTCAAAAGGATGACTTGTTGCGACGCAGCGGCAGGCCGGGCCAGCCGCACGAAAAGGGAGGATACGATGAAAGCAATGCTCAGCACCGCCCCCGGCGGACCCGAAACGCTGGAAATGACAGACCTGCCGGACCCGGAGGTGGAAAAGGGCCGCATCCTGGTGCGGGTGCACGCGGCGGGCCTGAACTTTCCCGATACGCTGATCATCCGCGACCTGTACCAGTTCAAGCCGCCGCGCCCCTTTGCGCCGGGCGGCGAGATCGCGGGCGAGGTTCTGGCGGTGGGCGACGGCGTGAAGGGTTTTGCCCCGGGCGACCGGGTCCTGGCTCTGACCGGACACGGCGGATTCGCCAGCCATGTCAACGTCGAGCCGGCCAAGGCGGTCAAGATTCCCGATACGATGCCCTATGAGGACGCGGCCTGTTTCGTGTTCACCTATGGCACCTCGCATCACGCGCTGAAGGACCGGGCCCAGATCCAGCCCGGCGAAACGCTGTTGATTCTCGGGGCGGCGGGCGGTGTCGGCGCCGCCGCGATCGAACTGGGCAAGGCGGCCGGCGCGCGGGTGATCGCGGCGGTTTCGTCCGAGGAAAAGGCCGCCTTCTGCCGCGAGATCGGCGCGGACGAGACGCTGGTCTATCCGCGCGAGATGGACCGCGACGCGCAAAAGGCGCTGTCGTCGCAGTTCAAGGCGCTGGCCGGCGGTGACGGTGTCGACGTGGTCTATGACGCGGTGGGCGGCGATTACGCCGAACCGGCGCTGCGCGCGCTGGCGTGGAAGGGGAGGTTCCTGGTCGTCGGATTTCCCGCCGGCATCCCCAAGATCCCGCTGAACCTGACCCTGCTGAAAGGCAGCCAGATCGTCGGCGTGTTCTGGGGCGCGGCGGTGGCGCGTGAACCCAAGGGCCACGCCGAGAACATGGCCGACCTGTTCCGCCTGTATTCCGAGGGCAAGATCCGACCGCGGATCAGCGCGCGCTTCCCGCTGGACCAGGCGGCGCAGGCGCTGACCCTGATGGAGGAGCGCAAGGCGATGGGCAAGGTGGTGCTGACGGTAGACTGAGCCCGGGTCAGCCCAGATGCGCACATTCGTTGAAGCCGCGCACCGTCATCCGGTCGCCGTGGATCACCAGCCGGCTGATCGAGCCGTTGGCCGCGCCGTTGAAGGCAAAGGCGTCCGACTGCGCGGCCATCGCCATCGCCGCCCCGATCACCCCGCCGTGGACCACCGCGGCGACCAGTTGATCGGGGTGCGCCCCGGCAATGCGCAACAGCCCGGCACGGACCCGGGCGTGCAGCGCTTCGGTGGTCTCGGCGCCGGGGATCTCTCCCCATTCGCGCCGCTGCCGCGCGCGGTCAAAGGCCGGGTCGTTCTCAGCGGCCTTGATCCTGTACAATCCGCCGTCCCAATCGCCCAAGTGCACCTCGCGCAGGTCGGGCTCGACGCGCGGCGCAAGGCCAAGGCGCGCGACCAGCGGCGCCGCGGTCTGGTGGGTGCGTTGCAGCGTGGTGACGTAGATCGCCGCGATCGGCTCCCGCTGCAGCCGCTCGGCCACCGCGCGGGCCTGGGCATGGCCGTTCTCATGCAGCGCCGGATCGCCGTGCCCGTCCTTCATCGGGAACGATTCTCCGGGCCGGGCCGGCATGCTTTCGCCGTGGCGGATCAGCAGGATGTCGGCGGCGCCCGTGGGCGGGCGATAGACGTGCTGGCGGTATTCCTTGGTCATCGGGGCCTCCGGTTGAATGTCGCGCGCCACGCTAACCAGAGGGGCGGCAAGCGCAACCCGTTGCGACGCCCCATCCAGACAACAAAGGGAGAAACCGAATGAAAACGCGAGAGATCGCCATCACCAACCTGCCGGACGGGGCGCTGACACAAGAGCATTTCACCCTGCGCGAGGTCGATCTGCCCACCCCCGGTCCGGGCGAGGTGCTGTTGCGCACGATCCTGATCTCGATCGACGCCGCCGCGCGCGCCTGGTTGCAGGGGGCCACCTATCGCGCGCCGGTGCGGGCGGGCGACGCCATGCCCTGCTATGCGCTTTGCGAAGTGATGGAGAGCCGGGCGCCGGGCCTGTCCGCCGGTGACCTGGTCGGCGGGGAAACCGTCTGGGCCGATCACGCGGTGGTCCCGGCGCGCCAGGTGGAGAAGCTGCCGCCAATGTCCCCGCTCACCCACCACATGAGCGTCTACGGCATCGCCGGCAAGACCGCCTTTCACGGGTTGTTGAGCGTCGGTCGGCCCATCGCCGGGGAAACCGTGCTGGTCTCGGCCGCTGCGGGGGCGGTCGGGGCCTATGTCGGCCAGATTGCCAAGGCGCTGGGCTGCCGGGTCGTGGGCGTGGCCGGTGGCGCCGAGAAATGCCGGTTCGTCACCGATGAGCTGGGGTTCGATGCCTGCGTCGATTACCGCGATCCGGGGATGTTCAAGGCGCTGCGCGCCGCCTGCCCCGATGGTGTTGACGTTTATTTCGACAATGTCGGCGGCCCGGTCCTCGAGGCCGCGCTGTTCGCCATAAACGAGCGCGGCCGCGTGGTGTGCTGTGGCGCGATCAGCCAGTACGACAGCGCCGCCGCCTCTGGCCCGCGCAACCTGCCCGGTCTGGTGGTGGTCAAGCGGCTGCGCATGGAGGGGTTCATCGTCATGGATTTCGCCCACCAGGACGCCACCGCCCTGCGCGCGCTGAAAACCTGGGTGGACAGCGGCCAGGTGAAGGTGACCGAGGACGTGATCGAGGGGCTGGAGAACACCCCCGCCGCCCTGATCGGTCTGCTGGCCGGAGAGAACCGGGGAAAACGCATGGTCCGGGTCGGCCCGGATCCCGAATTCGCAAAACAGGAGGAAACGCAATGACCGCAATCGAAACCGCCCGCGCCGAACTGGAGACCAAGATCGGCACCGAGATCGGGGTGTCCGACTGGATCACCGTCGACCAGGCCATGATCGACACCTTTGCCGAGGTGACCCACGATCACCAGTGGATCCACGTCGACCCCGCGCGCGCGGCGGCGGAAACCCCGTTCGGCGGCACCATCGCGCATGGGTTCCTGACCCTCTCGCTGGCCAGCAAGTTCAGCTATGAATGCATGCAGGAGATGCCGGGCCAGGTCATGGGCATCAACTACGGGTTCAACAAGCTGCGCTTTCTCACTCCGGTACCGTCAGGGTCGCGGCTGCGCGGCCGCTTCACCCTGACATCGGTCCGCCAGCGCTCAGAGAGCGAATTGCTGCGCGAACACAAGCTGACCATCGAGATCGAGGGCCACGACAGCCCCGCGCTGGTGGCCGAATGGCTGGGGTTGAGCGTTTTTTCCGACACCCCGGGGTGAGGTCGGAGTCTCGTCCCGCTGGTCGGGTCCGGAACGGACACCACCGAAGATCTGGACAACGTACAGCTTGTACGTGTACCCATGGCTTCAATGGGGGTGTGCGAGTCATGCTGTACAATCGGACCCACCCGGGACGACCGCATCATGGCCTTGTGCCGGCGGTCGACACCCTTGGTTGGGGTTGCATTGGCGGAACAGAAGGCGTTGCAACGGGCGGCCAGCCACGGAGGCACGCCGCGACATGAGGCTGCGCAACTATCTCTCCTTCGTCACCCGCGCCAAATCGCTCGAAGAGCTTTGGGCCGCCCATACCAAGGAAATGGCGTGGTTCGGCTTCGACCGGCTTTTGTACGGCTACACCCGGTATCGGACTGAAACCTCTTTCGGCGATCCCGAGGACTTCGTCATCCTCAGCAATCACCCCAAGGAATACGTCGAGGGGTTCGTCTATAGCGGGCTGTATTTCCACGCCCCGATGCTGCGTTGGGCCCTGAACAACGAGGGCGCTGGAAGTTGGCGCCTGATCAACCAGATGGTCGCCAGCCGGACGCTGACCCCCGCTGAACAGAAGGTCTATGAATTCAACAGGGAGATGGGCGTCACCGTTGGCTATACGATCAGCTTCAACTCGGTGTCCGCCCGGTCCAAGGGGGCGATCTCGCTCTGTGCCCGGCCGGACCTCGGCCAGGATGAGGTCGACGCCATCTGGGAGGCACACGGCGAAGATATCCTGCTGATGAACAATATCGCCCACCTCAAGATCCTGACGCTGCCGCATGTGGCCCCGAACCGGGCCCTGACCCGGCGCCAGCGTGAGGCGTTGGAATGGGTCGGCGACGGCAAGACCACGCAGGACATCGCGATGTTGATGGGGTTGACCCCGGCCACGGTGGAAAAACACCTGCGTCTCGCGCGCGAGGCCCTGTCGGTGGAGACCACGGCGCAGGCGGTCATGAAAGCCGCGCTCCACAACCAGATGTTCGTGATCGAGGCCTGATCGACCGGGCGGGTATCCGTTCCCAACCCCCTGATCCAACGCGTCTTTTTTCAAGCTTACCTAGGGTAAGGAATACATGACTTTCCCAATGTCCGCGCCCCCTGCATACTGGGTGCGTTCCGTGAGAGGTGGCTTTGGCCCGGGAACATCGGGAAAGGATCCCCTGTCTATTTCAGGGTTCTCCTACCCGTCCGGTTCGGTTTCGTATTGATCCGTGGCTGAGCCGGAGTTTTTTGAACGATCCCGGCATCCCCATTGTAACGGGGTCGTCAAAACAAAACGGAGCCGCGCATTGCGCGGCTCCGCTTCTTTTGTCACACGCTGTCGCGGGGGCGATCAGCCTTGGGCAGCCTTGGCCACCTCGGCGGCGAAGTCTTCCTTCTCGACCTCGATGCCCTCGCCCACTTCCAGGCGGATGAACCCGGTGATCTCGGCGCCAGCCGCCTCGGCGGCGGCCCCGACGGTCAGGTCCGGGTTGACCACGAATTGCTGGTTCAGCAGGGTCGACTCGGCCACGAATTTCTTCATCCGGCCGATGATCATCTTTTCGATCACCTGCTCGGGCTTGCCGGATTCGCGGGCGATATCCATCTGGACCTGGCGTTCCTTCTCGACCACGGCAGCGTCCAGATCGGCCTCGGACAGGGCAGCGGGATTTACCGCGGCGATATGCATCGCGACCTGCTTGCCAAAGGCTGCGTCGCCGCCCTTGAGCGCGACCAGAACACCGATGTTGCCCATGCCGTCGGTCACTGCGTTATGGACATAGGCAACGATGGTTTCGCCTTCGATCTTGGCCATCCGGCGCAGCGACATGTTCTCGCCGATGGTGGCGATCTTGTCGGTCAGGGTGTCGGCCACGGTCTTGCCGCCCAGATCGGCAGCCGCCAGCGCGTCGACGTCGGCCACGGACAGCGCCGCCTTGGCGATGTCACCGACCATTGCCTGGAAATCGGCGTTCTTGGCGACGAAGTCGGTCTCGGAGTTCACCTCGACCGCGACGCCGGTGCCCCCATCGACGACGACGGCGATCAGGCCCTCGGCGGCGGTGCGCCCGGATTTCTTGGCGGCCTTGGCCAGACCCTTGGTGCGCAGCCAGTCGACCGCAGCCTCCATGTCTCCATCGGTTTCGGTCAGCGCTTTCTTGGCGTCCATCATGCCGGCGCCGGTGGAGTCGCGCAGTTCTTTCACCTGTGCTGCTGTGATTGCCATGTCTTGGCTCTCCTCAAATCAAATGTTGCTCGGGGCAGGTCATAACCTGCCCCGCATGTCGGATCCGTGACAGCCGATCAGGCCTCGGCTGCGGCGCCTTCGGCGGCGGGCGCGTCGGTCAGCGCCTCTTCCTCGAGGCCCTGCTCCAGTTCGCCCAGGTCGACGCCGGCGGCGCCCAGCTGTGCCGACATGCCGTCCAGCGCGGCGCGGCTGACCAGGTCGCAATAGAGCGCGATGGCGCGGGCGGCGTCATCGTTGCCCGGGATCACATAGTCCACCCCGTCGGGCGAGCAGTTGGTGTCGACCACGGCAACCACCGGGATGCCCAGCTTGTTGGCCTCGGAGACGGCCAGCGCCTCTTTCTTGACGTCGATGACGAACAGCAGGTCCGGGGTGCCGCCCATTTCGCGGATCCCGCCCAGCGAGGCTTCCAGCTTGGCCTGGTCGCGTTCCATGCCCAGACGCTCTTTCTTGGTCAGGCCCTCGGCGCCGGCTTCCATCGCCTCGTCGATCTGCTTGAGACGGTTGATCGACTGCGACACGGTTTTCCAGTTGGTCAGGGTGCCACCGAGCCAGCGGTGGTTCATGAAGTACTGGGCCGATTTCTCGGCGGCGTCCGCGACCGGCTGCTGTGCCTGGCGCTTGGTGCCGACGAAGAGAACGCGGCCACCCCGGGCGACGGTGTCGCGCACGGCGGTCAGGGCCTGGTCCAGCAACGGAACGGTCTGGGTCAGGTCCATGATGTGGATGCCGTTGCGCGCGCCATAGATATAGGGCGCCATGCGCGGGTTCCAGCGTTGGGTCTGGTGGCCAAAGTGAACGCCAGCTTCGAGCAGCTGACGCATGGTGAACTCGGGAAGAGCCATGCGTATTTTCCTTTCCGGTTTACGCCTCGGCGGGGGTCTCAGAGCGGATGCTCCAACCGGCGGACTGACAGGGATGTCTCCCCTGCCCGGCCCAAACCCCGCCTGCGGGTTTGAATGGCGCGCGTATAGGCGAGTTCCCCGCCGGGCGCAAGCCCGTTGTGGCCGGCGCCCGGCGGGTCGTCACACCGATGCGCCGCGCCGGTCCCTGTCCTCACCAGCCGCCAGCGCGGCCTCGGGCAGATAGGCCTCCAGCCCGGCGCGCACCAGCGCCTCGGCGTGGGCGGCGAGCGCCTTGCGGTTTTCGAAATCCGAGACCTTGAGCGGCTGGTGATAGACCAATTCGACCGCGCCGTGACGCGGGGCGGCCAGGGTCTTCAACAGGTGTTCGCCGAACTCCATGTCGCCCCACCAGCCATAGAACCGCGCAGGTTCCCCCGGCGGGGCGTGATAGATCACGCTGACCGGTTGAACGGTCAGCGTCTCGCGCAGGGGCGCGGCGAAAAACGCGCCGAACAACGTCGATTTGAACGGCAGCACGCGCAGCCCGTCGGTCGAGGTGCCCTCGGGGAAGAACAGCAGCTTGTGCCCGGCATGCAGCCGCTCGACAAAGGCCCGTGTCTGCGCCCGGGCCTGGCGGCGGTCGCGGTCGATGAACAGGGTTCCGGTGGCCCGGGCCAGGATCCCGATGCCCGGCCAGCCGGCGACCTCGCTTTTCGAGACGAAGTAGATCCGCTTGCGCGCGTTCAGCGTGAAGATGTCCAGCCAGGACGTGTGGTTCGCCACCACCGCGCCGGGACCGTGGATCGGGCGACCGTGGACGGTGTAGCCCATGCCGAGGATGCGAAAGGCATTTCGGCACACGAATTGTACGATATGGGGTGTGATCGGCCGGGCCATGCCGAAGACCGGGCGCTCGATCAGCCGGATCAGCAGCAGCACCAGCAGGCAGATCGCGATCAACAAGAGCAGCGCGCCACCGCGCAGGACAACCCGCAGCCAGCCCAGCGGCCCGATCACCACCGGATCGGGCGGCGTGGGGGCGGTCCAGGTCGGACTCATGCGCCGCGCTCGCCGCTGTAGAGGCGCCTTTGCCGCTCGTTCATGCGTGCGGTGTCGAGCACGAGACAGACATCGGTGGTGTTGAAGGCGCGATCGACAAAGGCCCCCTCGCCCACGAAGCCCCCCAGCCGCAGATAGGCCTTGATCAGCGCCGGAGTCTCGACCATGGCGCGACGCCGGTCCAGCGCCCCGGACGCGATGAGGTCCATCGGCTGAAAACTGTCGTCGCAGGCCCGCACGCGCAGATCGGGCGGCGCCAGATGGTTCTGATGCAGCATCGAGAGCGGCTGCGCCAAGGCCTCGACATCGGTGCCGTGGAAACTCGCGACGCCGAACAGGATCTCGATCCCATGGGTGGCGACGTAATCGGCCAGCGCCGACCACAGGTGAAACATCGCCATGCCGCCCCGGTAGTCGGGATGCAAACAGGACCGCCCCAGTTCAAGCAGCTTGCGCCCCGAGGATTTCAGAACGGTGAGATCGTATTCATCCTCGGAATAGAACTGTCCGGCGGCGCGCGCCTGGTCGTCGCGCAACAGCCGATAGACGCCCACGACCCGCCCGGAGCCGGCGTCACTCACGATCATGTGGTCGAAAAACGGGTCGAAACGGTCGCGCTCTAGCCCGGCGTCGTGATCGACCATCTCACCGCCGCCGCCCAGTTCCCGCACGAAGACATCATAGCGCAGGGCCTGGGCTGCGCGCAGCTCGTCCGCGGTCTCTGCGATCTTGACGGTAAAGGCGGGCCCGCTGTCAGGCATCTGCATCCTTGGCGATAGAATTGGCGCACGGTGTTGCGGGCTGATAGCGCATCCCCAGCCGGCAGTGCAACCGGCGGTGCCGGGGGGCCGCAGATGTTAAGAAATCGTCAACCTGTTTCACGCATCAAAGGCGAGAGCAAGCGTGACCCGGGCGCCGTCGATGACGACCTTGCCTTCTTCGCGAAAATTCACGGTGATCTTGCCACCGGCGTTGGATTGCACCTGTCCGATGCCCCATTCCGGGTGTTGGGGGTGGCGCACCAGCATTCCGGGTTCCAATATGGAGTTCAAATCAGTCATGGCAGAGTATTCCCTGATGCAGAAACCGACAAACGTCAACGCGCAGACCGCCGCGCCCGATCTGGTGGCGATGGTCGCCTCGCGCATCTGTCACGACCTGATCGGGCCGATCGGCGCGATCGTGAACGGGCTGGAACTGATGGACATGGCCGGCGGCAACTCGCCGGGGCCGGAGCGTGAGTTGATCGCGGACAGCGCCGACAGCGCCAGCGCGCGGCTGCGGTTCTTTCGCATCGCCTTCGGCGCGGCGGGCAGCCAGGTGATCGGGCGATCGGATATCGAAACCCTGCTGGGCCAGATCGGACGTGACAGCCGGATGCAGGTCGCGTGGAAACCGGCCGGTGATCAGCCGCGCAGCGCGGTCAAGCTGGCCTTTCTCGCGCTGCTGTGTTGCGAAGCGGCGCTTCCGCGCGGCGGCCAGGCCCATGTGATCGAGGCCGACGGGGCCTGGACGGTGGTGGCCAGCGGCGACAAGGTCAGCGTCGACCCGGCGCTCTGGGGCTGGCTCGACGGCGCCGGAGACGCCGCCGCGCTGATCCCGGCCAAGGTGCAATTCGCCCTGCTGCCGCTGGCGGTGGACGAGACCGGAGGCCAGTTGCGCGCCGAACGCGATGCGACCTCGCTCACCCTGCGGTTCTGATCGCCGCGCGCCACCGGTCACCCCCGTGTCGCGCCGTCGCCGGTGACCAGGTACTTGAAGCTGGTCAACTGCTCGGCCCCGACCGGTCCGCGCGCGTGCATCTTGCCGGTGGCGATGCCGATCTCAGCGCCCATGCCGAATTCGCCGCCGTCGGCGAACTGGGTCGAGGCGTTGTGCATCAGGATGGCGCTGTCGAGCCGTTCAAAGAACCGCGCCACCGCAGCCGGATCCTCGGCCAGGATGCAATCGGTGTGGTTCGAGCCATAGCGGCGGATATGGGCGATCGCGGCGTCGATGTCATCGACCGGCTTGGCGGCAATGATCATGTCGAGGAATTCACGCCCCCAATCCGCCTCACTGGCGGGCTGCGTGCCTGCGATCTCGCCCAGGGCCGGATCAGCGTGCACCTCGACCCCGGCCTCGACCAGCGCCGCGATCACCGGCTTGCCGATGGTCTCGACCACGTCGCGGTGGATCAGCAGGCACTCGGCGGCCCCGCAGATGCCCGGGCGCCGGGTCTTGGCGTTCAGCACCACCTTGAGCGTCTTGTCCAGGTCGGCGGACTTGTCGATATAGATGTGCACGATCCCCTCGAGATGGGCAAAGACCGGCACGCGCGCCTCGCGCTGGACAAGACCGACCAGGCCCTTGCCACCGCGCGGCACGATCACATCGACGTAATCGGTCATGGTCAGCAACTCGGTCACGGCGGCGCGGTCGCGGGTGGGCACCAGTTGAATCGCTTCCTCGGGCAGGCCCGCCGCCCGCAGCCCCTCGACCAGGCAGGCGTGGATGGCGGTGGAGGAATGGAAGCTTTCCGAACCGCCGCGCAGGATCACCGCGTTGCCCGATTTCAGGCACAGTGCGCCGGCGTCGGCGGTCACGTTGGGGCGGCTTTCATAGATCACGCCGATCACGCCCAGCGGCGTGCGTACGCGCTGGATGTGCAGCCCCGAGGGCATGTCCCATTCGGTGATCACCGCGCCGACCGGATCCTGTTGCGCCGCCACCGCGCGCAGCCCGTCGACGATGCCCTGAATGCGCGCCTCATCCAGCATCAGCCGGTCCATCATGGCCGCGCTCAGGCCCTTGTCCCGGCCATAGTCCAGGTCTTTGCCGTTGGCCACGACGATGTCGGCCCGGTTGGCCCAGACCGCGTCAGCGGCGGCCTCCAGCGCCTTGCGCTTGGCCTCCGGCGGGGCGAACGCCAGCTCTGCCGCGGCGGCCTTGGCCCGCGTGCCAAGTTCGGTCATCAGGGCGGGGATATTGTCCAGGTCTTTCATGTCTCGGCGCCTTTTCTCTTGGGCGCGCCGGGGGTTTTCACGCCTCCGGCGGGGTAGTCGCAGTGAAACGAAGGGCTAGAGTGCCATATCGTCGCGATGGATCAAAGCGGCCCGGCCCGGATAGCCCAGGACCTCCTCGATCTCGGTCGAGTGGTGGCCGCGGATCTTCTCGGCCTCGAGCGCGGTATAGCGGCTGAGCCCCTGGCCCAGCTTGTGGCCGCGTTCATCCAGGATCGACACCGGGTCGCCGCGCCCGAACTCGCCCTCGACCCGCGCCACGCCGGCGGGCAGCAGGCTTTTGCCGTTGTCGAGCGCGCGGGCGGCGCCGGCATCGACGGTGATCTGGCCGCGCGGCTTCATCGCCGCGATCCAGCGCTTGCGGGCCGCGTGCGGATCGAGTTGCGCGGTGAACCAGGTCGCCGGTGCGCCGTCTTCGAGGCCGCGCAGCGGGTTCCAGCGCGAGCCCTCGGTGATCGCCATGGCGCAGCCGGCGGCGGTGGCGGTCTGGGCCGCCATCAGCTTGGTCTTCATCCCACCCTTGGACAGGCCCGACCCGGCATCGCCGGCCATCGCCTCGATCTCGGCGGTGATCTCCTCGATCACGTCGTAGCGGCGCGCGGTAGGATCGTCATTGGGGTTGGCGGAATAGAACCCATCCACGTCCGAGAGCAGCACCAGCCGATCCGCGCCGACGGTGACGGCGACCTGGGCGGCCAGCCTGTCGTTGTCGCCATAGCGGATCTCGTCGGTCGCGATGGTGTCATTCTCGTTCACGATCGGCACCACGCCGAATCCCAGCAGCGTTTCCAGCGTCGCCCGGCTGTTGAGATAGCGGCGGCGGTTGGCGCTGTCCTCCAGCGTCACCAGGACCTGCGCGGTGGTGATGCCGTGCGGCGTCAGCGCCTCTTCATAGGCGCGGGCCAGACGGATCTGACCGACGGCGGCGGCGGCCTGGGATTGTTCCAGCGGCAGGTCGGTACCGTGCAGCGCCAGCACCCCGCGCCCCAGCGCGATCGAGCCGGAAGAGACCAGGATCACGTCGGTTCCCCTGCTCTTCAGCATCGCCACGTCGGCGGCCAGCGAATGCAGCCAGTCGCCGCGCAGATCACCGGTTTCACGGTCGACCAGCAGCGCCGAGCCGATCTTGACCACCACGCGCCGCGCGCTGCTCAGGGTTGCCAAGGCGCGTCCTCCTCGCCGGGCTTGTGGCGCAGGCGGTCCTCGTCGATCTCGGCCCGCAGCGCGCGCAGCACCTCTTTCAGCCCCTCGCCGCTGACGCCGGACATCGACAGCACCGGCCGGCCCACCTCGGCCTCCAATGCGGCCTTCGCCTCGGCGCGTTGGTCTTCATCCAGCGCATCGACCTTGTTCAGCGCGGTCACGCGCGGCTTGTCGGCCAGGTGGCCACCATAAGCCTCCAACTCGTGGATGATGGTGCGGTAATCCTCGACGATGGTCTCGGAGGTGGCATCGACCAGGTGCAACAGCACCGCACAACGCTCCACGTGGCCGAGGAAGCGATCCCCGATCCCCTTGCCCTCATGGGCGCCGGCGATCAGGCCGGGAATGTCGGCGATGACGAATTCGACATTGTCGATCCCCACCACCCCGAGGTTGGGATGCAGCGTGGTAAAGGGATAGTCGGCAATCTTGGGGCGCGCGTTCGATGTCGCGGCGAGAAATGTGGATTTGCCCGCATTGGGCAGGCCCAACAACCCGGCGTCGGCGATCAACTTGAGGCGCAGCCAGAGCGTGCGTTCGACCCCCTCCTGCCCCGGGTTGGCCCGGCGCGGCGCCTGGTTGGTCGAGCTCTTGAAATGCAGGTTACCCCAGCCGCCGTTGCCGCCCCGGGCCAGTTCGACCCGGTCGCCGACGTTAGAGAGGTCCGCGATCACGGTTTCCTCGTCCTCGTCGAGGATCTCGGTGCCCACCGGCACGCGCAGCAGGATATCCTCGCCATCCTTGCCGGTGCGCTGCTGGCCCATGCCGGGGCGACCGTTCTTGGCGAAGAAATGCTGCTGATAGCGAAAGTCGATGAGCGTGTTCAGCCCCTCGACCGCCTCGGCAATGACCGAGCCGCCATTGCCGCCGTCGCCGCCATCGGGCCCGCCGTATTCGATGTATTTTTCGCGGCGAAAGCTGATACAGCCGTTGCCGCCGGCGCCGGACCGGATATGGACCTTTGCGAGATCAAGAAATTTCATGGGCCTTGCCTATCGCAAAGAACCGTCCGGCCACAATCAGAGTTTTCGGCTGTAGGTCCAGGTGGGAACGGTGGCATCGCGCGCCACCGAATAAACTTCGGCATCGCCCAGATAGGCGAAACCGCAATGAGTCAGGACCCGCGCCGAGGCGAGGTTGTCCTGGAAAACGCTGGCGAACATGGTGGCGTTGCCCTGGGGGTTGGCCTCGACCAGCGCCTGCACCGCCTCGGAGGCCATGCCGGTGTTCCAGAACAGCGGCGCCACCCAGTAACCGACCTCGGACTGGTTGCGGTCCATCTTCTTGAGGCTGATCAGGCCCAGAACCTCGCTCTCGCCGGACTTGGTGCCGTCGATGGCCCAGACGTCCTCTTTGCGGTCGGGCGCCATCACGCGGGTGACAAAGGCTTCGGCGGCGCCGGGGGGATAGGGATGCGGGATCGAGGTGGTCATGCGCGCGACACGTTCATCACCGGCATAAAGCTCGATCAACCCCATGTCCGACCGCCGCAGCGGCCGCAGGTCGAAACGTTCGGCGTCGATGACCGTCTGCGTCGTGATCTGTTCCAGCATCATCTTCTTTTCCCCTCCAAAAAACCAACGTGTTGACCGTTGGGTCAACCGTTCCCCCTAACCGATATGTTGAGCCGCCCGTGTTTGCGCAAGACCTGTGGCGCGAGATGCGGCACAACGAGAAAGGGGACCGGCGGTTTCGCCGATCCCCCTCCAGTTGTCTGGAACCCTTCGGGTTTCGGCTTACTCGGCGGCCTCCGCTACCGGCAGGACCGAAATGAAGGTGCGCCCCTTGAGGCCCTTGTGAAACTTCACGGCGCCATCGGTGGTCGCAAAGATGGTGTGATCCTTGCCCATGCCAACGCCTTCGCCCGGCCAGAACTTGGTACCGCGCTGACGCACGATGATGTTGCCGGGAATGACGGCCTGACCGCCATAGAGCTTCACGCCAAGGCGGCGACCTGCGGAGTCGCGCCCGTTACGGGAGGAACCGCCAGCTTTCTTATGTGCCATTCGTCTGTCTCCTTAGCCCTTGGCCAGCTCTTTGGCCTGCTCAACCCATTCGGGCTTCACTTTGACCGCGTCGATACCAGCAATGTCGTCTTCGGACAAGGCTGCGATCTGGGCAAAGCTGGTCAGACCGGCCTCGGCCAGTTTCTTGGCGGCGGCGGGACCGACACCGGTGATCTTGGTCAGATCATCGTCGGATGCGGCAACAGCCAGAGCAGCGGCCTTCGCAGCCGGGGCGGCAGCCGCGGCGGGGGCGTCGCCCTTGCCGGTTGCAACCTTGATCCCGGTCTTGTCCGCGCCCGAGGTCAGGATCTCGGTGATCTTGACCAGGGTCAGCTTCTGACGATGGCCCTTGGTCCGCTTGCTGGAGTGCTTGCGGCGGCGCTTGACGAAGTGGATGACCTTGTCGCCCTTGACCTGGTCGATCACTTCGGCCTGGACGGCAGCCCCGTCGACGAGGGGCGCGCCCACGACCGGGGTGTCACCACCCAGCATCAGGACATCGTTGAATTGGATCTTTTCGCCGGCATCGGCAGCCAGTTTTTCAACGCGGAGGATATCGCCCGCTTGAACCTTGTACTGCTTGCCACCGGTCTTGAGGACCGCAAACATGCGTCTTTCCTTTTCCTTGCCGCGTCCTGTGGCCCCCCTTGGCGGGGTGTTGCGGGCCGGGCTCTCAACCGGCGCCACCGTCGGACAGCGCGCCCCTTCGGGCGACATGATAACAAAACCCGACACGCGCGAACGGGCCGGGATGCGTGCTTATGGCGTCCTCGCCCACGGCTGTCAACCGGTTTCCCCCGCTCAGATGTCGCTGGCCGTAAGGGCCCCGGCCAGGCTGAGGCCCAGCTCATAGGAAATCCCACGATAAAGCAGGTCGAACCCGTCGAACAGCGCCGCGTTCAATGCCTGTCCCGCCGGGCTTTCCGAAAACGTGATATAGGCCTGCAACTCGTCGTCGGTCAGCGGGCGGTAAGCCATCAGGAGATAGGCGAACAGCCAGCGTTCGGTCTCGTCCCGCGTGGCGGGTTCCTCGGCCCAGACCTCGGCCAGGATCGCCGCGTCGTCCAGCCCGGTTGCGCCCCCGTCCGAGAGGCCGCGCAGGAACTGGTAACTGGCACTCATGGCGCCGGCGACGTTGCGCTCGACCAGGTCGTTGACCGCGACGAAACGGGTCACCAGCGCCAGCCGGGGATCGCCAGTGCCCTTCAGACCATCATGGATGGCGCGCGCCGCCGCCTCTACATCCGGGTCGCGCATCGAGATTCGCGCGGCGATCTCCAGTGACAGGATCTCCTGCCCCAGCGGGCTGTCGAAGAACGCGATCGTTTGCGTGGCCTCGTCCTCCGCGAGACCGTCGGAGAGCACGCCCCGAATCGCCCCGGCGATCCGATCCACTTCATAGATCCGCGCGGCCTGCCGGGACCAATGGGCGCCACCGCGTCCGTCCAGCATCTCCACGTCGAGGTTTTGGGCGTGGTCGATCCCCTCGTGATGCAGCGCCTGCGCCAGGTCGTCGATCCGCAGGACGCGGGCCAGCGCCTCGCCGCTCGGCGTGGCGTTCAACGCGGCGACGGACACGCACAGGAACACCGCCAAGGAGACGCCAAACCGGCGCAGCGCCGTCATCGGGTCAGATATCCTGTCCGGGTTGCAGCCCGGCCATGCGGGCGGCCAGTGCCTCGAACCGGTTGGCCATGATCTCGTATTGCACGGCGTTCAGCAACTCATAGACCTCCTGCATCAGGCGGTCTTCCAGCGCCTCGGTATAGGCGGCAAGGTCGGCGTCGGAAAAATCGCGATAGGTATAGGCCGCCGAGGCCAGAGCCGAACTCCGGATGGCGGCGCGCAACTCGTCCTCGTTCTCCTTGAGCAGCGCCCGCAACTCGTCCGCGTCGGCGCGCAGATCGACCACCCCCGCGGCACTTGCCGCCATCAGGAACCGGAACTGGATCTCCTGCAGCGCGCGCAGGCTGGTTCCGGAGGCGTCGATGGCGCCGTTCATCCGCTCCAGCATCTCCAGCCGCCCCGGCGCCTTGTCGCGCATTTCGGTCAACAGGCGCATCCCCTCGGACTGTTTCACGCTGTCGTCCTCGATCATATGCGCGCGATTCTCGGCCGCGACCAGCCGCTGCCCCAGGTCGGTGGCATAGAACCCCGCCGCATGGGCCAGGGCGTCATCGCCAAGCGCGGGCACCAGGATGTCGAGCGCCATCTCGCGCATCTGCACGGTATCGAAGACCTGCTTGCTGAGCCGGGTCCATTCCGATCCGAACACCCCGGGGTCGATCCCGAGCATCTTCGGCGCCGCGCTGGCCGACAGCGCGATACTGTCGAGCGCCACGTCGAAACCGGTGACCTGGAGAAAGGCCTCGATCCTGTCACGCTCGGCGGCCCGCGCCGAGCCAGGCAACAAGACCAGCGAAAACAACAGGATGACCAGACCCGCCAAGGCGGGGGCAACAGCGATCCGGCGGTGAAACCGGGGGTTTTCAAGGTGTCTCATGGCACCGAACCTAAGGGTTTTGCCGGGCCGGGCAACGGAAAATCCGGGAAAACCCGGTTTGGGCCGGAATCGGCCCTTGCACCGCGTCGCATTCGCGATTAAACGCAGCCTCCAGACCCCCGCGGAGAGGTGCCGGAGTGGTCGAACGGGGCGGTCTCGAAAACCGTTGATCCTTCACGGGATCCCAGGGTTCGAATCCCTGTCTCTCCGCCACTAAGCCCCTGAATTAATGGGGCTTTTTAATGGCAGGCCTTGAGCGCCCCAATACCTGAAAATGCAGTAAGGTGTCATACTATGCCGGATTTCCGGCCGCTGAATGCACTTGGTATGCCATGGCCGAACGCCAACGGACGCCAGGCAGCCCCCCTTAATGCAAGAAGCCCCGCCATTTCTGGCGGGGCTTCTTTCCTACGCAACGAGATGTTCATAGACCGATGTTGCCATCGGCATTGGCAATCTCCTGCTGCTCCTGAGACAGGTAGCGGAAGTAGTAACGCTCGGTCGTCTTCACAGAACCATGTCCGATGTAGCGCTGCACGCGGTAGACCGACCAGCCTTCCATCAGCCGCTCGATGGCGAACTTGTGTCGGATGCCGTGGAGGCGAGCTCCAAATTCCGTCTCCTGCGCATAGTCCCAGAACAGATTGGCCGCGCTACGATAGTAGCCATCCTCGGTTTTGTTCCAGAAGACATATGGCGAGCAATTTGAGCGACGGATCTGCAACAGGATGTCGATCGCCTGCTGGCGCAGAGTGATCGTCCGAATCTTACGTCCCTTGGTGTGTAGCAAGGTCAGCGTTACATGGCCCTCAACTGGGCAGTCCATGCCTTTCACGTCAGCCCACTTGATCATCGACATCTCTGTAACTCGGCCCCCGGTTGCGTCGAGGAAGGCCGGGAAAAAGCATAGGGTGCCTGGTACGCGCCGACCCAGCTTTTGGATAGCCTCATCGGTGGGGAGCACAATGTCCGGCAGACTTTCCTTCATTCCGGTTTTCTCGAATTGCAGAACTGGATTCATTTCAATCCAGCCCAGATTTTTGATATGGCTCATGAGATGGTTGAAAGCGGTGAGGTCGCGATTGATCGTCGCGATTGAAGCACCCGCATCCCTGCGCATGGCAACGAATTCCGAGACCAACTTCACGTCGACTTCCCACGC